>DBMR01000107.1 GCA_002298785.1 Verrucomicrobia subdivision 3 bacterium UBA693
CTTTTATCCGTGAGTCAACGGGTCAGAGTCTCGAAGACTCAGCGGCTACAGCGGAGGATAATTGTGCGAAATCGTTTGAGATGGTAACGCGCAAAGCGCACGTGGTACTCTCGCCGGCGATGAATCTGTTAATGCGCGCGGTCGGTTTGACGCTACCCCTTATCCTTGGCGCTTTCGCCGCTCAGGCGGGTCACGGTGGAGGGTTTACGGCGGGAGGATTGGTTGGCCAGTACTACCCGAACACTGACCTGACAGGTGCGCCCGGGTTCACGCGCAAGGAAGTTCGACTCGATTTCGGGTTGAACAAGTTGCCGCCCGGCGGCGGGGGCAAAGTCGGCGATCTTGCGTTCCGTTCGGTCCCCGCCACGAATTTCTCGGCCCGGTGGACGGGGCAGATGATCCCCCGTTTTTCTGAAACCTACACCTTCAGAGCGATCGCGAAAGATGCTTTCCGGCTGCGCGTGCGACCGAGCAGTACAGGCACTTGGAGCACGGTCATCGACCAGCAGACAGCGATCGAAGGTGGAAGCACCGGCACCCTGGCATTAACGCAAGGGGTGCCGATTGATGTGGAAGCCACGCTCCTTCACTCGGATGGGCCCTGGGCGGCGCAATTGCTTTGGTCCTGCCCAAGCGTACCGGAGGAAGTGATCGATCCGCTGACTCAATCGGGTATTAACAACCCGGACTGGACCACCGGCTTTACCGACATCATCAAAGGCGCGCGCAACAGTTGGGAAGGCGTAAACAGCGGCCCCAAGCCGACCATGGACACCAATGGGTGGCCCATGGGCGATGGAGCTTATGTCTTCCAGGAAAGCCTCAACCAGGGCCTGGATGTCGATCCACTCATGCGCGGCCGCGTGACCTTCTCATTCCGAGGCAGCGCCACGGTCTCACTCCAGGGTAATGTGAAGAGCGGATCGCTCGCCTCGAGCTACAACGCGGCGCAAAACCTGACCACCGGGTCCTTCATCGCCACAAATACGGGCTGGAACGCTTCCTACATCCGCTTCTCGAACTCACACCGGAATGGCCAGCCTGGCGGCCCCGCCGGCATCACTGAGCTTCGCCTCATGCGTCCCACTGCGCCGGATGCCGCGACCAGTTACGATCCCACGAATTCCCTGTTCACCCCGCAGATGCTCGATGCGCTCGGGCATTTCACCGTCGTTCGCTTCCAACTTGTCGCCAATCAACAGCGCGATTGGGCCGAGCGCACCCACCCCGGCTACTTCAACCAAAACGGTGGGGAAGTCAGTCAACCTCATTACGGCATCGGTAACGCTTCCGATAATAGCGCTTCCTGGGAGCATAAAATTCTCCTGGCCAACGAAACCGGCCGCGACCTAATGCTGAGCATCCCAACGGTGGCTTCAGGCCGGTTACCTAGCGACACCGATAGCTACACTTGGAAGCTGGCCAACTTGATTCGTTATGGCTCGGACGGCGTGGAGCCGTACACCGCGCCCGTGCCGGATCCCGTTTATCCGCCGCTCAATCCCAACCTTCGCGTGTATCTCGAGATCGAGAATGAGCTTTGGAACTGGGCCAGTGTCTTCTACGTGGATTGGGCCAACATCAATGCGATAACCGCCGCCGATGCGGATGCGGCGAATGACGATTTTCAGGCCATAAACTTCGATCAGCTTTCCACAGCCAAAGACGGCGGCGGCGCCTACGTGAGCATGAACACCTGGCGCTATCGCAAAATCGTGCTTCGGCTGGTCCAAATCAGTGACATCTTTCGCGCCGTGTTCGGGGACGCAGCCATGATGACACGCGTGCGGCCGCTCTATGAGTGGCAATATGCGAATGACAACGATACCGCGCGTCTGGCGCTCACCTTCGCCGACCGCTATTACAACAATGGTGACGGCCAGCAGCACGTAACCGACCCGCATCCCATTAACCATTGGTTGTGGGGCGGTGGCGGAGCGACCTATTACGGAGCGGTGAACGGCAACGGCCTGACGGCTTTGCTCTCGGACCCGCACTTCGCCATCCCTGTCCTGTCCCAGGCCGGATATCAAATCGCGCCCCCGGGCTCCGCCTGGACATGGTCGGGCGCTGCCGGCATCGCCCGTGACGGGGGAAGTTCGGATGACATCCCGCCCGCTTTCAAGGGCGGTCAAATGGGTTTCATCGTCGACAAAGGCACGGCGTCCATTTCCGTGACCTTCCCCACGAATTTCACCTCTCCGATTTTCGGAGTATCATTCAAAGCCGTGAACCGGACCAAGACCGGCGCGAGCGCAGCGGACCGCGAGAACATCCGGGTTTACCTCGACGACACCAACGACATCACCGCCCGCACCTTCAGCCAGGGCAACGGCTACACGCCGCAAGGGTATGATTCGGCTTATCCCTGGTCCGCCAACAACGTGTTCTGGACGCATTCCGAGTATTATTTCACCCGGTCGTTCTCCGTTCAACCGGGGTCGACCCACACCATCATGTTCAAAGGCCAGGGCGACACCGATTATCCTACCAACATCAATCAAACCGTGTTCCTCGGAGAAGTGCGCATCACCAGTGTGGACCGGATCTTCGAGGATGGCATGCCGGGCGGCGGTGAAGCCACCGGCCAACCGCTCGGTCAGAACATGCAGCGCACGATGAACCTGGAGGCGGCGTGGGCCAAAGCTTTCGGCCTCGAGCAACTGTCATACGAGAGCGGGTGGTCGCTCGGGGGCGATGACGGCGGGTCGTGGGTGCAATTGAAAGCCAAGTATGGCGATGCTCGCACCGCAGGCGTCCAAGGCCGCTTCATGGACATGTTCCATTTGGCTGGTTCGGCGGTAAATGTCTTCGGCACCTATGCGCAATGGCCCAGTTGGGCGGATTACTATGCGGAGCAGGGACTTTTGGATGTGGGCAAATATCCCATCGTCCAAGGCATCGATGACCGCGCCAGCCATCTTCCCGCCGAAGCCACAAATGGCGTGCTGATCCCCGCCATTCTGGCCCCAATCACTTCCAGCATCACGGACCATGCCGATGCTTCGCTCGGCAAAACCACCGCCGCCGGCGGCTGGATCAACTGGAACATCATCGCCCCACGCAGCGGCGTATACCAGGTTGTCTTGACACCAACGGGAACCAACACCGCAGCCCTGCTGCTCATTGATGATGCCAGCATTGCGGGGAATGGACAGTGGTCAGGGTCGGTGTTCCTCACCAAAGGCCTGCACAGCGTTAAAGCGCGCAGCACTTCCACCAATACCTTTCAGGTCAAACAGATCACGTTGGGCGGAGCGGGTGCCACTGCACCCCCCACTCTCCTGTCCGTGGCGGACGGGGACGCGCAAGCCACGCTCACTTGGTCGGCGGTCCCGGGGGCAACCAGCTACGAAGTGCGTTACGGCACCTCACCCGGCAACTATTCGCAAGTGCTCGCCGCTGGCAACGTGTCTTCGCTGACCGTCTCCGGGCTCATGAACAACCAGCCATACTTCTTCGTCGTCCTGGCCGCCAACGACGCCGGACTCAGCCTGCCTTCGGCCGAAAAAGGCGTCATTCCTCTCGGCATCGGCCAGCTCGGATCACTGGCGGTCTGGGAATTTGACGGTGATGCGGGAAACGAGCCAAGCGCGGCGCCCAATTCCGCGTCGGCTCGAATCACCGTCGGAGCCTTACAGCGCGGAGCTGGCCTGTCCCCCAGTTCCAGTGATTGGGCGGCCGGCATGCGCGTCAACCGGTTTGCCAGTGAGCCCGCCAACAGCGCCGGAAACAGCTATGGAACCGACCTGGCTGGCGCTATTACGAAAAAGCAATATTACCAATTCACCGTCGCGCCCGTATCGGGCCAGAAATTGTCGGTAAACCAGCTCACATTTCGCGGGTTCTTTCAAAACGCGACCGGTGGCGCCGGCCTCACTTTCAGCACCAATGGCACCACCTTTGGCAATGGTTTACCAGCCAGCGGCTCGCCCTCCAGCAGCTCGACCCCTTGGGTGATTGACCTTGCAGGCCAAGCCGCACTCCAGAATACCACCGCCACTATCACATTTCGTCTCTACTTGTTCGGCCTGGGTGCCTACCAGGTCAGCGGCCTGGGTGATGCATCGGGCTCCGACGTTGTACTCACCGGTTCGCTGGCACCAGTCCAGGTCCCGCTCAGTGTGACATTGATTCCTCCCGGCTCATTGACGCTCTCCTGGCCGGCCAGCGGCGGAACGCACAGTGTCGAATGGAAGGAAGCCCTGGACGCAGGCATCCCATGGCAGGTGTTGTCAGCAAGCCCCGCATTACAGGGCGACCAGTGGATCGTCACCCTGCCACTGAGATCGACCAATGGCTTTTTCCGACTGGCGCCGTGAGTTGCCGAAAAGAGACAGCGCCTGGCCACGTACCACCGATTCGTTGGTCTCGTCGCGGCCCCTCCGTTGCAAAAGGCCAGACGCTTCGGTTGGAGCGCGGGGTCGCCGCGTCGCTTCATACACGCTAAACTGTTTTCCTGCGCCTCCACGATCCGGCCCGCGCAGAATCCTGGGATTAGCCAGCGTTTCATTTTCCAAAGAATTTTACAAAACCTTCGGGACACCATAGTTCATCGCATGGCAGCCAAGCTCCTATGGGTTGATCGCGCGACCACGCCGAATTCCCGCCTCGCGTTGCCAGGATGCAAGATCGCGCTGAAGGTCGAAATACGGAACGGGGTTCCTGTGTGGTTCTGGGTATGACTTCCAACCCTAACTTCCCAAACGGTCTATTCGACCACGAAACCACGGGTCTCGCTTTCGACAGTGCCCCCTACGCCATCCTCGGCAATAATCTTCCAATAGTACAATTGACCAGATACGAGGTTGGAAACGGTGGTCGAAATCTGTTCCTGATCCCCGCCTCTGAGCCGGTAGAACTGCATTGAGGCAGTTGGGGTCACCAGATATGGACTGATGGCATTCGGGATATCGCCCCATGGCCCGGTAACGCTGTCTGCAGATTGGAGAACCGCGCCTGTTGCAGCCCACTCGATCACGACGAAGCCCTTGGTGGGCTTAACCGAGAGCCGAGGCAGACCTGAGACCGGCTGGGCATTGTTATTGTTAGGTGTTTGACCAGCCACCCACATTAGGATCTTGTAGTTAACCGGATCGCCATCCGTATCGGTGGCGCGGTTCCAAGTAAAAGTGATGGGCTGGGCGAGTTTATTCGTCGGGAAGTCAACCGGAACCACCAGAGCAGGCGCGCTGGGCAGCGCATTGCGGGCGATCCGGTCTAACCGCAAGTAATTGGCCGCAAATCCGCGCTCTCCGGTCACCATCACATCGTGCACACAATTAGTCCTCAGATCCGGATCCACAATGCCACTGGCGGCATCTTCGGCCTCTTTCAGGGTTAGCGGTGCTTGCGGGGGTCTGTTGATTATATTTGGCTGCGGGGGGGGGATGCAGTTGGTTACTCCGTATCCAGGCCAGTATGGGATGGTAAACGTCGCGGTCGAGGTACCGGGCGCATAATCGAATAGTGATGTGGCATCAGATACCCGCCAGGCATTGCCAAATACACCATAGAGGATCTGATATCGCTGCAGTAAGCCAGGGGGCATTGAGCCCACAGGCGTTCCGTCTGGAAGCTCGGGCAACCAGTTCCCCTGAGAGATCGTTCCCATTACTCCCGTGGCTGCCCGGACATTGCGGGCATCCACGTTCAAGTACCACACCTGATAATTGTCCCAAAAGTTCGTTGTAATGACTATCACACTCCCGCCCGGCGCTTCAACCTGAATGCCTCCAGGGGGTGTGGTTTGAATAACTCTCCCTCCGGAGGCGAGTGGAATAGGTTGAGCGGTCAAGGGGGTCAGTTTGCCATTGATCCGCAATTGAAGCCCGGTGGGATCAATTTGCCCGCTGGTATTCGGTTGGTAAGTAACTCGGTCGTTTCCGATCCGGATCGCGATTGCGGTGTTGATGCTGACACAGGAGGTGAGACCGGTATAGGGGTTTGGCCCCAGAGGGCCGTCGGTCCCAACCGCGGTTTGCCGGGACTGTATTTCGAGGTACTCATCGCGGAGAAGCACGAATTCGCCCACGGCCTGAAAATCATAGTTCACGCCATTGACGGTCCGGATATGCGTATCCCCTACCGTGAACGGCGCCGAACCCGACGGACAGTCGATCCAGCGGCGAATGGTTTCAATGTCCACTTTGCTTAGCGCTGGCCCGCCACAAGGCATGAGCCCGAAGGGGCAGGCCTCGCTCGTTTGAGTAATGCGGAGGTAAATGAAACTGTTCATGGCTGGAACCGAAGTGAGCGCCTGCGCCATGCTATACGAACGCGCAAGCCTGGGGCTCACGCCAACCGTCGATGCAGGATTTTCGTCCTCTGACAGATCCAAGTGATCGTTGGGGCCTATGGTTGGAGGCAAGGCATTCCTATAGGGAGGATATAATAACCCTCCATGGCATTCGACGCAGCCTTTGTTGAAGATCCTCTGCACATCCGTGAACTTGGGACATCCGTTGGGGTCAGGTAGTTGCGATGCGATGAGCGTACTATTCAGGTGGTTGATTACAGCGGCACCGCTGGTGGGATCCAATGTCCCAATAGGATCGGCCTGCAGACTAGCCGTCAAATCGTTTACGAATTGAGTAATATAAGTGCCAAAGATATCCGCAAAGCTATAGGTTCGTGAACGCCCGCGAACTCCCATGGACCATTTGTCGACGGACACCCCCAATGGTTCCAGGAAGTATCGAAACAAAGCCATCTTCTCGGCGTTGCCATCGTAAATCTCCCGATCCACGTAAACACCTCCCATTACACCTGCGGAATCGCCCGACCCTGCATCAAGGGGCCGGCGAAAGACTTCTTGTCGGAGTCTGGCCAATGCGGTGTCCGTTCCTTGGGATGTCGCGGCGCCAAATGCTTGGATAAGGCCATCAGCCGCGCCTCCAGCGAAAGCCGAAAGGTATTCGTCCGCACTTCGATCCAAATTCTTTTTCTCCCTGTCCGCTTTCCTTTGGGGCATGCTTTGCTCGCGGGCTTTCGTGTCATTGAATATTTGGCCGATGTTCATTCCGCCAAATCGGCTGTTAAAGAATGCGAAATTCACGCTAAGAGCGGGTCCAACCGTGCTGATCACCGTGTTTCCTGATCGTACAACCCATCCCTGCGCGATAGCCAAAGCAATCGGTCGAACATCTATGGGAAAACTTCCGGTGGCAAAACGATGATGGATCACTTCATCGGCGACCCGCTGTTGATTAAGAGAGCCAGCCAAGCCTCCCAAAAGGTCAAAGAAGTGCACGGACCGGCCTTCGTCACTGGTGGGAGTAGCCGTGTGGTGGAGTGTCACAAATGAACCGCCTCGCGTCACCGGAGTTCCAGTGTTAGGCGCGACTGCCACACCATTGAAAGAGTACGCCGTATTGATTGATCCTGGGCCAGAGGGCGCGGGTTCCGTTAAGACAAGTCCTGTGTCGAAGGAGAAATTTAAGTGACCATCGTTGGCCCCTCCGCTGGTTTGAGTAATCACGTGTGCCGCCGGAACACCGAGGGGCTGAAATACCAACTGCTCCATGATTTGCCGGATTGGTTCATTCGCGCTCCAGGTCCACCAATTTAACAGTTTCCTGAACGCGGCCGCCTCCACGGAACCTTGATAAATTCGGTCCCGATTAAAAGGCATTAGCCCCGCCCAACTATCGTAGGTGTCCCAGTTGGGCTTATTCTTCCAGGGCACACTACCAGGCGGAATGCCTGTTGTGCCCACCCACGGACCGTTATTAAGAACATTGCGGGTCGAATGACATTTGAAACACTTAGCATCATCCGCGCTAACGCCCCTGGACCTCGCAGGAATCGCAAAAGTATTGTCATTGAAATGTTCACCCGTGGGCGGGATGGTGTCCAAAACGATTTCATGGAAATGGAAATTCTTGTCGCTTCCGTCCCACTGCATGTACTCAATCGCGTTGGGATGGGACCCGGGGTAAGAGAGATGCTGCAGCATGCCGATGGTAAAAACCGCCCGAGCATCCGCGCCGGGCAAAAGCAAGCGAGGCGATTCGGCGGTGCCCGTCTGAAGACTTTCGGAGCGGGTCATCAAAAGCCAGTTCTGCTTGAACTCGGGGGGCAAGGCCTTAAGAAATCGAGCGGGGGTGTTTACTATCGGGTTGGCGGTTAAGTAAGTTTGGATGTCGGCGGGTGTGAGGCCACTAAGGGTAGGAATGGGCGTGGCAAGGTCAAACACCGCCCTGACGGATCGGTCCACACTCATGGTAACCGTTGTGGGATTCCCGGCCCCCGTGGCATCCCCTTCCCAGCGCACGAAGACGGAGCCGACATCGGGGTTGGCGGTGAGAGTGACCAACGTTCCGATCGCGTAAGTCTCATCGCAGTCCCCTGGACAATTGAGCCCGGTCGCTGTGATCGTTCCTGCGCCCAAGCCCATCCGCATCACCCTGAGATGCTCCGCGCCCGCCGTTTCGGCAAACAGGATTGCTGCCATCGAAAAAACGGCCATCCGCAGGTCACATTGAGTATTCATAGGCAAAATGGGTCGTTGCTGAGCTGAATTGTATTGCGACTCTTGAACTTGCGCTCCATTCAGTGTACGTGGTGTTATGGAAACTGTCTGTCGGACGGGCGTATGAACCCTTTGTCCTACGGCAGTACGACAGGTTGTAGCACTCCCGTAGGACACAAAGGCCGGGAGACACACCTTGCTGCAGAACGCCGCATAATTCCGCCTGCATCTTCGGTAGTCTGCCGAAAAGCAAGAATGCCTTAGGCGTAACAGTTTAGCACCTATCTCTGCAGACCCTTAACATTTTAGTATTGGTTGGCGGTCTGGTCGGACGAGCGGATTGCGATAAAGGGCGGCTTGTGCGTCAGCAGTGCTCTTGGTGAAAAACTCGAAAAGGAAACGAGATAAACGCTAAGCTGTTAACCTGTGCCTCCACGATCCGGCCCACGCGGAATCCTGGGACTAGAGCCTTTCCATTTATTATGTAGCGTATCCGGCATGCAAAAAGAAGCCGTGACAATCCTCGGGGGTGACGGTGTTGAAGGCCGCGCCAGCGGACTTGAACAGTTGGCGGGCAGTGCGGGGAGCACGGCGTTTCAACCCCTGTTTGACCTTGCTCCACAGATTTTCAATCGGGTTGAAGTCTGGCGAATATGGCGGCAGATACTCCAGCCGAGCCCCGGCAGACTCAATGGCCTCGTGAACGCCCGCCACCTTGTGCGTGGATAGATTGTCCAAGATGACCACGTCGTCGCGTTGAAGCACGGGCACCAGCCCTTGTTTCACCCAGGCCAAAAACAGCTCGCCATCAATCGGCCCGTCAAACAGCCACGGGACTTGCAGCCCCTGGAGCCGCACGGCAGCAATCATGGTGGTCGTCTGATAATGTCCCTGCGGCACGGGACAGACCAGCCGCTGGCCGACCGGGCTGCGCCCATAGCGGCGCGTCATTTGCGTGCTGGCGCCGCTTTCATCCAAGAACACGAGTCGCTCGGCGGGCACCCCCGCCAGCCGCTGGGGCCACTGCCTTCTTTGTTCCACCACGTCGGGCCGCGACTGCTCGGAGGCGTGCAGCGCCTTTTTTACAACTCAAGCCCAGCCGGTTGAGCCACAGATCCATGGTGGAGGTGGGCCGCTTGAACTGCGCGCCCAGTTCGGCCAGCGTCGCAGTCACGGAAGTTATCCGTCCGGCCAGTCCCTCAACCATGATCTCCGCTGGGAATGGGCTGGCGTTGGTGTGGTCGAGGATCGCTATCCGGCCAGGATTGGCAAAGCTCGCCGCGGGCAGATTATACGACGCGGCGGTGAGCAGGAAGGCTGCCAAGTGGACGGCCCGCACTAACGAACGCTGAAAGAATGCCGTTTTCATCATTCGGCAAGCGTTTACACGCGTGATTGGTTGAACTTGGATTAAGTCCTTATGATGCAGATATTATCAAAATAGTCAATTACATTATGGTGCTCCGCACGCGGCGGACAGAGTTTCGTCCTACAGGGGTCAAAACAAAGTTCAGGGTCCTGGTGAAATTATTGGTATTCCTTCAGCGGTCAATTTGTCTCCCGCACCGGGGAGATCACCTGTGGCTACAACGCCGCCGATCATGTCGCTGCCGCCTCCTTCAACCTCGTCGTGACGGGTACGTGACAGGTCGTATGACGGGTTTTGTAACGGGTTCGACCCCAATCCGGACCAATGTTTACGGCCTCTGTGACGGGTGTGACGGGTTTTTAGGGGGGTGCGGGGGTCAGCATCCCCCGGCGCTACGCCTTGCCTTCAAAAACTCGACGGACAAACTCGCGGCTGCGCCGGTGATTCTCGACGGCGTTCCGGGTGATTTTGGTGCCTCCTTCGAGGGCCAATTCCACCACAAACCGACGGGCAAGCTGGTGCTCCCGGGCGTAGCCCGACACGGCGGTGTAATCGATATCCCCAGTGTCCAGGTCTTCCCACCACACACCCTGCCGGCTTTGCCGCAAATGCCAGGTCACCACCCTTTGACCGTATTCCTTGAGCGCGTCGAGTGGCTGAATTCCCCCCTTCCACACCCAATGCACATCATAGCAGAAACCGACCAACTCCGGCCGGGTATGGTTAAAGTCGTAATAGAACTCGCGGGCCTTGTCCGCCATTTCGGGGAGATGATGGTGTATTCCCAACCGCAGACCCAGTTCCTTGAGTCCCTGGCCCAAATCGGTAAGCGCGCCGGCCTGGATCTTCAATTCGTCCTCCGTCTTGGCGCGACCGATGGGATCCGGATTGCAGCTCAGGGCCACAAAGCCGGCGGATTGACACACCCGGGCGGCCGCGAGGATGCGGGTCACCGTCTCCCGGGCTTTCGCTGCTTCATGCATCGGGCCGCCGACGTAAAGACTAACCGGCTGCAATCCCTTGGCTTTCAATTGCTCGGCAAACGCGGCGTTCGCCTCCGGCTTGCCGACGTCCATGAACGTCTCGAGGTAATCGTAGCCGCAATCCCGCAGGCTTGAGATGATCCCGGGAACGTCCAGGGGTTTGCCCTCGCGCTGCGCGTATTGGGTCCAGCCGTAAATATTGGAGCCCACCAGCGTCTTGCTCTCCGACGACGCGGACGCCGCGAGAACCGGGGAGAGCTGCCCCGCCAGGACCGTTCCACCGGCGGCCTGCATCATTTGTCCAATGAACTTGCGCCGCTTCAGTAAATTCATGGCCCGGGCTATCGGTAGAGGGCTGCGCGCAAGGAGGGCAGAGCCGCCAGAAGGGACGGCTCGAAATCCGTGCGGTCCTGGTAGAACAAGGCCTGCCGCGCGCCGGTGCTCCAGCTATGGAAGAAAAACATGGTCTCGAACTTGTGCCACCGGGCCGAGCCATCGATGGTCAGTTGCTGGCCCCCTTCCGGCCCTTTCGATGCGCCCGTCCCCCGGTGTTGGGGCATGTTTTCATAAACAAATTCCCGGCCTGGTTCCAGCCCGCCCCAACTGCCGTTGACTTTCATTATGGGATCGGTCGCCAACACCCAATAAGGTTTTGAAGTGCTGAGCTTTACCGGGCTATGCGAAGGCAACCGCGACACCGGGCTGTCCCAATTCGTGATGCCGCCGTAGTAGAGAATCCCCAGAACCCATTGTGGGAATTGCGGTTCCAGCCGTGGCAACCCGGGCCGATTAGCGCAGGTCCAGATGGAGGCGGTATTAGAGCGCACCGCCAAGCCGACTTGCGCCGCCGCACTGGCCTCGGGAGGATTCAGACAATTCTGCACGAACGTGTCGGCGCTCCAGCGCGCCTGCAACACCTTCTCCTGGTAATCATTGGCATACATCGTCACCCCCACCCCGACCTGTCGCAGATTGCCCAGGCACTGGGTCCGTTTGCCCTTCTCCTTCGCCCGGCTCAGGGCCGGCAGGAGCATCGCGGCGAGAATCGCGATGATGGCAATGACCACCAACAACTCAATCAAGGTAAAGGCACGGCGCAGCCGCAAACCGCCGAGGGGAAGATCGCGCGAGTTCATAATCAATTAAACGAGCACTGATGTTGGTTTGCCCGAATTCGGCACCGATAGCAAGAGCGCAGTTGAGCCTTGCAGTGTGCCTTTGCAGGCACACCCGGGGCAACCGCGCACCTCCGGGCAACCGCACACTTTTGACATGGTGACCCGCGGCGGATGGGGCTATGCTGCCCCGGCAGAGTACGCCGCATGCACGAGATCTCGATCATGGAAAGCACGCTGGAGCTTGCCTCCACGCAAGCCCGAAACGCGGGAGCCGCCCGCGTTTGCGTCATCACTCTGCGGATCGGCACCCTGAGCGGAGTCGTGCCGGAAGCCCTGAAGTTCGCCTTCCAGGCCCTCGCGCCCGGCACGCTCGCCGAAACCGGCGAACTGCGAATCGAAAGCGTACCGGCACGTTTCTGGTGCGCGGCCTGCCAGGCCGAATTTCAGTCCGAGAACCTGCTCGCCGCCTGTCCAAAATGCCAAACGGCGAGCCGCGAACTGCGAGGCGGACGCGAACTTGAACTCGCTTCACTGGAGGTTGAATAATGTGTAATGATTGCGGATGCGGGTTGCCCGGAGAACACCCGCCACAAGTCAGGAATGCCGGAGAGACTCAACCTGCTCACGAGCACCACCACGGAGAGGCGCACGAGCATTCCCATGACCATCCCCACCCGCACCCGCACTCTCATGGGCATGATCACGAGCACGAGCATTCGCACACCCACCCTGCTCCGCCTGGACCAGGTGCGGCCTCGGATCAACCCGGACGCCGCACCGTGCCCGTGGGCCAGGCTATCCTCGATCAAAATGATCGTCTCGCCGAACGCAACCGCGGATACTTCCGCGCCCGGGGCTTGCTGGTGTTGAACGTGGTTTCCTCGCCCGGCTCGGGAAAGACCACGTTTTTACGCGACACTCTGCTACGCCTCAAAGGTCAGTTGCGCCCCGGGGTAATCGTCGGCGATCTGGCCACGGAAAACGACGGGCTGCGCTTGCGCGAATCCGGCGCCCCGGTGGTCCAAATCACCACGGGCACCGTCTGTCATCTGGAGGCGGAGATGATCGGCCGCGCCGTCGGCAAGTTGCCGGCGGACCAACTGGATTTGTTGATTATCGAGAACGTAGGCAACCTCGTCTGCCCCGCCTCGTACGATCTCGGGGAAGATTTGCGCGTCGTGCTGCTGTCGGTCACCGAAGGCGAGGATAAACCGTTGAAGTACCCGCCGATGTTCCAGTCCGCCGATGCGGCGGTCATCAGCAAAATGGACCTCGCCGGTCCCTGCGCGTTTGATCGTCGTTTGGCGCTGGAGAACCTTGGACAGGCGGCGCCGCGCGCCCGCATCTTCGAAGTATCCGCCCGCACCGGTATTGGCATGGAAGGCTGGATCGATTACCTGGTGCAACAACAGCGAGCCGCCAGGAATCGTTCCCTGCTGGGTTGAGCCGACCCGGCTCGAATCAACCGTTCTCGGACCGCAGGCGATTCCCCTGGCGGACGTGCTCGAAAAATTCCTCCGCCACAATAAAGCCAACACACTCCGGCATCCCGCAGCGGCAAGGGTGTTCCTGGTAATCATCGAGGTCGTAACCGTAATTGAAGGTGACCTCCTCGCCCATGGCTATGTCCCGCAGCGCCCTGATCCAAATCCGCTCCTGATCCAGTTCCGCCTCGCCGTTCGGCGCGCAGCCGTGATTGATAAACCGGGCCAGGTTCTCCTCCGTCCGCCCGTCCAGATCCTCGTGGGCGGTCAGGGTAAAGATATACCGATTGTCCTGCTCACAGCGAGCCAGCGACTCCGCCTTCGAGATGCGTTCGCCAACATATTCAATGATCGCGGTGCCCTCGGGAATGGGACATCGCGCGAACGCACCCGTTCCATGAATGCTCGAGCGCTTGAACACCAGCCATTCGCTGCGACCTACCTCCACAGTGTCATCATCCGTTCTCACTCCAGAATCTGCCCCAGAGCCGGACGCGAATGTGCGCCGGAGCGGGAGTTCTGCACCTGGCTTTTCACCCGGCACCCCCAGGTCTCCGCCGCCGCCAGTGCTCGCACCGCCACTTCGCGGCTCATTAGTTCTCGATTCAGTCACACTGAAATCATATCAAATCCGATTGTCAGAGAAAGCGTTGATGCATAGCTTTGTTGACATGCATGAACAGGCACATTGGCATCGACGCAACTTCCTGAAAACGCTGGGACTAGGCGGCTCCGCCCTGCTCCTCGCCACGCCTCGTGGTTCCAGTCAAAACGCCCCTGCGGCTGGAAAAACCGCCGCACGAACGAAGGAAATGGCGGCCGACCTGGTCATCATTGGCGGAAGCCTGGGCGGCTGCGCCGCCGCGCTGGCCGCGGTCCGCTCCGGTTTGACGGTTATCATGACCGAAGAGACCGACTGGATTGGCGGTCAGTTGACCTCGCAAGCGGTGCCGCCGGACGAAAATCCCTGGATCGAGACTTTTGGTGGCACTCGCAGTTACCTGCGCCTGCGCCAGGGAATTCGGGATTATTATGCCCGCAATTTCCCCCTGACCGCCGAGGCTCGCGCCAATCCGTATCTCAATCCCGGGAACGGCTGGGTCTCCCGGCTCTGCCACGAACCCCGCGTCGCGCTCGCGGCCTTGTATGAGCTCCTCGCTCCCTACCTCGCCGGCGGGTCCCTGCAAATTCTCACGCAACACCGCCCCACCGCCGCGGAAACCCAGGGCGACCGGGTGCTCGCCGTCAGCCTGCGCGATTTGGAGTCCGGCCATTCTGTGGTGCTTCGGGCGCCCTGGTTCTGCGATGCCACCGACCTCGGCGACCTGCTGCCTTTGACTAAAACGGAATTCGTCACGGGCGCCGAATCCAAGGCCCAAACCGGCGAACCACATGCCCCGGATACAGCCGCATCACAAAACCAGCAGGCCTTCACCTGCTGCTTCGCCATGGATTATCTCGAGGGTGAAGATCACACCATCGAACGACCGGCCCAATATGATTTCTGGAAGGACTATGTCCCCAAACTCACCCCAGCCTGGCCCAGAAAACTTTTGTCTTGGGAATACTCGGATCCCGTGACCTTAACCACCAAACGGGTGGAAACCGACCCATCCAAAGCCACCGGGCTGTTCGCATACCGCCGCATCATCGACCGTTCCCAATTTGCCCCGGGAACCTATCGCGGGGACATCTCGCTCGTGAATTGGCCCCAGAACGATTACCTGCTGGGCAACCTGATCGGCGTCACCGACGAAGAAGCGGCCCGCCACGTCGAAGGCGCCCGCCAATTGAGTTTATCTTTGCTCTATTGGATGCAAACCGAAGCCCCGCGACCCAATGGCAGCCCCGGCTGGAAAGGTCTGCGACTGCGCGCCGACATTACCGGCACCAGCCATGGCCTGGCCAAATACCCTTACATCCGCGAGAGTCGCAGGTTGCAGGCGGAATTCACCGTCCTGGAGCAACACGTCTCAACGGAAGCCCGGCGACAGGAGACCGGTGCTACAATTGAAACGGTAAAAGCCATGGAGTATCCCGATTCCGTGGGCATCGGCAGTTATCGCATCGACTTGCACCCCAGCACCAGCGGCGTGAATTACATCGATGTCGGTTCCCTGCCCTTCCAGATTCCGCTCGGGGCCTTGATTCCCAAGCGGGTCGAGAACCTGCTCGCCGCGTGCAAAAACCTGGGCGTAACGCATATCACCAACGGCTGCTACCGCCTGCACCCGGTGGAATGGAATATTGGCGAGGCGGCGGGAGCCCTGGCCGCCTTCTGCAAGGAACACAAATGCGCACCGCGGGAAGTTCGCGCCAAAAATGCTCTGCTCCGGGATTTTCAGGGCCTGTTGACGGCTCAAGGGGTCCCGCTTGCATGGCCAAAGGTCACTCCGCGATGAAACCCTCCGACGAACATCTCCTGGTCCTGGTGACCGCGCCGGACCTCGCCATTGCTCGCCAGTTGGTTGCCTTAGCACTGGAAGCGGGTGCCATTGCCTGCGGCAACCTGGTGCCGGGCATCGAGTCGCATTATCGCTGGCAAGGCAAGCTGGAGCAAAGCAACGAAGTGCTGTTGATACTGAAAACCTCCCGCGCCTCCCTGGCTCACCTGGAGGAAATCATTATCGGGCATCATCCCTACGACACCCCGGAGATCATTGCTTTGCCGATCACTGACGGGAATGCACGTTACCTCGACTGGATTACCAACTCGGTCACACCGGGGGCACCCCCACCGTCAGATAGCCGATAAGTGCACCACCAAAAACGGAGCCACTCGCCAAGACCTCCCGCCAGGCCCGCGATCAACCGTGCGCCCGGTTTCCAAGATTGTGGGACCACCAATATAGTCCTGAATTCCCGGCCTTGCGCCGGGAACGGCCAGCCGTCAGATTATCTTCGGCTTGAAAAGACCACCCGAAATCTGTCCAAATTGCGGAGCCAGCGTGCCACGGTCGGCACGTGCCTGCCCCGAATGCGGCGCGGACGACCAAACCGGATGGAGCGAGGAAGCGGAAGGCGGCGGCCTCGATCTGCCTGAGGAGCATTTCGATTATGACGACTACGTGAAACGGGAGTTCGGTGGAGAACCTCCTGTGCCGCGTGGTATCCATTGGTTTTGGTGGCTGGTGGCTGTCTTGTTGATTGCAGCGGCGCTGATCGGTTGGCTGGGGTTTTGATCGTCGCTGACAGGCTCACCCCATCCCGCCTCGCCGAATAGACTCAACCGCAAGGTGTGCGCCCAATTCCTACTCGGCAATCCCATTGTGCTTGAAGCGACCCCGGGTTTTATCTTAAATCATTGTCAAGATTATGAGTATTTCCCCGACCCCGGCCCAGGCGCTTGACTCCGCCCCGGCTTCAGCGCCCTCAGGTCGCCTGGTTTCCCTGGATGCCTTGCGTGGTTTTGACATGTTCTGGATCATCGGGGCGGATTCCCTGGTTTACGCGCTCAATCGCATGACCCAGACCGGCCCCACTCGCTTCCTGGCCAATCAATTGGAACACGCCGAATGGGCCGGTTTTCGGTTCTACGACCTCATCTTTCCGCTGTTCGTCTTCATGATGGGCGTCTCCATGGTGTTCTCGCTGGGAAAAGCCATCGAAGGAGGCGGACGTCCCGACGCTGTCAAGCGAGTCTTCCGCCGCGGCATCCTGCTTTTCGTCGTCGGCTTGTTCTATTCGGGCGGCCTCACCAATCCCTGGCCGGACATGCGGCTGATGGGCGTGCTGAACCGCATCGCGCTGGCGTATTTCTTCGGGGGCCTATTGTTTTGCTTCTTCAAACCGCGTGCCCTGGCCGCGTGGTGCGTCGCTCTACTCATCGGCTATTGGGCCTTGGTCTGTTTTGTGCCTATTCGCGATATTCAATTGGAGAAAACCAACCTCGCCTCCCTGGCCGAAAAGGCCGGCAACACCGCCGGAGCTTCGGCACTGCGTGAATCCGGCAACCCTTCCGCCGTCAAGGACGGCCTCGCGTGGGCCACCGCACAAAAGCTTTTTAATGCCACCACCAATCAAACTCATGGGAAGTTTGAGCCCGGCTTGAACCTCGTAAATCATCTCGACTTCCAGTACCTGCCCGCGCGCAAGTACGATCAGTTCTATGACCCTGAAGGGCTATTGAGCACCATGCCAGCGGTGGTAACTTGCCTCCTGGGAGTGCTGACCGGATTCCTGTTGCGCGACCCGACCCGTCCGGATCAGCGCAAAGTAGCGCTGCTGGTGGCTTGGGGCTGCGTCGCCATCGCTGCCGGATGGCTGTGGAACCTGCAGTTCCCAGTCATCAAGAAGATCTGGACTTCCTCCTATGTGCTGGTCGCGGGAGGTTACAGCGCGCTCCTCATGGCGCTTTTCTATTTCGTCGTGGATGTGCTTAAGTTGCGGGGATGGTGCCAGCCGTTCGTTTGGATGGGCATGAACTCCATTACCGTCTACCTCGCCAGCAACATGCTGGGCGGCTTTCGCAAACTCGCCACCCGCCTCGCCGGCGGGGATCTAAAAACCTGGTTCGACACTTCGGTGGCCAAGGGCATGGGCGATCTCGTGATCTCCATCGTGGGCTTGCTGCTCGCCTTCTGGTTCGTCCGCTTCCTCTATAAGCGGAAAGTGTTCCTGCGACTATAAGCGGAACGCTCCGAGCAACCTCTGCACTTATAAAAAAACAAAGCCCGATCCCAAGTCGGGAACGGGCTTCGTCTGAATTAATTAGCGCTGTCTGGAGCTACTTGGTCGCGCCGGCCGCTTCGGTCTTGGCTTCAGCGGGCTTGGTCTCCGACGTGGTGGCTTCCGCGTTCGGCGTTTCCACCGGCGCCGGCAAGTCCACCCATTCCAGGATGGCTTTCTGGCTCGAATCACCCTGGCGCTGATTCATCTTCACGATCCGGGTGTAACCACCGCGGCGTCCCTTTTGGGCGGGCGCGATCTCGGTAAACAGGATTTTGACGGCTTCCTCCTGGTGCAGGCGTGCCACGGCCAGGCGGCGGTCGCTCAACTTGCCACTCTTGCACAGGGTAACCATCTTCTCTGCTACGGAACGAGCAGCTTTGGCCTTGGGCAGCGAGGTGACGACGCGCTTGTGCTTGATCAGGCTGCAAACGAGGTTGGCCAGCATCGCGTTGCGATGTTCGCTGGTGCGGCCCAGCTTGGCGGTTCTTTTAAGGTGTCGCATAGATCTTACTTATCGGGAAATCGGCAGGGCCGACGGGTCTTCTTTAGGAGCATCCAGCAGTTCGGGTTCGAAGGTCATTCCCAGCGTCAAACCCAGAGCCTGCAGTTTCTCCTTAATTTCGTTCAGCGATTTTTTGCCAAAGTTGCGGTACTTGAGCATCTCCTGCTCCGACTTCATGGCCAGTTGGCCGACGGTGGTGATGTTCGCGTTGTTCAAGCAGTTCGCGGCGCGCACGCTCAATTCGATCTCGTTGACACTCATGTTCAACAGCTTCTTGAGCTTGGTCTTCTCCTCGTCCTGCTTGTCTACCACTTCCTCAAATTCCACCGCGTCCTTGTCGTATCCAACAAACACATCTAGGTGATGCTGCAGGATCGCGGACGCCTGGGTCAAAGCATCGTCCGGGGTGATGCGGCCGTCGGTCCAAATCTCCAGGACCAGGCGGTCGTAGTCGGTGCGTTGTCCGACGCGCGCGTTTTCCACCGCGTAACGCACCCGGGTTACCGGCGAGAAAAGCGAATCGATGGCAATAACGCCAATCGCCTGGTTGGGCTTCTTGTTTTCGTCGCCCGGCAGAAAGCCGCGGCCGACTTTCACTTCCAACTCCATCTCGAATTTGCGCTTCTTGTCCAGAGTGCAAATGTGCTGGGTGGGATTCACCAACTCGAGATTCTGACTGAGCTGGATGTCCGCGGCGGTGACTTCGCCTTCCTTATTGACCGAAAGCAGCAAGGTCTGCGGTTCGCGAATCGCGGATTTGAACAAAACCCGTTTCAGGTTCAGGACGATGTCCGTGACATCTTCCACGATACCGTCAATGGTAGCGAATTCGTGCATCGCCCCATCCACTTTGATCGAGGTGATTGCCGCGCCCTCGAGTGAGGAGAGCAGCACGCGCCGCAGTGAGTTGCCAATGGTGTGCCCATAACCCGGTTCAAAGGGTTCCGCCACGAATTTCGCGTAAGTCGGAGTAGCGGTGGACTCTTCTTTGGTCAACCGCTTGGGCATTTCAAAACGTCCAAGTCTAACTGCCATATTTTCCTTTCAACAATTTTAATCTGGCCGCCGTGGCTGATTCCCGCAGCCCCGGCGTCCCCTATAATTGTTTTGAATCTCGCCGACGGGTTGCCCGTCCGCGAGATTCGTTGTGTTTATTGATTAACGGGAATAAAACTCGACTACCGCTTGCTCGTTGGCAATCGGCTGAATCTCGTCACGGGTAGGGATGCGCATCACCACTCCGCGAAGGGCTTCCTTGTTCAAGGACAGCCAATCGGGCACCGTGCGGCTGGTGGCACTTTCCAAATTTCGGGTCGCCAGTTGCCGGGCGGCGTTGGAATTCTTGATCTCCACCACGTCATTCACCTTCAGCGCGCAGGACGGCACGTCCACCTTGCGACCGTTCACTTTCACATGGCCGTGACCGACCAACTGCCGGGCGGCGGCGCGGGTATTGGCGAAACCGAGATGATAGCAAATGTTGTCCAGCCGCGTCTCGAGGATCTGGAGCATTTGCTCGCCGGTCACACCACGACGTTGGCGGGCCTTCTCATAGACGCCACGAAATTGACGCTCCAGGAGGCCGTAGTAATAGCGCAACTTCTGCTTTTCGATCAGGCCCAGGCCGTAATCAGTGTGTTTCCGCCGCGACTTCGGGCCATGCACGCCCGGACCATAATTGCGACGTTCCAAATACTTTGACGGGCCGAAGATGGGTACCCCAAACCTGCGGCTGATGCGAACACGAGGGCCAGTATAACGAGCCATACTTAAATTATTCCAGAGAGTTGAGTTAAAAAGTTAGACGCGGCGTTTCTTCCGGGGGCGGCAGCCATTATGCGGCACCGGGGTCACATCTTTGATCGTGGTGATCTCGAGGCCGATCGCCTGCAAGGCGCGAATGGCGGATTCGCGGCCCGATCCGGGCCCCTTCACGCGCACTTCCACTTCGCGCATGCCGTGGGACATCGCTTGGCGGGCGGCATCCTGCGCCACCTGCTGTGCGGCGTAGGCCGTGCTCTTGCGCGAACCTTTGAAACCGACGCGGCCCGAGGTGGACCAGCCGATCACATGACCCTGCATGTCGGTAATGCTGACATGCGTGTTGTTGAAGGTCGCCAAGATGTTGGCGATCCCGGTCGTAATATTCTTTGCGCCCTTGGCCTTGACGATCTTCTTGCCCGCCATCTCGTCCGCGAGCAGTTCGGCTGCGGTCGGAGCACTGACCGCCGGCACGGGACCTGCCGCCGGAGCGGCTGCACCTTCAGCGGCAGCGGGTGCCGGAGCGGGAGCCCCTGCGGCCGGAGCCGCACCTTCAGCGGGCGCTGCGGCCTTCTTGGGAGTTTTGGGAGTTTTCGCCTCGCCGGCAGCCGGTTTGGCGGCGGCCTTCTCAGGCGCGCCTTCAGGTTTGCCTTCCTTCTTCGGAGCGGCGGGTTGCTTTTTGGTTTCGTCAGCCATAACAGATTAGTGAATTCCAGCCTTGGCGCTCGGATTGCGCGTGACACCGACCGTCTTGCGCGGCCCCTTGCGCGTGCGCGCGTTGGTCTGCGTACGCTGGCCACGCACCGGCAGACCGCGCAGGTGGCGGACACCGCGGTAGCACTTGATGCCCTGCAGACGCTTGAGGTTCATGCCAATTTCGCGGCGCAGGTCGCCCTCGATGACATACTTGCCATCCTGGATCGCGTGGACAATTTGGGAAAGCTGTTGCTCCGTCAGGTCCTTCGCGCGGACCGACGGATCGATGTTTGCCTTGGCGAGAATGTCGCAGGCGTTGCTGGGGCCGATCCCGTAAATGTAGCGGAGCGCAATATCAATGCGCTTATTCGGCGGTACTTCAACTCCGATGATACGAGCCATATTTCTCTATTTTTTTACGCTGCTTTGCTGGTGGCCTTGCCTTCTCAACCCTGGCGCTGTTTGTGCCGGGCGTTGGTGCAAATGACACGAATTACACCCTTGCGACGAATTATTTTGCAATTCTCGCAAAGTTTTTTCACGGATGCGCGAACTTTCATATAAAATTTACTTTTTGCCTGCTGCCAACATCATTCGCCCCTGCGACAAATCGCACGGAGACAACCGCAGCCGGACTTTCTCGCCAACTGCCGGCAGGACACAAGCCAATTTGGCCCGCCCCGCCACGTAACCCAGTAATCTGTGCCCATTGGCCAACTCGACCCGGCAAGTCCGGTTCGGCAACACTTCCAGAATCAAGCCTTCGACTTCAAAGGCAGCTTCTCGGCACATGTCATAATTTCCGGCTCCGACTCGGTCACCAGGACGGTATGCTCAAAATGAGCTGATAATGAACCATCCTGCGTCACCACTGTCCAGCCGTCATTCAAAATTTTTACCGCCGCAGCCCCGGCATTCACCATGGGCTCAATCGCCAGCGTCATACCCGCACGGAGTTTGGGCGATGACTTTC
The DNA here is from genome assembly GCA_002298785.1 of Verrucomicrobia subdivision 3 bacterium UBA693. GTDB lineage: Bacteria > Verrucomicrobiota > Verrucomicrobiia > Limisphaerales > UBA8199 > UBA693. The sequence continues at coordinate 22,031 of DBMR01000107.1, forward strand.
CATCCACGTAGTTTGGGATCTGGGGCTCTTCATGCATCGATCTTCCGACGCCATGACCCACAAACTCCCGAACCACGCTAAACCCATTGCTCTCAACGTACTGTTGCACGGCTCGCGAGATGTCGACTACTCGATTGCCGGGCACCGCCTGGGCGATACCCATGTGCAAAGACTTTTCCGTGACATCCATCAGTTTCTGCGCCAAAACCCCGCAACCACCCACCGCCACCGTCCGCGCATTGTCACCGATAAAACCGTTATAAATCACACCCACATCCAGACTTACGATATCTCCCAACCGTAGTTGTTTGGGCCCCGCGATCCCATGCACCACTTGCTCGTTCACCGAGATACAAATGTGACACGGATACTTGCGATAACCCAAAAAGGCGCTTTTGGCACCGTGATGCCTTATCCGAGCGGCCGCGTATTCGTCCAACTCGATGGTTGTCAACCCGGGGCGAATATAATTCGCCACCTCGCTCAGAACCACCCCGGCCACCGCACAGGCGGGCCGCATCGCTTCCAAATCCCGCTCGTTCTTAATTACAATCATCTGCGTGCGCCGTCCCGCGATACTCCCCGGCGGGCTGCGGTCTTAGAATCGGCCCCGAATCTTCCCCTTCTTCAGGAACCCATCATAATGCCGCATCAACAGATGGGACTCCATCTGGCGCATCGTGTCCAACATCACACCCACGAGAATCAACATGCTCGTGCCGCCAAAAAACGTCGCCACCGGGTAAGGAATCTGCAATTCACGAGCGAGAATGATGGGGATGATCGCAATGATCGTCAGAAAAATCGCGCCTGCGAGCGTAATGCGGTGCATGGCGTTATGCAGATAATCACTGGTAGCCTGGCCGGGACGAACCCCGGGAATGTAACCGCCATTCTTCTTCAAATCATCGGCAATCTGCAACTCGTTGAACTGGGTGGCGACCCAGAAATACGAGAAGAACAGAATCATGAGCGAATAGATCAGGATATAGAGCAAAGCGCCTTCCGCCAGCAACCGCGCCGAACGGGTGAAGAAATCACCGATCAGCTTAAACGCCGGACTGCCCATGCCCGCCAAGGAGTTTCCGGCAAAAAGGAAGAACTTTTGCGGGAACATCAGGATCGCCTGGGCGAAAATGATCGGCATCACGCCGGAGTAGTTAACGCGCAACGGCATGAACGAGGTGCCTCCCGAGTAGAGTTTGCGGCCCACCGCGCGTTGCGCATACTGCACCGGGACTTTGCGTTGGGCCTGGGTGATGGCAATTACGCCCGCGATCACTCCAGCCAGCAGCAAGAGCAACGCCGCCGCGTGACCGAGATTAAACTTCGCTTCGATGCCGCTCACGCCGGGGAAGAACATGTCCTTCAGCGAGACCACGGCCTGAGGCAGACGCGCCAGAATGCCAATGGTGATCACCAGCGACACGCCGTTGCCAATGCCGCGTTCCGTAATCTGTTCGCCCAGCCACATCAGCAACATCGTTCCCGTGGTCAGCATCAGGACGGTTTGAATGCGATACAGCCAAATTTGAGAATCCTTGTAGAGCACCAGTTGGCCAATGCCCTGACCGAAGATCCCTTCAGGCTTCTCCCACTGCAGGGCCATGAACAAACCCTGGCCGATGCACAACGCCACGGTGAGATACCGTCCGTATTGAATGATCTTCGTGCGACCACCCTCTTCCCGCACCAATTTGCTCAAGCGCGGCACAACCGCGGTCAGCAACTGGATAATAATGGTGGCACTGATGTAAGGCATAATACCCAGGGCGCCGATCGCGCAATGCTCGAGGGCGCCGCCGGTGAACAAACTATACATGCCCAGCACCGAGGAACCGCTTTGCTGGTGCTTGCTAAAGAACTCAGCCAGCACCGCGCCGTCCAACCCCGGGATGCGCACCACCGCGGCAAGGCGACAGATGGCCAGGACCAACAAGGTGAACAAAATCCGGGATTTAAGTTCCGGAATCTTGAAGCAGTTGCTGAATGTGTTGGCGATGGAGGCGAGCATGGTGAGTTACTTCAAATACTAAGCTTTGGCCGGAGAGCGCTCGGCTTTCTTGGGGCTGGCTACTTCGCAGGTGCCACCTTTGGCTTCGATCTTGGCGCGAGCGGAGGCACTGAACGCGGAAACCGATACCGTGAGCTTGCGAGTCAGCTCGCCGGTCCCGAGAATTTTCACGCCTGCGGCCCGCCCCTTAGACAAGCCAAGGCTGCGCAACGCCGCTTCGTCCACCCGGGCGCCATCCTCAAACTGGTTCAGGTCCGCCAGATTCACCGGCAGATAAACCGTCGCGTGGCGCTTGTTATTAAACCCGCGTTTGGGAATACGGCGAATCAGAGGCATCTGACCGCCTTCAAAGCCGATGCGGATCGAGCTGCCCGAACGGGCGGTCTGGCCTTTGCCACCGCGTCCGCTGGTTTTACCGTGACCGCTGGATTCACCCTGCCCGAGCCGTTTCCGACGATGCTTGGCACCAGGCCGAGGTTTCAAATCATGTAAACGCATAAGAAATCAATTTTACTTAGACGGTTGCTGGAGCCGTGGCAGCTGCTGCCGGCACCGACGGCGTCACCGGTTTCTTGTACTCCCGGCCGCGATCTTTGAAGATGTCTTCAGCCAGGCGCAGGCTCAACAGGCCCTGCAAAGTAGCCTTGACCACGTTCGCCGCGTTATTGGATCCCAGGGATTTCGTCAGGATGTCCTTCACCCCCGCCGATTCCAGCACTGCGCGCACGGTCTTGCCGGCGATCAATCCGGTACCGGGAGAGGCCGGTCGGAGCAACACTTTTGCCCCGCAGTAACGAGCGAAAACTTCATGGGGAATCGTGCCACCTTTGAGGCACACATTGACCATCGCGGACCGGGCCATCTCTCCGCCTTTGCGGATGGCGTCCGCCACTTCGCCGGCCTTGCCCAACCCAACGCCCACGCGACCGCGCTTGTCGCCCACTACCACGAGGGCGCTGAAATTAAAGCGGCGTCCGCCCTTGACCACCTTGGCCGAGCGGTTGATGAACACCACTTTCTCGACCAAATCCTCGCCCTGCCCTCCGGAGTCCGCATCGGGAGCGGGACGGGGACGGCGAGGCCGAAAACCGCCGCGCCCCTGGCGTTGCGGTTGGTGCGGCTGCGGCGACTGGTCAGCGGCTTCAGTTTTGGGCGCTTCTGGTGAATTATTCGTCTCCATGGGAATTAGAATTGCAGACCCGCTTCGCGCGCGGCATCCGCCAGGGCTTTGACTTTTCCGTGATAGCGGGCGCCACCGCGGTCGAACACAACCGCTTTGATGCCTTTGCTCAGCGCCGCCTGGGCGGCGGCTGTGCCGACGATCTTCGCGCTGGTCACATTGGCAGCCAGCTTTTCGCGGTCGGGCATCGCCTTGCACGTCGTGCCGACAGACGCCACCGTTACCCGCTTTACGTCGTCAATAAACTGCACGTAAATATTCTCGTTGCTAAAGCAGACGGCCATGCGGGGGCGCTCGGCGGTGCCGCTCACTTTTGCCCTGACCCGCCATTTGCGGCGCAAGGCCAATTTTTGTTTCAGATCAGTTCTCATCTTTTGTTCCCGCGGATTTTGCCGCGAGCAATTTAATTATTACTGAACTGTCTTGCCTTCCTTGCGTTGGACGCGCTCATCGCTGTAACGCACGCCCTTGCCTTTATATGGCTCCGGCGGATAGAAGCTGCGCAGTTCGGCCGCCACCTGCCCCACGACCTGCCGGTCCGGGCCTTCGATGGTCAGCTTGGTATTCTCCTCGACCGTCACTTTGATCTGGTCGGGAATGTTGTAATTGATCGGGTGCGAATAGCCCAGGCTCATGTTCACCACTTTGCCCTGGACCGCAGCCTTGAAGCCGACGCCATGAATCTCGAGCTTCTTAACAAAGCCTTCGCTGACACCCCGGAGCATGTTGTTGACCAGCGCGCGGCTTAGCCCGTGCAGGGCCTTGGCCTGGGCATCATCGCCCTGGCGGCTGACCACCACTTTGTCCTTCTCCACCGCCAGGCTCATGCGCTGGGGCAATTCCCAGTTCAGCTTACCCTTCGGTCCCTCGACCGAAACCTTTTGGCCTTTGACATCCACCTTCACCTTGGCGGGAATGGTGATCGGCTGTTTTCCAATTCGTGACATGACTGCTTAAATCGTTAATTGTTGAATGTGCTTACCAGACGTAGCAGATCAGCTCGCCGCCAATATTCTTCTTGCGCGCCTGCGCTCCGGTCATGACCCCTTCGGAGGTGGTGACAATCGCCACGCCCAGACCGCCATGAACCCGCGGCATCTCGGTCGCGCCCAGATACCGGCGCAGTCCCGGGGTGCTCACCCGCTCCAAACCTTCAATCACGCTCTTACGGCCCTGGTATTTCAGTTTGAGCTTGAGCTTGCGCGGCACACCGGCTTCCACCGCGAAATCAGCGATATAGCCTTCCTGCTTCAGGATAGTGGCAATATTCTCCTTCATCCGCGAGTGCGGCAGATCGGCAGTCGGATGCAGCGCCCGCGTGGCGTTGCGGATCCGCGTCAGCATGTCAGAAATAGGATCGTTCATAGTATGCAGGGCTTACCAACTGGCTTTCGTGACACCCGGGATCAATCCGTTAAGCGCGCCCTCACGGAAGGTCATGCGCGAGCAGCCGAATTTGCGCAAATAACCGCGCCGGCGCCCGCTCATTGAACAACGATTCACCACCCGCACGGGGCTGGCGTTGCGCGGCAATTTGGAGAGGGCCGCGTAATCACGCTTGGCCTTAAGCTCCGCACGCAGCGCGGCGTACTTCTTGACCGTATCGGCCTTCTTCTTATTCCGTTCAATCCATGCTGTCTTAGCCATATAAAAAATCGCTTATGGGGTTGTCGTCGTTTCCGCCGCAGCCGCAGCCGCCGGCTTGACTTCCTTCGCCTTCACCTCCGCGAAAGGCATGCCCATCAACTTCAGCAGCTCCAGCGCCTCGTCGTTGGTTTTGGCGCTGGTCACGATCGTGATGTCCATGCCCTGCTGCCGTTTAATCTTGTCCAATTCAATTTCGGGGAAAATCGTCTGGTCCGTAACCCCAAGGGTGTAATTCCCGCGCCCGTCAAATGACCGGGGGGAAAGTCCGCGAAAGTCGCGAATACGGGGCAGCGAGGTCGCCACCAAGCGGTCAAAAAACTCATACATCGCGTCGCGCCGCAGCGTCACCCGGCAACCGATCGCCTGGCCATCGCGCAACTTGAAATTGGCGATGTTGTGGCGGGATCGCGTCGTCGCGGGCTTGCGTCCGGTGATCAGCGCCAAATCCTTGGCCGCGTCGTCCACCGCGCTCTTTTCCAAGGAGGCGCTCACGCCCATGTTGACCACGATCTTCTCCATGCGGGGAATTTCGTGAACATTTTTATAGTTGCGCTTGGCCTTCAGGGCCGGCACGACGTCACTGACGTATTTTTCGTAAAGTCTGGCTTTCATTTCGCTGTTTCCCGGATTTTGCCGGAGCGTCGGTCTCTAAGTTGGTTAAAATCTTTGGTTACTTGGCCTTGGAGGGCGTCCGGCGTGCGGCCCGCGCGTCAAATTCCGCGGCGGCCATCACGTTGGAAATGTGAACGGTGCCCTCACGCTCCAGAATCTGGCCGTTGGGATGCTGCTGGCTCTTGCGCATGTGCTTCTTGATCATCTGCGCGCCTTCCACAATCACCCGCTGCTTGTCGCCCACCACCGTGATGATGCGGCCGCGGGTTCCTTTGGAGGAACCGGCAATCACCACCACCTCATCACCCTTCTTCACATGAAATTTCGACATAACTCGCCTCTTTAAATCACTTCCGGAGCCAGCGACACGATCTTCATAAACTTCTTGTCGCGCAGTTCACGCGCCACCGGTCCGAAAATGCGGGTGCCGCGCGGGTTCAATTCCTTGTCGATGATCACGATCGCGTTGCTGTCGAACCGGAGATACGAACCGTCATTGCGCCGGATCGCCTGCTTGGTCCTCACCACCACCGCGTCCACGACCTCGCCCTTCTTTACCGTGCCATCCGGCGTGGCTTCCTTGATGTGCGCCTTGATCACGTCGCCCACCGCGGCGTACGTCTGATTGCGGCCCAGCACGCCAATCGCCGCCGCGCGCTTGGCGCCCGTGTTGTCGGCCACATCCAAAATTGAGCGAATCTGTAACATAAATCCTCGATTATACGGCTACTGGGGTGACCCCGGAACTGCGTTCCACCACTTCCACCAGGCGCCAGCGTTTGGTTTTCGACAGCGGGCGGGTTTCCTCGATGCGCACGCGATCGCCCACCTTCGCTTCGCTTTTCTCGTCATGGGCGTAAAACTTCTTGTACCCGTTGACGACCTTCTTGTATTTCGCGTGGGCGAACCGGCGCTCCACTTTCACCACAATGGTTTTGGCCATCCGGTTGGAAATCACCTCGCCGACGCGCTCTTTGCGGTTGCCGCGATCGGGTGCTGCCGGCGCGGCGGCGGGGGCGGGACTGTTCGTATTGATAGTGGTTTCAGCCATACGGAAAAATTAGGCGCCTTTCTTGCGCAGTTGGGAGATCCGGGTTTCGATCCGGGCGATGTCCCGGCGCAGAGTGCGCAGGCGCGCCGGCTTCTCCAATTGAGCGCTGGCCTGCTGCAACCGCAGGTTAAAAATTTCCTGGCGCCAGTTCCGCGAATCCGCCAGCAGCTCGGCCAGCGTCTTTTCCTGAATCTCTTTGCGTTTCGACTTCTTCATAGGTTCCTGCGAAATCAACCGACCCGATGGCGCGAAATAAACTTGGTTTTGATCGGCAGCTTCGTAGCGGCCAACCGCAGCGACTCCCGGGCCACCGCCTCGGTCACGCCGTCCACCTCAAACAACACGTTCGCCGGGCGAATCACCGCCACCCAGGATTCCAATGGCCCTTTGCCCTTGCCCATTCGAGTTTCCAACGGCTTCTTGGTAAACGATTTCTGCGGGAAAATCCGGATCCACATTTTCCCGTGGCGCTTCATGTTGCGCGCAATGGCCACGCGGGCCGCTTCAATTTGCTTGGTATCAAGCCAGCAACGTTCCAGGGACATCAGCCCGTACTCGCCAAATGACACGGTCTGGCCGCGGGTAGCTAACCCAGCGCGGTTGCCGCGGTGCATTTTGCGGTACTTAACTCTCTCAGGCATCAAAGGCATAACAAATCTTTCTTCGAGCGATTTCCAGGTTAACCGGCGACAGCCTCAGCCGCAGCCGGCGCGCCGATCGGCGCGGGTTGGGAACCAGCAGGAGCCTTGGCTCCTTTGGTCTCGCCTTTGCAGACCCAGCACTTGATTCCCAGTTTGCCATACACGGTATTGGCTTCGGCGAAGCCATAATCAATGTCCGCACGCAACGTGTGCAGCGGCACCCGGCCCCAGTGGTATTGCTCCACCCGGGCCAACTCCGCGCCACCCAACCGGCCGGCGCAGCGAATCTTGATCCCTTCAGCCCCAAAATCTTTGGCGGTTTGCAGCGCCTTCTTCATCGCGCGGCGGAACGACACACGGCGCTCAAGCTGCACCGCCACGTTCTCCGCCACCAACTGCGCGTCGATTTCCGGAGTCTTCACCTCCATGATGTCGACGTAAATCTCTTTGCCCGTCATCTTGCTCAATTCTTCCTTGAGCTTGTCGATTTCGGCCCCTTTGCGTCCGATCACGATGCCCGGGCGCGCCGTCTGGATCGTGATCCGGCAACGATTGGCCGCGCGCTCAATTCGAATCTGGGGCACGGAGGCCGATTCCAGTTTCTTCTTGAGCAACTCGCGGATTTGGCGGTCTTCCGTCAACAACTTGCCGTATTCCTTTTTGCCAGCGTACCACTTGGAACGCCAATCGCGGTTAACGGCGATACGGAGACCGATTGGATTTGTTTTTTGACCCATACGCTATTGGACTACTCGTCGGAAAGAATGATTTTGATGTGGCAATTGCGCTTGAGAATCGGACCAGCCGAACCACGGGCTTTGGGCGTAAAACGCTTGAGCGTGGAGGCGGTTTGTGCCAGGGCTTCTTTTACCACCAACCGGTCGGTGCGCAGCGCGCTGAACTGCTGATTGTTGGCCTTTAAATCTTCCGCATTGGCGATGGCGGAAGCCAAAGTCTTGGCCACCATGCGCGCTCCCTTGCGCGGCACCACCGAGAGCACCGCCAGCGCGTGCGGCGCCGGCAGACCCTGAATTTGCCGGACCACCTCGCGCATCTTCTGCGCGGACATCCGGACGTTTTTGGTGATTGATTGAACTTGCATGGTCTACTTCGCCTCCGCTTTGGCCGTGTGCGCGCCGTGTTTCTTGAACGTGCGCGTCAGGGAAAACTCGCCGAGCCGGTGGCCCACCATGTTTTCCGTCACAAACACCGGGTTAAACACCTTGCCGTTGTGCACGTTGAAGGTCAGCCCCACAAACTCGGGCGTGATCATCGAGCGCCGCGACCAGGTCTTGATCGGCGTCTTGGACTTCGCGTCCTTGGCCTTCTGGATTTTCTCGAGCAGGTGGCCGTCCACGAACGGGCCTTTCTTGATTGAGCGTCCCATAGTCAGTTAAATTATTTGTTCTTCATGGGCCGGCCATCGCGGCGTACCAGGATGAACCGGTTGGAATACTTCTTCTTGATACGCGTCCGATATCCTTTGGCCAGCAAACCCCAAGGCGAGGTCAATTGCTGCCAACCACCACCAGATTTCGATTTACCGGCACCACCACCGTTCGGATGATCCACCGGGTTCCGGGCCACACCGCGGTTCACCGGACGAATGCCCAAGTGCCGGGAACGACCAGCCTTGCCCAAAACCACGTTCTCATGATCGGTGTTGCCCACCTGGCCAATTGTGGCGTAGCACTCCTGATTCACCCGCCGGATTTCACCGGAGGGCAACCGAACCTGGGCGTAACCCTCGTCCCGGGACATCAAAGTCGCCGCCCCGCCAGCCGTGCGCACCATCTGGCCACCCCGACCGGGGCACAATTCGATATTATGAATAGGCAACCCCACCGGCACCGCGCTCAGGGGCAGTGAATTACCCAGTTCCGCCGGAGCGGTCGGACCGCTCATCAGCTTGGCACCCACCTGCAAACCGCTGGGAGCGATGATGTAAGCCTTCTCGCCATCCGTGTATTGCAGCAGCGCCAGACGCGCGGTACGGCGCGGATCGTATTCGATCGCCGCGACAGTCGCTTCCACGCCGTGCTTCTTGCGTTTAAAATCGACCAACCGGATCTTTTGCTTGTGCCCCCCACCAATGCCGCGAGCCGTAGCGCGTCCATAGTGGTTGCGCCCGCCGGTCTTCTTACGGATTTCCACCAAGCTCTTCTCGGGCTTGGTCTTCGTAATGTCACTGAAATCCGCATACGCGAGATAGCGCGTGGACGGCGTCAGCGGTCTAAATGTCTTTACTGGCATAAATCAATAACAATTCCCAACCAAGTCAGCTACTTGGAGAGCGGAACCATTAATCCTGCACCCAGATGGGTGGTCAGTTATCGGCTCCACAGGTTATGCTGTCCGGACCCTAACGGGTCAAACGGAGCCGTGAATATAACAAAGCCCATTCTTGTTGCAATAGGTTTTTTAACTTTTTTTGCACAATTTCGAGGTCATTGAAAAATACCCTTTAGGCAGCCTCGGCCTCCTGCGGACCAATCCCTTACCCATTACGCCCTCGGACACCATAATCGTACCTGTCCCCACCCAAACTCCCCACGCTGGCTGTTCCGAGAACCCTGCCCCGCCACCCCTCCTCCTGCCGGCCTTTCAACGAGCCTGGCGTCATCGGCCCGGCCGGTTCCGCCGGCCAGCCCGCGCCGGCCTCGTTTGATATAATCTTTATATATTGTCTCTTTCCGTCGCCGCCGCAACTGATCCTGGCCATTGAAATTCCGCGCCACCTCCACGATGCTGCGCTGTGCAAACATCCGAAAACCTGGACGATCTCATGAGCTGCCGGCTCGCCGGAACCCGCAAACCGGCCGAACCGTGCTCCATCGTGATCCTCGGCGCGAGCGGGGATCTGACCTCGCGCAAACTCATTCCGGCGCTCTATCACCTGTGCCGCGAGCAGCAGATGCCGGCGCAATTTCGCATCGTGGGAGTGGCGCGCCGGGACAAGACCGATGACAGTTGGCGCGCCGAACTGCGGGCCGAGCTCGAAAAATTCTCCCGCACCAAGCCGATCGACGAGAAGGCCTGGCAGGAGTTTGCGTCGCGGATCAGCTATTGCCGGGGTGACCTGACGGATGGCGAAACTTACCTCGCGCTCGATCGGCAACTGGCCGCCGAATCGCTGCCGGAACTCAGGCGTAACCTGCTGTTCTATCTAGCCATCGCTCCGACACAATTCGCTCAAACCGTCGAACAGTTGCACCTGGCGGGATTGCTGCAAAAGGAAAGGGGCCAGGGGTGGCAGCGCATCGTCGTCGAAAAACCCTTCGGCAGCTCGTTGCCCTCCGCGCTGCAACTCAACCAGGAATTGACGCGGTTTGCGGGCGAACGCCAGGTCTTCCGCATCGACCATTACCTCGGAAAAGAAACCGTGCAGAACATTCTGATGTTCCGGTTTTCGAATTCCATCTTCGAACGACTCTGGAATCGGGAAACGATCGACCACGTGCAAATCACGGTGGGGGAAAAGCTGGGAGTGGGACAGCGAGGCGGGTACTACGAGGAAGCTGGCGCGCTGCGGGACATGGTGCAAAATCACTTGCTGCAAGTGCTGGCACTGATCGCGATGGAACCGCCGGTTTCCCTGGCTCCGGAGGCCATCCGGGATGAGAAAGTCAAGCTGCTCCAATCCCTCCGTCCGCTCACCCCGAAGGCCGTCGCCCGCCAGATTGTCCGCGGGCAGTACTTTGCCGGAATTGTGGATGGCCAACCCCGGGCGGGTTACCGGCAGGAGCCGAAGGTGGCCTCCGACTCTAACGTGGAGACCTTTGTGGCTTTGCAACTATTCATCGATAATTGGCGCTGGTCGGGTGTCCCGTTCTATTTGCGCACGGGGAAAAGTCTCCCCGCCAGCGCCAGCGAGGTGCGCATTCAATTTCGCCCCACCCCAAATGTGTTATTCGCGGCGCAATGTGCTCAGCAACTATATCCCAACGCCTTAGCCTTGCGGCTGCAGCCGCATGAGGGCATCGCCTTGCGGTTCAACGGGAAGGTCCCGGGTACGACCACAGAGGTCCGCCCGGTGCGGATGGATTTCAGTTACAACACCGAATTTGGCGCCTATACCCCGGAAGCATACGAACGCCTGCTGCTCGAAGCCATCGCGGGAGACGCCACTTTGTTTATCCGCAGAGATGAAGTGGAGACGGCGTGGGGGTTAGTCGACAGCATCCGGGCGGCCTGGGAAGGCAAGCCGTTGACCAATCGAGAGTTCTATGCGGCAGGTTCCTGGGGACCAGTGGCGGCGGACGAATTGATCGCAGCTTCAGGGCAAGCCTGGCACAGCCCCAGTCCTTGAACCACTTGACGGAAAGCCAGTTCGATGCGAGTTATCAGCAGGGGAGTTAGCGTGAAGTTGGCGGGCGGCCTGAGGATCGACGGATGAGAGCGATCATTGAAAAAGTTTTGAACAGATTGCAGCGATTTACATCCAAGTATTAGAGGCGAGTACTTTCGCTGTTCGTTTAGGGTTAGTATAGAGGTTTTGCTTGTAGTGCGGTTCGAGCAGCGAGCAAATAGTTGGCCGCACTACCCTTCTGAGCGCCTGGGTGAAGGCGTATAAACCTCGTCACCACTAAGAGCCGGATTTCGATCCGGCTCTTTGTTTGTACCAAGACCGTCCCCCCAAAACGGCGTTGCTTGCCTTCACCACTATCGGTAATCTGGCGCCGATGAAACATCAACTCGACTTCGAAAAGCCGATTGCTGAACTCCAGCACAAGCTTGAGGAGTTGAAAAAACACCCGGAGACACACTCTCTGGGGATCAGCTTTGAGGAAGAGGTTTCCACGATCGAGAAGAAGATCGAGGAAACCAAACGTCAGATCTTTCAGAACCTCAGCGCCTGGGACCGCATCAAAATCGCGCGGCATCCGAAACGCCCCTTTACTCTGGATTACATCAGCCTGGCGTTCACCGACTTTTCAGAGATTCATGGTGATCGGTTGTTCGCGGAAGACCGGGCGGTCGTCGGTGGATTTGCCACCCTTGGCCAGCACAAGGTCATGGTGCTCGGCACCCAAAAGGGAAGGGACACCAAGGAGAACATTCTAAGAAATTTCGGTTCAGCTCATCCGGAAGGCTATCGCAAAGCCCTGCGCCTCATGCGCATGGCCGATAAATTTGGCTTGCCCATCATTACGGTAATCGACACGGCCGGCGCTTACCCCGGCGTTGGCGCCGAAGAGCGTCACATCGCCGAAGCCATCGCCGTCAATTTGCGCGAAATGATGCTGTTCGAGGTCCCTATCATTGCCATCGTCATAGGCGAAGGCGGTTCGGGCGGCGCCTTGGGCATCGGCGTGGCGGATCGCGTGCTCATCCTGGAGAACGCCTATTATTCGGTCATCAGTCCGGAAGGATGCGCGGCGATCCTGTGGAAAGACCGCACTGCAGCTCCGAAAGCGGCCGAGGCGCTGAAAATCACCGCCCGACACCTGGAAGAACTGAAACTAGTGGACGAGATCATTCCCGAACCGCTGGGGGGCGCGCATACAGACCCGAAAACTGCGGCCAAGAACTTCAAAGACGGCCTGCTCAAACATCTCGAAAGCCTGAAAGCCATGTCGCCACGGGAGCGTCTCAAATTGCGCTACGAGAAGTTCAGGACCTTCGGCCACTTTACGGAAAGGCTTTCACCGGAAACTCAGCCACCAACACAAGGTGCCTGATTTTCATCAATGAACCCAAGATTTGGCTCGGCAGCAACCTCTCACCAATGCTTTACCCGCTGACTTTTCACCCGATTTTCAAAGAACGCATCTGGGGTGGGCGCATGTTGGAGCAGCTCTACGGCAAGAATCTCCCTCCAGACGCAGTCATTGGGGAATCCTGGGAAATCAGTGACCGTCCCGGTGACGCCAGCATCATCGCCAACGGTCTGCTTGCCGGCAACGACTTGCGCTGGCTGATGGATCGCCATCCCGCCGAGTTGCTAGGCGGAACTCGGGCTCAAAATGGCCGGTTCCCGCTCTTGGTCAAAATCCTCGATTGCCGCGAAACCCTTTCCCTGCAAGTACATCCTCCAGCCTCCAAGTCGGCCAAATTGGGCGGCGAACCCAAAACCGAGATGTGGTTCATCGCCGATGCCAAACCCGGCGCCGAGCTTTACGTTGGCTTGAAGCACGGGGTTACGGCGTCTGAATTCCAACAGAAGATTCGCACCGGCTCAATTGCCGATTGTTTTCACCGCATCCCGGTGAAAGCCGGAGACGCTATGTTCCTGCCCAGCGGACGCGTGCACGCCCTGGGCGCCGGGCTTGTCATTTTCGAGATCCAACAGAATTCCGACACCACTTACCGCGTTTCGGATTGGAACCGCGTGGGCCTGGACGGCAAACCGCGTGAATTGCACATCGAACAATCCCTTGAGAGCATCGATTTCACCGATTTCGAGCCCGGACTTTGCTCCGAACCCTGGACGAAAACTCAAGGGCTGGATTGTCGTCGATTGGTTCGCGACCCGCTATTCAATGTTGATTTGTTGAGCGCGCTGGCGCCGGTCTCCTATTGCCCTGCCGCCGGGAAAGTCTGGGTCATTGGGGTGGTCAAAGGCGCAGCGCGGGTGCAAACCAGCAAAGCCTCCCTGTCGCTGGTGCCCGGACAATTCTGTCTCTTACCTGCCAGCTTGCGAGGCTGCGAAATCACGTTGGAAGCCGGAACTTCCCTACTCTGCTCCTCCGTCGGTGCCTGAGTCGATTTCTTTGTCACTTGTCAGAGGACTAGCGGTCGTTCATCTTACTTACCGGGAACCAGCACGGTGAAGAAATTTCTGACCAGTTGGCTGATTAATACCCTGGCGGTATTGGTGGCCGTTTATATTGTGCCCGGATTGCATTTCAAAAATGACAATCTATGGACCCCTTTTGTCACCGCCCTGGTTCTGGGGATTCTCAACGCGTTCATCCGTCCGATCCTGATGTTTTTCGCGCTGCCCATCCTCATTGTTACCCTGGGCTTGTTCACCCTCGTCATCAATGCCCTGGTGCTGAAACTCGTGGGCCTGCTGCTGGGCCAGTATTTTGTGGTGGATGGATTCGGCTCGGCGCTGCTCGGGGCGATCATCATCAGCATCGTGTCCATGTTCCTGAACAGCGTCACGGGAAACACCCAAGCCCGGGTGCGGGTGGAACGCAAATCGCACGGCCCCAAATCCGGTCCCCCTTCCGGCAGCGGGCCTGTCATCGACGTCTAAGCCGATGGTTCCTTATCCCAGGCGCTGGTAAGCCGCGCGCAAGGTGGGAATTCCACGCGCCAGGAACTCCGCCTCGAAGTCTGTCACCACTTCGCTCAGCTCCGCCGGGGTGCTCAACTCCTCGAAGCCAATCGCAGCGGCGAAGACCGAGCGCATCTGGTCGAAATAATTTGTGTCATCGGTCCGCAGGTAGACTCTCCCTCGAGGTCGCAACACCTTGCCCGCCAGACCGGGAAAACGCTCATTGACCAGCCGATTGCCTGCGTGCTTTCGCTTCGGCCAGGGATCGGGGAAATACACATGCAGCGCTTCGATGGATTGCGGCGGCAGCAAGTATTCGAGAAAATACGAGCATTCGATCCGCAGTCCCCGCAGATTCTTTAGCTCGAGTCGCCGCCCTTTGCGATCCAACTTGCGCAAACGTCCCAGCAACCTTTCCACGCCAAAGAAATTTCGATCCGGCGTTCGTTGAGCGAATTTGACCAGAAAGGAGCCATCTCCACTGCCCAATTCCACTTGCACGGGCTGTTCCCGGTCAAACATCTGCTTCAGATCAAGGCGGTCGACCACCGACGGCAGCTCATAAATAACCGATGAATCCAAACTTCGTGCGATTGCTTCCATTCGGCTTTGCTATGACGCATTCTGCGCGGCTTTGCAAACAAAAGGTTTACGCTCTCGCCTGGCTATTCATGGTGACCAGAGTAATGGGGGCAGGCGCTGAACGTCCACCAGCATTACCAGCCCAGTGCCAGCCCGCCAACTCGCGGGTCGGCCGCGCCGACGAATCCTTTTCCATCGGGAGTGCGTCCAATAATCTGAGAGGTGGAGAGATACTTCTCGGCTTTAACCTTATGCCCTCGGGCACGCAACGCATTCTGCAATTCCGCGGACATCCCCGCCTCCACTACCACTTCGTCGGGCGACCATTGGTGATGGATCCGCGGCGCGGCGACCGCCTCGCCAGGCGCCATGCCGAGATCCAGTATCTGCACTAACTCCGTCAGGACCGTCGTAATGATCTTTGGGCCACCCGCCGCACCCAAAGCCAGAATCGGTTCATTGCCTTTGAAAACAAGGGTGGGCGACATGCTGGAGAGCGGCCGTTTGACCGGCTCGACTGCATTGGCTTCGGCACCCACCAAGCCAAAAGCATTTCTCACTCCCGGTTGAATCGAGAAGTCGTCCATCTGGTTGTTCAGCACCACCCCGGTACCCGGCACAATCACCTTGGACCCATAGGTGGTATTGATCGTGGCAGTGCAGGACACCCAGTTGCCGTCGACATCCGCTACACAGAAATGCGTGGTGTGCTTCTTAAGCACGTCGCTTTCCCAGTTTGGCGGCAGTCCATGCCCCTTCACCACCACGGCCCGATCCGGGTGAATTTGTTTCGCGAGATCGGCCGCGTAGGTTTTCGACACCAGGCCCCGCGGCACCCGCGTAAATTCCGGGTCACCCAGCCAATAGGCGCGGTCCGCAAACGCCAGCTTCATGGTTTCAGCCTGCACGTGCAGCCGCGTTGGCTCACCCATTCGTGCCACGGGAAAGCCCTCGAGCATATTGAGCATTTGAATCAAATGCACCCCTCCTGAACTCGGCGGTGGAAAGGAAACCACCCGATAGCCATGATAAATGGTCTCCACGGGTTCGCGCCTCACAATTCTGTAAGCCGCAAAATCCGCGCTCGAAAGCAGGCCGCCATTCTCGCGCATCCATTGATCCACCGCGCGCGCAAACCCGCCCCGGTAAAACCAAGCGGTGCCTTCCTTCGCCAAATGCCGGTAGGAGTTTGCCAAATCCGGCTGCCGCAACCTTTGCCCGGCTTCCAGCGGCACTTGGTTGTTGAAGAACACCGCCTTGCTTCCTTCAAATTTTGCCAAATCGTCCTTTACGGACGCGATCCGTTCGGCCTGAGCGGCGCTCAGCGTGAAACCAGCCTCGGCGAGGTGAATCGAGGGCACCAAAACTTCCGCCATGGATTTGCGGCCAAATTTTCGTAACGCGTAATCAAAGGCCGCCACCTCCCCAGGCACGCCGCACGCCAATGGTCCAGTCTGGCTCAGGCTCGTGTCGGCGCGTCCCTGTCGAACGTACATCTCGCGGGAGGCACTGCGAGGCGCGGTTTCCCGTCCGTCGATGGCCACTATTTTTCCATTGGCCCGACGAATCAGCAGGAAACATCCCCCTCCAATGCCCGAATTATTTCCATCGACAACTCCCAGGGCGAAGCCGACTGCCACCGCCGCGTCCACCGCATTTCCTCCAGCCTGCAGAATTGACACCCCGATCCGCGTCGCCTCCGCGTTAACCGAAGCCACAATTCCACGCTCAAAACGCGACTCCTCGCCCTGCGCCACCGCGAGAGACAAAACGAGCCAGACGCCCCACAGTTTCAATTGGCGAACATATCGAGTCATATTACGTTTCGTCGGCGCCGATTCCCCTACCCTCTTAGTTCATCCGATAAATCGAATTTTTCATACACACGGCCCAGAAGCAGCACTCCCATGGCGGCCTCTCCGGCCAACACCAGGGCCGCCGCCAGCGCCGCCGGCGGCACAGCGCTCCACAGTGCTCCCACAGCAAACTTCAATCCGAAAAAGACAGCGGAAAACGCCAGGGATCCCGGGATCAGCGCCAACAAAAATGCCAGTGCCTGGCCTAGCATCATGATCAAGCGCTGCCCGGTGGCCTCAATGCCCTGCACCGCATCTTTGGAATGAAACCAGCCCGGGAAAATCAGCACCGCCGAATTCGGAATCAACAGCATCAGCAAATTGGTGACGGGCGACAAAAACGTCGCCCCAAGCGCCACTCCGATCACCGCTGCGCCGGGAATATTTTTGAGCCCGGTGAAGATCAGAAGGCTGGCCCCAAACCAGAGCAGCAAACATTGCAGGGCGGTCAAAATCAGGGCCGGTGTCAAAAGTTCACCCAGCACCACCTGCCAGCCACGAATCGGATAGGTTTTCAGCACATCCATGAGCTGCAGGTCCTGCCGAAAATCCTGCCGCAGTATTTGAGGCCCCAGCAGAAAGGTCCACGAGAACAATATTCCCACAATCGAAACCACGACCGGCCCTGCCCCCGAGCGGCCCAGTGTCGGCGCCACCGCCACCCCCACCGAGAGCACCAGGATGCTGAGCATGATCCACAATCGCGGGCTAAAACTCTGCCCGGCACTGATCAGATTCTTCCACAGCAAAGCCACCGCTTGCGGTCCCGCGGGCGCCAGCACAAACGGATCCCGCTTCTTCTTGAAATTCTTCTGTGCGGCTTGCCAGTTTCCGGACCGGATCGCGGCCACTTTATCGGCCAACTTTTTCGAGGCTTCCACAGACGCTTCCTCGAAAGCCACATTTGATCGCACCACCCAAACGTAATGAACCGCGAGAATCACCAGCGCCGGACCCAGACTCGCCAGGAAAACGGAGCTGTCTGCCGCGAGAAAGGGGCGCGCCAGCAGCCGAAACGGATAAAGCAAAACGCCCAGCGGCCCTGAATCCACCGCCAGTAGGAAGTAATCCTTCAACGCCTCCGGATCCTTAAGTTGTCCCGGCTCGAGAGTCGGCAGCTGCCGCCAGATCCAGGCGCCCGTCAGCACCAGGAACACGCTGAGCAACCCGACGATGCGCAATCGACGTCCCCATGGGGTGATGCCTCGGTCCATCAGCGCAGTGCGGGCGAATGAGCCTCCCAAAAAATGCAGGTTTAGTGTGGACAAAATCATCCACCAACCGGCCGCGTGAATCCAGGCGAACCCGCCCAGCCGATGCGAAAAGAAAGTCAACAGCAACGTCGTAAAGAAAATCGCCAATTGTGAGCGCAATAGTTTGAAATGGATCAACCCCTTGCGGCTAACGGGCGCGGGAAAGAGAAACGCAATTTCGGCCTCGGTAAAGGTCAGGGCCGTGCGCTGGCTGGGAAAGATCCAAGAGAACAGCACCACCACCAGCAACACCAGCGCCACTATCCCTTCCATCAGGTCCGGGGAAAGTCCAGGCACTTGGAAGGCCACCGAGCGGCCTCTGCCCGGCGCGCTGAGAATGGGTCGAAAGAAGTACCAGTAAAAATAAAGCATTCCGACGATGCCGCCAAAGAGATACTTGGGCTGGCGCAGCCGCTTGATCCGGGTCACCAGGCGGTTCCGGGTGCTGGTGACTTGAAGATAAAGGAGCGCAGATATCATAGCACCGGCGGACTCGACGGCGCAGCGCCGGCTTGCTCCTCGATCGTCGCGCGGAAGAATATTTCCTCCAGATCGGAGGTTCCCCCGGTTCCGGAAAACCTGCGGGTAATCTCCTCCATTGTTCCGTCCGCGATCTTGCGGCCATTCTTCAGTATCAGAATGTGAGAGCAGATTTCCTCCACCAGGTGCAACAAATGCGAGCTGATAATTACCGCCGATCCCTCACGGGCGCGCTTGAGAATGGAATCTTTCATACGCCGTATACCCAGGGGATCCAGCCCGGTCAGTGGTTCGTCAAAGAAAATCACTTGAGGCGCATGCACCAACCCGCACGCGATCACCAGTTTCTGCTTCATCCCGCGGGACAACTCGGACGGCAACGCATTTCGCTTGTCCGCAAGTTCCAACTCTTGCAGCAACTGCTCCGCCACCGGCGCGAAACCCTGCACGCCATAAACCCGCGCCGTGAACACCAAGTGCTGCCAAACCGTCAGGTAATCGAACAAACGCGGTTCGTCCGTAAAAAAGGCCAGCTTTTGTTTCGCCTCAATCGGCGCGCGGGCTAGGTCGTGGCCGCAAATTTGGATGGTTCCCCGGGTAGGCGGGATGATGCCCGCCAGGCATCGAAGCGTGCTGGTTTTGCCGGCGCCGTTCGGCCCCACGAGACCCATGACCTCCCCGGGACGGACCATCAGCGAAAGCTCATTCACCGCGACGAATTCGCCGTACAACTTGGTTAACCCATCAACCTGGATCATATGACGAATCCTTTGGCAACTGACCTCATGGCCCGAAAAGTAAGGGTAACCAGCGGCCGAGTAAAGCGCCGGAGCAGCATTCCCACCGCACCGACCGAGAACTGATCGCTCGCCTAGGCACTGCCATCTGGTTCTCATAATGACTAATCCACACCAATCCTCGGCATCCACCAACTGTATACATGATAATTAACCAGGTGGTTTACCGTGACCACCCACCAAATCGACCGGAAGACCTTTCTGCGTTTCCGCTTGTCAGATGAATTGGACCACGGTAAAAGGTAATCGTTCTTTGATACGCGCGGATTTTGAATCATCCGCCACACCATAGCTAAAACTTAGGGAACCCCGTGCAAATCGGGGACGGTAGCGCCACTGTAACGGGTGACGAACTCCCACAGCCACTGGTCTCAAACCGGGAAGGCGGGAGTGAGGATGGAGCCCGAAGTCAGGATATCTGTTTGGCTATGCTCGTCGAGGCACCGATCGGGTTCTAACCAGACCTCCGGCGCCAACTTCTCCGCCAAGAGAAGGATGAGGCCAGCCCACCCGCAGTTCGGGATGGGACTCGATGAATGCCTTCATTCTCCGTTTGGTCGGTGATTGAAGGTTTTTTTGTGCCTGGAAACCAAACTTCCAGGCGATGAAATTCTTCTACACCGTCCTGGTCTCCACCGTAAACCGCCCGCTTTAGGGCATAACGAAAGAGATCAGATGAGAAGTATCCATTCATTCCCATTCCTTGCCGTCACCTTGGGCCTGTTGGCCAGCCAGTCCCCTTGTATGCGCGCCTCCGGCGCGGATATCTATGCCGTCGAGACCTTTGCACAGAATCCGCTCGCGGGAACCAGCGGTTGGCAAGTCTTCGGCGAGAACAGCCTTTTCAGTTGGGACGATGCCAATCAAAACCTCAAAGTGACCTGGGATTCCTCCTTTCCCAACAGCTATTTTCATCGCGCCATTGGCGCGACCCTGTCCTGCTCCAACGATTTCCTGCTTGGGTTCGATCTGCGCCTGGCCAGTGTCCAGATCGGCACGCACACAGGAATGCCGTTTACTTTTCAATTCACGATTGGCCTGCTGAATCTGACCAATTCCACCGACCCAGGTTTCCTGCGCGGCACCGGCTTCACCGCCCCCAACCTCGTCGAATTCTCCTACTTCCCCGATTCCGGCTATGGTGCGACGGTTGCACCCACCATCATTTCCCAAAACAACGACTACAACAGCGGAGGCTTCACCTATCCTTTGGCGCTTAGCACCGGTACAACTTACCATGTGGAGATGCGTTTCATTGCGACGGAGCAACGGATGGTCACCCGAGTGCTGGCCAATGGCGTGCCCTTTGGTCCGATCAATGACGCCCGACTCGAGGCCTCATTCGGCGATTTCTTCGTGGACCACCTGGCTATCATGAGCTTTAGCGATGCTGGTCAGGACCCAATGTATGCCGGATCCGTTCACGCGGAGGGCACTGTCGACAATTTGTTTCTCATGACGCCGCCCCCAATCGCCACTCACCAGGGAGCTTACGCGCAACAACAGTGGTCCACCACTTTCTCCAGTCATTTGAACTGGACCTACCAACTCGAGCGTTCCTCCGACCTCACGAACTGGGATTCGGCCGGCTCGGTGCTCACTGGGACCGGTGACCAAATGACTCTGACCGATCCGGCGCCGCCCGCTGGTCACGCTTTCTACCGCGTCCTCGCCAAGAGAAACTGATGCACGGGCTCTCCTCAGACGAACGTCGCGCGGGTTTCACCCTGGTGGAGCTTTTGGTCGTCATAGCGATTATTGCCCTGCTCGCGGCGCTACTGTTGCCCTCGCTAGTGCGCGGGCAACAATCCGCCAAGCGCATCAAATGCGTCAGCAATCTGCATCAGCTCAGCCTGGCCCAGAACCTGTATTGGGACGAGTACAACGGCGCGTGTTTCCGTTGGAAGATTGGTGACACCAATGGCGGCCAACTCTTCTGGTTCGGCTGGATGGGCAGCGGTGCGGAGGGCCTGCGGGAGTTCGACCCGACTCAAGGCGCGCTCCATCCCTACCTCAAGAACGCCGCCGTCGGACTGTGTCCCGGGTTCAACTACTTCCTGCCGCGAGTAAAGTTGAAAGCCGCGGGCGCTTCGTTTGGATACGGCTACAACTGGTTCCTGTCGGCGCCGCCGGGTGAATCTTTGATCCGGGTCGGTGCCGTGCCGAATCCGTCGGGAGTGGTTTTGTTCGGTGACGCCGCTCAAGTCAATACTTGGCAAGCCCCCGCTTCTCGCAGCAATCCCATGCTCGAGGAGTGGTATTACCTCGACCTCAGCACCACCCAACCCAACGGCCACTTTCGACATGCGCAGCGGGCTAACGCGGTATTCCTGGATGGGCACGTGGCCTTGGAAAAGCCAGTGACCGGTTCGCTGGACTCCCGACTGCCGGCGGAATTCGTGGGACGATTTCGCGCAGAGATCCTGAAATGGTAAGCCACTGGGTGCGGGGGAACCCATTGGACGCCCCCGCAAACCGAAGGTCCATCGTTTCCGACCGGCAAATCTATTTGCGGGCGTAATAGACGAACGCGGGCGGGACGTTCAGCAGGACTGGCACGGTGCGAACTGAGGAAAACGCGGCCATGATTCGCTTGCGATCAATCAGCGAATGTTGAAATTGAATATACATTCCTCCGGGTGGAAGGGCGGCTCGGATGGCGCTCACCAGTCGCACCACCAACTCCCCGGGCAGGGTGCCGAGCGGAATGCCGGAAATGACAAAACCGGGCTTATCCGGCAGGGGCGCCAATTGATCCAAATACTCTTCGGCGGCGTCCGCGATTACCTTAACTCGTGAGGCCAGCCCCTTGGCTTCGATATCAGTTTCGAGCAACCGCGCCAGTTTCGGATTAATCTCACAGGCGACAATCCGGGCCTGGGGACAGCGGGCCGCCAAACGGAGGGTTAAGGAGCCGGTTCCCGCCCCCAGCTCCACGATCAGGCCCCGATAACTCACCGGTACCGGCGAGATCATGCGCTGTACGAGAAACCGCTGGGAGGGTATCAAGGCTCCGGTCTGACCTTGCTCCACCAGGCCGGCCACGAGGAATTTCCAATAATGCGCCAGCGGCGGACGCGTTAGGACTCGCTCCGCAACTGCGGCCTGACTTCGCGCGCCGCGAGGAGCCCGGGATGGGGCCGGGCCATGCCCCGCGAGCCCGCCCCGCGGGTTCCGCAGTGCCGAAGCACCATTTCTCTTCCCGTGATTGCCCATAACAACAATCGCCAGTGTGCGCTAACTTCGTTCGGGATTCAATACCACTAAGCACCGACCCGTTGACGAACGGCGGCACAAATTTTCGCCGACCATTGTTCCAATACCTGCAGGTCGCGCCCCTCGACCAGCAAGCGGGCCTTGGGTTCGGTACCCGAATACCGCAGCAATACCCGCCCCCCCTGCGCCTGTAACTCTTTCTCCGCCTCACCCACCAGGGACTGAACCTCGGGCATGTCGTCAAACGGACGTTTCTCCCGCACCATTACGTTCGTCACCAGTTGCGGAAACCGGGTCCAACATTTGGCCAACTTCGAGAGCGGCTGCCCTTGCGCCTTCATGATGCGCAGAATTTGCAGCGCCGCCACCAGGCCATCCCCGGTGCTGCTGTGATCCCGGAAAATCATGTGTCCGCTTTGTTCTCCACCCAGATTATATCCATGCTGGAGCATCTCATCGATCACATTTTTGTCGCCCACCGCGGTGCGCACCACCCGCCCGCCCGCCGCCGACAGTACCGCATCCAACCCGGCGTTGCTCATCACTGTCGCGACCAGCGTTTTGTGCGTCAGGGTTCCTTGCTGGAGCATTTCCAGCGCGGTGATCGCCATGATGTCGTCCCCGTCGATAACCTTGCCCGACTCATCGCACAGCAGCAACCGATCGGCATCCCCATCATGCGCCAACCCAATGTCTGCGCGGTGCTCCCAGATCTTTTGGCACATCAACATCGGGTGCATCGAGCCGCAATCTTTGTTGATGTTTTTACCGTCCGGCTGGTTGCCGAACACAATGACCTCAGCCCCCAGCTCGCGCAGCACGCAGGGTGTGGACTTATACGCCGCGCCGTGGGCACAATCCACCACGATCCGCATTCCTTCCAGGGTCATCCCCCGCGGAAACGACGTTTTTGCATGCTCGATATATCGCCCCAGCGCGTCGTCAATGCGCACTGCTTTACCGATGTCTTCGGCAGTCGGGCGGATATTCTCAATCTCGCCACTGAAAACCAGGCTCTCGATTTGATGTTCGATCTTGTCGTCCAGCTTATAGCCGTCGGCATGAAAGAATTTGATGCCGTTGTCATCGTAGGGATTGTGCGAGGCAGTGATGACGATCCCGGCGTCGGCACGCAGGCTGCGGGTGACATAAGCCACGCCGGGCGTGGGCAGCGGCCCAATGAACAGAACATCCACTCCCATCGAAAGAATGCCCGAGGAAATCGCGTTCTCGAGCATGTAACCGGAAAGCCGGGTGTCTTTCCCGATCACAATCCGGTGGCGCCCACGTTGGCGGGCGTGGTTTTCGAGATTCTTGAAGATGTGCCCGGCAGCCCGCCCCAGTTTCAGCGCGGTTTCAGCAGTCACCGGTTCAATATTCGCCGTACCGCGGACGCCGTCTGTGCCGAAAATTTTCTTGGGTCTGCTCATGTAGTCTCACTCGGTTGTGGGAAATAACACTTCGACTTCCTGGGGATCTACCCGGACGTGGGTGACACCGGCGGGGGTGGAGACTTCGATGCGCTTACGCAGTTTCTGGGCGCCTTCGATGCCCGTGAGGTCCACCAGCACGTGTATGTCCCGAGCCTGCAACAGGTCCAACACCCGCGACTCGGCCTGCACAGTAATATCCACCTGCTTGGGATTCACTCGCACGTTCCGCACATCCGCGGCCGACGACATAACTAACACCGGCAGGTTGGCAAAGGTACGATCATGCAGATGCGAGACCGGCGCCAGGGGCCTTTGATCCCGGACCAAGGCGAAAGTGATGGCGATCCACGTCAAGCAGGCCAAACCCAGCGAGCAAAGTTTCAGCCAGAAATCCTCCAAAAACAGGTAACGTAAAAAGGCGATCATTTGCCCATCCCCGCGGAAGTAGGAGCCGTGGCATCCTGTTTGGCGACCGACGGCGGCCCGGGCTTAACTGTCCGCTCCGCCCAGGCCCGGATGGCGCCCGCCCAATTACGCGGCCGGCTCGGCGTAACCACCAGGGAGGTCAGGAAGGCACGCAACTCCTCCAGGGTCACCCCCCGCACCAACTGCCCCTTGTGCGCATAGGAAATAGCGCCGGTTTCCTCAGACAATACCACCACCACCGCGTCGGTTTCTTCGCTTAAACCAATCGCCGCCCGGTGCCGTGTTCCCAGAGATTTGCTCAGCCCCTGACGCTGAGTCAGCGGAAAGATACAGGCCGCGTAAGCGATGCGATCGCCTTTAATAATGACGCCACCGTCGTGCACTGCGTTGTTCGGAAAGAAGATGGTTTCGAGCATCTCGGGAGTAGCTTCGCAATCCACCACAATCCCTGATTCCACGGCTTCCTGGAGTTGAATGGTTTGCTCGATGGCGATGAGCGCGCCAATGTGCACATCCGATAGGCGTTCCGCGGTTTGAATAATCACTTCCACCGTCTCCCGTTGCTCGGTGGTGCTGGTGAACAGCGGAAAATTTCCCACCTCCGCTAGCATCCGGCGCAATTCGGGCTGAAAAATCACCAGGACGGCTAGCACGAAAAAGGCGGAGAAAGATGAAAGTAGATATCTCAACACCTTGAGGTCCAGCAGGAAGGACACGAGCACCAACGCCAGCAGGACCAGCAGGAAACCGGTGACGACCGGAGCGCCGCGGGTGCCCCGGATGAAGCGGAAGGCGTAGTAGATTCCCACCGTGAGGATGAAAATCTCCACCGCCGCGCGCCACCAGTTCTGTATTAAGTCAGCCATTCGCTGCCACCGTGAACCGAAATCGCTTCCATTGCTCGGATCGCCTGCACAGTTTCCGCAACATCATGCGTGCGTATAAACTTTACGCCCGCCGCCACTGCCGCGCACGCGCACGCCAATCCCGCAGGCAACCTTGAGCCCGCCGGCTGCCGCACAAACTGTCCGAGGAACGATTTCCGCGAAACACCTACCAACACCGGACGCCCGAGTGCGACAAAACGCTGCAGCGCCCCCAGCAAACTCAGGTTGTGCTCCGCTGTTTTACCGAAACCAATGCCTGGATCAAATATAACTTGGTCGGCTTCCACTCCGCAACGGTTCAAACACACCATTCGCTCCCGAAAAAACGCCCCTACCGCCGCGCACACGTCGTCATAAACCGGCTGCCGCTGCATAGTGGCGGGGACGCCCTGCATATGCATGCAAACGTAACCCGCGCCGCTCCGCGCCACCAGTTTCCACATTTCTTCATCGCCACGGTTGGAAGCCACGTCGTTGACGACACTGGCGCCGGCTTCCAAGGCGGCCTTTGCCACGCCAGGCTTCATGGTATCAATCGAAATCGGAACCCTGCAGCGCCCAGCCAATTCCTTAATGACCGGCAGCACCCGCCGCAATTCCTCCGCTTCCGGCACCGGCGCCGCACCCGGGCGCGTCGACTCTCCTCCCACATCGATGATTCCCGCCCCTTCCTCCACCATGGCCAAAGCATGCTCGATGGCCGCACCCTGCTCCTGCCAACGTCCTCCATCATGGAAGGAATCCGGGGTGAGGTTCAAAATCCCCATCACCACGGCAGAACCCGGAAAACTGAACTGGTGTTGACGCGCCCGGAAAAGCATCAGTATCCCGGTCCAGTGGGGGCGACTTGAATCAGCTCAACCTCATAACCCTCTGGAGCATCGATGAAGGCGATGCCACTGCCGTCAGGGCGCAAGTGCGGGCCGTCGGAATAGCTTATCCCCATTTGCTGCAGTTGCTTGCCGAAGTCTTCGAGGCTGTCCACCTGAAATGCCAGGTGCGTCAGATCCGGTTGCACCTGTACGGGGCCGCTGCCCGGGTAATAGCACAACTCGATCAATTCATCACTTTCCGGGGCCTTCAGAAATACCAACTCCGACCCGCGGGGCGTCCGGTGACGCCGAACTTCCTCCAGGCCCAACACTTCCCGGTAAAATTTCACCGACCGCTCCAGGTCATTGAGCCGATAGCGTGTGTGCAATAATTTTCTGGCTTTGCTCATGGGGTCAGCATAATGCGAAAGCCACTGAAGGCCAACCGTGCTTTTCACCGAAAGCACCGGCGTCGGACTTATTTGAAGGATTTAGCGGGCGGCGGCGCCGAGCGTTGGCGGTCGAGTTCGTCTTTCAATTCCCACCACAGCCGACGCGGATCCTTGGACCAGAGCAGCACCCAAAATCCCCCACGCCCATTGGACGGGTCCAAACGCCATTCGTGCTCCATGCCCCCAAAAAGTCGTAACTGCCTCAAAAATGACTCGCAGAAAGCATTCTCCAACCACGTGAAATCCTCCTGCTCTGGCGACCATTCCCCGCTTAACAATCGTTGCTCCCGGCGTTGCTGTCTCAGCGCCGCCCATTCCCGCTCGCCTTCACAGCGCGCCACACAGGTCCGCACAAAATCCCGCGCTTCGACAGCTAGCGCCAAATGCAGGCAGGCCTTTGAAGACGGAGTATGGCAAAATGGGCAATTCTTTTGCTGAATCATGGGTTCGCCTTAATTATCAGGCTATCGTGCCAGTCGCTTCTATCACCACGTAGTCGGACTCGGGCAGTTCTAGCCGGAGGCGGCGAATTCCGCAACGGCTAAAATCGATGCTGCCTTGAAATTGAAGAAATTAAAAACCATGTCCACCCGGAGGAAGATCCCCAGGAAGACTTGTCATCATAAGCGCAAGCGCCATCGCGCCGCAACTTACTCACCCGGCTGCCCCGGGCAGAGCTTTAGCATTCGCTTTGTTCTTCGGTAATCTGCTCACCGTAGTGGAAACCTGTCTCATCCTCGTAACCCACGGGAACGGTGCTTGTGAATATTGATTTCACACGGTGGACCAACGCCAGGCACCAGGACAAAATGGAATGTCCGATGCAATGCATTGCCTTTGCCGACGGAGGGGGACGCCTTTCGGCTGAGCTATCGTCTATCCAGGTAATCAGACGTGCCATGTCCGTAAAAATGCGGATAGTTAACGAATCTGACTAATCAAATTTTGCTGATTGTAACACGAATCTTGCTCCAGGCTTCAACGCGGTAGCGGCGCGTCCACCACGAAGATTTGGTTCCACGCTTTTCCCTCCTGCGTAACCGGGCGCAAATAGGCGATTTTTCGACCATCGGGAGAAAACACACACGCCTCGGAACGTGGCCCCAGCGGGTCCGCCACGCGGGTGGTCAAGGGTGCGGTTGTCCCATCGGGAAAGGTGGTTACGCAGACCTCACCATCCATTGTATGCGCCAGCGCCTTACCATCCGGGCTCCAGGTAAAGGCGGAAGAAATGGACCGGGAATTGGTAGTGAGCGGCACCGGTGCACCACCGCGAGGGGAGATAGTCCAAAGCTGCACCACTCCGGCGTCATCCTTCATCAGAAATGCAATGTGCGCGCCATCCGGGCTGCACCGTAGCCAATGCCGCGGTCCCTGCAGACCAGGATATTTGCGGTCGCTGGTGAATGTCAGTCGTCGCTGCGTGATGCCGGCAGGCGGACTGGGACGCTTCGTCTCGGTGCCCGCCAAAGGCCCCGCACCCGGACGCGTCAAATCTTTCGGCAAGTCGGCGATGAAGACTTCTGCTTGCGCCTGCCCGTTGGACGCGCACACCAAGCCCTGGAAGGCCAGCGCGTGCGCCTGGCGCGTCCCATCCGTCCGCAAATACCCTCGATCCCCGACCCACCCCTCCTCAAAGGCCTTGGAGATTTCATCCGAGCCCGGCCGAGGGTGGGCCGTCGTTTTCGTCACCAACACGCTAAAGCAACTTCCGTCATGGTTCCGCGGATGATCCTTCTTCACCCGCACCGCATGGTTCGGAACGCTGACTCCGACGTTGCGTAAATTGATCTCGCGATCTTCTGTCTCTTCGAGATTCGCCGCCAGGCAATGATCTTCGTAGGTGAAGCTCACCCATTCACCTTGCGCGTCCCAGACATGCACGTGTGAACCGCCCCTCAAGGCTCCGGGAGTGAAGGGTGGTGTCAGGTCGCGAGCCTCCAGGTTCTCGACCCGACCGGTGCGCGTGTCTACGACCACTCCCTGACGGTGGTAGGCATTGTACTGCCAATCGGGAGTCGGATTTTCCGGCCCCAATATGAAGACGACTTTCGGTTCGCGCGGATTGAACGTGACCACGCCACAGTGCGCCCCCGCTTTCGCCTCATACACGACCTTCACTTCACCGGTCTCCACGTGGACCATCTCGATCCGCGAGCCGTTGAACCCGTCCCCGGCCTGGTCAGAGCGTATATCATAAACCAGCCATTTCCCGTCCGGCGACCATACGCGTGTATTCGTGAGGATGTGTCCGCAAGGCGCGGAGGTAATTTGTCGTTCAGTCATAACCATGCTTCCTGCCAGCACCAACGTGGTGGACACCAACCAGCACGCAACCGCCCATCCAATCGAATGTGCGCGGCCACGATTGCCACTTACCTGGGATTCATTTTGTTTTCGTCGCATTGGTCTCTGGTGCCGGGACTCCGGCGGCCTTGGGTGCTACCGCGTCCGTCGTGAGGTTTCGAAAGTCCTTGAATCGATGAAACGTCAGGTAGTTTGCATCGTGATTATTGTGCGCGCCCCCTTCCCCATCATCCCAGGCCGTTCGAACGGCCGCGATCATGTCCGCCCCATCAAAGTGCCAGTCCGGGTATTGAAAACCATGGCGAGCCACATCCGGGTGGCGCAGCAGGATGGCGCGGATCTCCCACGTCTTCAGGTCCGACGAGCGCAACAACGCCAGGTAATTTCGAATGGTTCCAGGTCGCCCCGCAGACCGGGGATCCATTACCGGTGTGCTCAGTGCCCAATACCGGTCACTGGCCGCGTCGTAGCGAATGACAAACTTCTTCGCGCCTCCCGGGAACTTGATAAAACCCGATTCCGGATTAAACCAGGCCTCACGGCCATCGCTGCTCAACTCAACGAGGGCAGCCATCTCGGGAAGGTCCGGAGTGTCGACGCGCAATATGTTCAACAACCTTCCGTTTCGCGTAACCACCGCGTTGCCTTCAAGCCAGGCATTGAAACGCCCGCCGAGCCAATCCGGATCGCGCGGTAGAAAATTGCTGAAGGCCCAATTAGTGGCCTGCAAAAGATCCGCCGACACCGGAACAGACAATATCCCGGCCCGATACCGCTTGCCCCATTCGGTGCCGCCCATCGCATCCTCGAACGCTCGGTAAAGTCGCCCGCCATGTTCGACCATCGGCATCGGCGCGGTGTGATACTGTCCCGTAGAAGCCAGCAAACCGGTGGCGGCATCCCGGGGCTCAGTCCAAGTCCGCCCGCCATCGACCGATCGGCGAATGACGATCTGGCCATGGTGACGGTCTGTTCCCATCAGGTACACGGCGCCGCGATGCTCAAAGAGATTGTTCCAGAAAACTCCCTCCAACCGCGCTGCCATCGACCAGGTCGCCCCCCGATCATGCGAAGTAAAAACCAGCGTGGTTGGACGTTCAAATTCCGCGCTTTTGGGTCCGAACAGATCGTGCGACGCCAGATAGTCCCCGTTCGTCAACATCACCAGGCTGGGAGAGCCCACGTATAAACCAGAGCTCGCCGCACTGTGGTCGATGACGACTCCGGGTGGTTTGGGAAAAATTTCTGCGGCTTGCCCCTGCGACCGCGTTGTGTGAACCGCCAGCAGCCAGAGGCTGGCCAGTGTCAGTCGAAAGGAAATTCTGATCCTCGCCTTCATCAAAGCTTCGGAAACTGTTGGCTGTCCAGCACTACGTGGCGAATACGTTCCCGCTTCCAGGTGTAGGTAACATGCACGCGCCCATCCGCGGTTTGGATCACCGCCGGGTAGCTATACTCGCCTGGCGTATTCTCGATCACCGCAGCCTCCTCCCATGCCTTGCCGTCCAGGGAAACCGCCACATTGAGCGGTGACCGCCCGGTGGCGGTGTTGTTATACACCAATACCTGGCGACCGTCCTTGAGCGTCACCGCGTCCGTCCCGGAGTTCGGATTCGGCAAAGCCGTCAAACTTAAGGCCGACCACGTCTGACCGCCGTCCTTCGACCACGTCTCGAAAATATTTCCTTGCCGAGTGCGCCCCACCGCCTGCAACACACCGCCCGGATAAGACAATATGGATGGCTGAATGGCGTTGATCGCCGATCCTTCGTTGGCGGCCGGAACAATTTTTGTCCAGGT
Organism: Verrucomicrobia subdivision 3 bacterium UBA693; assembly: GCA_002298785.1. Lineage (GTDB taxonomy): Bacteria > Verrucomicrobiota > Verrucomicrobiia > Limisphaerales > UBA8199 > UBA693. The sequence continues at coordinate 52,702 of DBMR01000107.1, forward strand.
TTTACCGAGGTCGCTGGTTCGTTCAAAATGAACGCGCCATCGACTGGGAGAGGTGTCCGTTTCTGCGCTCGAAGGGCACAGGATATCCCCGTTCGGCAGTCGCACCGGCTTGTTCTTTATCGGGCCTAGAATACCCTCCGGCAACCGCCGGGCCTCGCTCCAGCTTTGTCCCCCGTCGGTGCTGGAGCGAAGCATGCCCCACCAGCGGGAGGGGCTGGGTCCGACCTTATAAAAAAGCAGCAGCGAACGTGGCCCGGCCTGAAACAGCACCGGATTCCAACACGGCAAACGCGGGCCGCCAGGTTGAATGCCATTGGCGACTTCCACCGGTGGAGTCCAACCGGTGCTGTCGTTTCGGGAAACCCAGATCCCCACGTCGGGCGCTCGTTCTTCCTTGCCTCCAAACCACGCCGCCACCAGGCCGGCCGACCCCTCGGCAATCGTCGAAGCGTGACAGCTCGGAAACGGGGCATTTTCAAAAATAAACTCCCGGCGCAGAACAGCCTTTGCCTCTGCCTGACTGTTCGAGACCACGAAGAGACTCGACAAGACAGTCAGGACCAGGACGATGGAGCTTCGGTGCATACAGATTTCTAGGACCTCTGTGCGTCACTGGCAACCATTTTGTGCGGCATCCGGGGCAATTTAGCCCGCTTACTCTGAACTCCGGAGGCACCGCAAAATCCGAAATCATGAGTCTAAACATTTTCAAGACCCTGCCCTGAACAACACGACGAAGTAATTCGCTACCGACTACAATATCCGCTTGAGCCAGAAAGGAACTGGGGCGTTCAATAGCACTTGCTCGCCATTCGCAAAACCTGAGACATGATGAAACGGAGCCTGCAAATCGCTATTGTCGAAGATCAGAACGCAAGGCAATTCGCGAATTGCTGAAATCAGGTTGGCGAGCGTCCGCGGGAAGCGTTCCGCCAACTTCTCAGTAGGTACGTCATGACCGCCTTGTGAGACGCGCATCGCAACCCGCTGTTCAGAAATATCCGTGTCCGAGATCCCGATGAAGCACATAACAACTGCATATCCGGAATGAGCCGCCCGCTTTAGAAAACCCAGCTTGTCGCCCACAGGATCGGAAAACACTGTTTCAAAAATGAAGCTCTCGCCTTGGCTGACTAAATCGGTTCGCAACGCTGCTCCCACGCGCGCGGCTTCATAAGGATCCAACTCCAAATCCCGGGCAATCACGTCGGCGTTGAGAAATTTCAAACCGCTTGATTTCAGATGAGCCTCGAAAAAGGTGCTTTTCCCGGCGCCATTTGGTCCAGCAATCGCCACAACGATTGGGCGCTGATCCAGATATGCAATCCAGGAATTCGGACCCAACCCTGTACCCAAGCGCCGTCTCACCGTGGCGCCTTCTTGACGGCTTGAAACTCTCGATTAACAAATCGTCCGACGGTGCGCTTGCCGTTCGCTTCAATCCTGACCAGCAAACCCGGCGTGTCCGCCGGTTCATAGTGGGGATACGGAAGACTTTTAAGATGTTCGGCTACGCGCTGCCGGCCTTCCGCTGAATTCACGGAACGCAGGCATTCCGAAAGCGGCCTGGAATCCCCGGCACGGCGCAGCGCCAGCACCTCGTCACCGCGCAAGAGTGGTTCGATGGCGCGTCCCAGCCTGGCCCAGAATTCGATCTGCCCGGCAATGGACCGTTCCGCGACTTGCCCCGTGAGTCGAGCGTCCAGCACCAGGGCGTCGGATATCTTAACCGGCTGACTCATACCCAAAGGTAGCAAAACGCTACCAGCCTGTCAATGATGGCGCTTCAAAATCCCTTTCCCACCCTCTGAGCTTCCCCTAAGCTCACGCGTCTCATGACTTCTGAAAATCGCGCTCTTCCGCTGCCCGAGCCCAAACCGGGCGAATGGCTGAGCCTGGAGGATTTTGCCAACGTGGTGCGGCTCACGCCGCTGGTGTCGATCGACATCATTGTCCGCGCGCCGGACCGCCGGGTGTTGCTGGGGCGCCGCACGAGCGAACCAGCCAAAGGGGTCTATTTCGTTCCTGGCGGGCGCATCACCAAAAACGAGACTCGCGCAGCGGCATTTCGACGGCTCACCAAGGTCGAACTGGGCGTGGAAAAAGACCTTTCCGCGGCCCGGTTCCTGGGTGTGTTCGATCACCTTTATCCGACCAATCGGGTCGAACGCGCAGGTTTTGGCACGCACTACGTCGTGCTGGGGTATGAGATCGATCTCGACTTGGAATCCACGGCGCTTCCTATGGAACAACACGGCCAATATGTCTGGCGACATGAAAATGAAATTCTCGCCGCCACCGATGTCCACCCCAACACCCAAGCCTATTTTCGATAAACTTGCGGCTTGATCTGCTGCCCCACCGCAAACACCGAGGTCGGACGCTGCCCCTCCATCAGCCACGTCATCAGGTCTGCGCCATAACAGCCAAAATCGGCCATCGCTCCGCCACCATTGAGCACCGGATCGGTCAGCCAATCCAGAAACGCCTTCGAACATCCAATTTCTCGGGGACCGCGGTGCCCATCGTGCGCCACCATTTTGCGCAGTTCTCCAATGGCGCGCTGATCATGCACCACAGCGTACGCGCTCTGGTTGGCCGGATACCAAGTGGTCTCGTAGTTTACGATCACTTGGATGCCCCCTTTTCTTGCCGCCGCCTGGATGGCTCGCGGGTCTTCCAACCGGGTGGCGAGCGGCTTTTCCATCATCACATGGATTCCGCGCTTGGCGCAGGCCTCGACCACCAGGCGATGATCCAGGGTGGTGGTGAACGTCACCACCGCCTGAATGTTCGTCCGAGCGAGCAACTCCTCCAGGCTCAAACAGAAGAGCTTGCTCGAGAGATTCAGCACTTGAGTGTAGTGAGCGGCCAATTTCTGGTTCGGCTCGATGATGCCGGCCAGTCGAATTTCCCGACGATCCCGCGCCCGGGGGATGAAACCGTACGCGTGGTCATGGACGAGTCCATAAATGGCGTAAGTAACCGGTGCCTGGACGGAGCCATCACCTTGGGCGGAACCGAGACCAAGGCTTTTTGGAATTGCACGATGAAAACGGCGCGGACAATCTGTCATCGTGCGAACGTCGCCGGTGCTTGTCTTGCTGGCTCTTGCGCTAGCCCTGCTGGCGCCAGGGACCGCTTGGCCCCAGAATCCCCTGACCCTGTCACCATTGAGCGCCCCGGCTTTATGGAACCGGCTCGAATGCCGCGCTTCGGGTGTGCCCGTGGTGCCTAATCCGTTCGACCCCGATCAAATCCGGGTGGACGCGAACATCACCCTGCCCTCCGGCAAAGTCATGGTCGTGCCGGCGTTTTGGTATCAGTCCTATCAACGCGCGCTCGTCAATGGCCGCGAGCAATTGACTCCCAATGGCAATCCGGACTGGCGCGTGCGTTTCTTCCTGCCGGAATCCGGGGTATACACCCTCTCGATCACCGTGCGGACCAACGGCCAATGGTACGGCGATTCGAGTCTGACCAACGTTAGCGTGCCACCCGATATCCCACCGGCCGGCTCGGGTTACGTTCGGGTCGCGAACGGTCAACGCTATTTCGAGACCAGCGACGGTGCGCCGCTGCGGTTGGTTGGCGAAAACGTTTGCTGGCATCACGAGCGCGGCACGTTCGATTATGACGACTGGTTCGGTGCCATGAACGCGGCCGGACAGAACTTCGCCCGCTTGTGGATGTGCCCCTGGGCTTTCCAGTTGGAAGACGATGCGAACACCTTGAATCGTTACCGATTAGACACCGCCTGGCAGCTCGATTATGTCTTCCGCCTGGCCGCACAGCAGAAGATCTACCTGCTCCTTTGCCTGGATTACCACGGCATGTTCGAGTCGCAACCGGATTACTGGGGCGGAGGCAACTTATGGCCCGCCAACCCCTACAACTCGACCAACGGCGGCCCGTGCCTGAATCAAAACGCCTTCTTCACCAGCCAGGCCGCCCAGGCCATCTACCAAAAGCGCCTGCGCTACCTCGTCGCTCGCTACGGCGGCTATCCCAATCTTCTCGCCTGGGAATTCTTCAATGAAATCGATAACGTTTACCAGTATCTCAACCCGACCGACGTCGCCGCCTGGCACGGAATCATGGGACGCTGGCTGCGCAACAATGACCCGTACCATCACCTGGTCACGACCAGCCTGACGGGCGGCAGCGAACGGCCCGAATTGTGGTCCGTGCCGGAATTGGACTTTGCCGCCTACCATTCCTACGGCGACGCCAAACCGGCGTTGCGCCTACGGGATGTCGGCCAATCTTTCGTGCAAAAGTACGGCAAGCCGGTCATGGTGGGCGAGTTCGGCACGGACTGGCGCGGTTGGAACCGGCAGAATGATCCGTTCCTGCGCGGATTCCGCCAATGCCTCTGGGGTGGCGCGCTCGGGGGATCCACCGGCGCGATGTCGTGGTGGTGGGAAAACATTCACTCCGAAAAACTCTACCCGCTCTACACCGCAATGAACGGTATCCTGGGCCGCACCGGTTGGGGTCGTGGTTCCTGGAGCAACCTCGTTTTCCGAGCCTCGGAAGCGCCTCCCACCACCGTCGGTTCCCCAATCGCCGGCGGTCAGCCTTTCAATGCCTTTCTAAACCTCAACGGCACCTGGGGCGGCGGCTTCCTTGGCGCCCTGGCCCTGCCCGACTCCTCTGCGGCATCGGAGGCGGGGACGGTCCTGAACTGCTTCGTGCACGGCACGGCTCACAACGACCTGCGCACCCCCTTCCGCTTGAGCGCCTGGCTCACCAATAATGCCCGGTTGGTGATGCACCTTAATTCCGTCTCCGGCGGCGCCACCCTGGTCGTGCGCGCCGATGGTGTCGAACTGTATCGCACCAACCTTCCCAACCTCGACGGTGGTTGGTCGGTCAACAACGAGTACAATTTGGACCTGGCCGTCAACCTGCCCCCTGGCCGTCGGCTGGTGGAAATCTACAACGCCGGTATCGACTGGTTTTACCTGGATTGGGTGCGGCTCGAGCAGGTGCTTCCCGCCACCTACCCGGGCGGCTGGCAACCCACGCCGGAGGCCATCGGATTGGGCGGCGCCCGCGAGTCCCTCCTCTACGTCACCGCGCCGCGAACGGGTTTCCCCGCCAACGCGACCAATGCGGCGCTGCCTCTGGTCACCGGCGGGCAACTCCTGCTCAGCAACTGGCCGGCGGGCGACTTCATCGCCGAATGGTACTTCCCGACCAATGGCCTGCCCGCCGGAACCACCCGCGGCAGTGCCACCAACGGTTTGCTCGCTCTGCCATTGCCCGCCTTTCAGGAAGATCTTGCCGGGCTTCTCTACCCGCCCCCGCATTTCACCGCGGGTGTCTCGAACCTTGGCGGCGCCGGATTCCAGTTCGATTCCGAAACTGGTGGTCGCTACCGGCTTTTATTGTCGCAAAACCTCAGTTCCTGGGAGCTTTTCGACACGATCACCAACACCACCGGGAGCTTCCGGTTCGCAGCCCCATCCGGGCCCGGCACCAACCGCGGCTTTTTTCGCGCGCTCCAACTCCCACCCGGATCGTAGCCCCATTCGCACGCTCCGGAGTCTAGCAAGCTATCGTCCGCTCTCAGCTTCAATCACAATCCCATCCGCCCATGCATCGAACATCATTCGACTCCGCCAGGCCATGACCTCAACCGGTTTTTTGGTTTCCCCGACCTATCCACTGTGTGGTTTCAATTGGGTTCAGAATCGGTTAACGATCGCTCCGTCCTTGGTAGAAATGTCCATTACGGAATACCCATCTGGAGCAGCCGGCAGACGCCAGACATAAACACGCCAGAATGGACCATGAATGAACTCGATTCGCCGAACCTCGATCACTTTGCCGGTCAGTTCCTGCTTGGCATTCTCCAAAGCGATGACCTTAGCCTGGGACTCGGACAATATTGCCGAGAACACATTTGTTAGGCAGCGGCATTTGTTACGGTCGACAGACTCAGTCACCACGCGCCAATACGAGATTTGCTCAAGCACGGGATCACCCACTTCGAAACTCCCCATTTGAAGCCTCTCGGCTTCCAAACTGGCTATAGCTCGCGCCTGTTCCTTCTTGACCTGATGTCCGCCGCTGCCATCAACGCAGAGTCCCGGTTCACGGGACGAATGCAATCGCGCCCCACATCCCAGCCCCCCGTAAAGCGCAACTAACGCACATCACGTCCAGCATAGTGAAGATAACCATTGCCCCTGTTGTTGGGAATGACGCTGTAAGCGCGAGCCTTTGCGGTTCGTGAGGCAACCCAAAACCGCTTGGACAATAACGCGAGCAGCACCTTGCTTCATGTAGGACTCATCCATTTCCATCATCTCCGTGCGCTGAGATCAGTTTTCCCGTGCGAGGCAGGACACCCAGACCTCCAGTTGTATTAGCCTTTGTCCCACCCAACGCGGGGCTTGTCAATTAGCTTGCTTTCAGAGCTTTCCAAAGCGTTCAACGTAACCATCAACACCGTCTGTACCAATGGCTGCAAATCGAACGCATTGAATTGGAGGGGTAGGTTTAAAACAGCAGCAAACTCCGCCTTCATGTCCAAGAAGACATTCATTTTCGCTTTTGGGTGGCAAGACCTTCGGAAATATCGATCAGGGATTCAAGCCGCGTTGCGTTCCGAGCCCTTTCCACCGCCTCGTTATCCAGGAGGTCGGCTTCTCCGGTCGAAAACACAAATGCCTTCCCGCGTTTAATAACGCCACAAACCTCCTTGGTTGGCTTTAGGACGACTTCATTCCCTCGAATGGTGATCTTCAATAGATCGCCGGCATTGAAGGCAAGTGCCTCACGCACGACTTTTGGGAGGACCACGCGGCCTGCTTTGTCGATTGGGACCAGCATATTCTTCATACCATTATAAAATACCATCGGCAGATAAAAATGAGAACCCAAATGCCTCTACGATGCCAAGAGGGAACCCTTCCCTTTTGCATTGCGTGACCATTCTTCTTGGTCAAGCATGACCCCCAGGTTGGACACAGGTCACTCTGGGCGTTTCTTTTTGCCTTATGAAAAATCTAGTCCTGTTGGTCGTTCGGCTGACCGCCATCTGCACCCTGGGATTTCAAGCCTACATGGCCACCGCCGAGATGCGGTATGTCGACGCGAGCAATCCCTCGCCCGCGGCGCCTTTTACGAACTGGGCCACCGCTGCCAGGGAAATTCAATGGGCGATTGATGCGGCTAATCCCGGGGATGAAATCGTGGTTACCAACGGTGTGTATCGGACGGGGGGAATAGGAGTCTGCGAGGTGATGACTAGGGTGGCCCTCAACCGACCGGTTACGGTTCGCAGCATGAATGGGCCGGCGGTAACCGTCATTGAGGGCAATCCGGTGGTTGGAGACGCCGCAGTGCGCTGTGCGTACCTGGGGGAAGGTGCGGTGCTCTCCGGTTTCACGCTCACGAACGGGGCGACCCGGGATTTCATCTGGTGGCCTGGCAGTAATTATGGCCGGGTCTGGGGGGGAGGAGTCTGGTGCGAGTTCCCCAGCGCGGTGGTCTCCAATTGCGTGATCGCGGGAAACAGCTCGAAATACCTCGGCGGCGGCGCACACGGCGGCACGCTGGTGGACTGTTCCTTGATCGGTAATTCGGGCTGGTATGGGGGAGGTTCCTGTTCCAACACGCTAGTGCGTTGCACGTTGTCCGGCAACTCCGCCTACCAGGGGGGCGGAGCCGAAGCCTGCGATCTCGCTAACTGCAAAATCGTCAACAACACCGGCAGCTACGGCGGCGGGGCGCATCAATCGACCCTGCGCAACTGCGCGCTCCTCGAAAACCTGGCGGATGTCGCGGGCGTCGGTGGCGGTGCCTCCGCATGCCTTCTGTTCCAATGCACGCTAACTGGGAATCGGGCCGTCGTTTCCGGAGGGGGCGCGGACGCGAGCGTGCTCACTGGCTGCGTGGTTTACTACAACGAAGCTCCGGCGGGGCCAAACATACACGGTGGCAGCGCGAAATCCTGCTGCACCACCCCGATACCCTTCGGGAGCACGGGCAATTTCAGCGCGGCACCGGGACTTGTCGATGGCCACCATCTGAGTGCGACCTCCCCATGCCGGGGGCGGGGAAGCCCGGCCTGGGCTACGGGAGCAGATATCGATGGAGAACCTTGGGAAAACCCGCCCTCTGTGGGGGCTGACGAATATCACTTCGGCGGCACTACTGGTCCGATGAGCGTCGCGATTCGTGCGGCGCAAACCAACTTCGCGGTCGACTATCCCGCGTCCTTCGCTGCCCAAATAGCCGGCCGCCCCAGTGCGAATCGGTGGGACTTCGGCGACGGGAACAGTGTTAGCAACAGTCCGTACGTTTGCCATGCGTGGAGCGCGCCGGGGCGCTATGCCGTAACCGTCACTGTCTGCAACGATGATTACCCTGCGGGACGCTCCGACACGATCCTCGTTGACGTTGCGCCAGGGTATTATTACGTGAATCTGCTGAACCCGAACCCGCAGGCTCTGTTCACCTCGTGGGCCACGGCAGCTACTAATATTCAAGACGCGGTCGATGCGGCACCCGTCGGCGGCACGATTGTGGTTACGAACGGAATCTATGCCTTCGGCGGGAGACCGGTGCAGGGCGGAATCACGAATCGGGTGGCGGTGGAACGGGTCCTGTCCCTGCGGAGCGTCAACGGACCGGGAGTGACTCAAATTCTCGGTTACCAGGTGCCCGGGCTCACCAACGGCCCCGATGCCGTCCGCTGCGTCTATCTCACCAATGGCGCTTTCCTGTCCGGGTTCACCCTCACCAACGGCGCGACGGGCGACCCGTCGTCAGAACCGCCGCCGCCCGTGGGTTCGGGTGGGGGCGTGCTGTGCGAGTCCGCTGGCTCGATGATTTCGAACTGCGTCATCATCGGCAACTCCGGTGGCTTTGGGGGCGGTGTCTCCGGGGGCACTCTGAGGAACTGCCGCGTGATTTGGAACGTGGGCATGCTCGGGGGAGGCGCCTCAGGGTCCGACCTGGCTAACTGCCTGGTGACAGGAAACATCTCAAGGTACGACGCCGGAGGGGTCTATTCATGCAATTTGGCGAACTGTACTGTCACCGCCAATTCAGCCGCCGCGCAAGGTGGAGGTGGAGAATCCTCCACCTTTGTCAACTGCATCGTCTATGGCAATCAACCCGACAACTACTACTACCAGTTTAACTTCAATTTCTCGTGCACCATCCCGTTGCCCGAAACTGGTGTGGGCAATGTGACGAATGCCCCGGCTTTTGTGGATGCCAGTGCGGGCGATTTCCGGCTGGCGCAAGGCTCGCCCTGCATCAATTCCGGCAATAATACTCAGGCCCCGATCGGGCCCGATCTCTGGAATGGGATTCGGCTCATAGACGGCACCGTGGACATGGGCGCCTACGAATTCCCCACCGCCACACCGATTCGAATCGTCCCAGCTTCGTGCGGCGTTTTGCCCACGAGCGCATTTCAACTCTGCTTCACCGGCGCGACGAATGGAACGTACGAGGTATGGGCCTCCCCGGACTTGAGCCACTGGTCGCGGCTGGGGACAGCATCCTCCCAGGCAGCGGGTTTCTTCGGCTATGAAGACCTCACCGCCACGAACCAGCCGCAGCGGTTCTATCGCGTGGCGGCAAGGCGGATTGAATAGAGCGAGCGTGCTGGCCGCGAATGCCGAACTTCATCCACGCTTTTCCAACAGATAATAAAGGGTGCGGGGTTGGAGCGAAATTTTCCGCGCGTCACCCTGAGGTGTTCCTAGGTAGCCGTTCAGGTCCAACGGAACCACATTCAAACTGCCGGCGTCAGAGCGCCTCAAGCTGACGGTGCCGCGGATTTCGCGCACCAGCCAGGGATCGGTGCCGATGGCCACGATCTTCTTCACACCGTCACCCAGGGATTCCGTTTCAAATCCACTCGCTTTCTCCTCGGACATGACTTGCAGGAGCATCCGGCGAGAAGTGGCGATCGGCAGCCCGTCCAGGGAGACGATTACCAGGGATCCCACCTCCAAATCGGACTCGAACACCGCGTCGGCAGTTTCCACTTTGCCCGCGGACTTAAGAATCCCGCAGACACCCTGGGCCCGGGCCGCATCCAGCGTGAGGGACCCTTGGCCATAATCCAGTTTTAGCTCGCCCGTGGTGCTAGTGACCCGTTTACCCGCGCGGTCCACCAGCGCCTTGGTGTCCGCCAGTTTCACCGAACCGGCGCCGGGAACGATTTTCACGCTTGTTCGGCCCGCGTAAAACAAAAGCGGATCGAGCCTTTCCCCCGGTCGAGGGACGACGCCTTCGGGGATGTCCTTCAGCCGCAGTTCATCGAGGGAGGCATCCTGCGGCAGCGGCGTGCCTTCGAGCCGAAACAAGGCCTCCTGGTTCAAGGCCACATCGGCCACCACGGCGCCTTCCCGCACCAGGCCCTGACGGAAAATCAGCGCCGCAGCCGGAAACTGCCCCATCATGGTCGGGCTCATCAAGGTCCAGGGTTGCATGAAAAAGCCCGGCTTCACCTGCCAATCCCGGCTATCGAGCGCGAAATGCACGATGGCATCGCTGTGCTGCAACGCGCCAAAACAGCTCAGGTACAGCTGGGCTTCGGTCCGATACCGGTTCGGCCGGTTCCAGGTGATTTCCGAGATCATCGAAGGTTTGCCGTCGTAATGCACATCCATGCTTGGATGCACAAACTGCCGCGGCTTGCCCGGCTGCTCGGGATCAAAACGCAACGCGCTGCGGTCCGAGTAAGTATGACCCGGACGAATGGACCACTCCGCCGCGTCGCCCTTGTGATTGCACGAGAAATAGCCATGGCGATCAATAAAGTCGCCGGTGGCATAAGACAGCTTCTCGATGGGCCCCAGGACCTCCGGACTCGCGGTGATCCAGTTGGACGGGGTAATCACCCCTTTGAACCCGAGCCGGCGCAGGAAAGCGGTGGTCTCGACGTAGAAGGAGTTCTGCAATTCGTAAAGAAACCGCACGGTGTCCTGGTTCCGCGCGTGCTTTTCATTAAACATATTCCAGATCGGAGGAAAGCCCAGGCGCCGCGCGGCCACTGCGTCACGCTTTAATCCACCGGTTTTCCAGGCCGCCAACGCCTGTTCGATCGAACCGTACTTCTTCCCCGCCCACTCGGCGAACAATCCCTCGAGAACTTGAAGCTGTGGTTCTGGCAGATTTTGTTCGGAAAACGTCCAAAAGAAGAACGAGTCTTCATTTTGCAGTTCCACTCCCATGACCGCGGGTTCGTCCTTCAGGCACTTCCCGTTCTTCGCATCCGGCGTCGTCAGCAACGCCGTCCACCACTTCCGGTATTGCTCCTGGAAATCCCGGTTGAACAGCAACGCGGCGAACGGGTGCTGCTTCCCGTTATATCCTTTCAGGAAGGGATTATCGGCGGCGGGCTGGAACCATAGCGGGAAATAGATGCTGAAATAAGCATAGATCCCCTCGGCTTTCATGGCGGCCACTACCTCGAGCGCGTGCGTGACCTTCTCCGGCGCTACTTCCCCACGGTCGTCAAACATTCCGCCATGAATCCGCACCAGGTTGACCCCGTGCCGGGCCAGCAGGCGCGCGCATTGCTTCAGTTCCTCGCCTTTCAAATCGTGCGGCGGCCCGTTCACCGCCCAAAACCGCACCGCCGTGCCACTCTCGCCCAGTTCGAAGTTTCCATGGCTGACCCGGATGAAGCCATGTTCACCCGCGACCTTTTCATTGAGAAAACGCAAATCGGTGACGCTGCCATCACGGAAAGAATCCCGTTCCGGGTCGAAAGGCCACCAACTTCGGTTCTCGGCCGCCAACCGGGCCAGGTCCCCGGCCAACGCATCCGGTTTCAACAGGCCCCGGGGCTGAAACGGCTCGGAACTGAAGACGAAGCAATCCAGGTAACCGTGATTGCTGTTCTGGCTGTGCATGCGAAATCGGATGACATTGGCGCCAGCCTTCAACGGCACCTTGCCCACCCGGCACCAGGCGATGAACCGCAGGTCCGGTTTGCCGTCCAGGGCCACATTGGTGTTGCCACGCTGTTCGCGGTCCAGCGCGATCTCCGTCTCCTGCCCCCCGTTCAAAGTGTAAGCCATCCGGGCCGACAGCGGGTTGGCCCGGACCCAAAACTCGTAATCCCCGGCGGCGGGTGCTTCGAATCGATACTCCGCTTCTCCCGCTTTCGTCTCGTTAAAGTTCGAAATGAAGTCGCCTCCGGAGAATTGGTCCCGCTTCACCTGGTCATACCACCAGGGGTGCCGGTTCATCAGGTTGGTGGCTGGGTTTTCGCCCTCGATCCAAATCCAGGCCGCCGAACCCATTCCCCCGCAAGCAAACCAGGTGAGAATTACCGATAAGAGGAGGCGTCGAGTAAGCATGCGTTGTTATACAAAGGCCGGTTGAATTCAGGCCAGCAAATTCAACTGCCAGAGGCGCAGGCCCCCAGTCCCGCAAAGCCTTCGCTACCTGCTAAGAATTAACCGCCGACGCCCAGGACTTCAAACGCCCAACCGCCCGGACACCAGCCGAATGAAGGCGTCTCTCGCGTCCGCTGCGCCGGTGACCATCGAGTAAGCTTTCCAAAAGTAGTTCGAGGGGGAGGCGTTGGTGTGATAGAAAAAATAGATGAAATGCCGGTAACGACCGACGATTTGCTGCAACGAAGTCTCGTATTCGAGCAAGGCCGCGTTGGTCCCAGACCGGAAGGATTCGCCAATGGCCCGAGCCGCCAGGCGCGCACCGGTCGTCGCCAACATGATGCCGGTGGACCAGATTGGATCGATGAAGTTACCCGCGTCGCCAGTCAGCAAATAGCCGGGGCCCACCAACCGCCTCGGTCGATAGGAGTAATCGGCGATGCATCGCTGCTCGGCCACGCAGGTCGCTTTAGCGAGCATCTGCCGGGTATACACGCTGCTTTGAAGTGCCGCGTTATAGAACTCCGTCCGGTCGCCCGCCTTGGGACAGAGCTCGGCTTTGGTGACCAACCCGACGCTGTTGGTGCCGTCATGGAGTGGGATGTTCCAAAACCACCCCCGGTCTGTCGCCTCGCAAAAGATGGCGTTCGCATCCCGGCCTTCCAAGCGGGTGGCGTCGCGAAAGTAAGTGAATAACGCCACGTTTCTCAGGAAAGGATCGTATTTACGCAGCCTGAACCTCGAGGACAGCCAACCGGCCTGGCCGGAACAGTCCACCACCAACCGGGCGGTAAACTCGATCGGCTCTCCGTCACTCCCGGTGGCGAGAACCCTCCCACCCACCTGATCGGTGCCGGGCAGCAGAAATTCGAAAAACTCCCGCGCGGTCACCTGGTGAAACACCTGTGCGCCGCTGGCGCGCGCATGGTCCAGCAGGATCTGATCAAAAGTCGAACGCACCACCTGGTAAGCGTAGGTGAACCGATACCGCTCCCGGGCCTCGTCAAAGTGGAATGTCCACGGCTCGGGATTAGCACCCCATCGGAAAACGCCGCCCTCCTTGCGGAGAAACCCGGCCCGATCCACCGCTGACAGCGCACCGGACTCATCGAGCACATCCAGCACCTCGGGGATCAGCGACTCGCCGATGTGATAGCGAGGGAAGGTCTCCTTTTCCAATACCGCGACCGACCAACCCGCCCGGGCCAGCAGCGCCGCCAGCGTCGCCCCTCCAGGCCCGCCACCGACAATGACCACATCCCAGTGGGTCAGCCCGGACATACGACAGAAATCAATTTTGACATGGGCTGACTGTGCCACGGGAGCCGCATTCGGTCTAATGACAAAAGCGGCGGCTCGAGCGCCAGCGGCACGGCATGATTGTAGACCGAGAACCAATAACGCGCCCCAAGCCCCACTCGGGGCGGCATGAAGGTAGCCGACGGTGCAAACCAGGAGTTGTGTGGTGAAATACATCGGTGGATTCAATCCCGAAACACGTTGATCGCTACCCCAGCATGTACGACTGTGCCGCTCCTCCGGAGCTGGGAAAATTTATGTTTCTGGTTTGGAGACTATACACATTACGCTCCTACGGAGCTGGGGAATCCACAACCGCTTGCGATTTCTACGATGCGCTTCCCCACAATACACCCCCGCCCCCCTCTTAACCCGTCCTACCGTCCCAAGGCCGTAATCGTCGGATCCCCCCGTTTAAGCGAAGGCATGGGGCGACCGCGGTGCCGCCAGCGCGCAGGGGAGGAATGGGTCAGGAACTTTACCAAAACTTTACCGTTTTTGACCATTTTTTCACCGAGGCCCTTCCGTCTTGCTGTGATTAGAAGTGGGTGAGGCCCAAGACCGCGCCACCCCAAACGCCCTCTGGTTCATGCTCTCACCCGCTTTTATCACACCTATTTCGTCTTACTGGCCGGACGGACAGCGAAAACTCCGACCTGGTCCATGGGTATAACGCCACGGACGGGTTTTAGTTGAAATTTTAGGGATGCGCGCTGCCGCACCCGACACCTCCCTATCTCACCGAGAAAGGCCCAGGCAACTGGGGGTTACTGGCACTCCACCGGAATGTTTTCGCCGGCCAACGGACGCTGCACCGCAACGTCCAATTGACGATTCAGACTAGCAAATGGTGATGGAAGTGTCAAGCGGGGGAAAAGCTGAAATTGAGAAAACTCACTTCCGGATTCGGAAGAACAGCCCATCGCCAGCCACGCCAAGCGATGAGAGCCAACAACAACGCAGGTGCAGACCAGCGCTCATCGTAAGTTTCATAAAGTCGAACACCAATGCGAGCCAGTGTCGGCGGGCCAAAGGCAGTCGATCGCAGAACAGACACGCAATCCCGCCGTCCACTGCACTCGCCGCGGTAGACCGCCGCCGGGCACCCTGGTCTCGCTTACTTTTCCGACCATTTGTAGTCGTAGCCAGCGGGCGGCTCATAAAGTGCGGACCCGCCGTCGAATCCCTTCACCCCATTCCAGTAGATGCGGATATAGCTGACATGCCCGTCCACAAAACTCATGACGTTCAGGGCGTTGTTGAATTGATAGGGCTGTTTGCGGTCATGGGTACTCAAACCGAAAGCGCCGGACAACTCGCACTCTAACACGAGGCGCGAAGGCTCGCGCACGGAGGAAAAGGCCTTATGCGCCGCGCGCGTCGTATCTGAGTTCGGGGCGTCACCGTTGAACGCATAACTGGAATAATGTGTTGTCTGCTGCCGATGGAAGCACTTTCCACTGGGCGGTGGCTCCCAAAACGAAAACAATTCCTTGATGGCAGGGTCATCACAATCGAAATCATCCGCCGGACAGATGAACAAAGAGGCTTTGGTTTTGCCCCCGTCCCGCAGAAGGTAGTCCTGGATACTTTCCTTGTAAGAAACGTAAAGCGGCTCTCGGTTGGTCATCGCGCGAAAAGCGTCGGCATGGTCGTCGGCGTAAGCGTGGACTGCCATGTTGATCTGACGGACGTTATTGATGCAGACGGTTCTTTTGGCAGCGCCTTTGGCTCGGCTCAACGCTGGCAAGAGAAGGGCCGCGAGGATAGCGAGGATCGCAATGACCACCAGCAATTCAACCAATGTAAAGGCACGCCTCGTGATTCTCATCGTGATCTACCATTCGCGGTCAGGCGGGGCGGGACTAGCGCGACCAGCAGGCAACAGAACGGCGACCCCGCCCTGGCCTGCGCCGCTGTTTTCATGGTCAGTAGCGATCAGGCTTGAAGTTCGAGACCGTGCCATGCACGGAACATCGAGGCTCCTCGCCGACCTTTCCGATGATGTACGTAGCGCCAACCACCTGGCAAGCCGGCATCACTGATAAGTAGGGCAGGATATTCGACACCGTGACGGAAGAACCTGGGGCGGCATGCGTTTTGAGCGCCCACTGCTCCTTTGCCTCCTGGAGATTCACGAGTTTGCCCCAGCATGGCTGTGCGGATTTCACCCTTGCCCGGTGTCAGTCAGCATAAACGTCAACGTCCTTGCCTCGACAAAATGCGAGGCAGCAAAGTGAATGAAACGGCCCGAAGAACTTCTTCACCGGATGCTCAACAGGGAACAAGACCGAAACATGCTCCAACTCAGAAATGAGCGCCTCAAGCTCTAGATGCTCGAAATGGGCGTCTGCATAGTAATCCCTCAGCCGGGAGAGCAACGGGAAGCGATCAGAAATCACCGTGGCATGGGCAAACAAGGCGCCATGCTGCTCGGGGCTCATCTCAGCGGACAACTCGCGGTCGATGTCCCCCGTACTTGGGTCGGTGATCTGTGCATCAAGTGCCATGGACGTGCGAATGGACCGCAAAGGTCAGCAATGCGACGGAGCCGCATCTGCTGCATCGCCTGGTTTGAAATCGGGCTTTGTCGCACGCAGACGCAACGACGCCAAGGTTTTCCTCCCAAAGACCGCGGACCACCCGCTCGATACCCTCTTTCATCGTTCTTTGCGTCTTCGCGGCTTAGCGTGAGTGCTCCTTCCTTTTCGAACAACCAATCGGCGTGATATTGGATGTAACATAATACGTCGTGGGGCTACGATTGGACTGGACAAGTAGTTTGTCAACGGCAATTGGCACGCGGTATGAGTTTTCATATTGGAAATGTGCATACGCCAAAAGCCCGGGAGCGGTTCATTCCCAATCCCACGCTCAAACTCATGGACCAGAAGCGAAAGGTGCTGGTTCCGGGTGAAATACCCGCTTTGCCGGCCTCCGACTGCTTTCGTCCGATCCTGCAAATCCTGGTCATCATGTCCAAACTCAATTCTCGGGCGGAGCGCGAGGTTCCAAGCTCGCTTTTGCAGGTACGAACGCGAGGCCAACGCACCCATGAATTCGCCGCCACGCCCCTGCGGGGGTTAACCGTGGCCATCCTCCGAACGATGTAAGCGGACGTGGACGTCCGCGCTCCGGGACTTTCTAGGCTCTTGAGCAAGCTGGCCGTCAACCGGGCAGCGGCGACACCGTCTATCTCCCCTATGCCCTATAACGCAAATACCCCAACGCCAACCGGCAATGGGGCTGGCAATACGTTTTCCCGGCGGCCAGTGTCTCCCGCATCCCTCCCCCACAAACACAAGCGCCATAGTGGGCTTGTTCAACGCTGCGCCTCACCTACCGCCGCCGGGGAGGCAGATGGAGCGTAGAAAAGATAATCGAGTTCGGCCTGAGCGCCGAGCGGAAAGCGCGGGCGGCGCTTAGGTGCAGGCGTCTGGTTGGACGTTTCAGTCCCACCACGCTTCCAAAACGGCATGATCAGGATTATATCCATGGGCGACAAACTCCTCTCTCGTGATCCGCCCGAAGGCGCTCGTTGCATCCTCAAGCTTAAGCCACCGCACCGAGTCCGCATGCATCGAATCGAACATTTTCTTCAGCGCGTGGTCTTGCCCAGCAGCCGGGGTAGCACGAATGACGTCGTATGCAAGAATGCCCTCGGGCAGATCGCTCAAAACTCCCAACAGTGGATCTATGCCTGCGATGACTCCCTCGTCGTTGACGCGGAAGTCACCGCCCGCATCGGTGAGGACCACCGCTCGCCACAGGTTCCGATTGCCACGCAAGGCCTCGGCAATGCTGGGTCCATCAAAGGCATTCCACCTCCCAGCCGACTCGATCAGGTCCAAAAGAAGTTCTTGTGGCGGTTTCATCTATAGTGCGAACTGCGAGCCGTCCAACGCTCGCGGTGAGAAGCTGTGAAAAAATGT
>DBMR01000044.1 GCA_002298785.1 Verrucomicrobia subdivision 3 bacterium UBA693
TATGGATTCGTTGCATTCCCGGATTAGGAGACATGTCCCCGTCACCGGCACTGGGAATGACCCAAAAACCTCCGCGCAACAGACGCCGTCCCCCTGCCCCGCTATCCACAGGCGCCCAAACCCACCCTAATCCGTAATATGATTTAATTAAGGTGTGAAGCTCTCGAACCTGAAGGATTCGACAGACCGCTGTTTAGAAGTTATTCCTCGACGTCGCCACACATGGCAGGCCAGCATCGCTCAACAAATTTTACGAAAGAACCATCCTGTAGGACTTTCACCTTTTTCCATACCGCCCGTGGGATGGGGAGAGAGAAGAAGTGCTCGATGTCTTTGTGCAATCCATGTGGCTTTTGAAAAAAACCTGATCGCATCGCGTAATAGGTGCTGCTCAGGTGAAGGATTATGAAAATAACAAACATTTCTTCCGCAGGCGTTATAGCCGAGTGTGCAGGTTCGGCATCCGGGTCGAGGATGCGAGCTAAATCCGGTTGTAAGTACATGCGTTCCCATAAGTCACGATGCTCTTGGGTCAACTGGATGAGGTTGGAGACTCTCCGTGCGCGAGAGTCAAAAAACAGCGCGATGGCGATGAGGAGGAGGCCCGATGCAACTGCACCTGTTTGTAGAAGCGCGAACCAGTTGTGCCCGATCCAGTTACTAAACCCCATCCCTCCATTATACCAACCCTGGAGCGCCTGTCATCCTAGTCAAAAACTCATATGACAGCGCCTCGACTGCCAAACTACATTCGGACGTATCGAAAACGCTCCTCGCTCACCCAGGTGGAGGTAGCTTTCCTTCTCGGTACAAAAAGTGGTGCCGCCGTCTCCCGGCATGAGCGATTCAAGCAGACACCCGACCTCCAAACGCTCCTCGCCTATGAAATGCTCTTTCGGACGCCTGTTCGAAGTCTTTTCAGCGGTACGCATGAGAAGGTAGAAAAGAAACTCCTTCACCGAATCCGTCTGCTCATCCGGAAACTAACCGAATTCAGACATGGTCGCCATATTCAACGAAAGATCGAAGTGTTGATGGCATATCTGGAAGAAGAAACAGCACCGAGCCAAGCCTAATGAATCCCAAAGTGGGAAGTGTGCTTATTCGTGCCGATAGCCTGACCGAGTAATTCCAACCATCCCCGGTTACCCCAAATACCTATAGCGTTCGGGGAATTTCCGGTCTGGCCTTAACGAGCGTCTTGCGGGGGATGATGATAATCCGCTCGTCGGGTCCGCAAGTCGCCCCAGGAGGCAAATCCGAAAGGATTTTGGAGGTGGCATCCTTTCCAACGATGGCGTAGTCACCTGTTTCCAGCTCAAAGATGTCCGGGCACCCCTGAAGCGCCGGAGTCTCGGCGCCTCCGAGATGCGGGTCCGGACCAAGCCTGCGCAGTTTCATAAATTACCATCGCAGCGACGAAGTTCTTTGTCAAAATCAGAGCGCCCACATTCTCGCAGCCCTGGTGATTAACCACGCCCCGAAGGAAAGTTGACGGAAATAGCAAGAATTCCATCCTTTATATATATCCTGTTCCGTTTACACTAAAGCCGTTCCACAGTTTTCAACTAACCTCAATGGCAATTTCTAAACTCTCAAATTACCTGCGAACCTACCGCAAACGAATCGGACTTTCTCAAGAAGAAGTCGCTTTCCTCCTGGGCTGGAAAAGCGCCGCGCACCTATCGAGATATGAGAATTTTGCGAGGATCCCATCGTTGAGAGCGGCTTTGGCTCTGGAAATCATTTTCCAAACGGCGACAAAGGAACTTTTTGCTGGCGAATATCAAAACGTCGAAGCGGCTGTCTGCCGACGAGCCAAGCTCCTCGCAAATCGACTCAAAGTTGGCGGTCTTGGTTTGGCAGCTTCACGCAAGCTGGAGGTGCTCCAAAGTATCGTATTAGCGGCTAATACAGACTAATGATGGGAAAGAGCCCTAACCCAAAACGCGTGATCGCAATTGATCCGACTTCTCGGGGATTCGGCTTCGCGGTTCTTGAATCACCAACTAATCTCGTCTATTGGGCCATCAAATCGGTGCGGGAGAAAGACGAAGCAAGCATCTTGGAAAAGGTCTCGGCCCTTATCAAATATTACCGCCCGGAAGTTCTTGTAATTGAAGATCACATCAAATCACGACGATGCCCGCGCATCCAAAACCTCCTCACCGGACTTGGTAACCTCGCTAGTAATGAGGGCCTTACATGCCGCCGTTTTCCGGCGACTCGTGTCAAAAAAGTCTTTAGAACCTTTCATGCCCATACGAAGCAGGAAATTGCACAAGAGGTGGCCAAACAACTGCCGGACCTGGCACATCATCTGCCGCCGCCCCGTAAACCGTGGATGACTGAAAACTATCAAATGCCAGTATTCGATGCCGTTGCTTTGGCCCTTACGTATTTTTATTCCCGTCCGGTGCGCAGAGGCAATACCGCTAAAGATGCGTCGCCTATCATCTCAAGCCACGACGACGAAGGGAGGGACGATTCCTGAGTTCCTCTGAATCATCCCTGCAAGCTGGGAATCGTCGCACCTTACAGGCTCAGCAAGTACATCACCAAATCCTCGATTTGCCGAGGGGAAAGTTGACGCGTTTGCCCGTGCTGATCCTTTGAATTTCGCGTGGTGATGACTTCTTTTACCGTCGCTGCTGATCCGTCGTGAAGGTAAGGTGCGGTGCGCCAGAGTTCTACCAGCGTTGGGGTGTCGAATTGCAGGCCAGACTTTTCATATGGAGCGGGAGTCCCAACGTCGTGAGATTGCAGGTCGGTGAACAAGCCGGGTGGATGGCAATCGGCACAGCCGGCTTTGGCGAAGACTTTCTGGCCACGCCTGGCGGCCCGGGAGGGTTTTCCGTTCTCCAGGTACGGGCTGGGCTCAGGCTTTAGCGACATGAGGTAGGCATCAATAGCTTGTGCGACCGATTCCGGTTGTTCGGTGAATAGAATGTGTCGGATGCCCGACCGCACTGCGGTGGCGGCGGTGTCACGAATGCCCAGGCTCATAGCCGGTGGAGTGCGGTGCGCCCATAACATGCTCTTCGTGTTCTTCGGATTACCGATACCGTCGTTCACCAGATCCCAGTTCAATCCATCGACCCGGCCATCAGGATGACAACTGGCACAACTTTGCCAGCCCTGGAGGCAAAGCCGCGCGTCATTAAAGTAAAGCTCTCCTTGCCTTTCCAGGGTCAGAGGTGTCTCTGGAGCCAGGCGGATCGATCTGGCGCTGGCATCGTCGAGGTTGATCTCCGTGACCGTGCCAGAGAAATAATTTGTGGTATAAGCGTGCCGACCTACGATTGACACCTCGCGCGGGCCAAGGTCTCCCTCGGGCAAGGCCACTCGGCGTCGCGCACCCACCAAACAAAGCAAGCGCTCGGGCAAACCCTCATAATTCGGCAAGTAGGAAAAAATGCCTTTCCGCGCCGGTTTATCCCCATGCCTCATAGCAGCTAGCGCCTCCAACACAGGCATTGATTCGATGACGCTAACCTCATGTGTGCCGGCGTGGGCGACGACAATCATTCCTCCATCAGACGACCATGCCATTCCCCAAGGATTGGCCGCGCCCTGGGTGGGGATATCGAGCAAAACCGTGCCGAATAGCTCCATATGAGAAAGTTCGATGAAACTCAGTGCGTTGGCATTCAACCAGCCGAAACGTACTTCCGTCGCGGCCCGATTGAAACTCGCCACCAAATGCGTGACGGCTGCAAATCGTCCATCTGGCGAAACAGCCAATCCACGCACACCGGTGCTGCCGTTGGGCAGAGGAACGTCCTTCACCACTTTACGCTGGACGGTATCGATTATGCTGACGAGCGCAGCCACGTGATCCTGATCGGCTCGTCCCCTTGGCAAATGGTTGGCCACCAGCAGGAATTCCCCATCCTTAACTATACCTACCGCTATCGGCTCCCGCGCCACAGGTATGCTCATTTTCAGTTTTCCGCCTTCGAAGACTTTGACTATGTTTTCAAAACGGGAACAAGTGAACCGGAGATCACAACAGGAGATGCCAAGTGCAGCAGGCACCGTGGCGCTGGGCTGGGCTACGGAAGGCGACATGAGTGCGACGCCCCAAACCCAAAGGGCGACAACTAGCCAAGCATGAAGGGATATTGCTGAGGTGTTAAGTGCCGCAGTACCGTCATAAAGCGTGCCGTTTTTCTGCTGAATTGAGGTCATAAACTCCGACGGGATTATGATCTCGACGCGGACAGGGTGTCGTCAAGTGCCGTCATCCTTTTCCTCTAATCCTGACCAACCGAGTCACGTGTAGCCTCAGGGGAAAATGTTACCTGGTGAGGGGTCATTTTGAGGCCAGACCAACTGCCTCAAAAGGCTGTGATGTCAAATCGGCCCGAGCTATGATAGGAGAAAGTTGAGAACACCTATTCGCCCTCGCTTGCGGGGAACATCCCGCCGTTGTCGCCATCGTAATGCCACCAGATTTTGAGCCCATCTTCGGCTGTGTCCCGAATTAGTTCGGCCAAGAAATTCAGGGTCTTGACGACGGCATCGAGGGCGTCCTCACCATAAATGACGCTCTCCTCTGGGTGAACGTACGATAACGACCAATGGCACGCCCACTTGACTGCCGAAAGCTGCTCGAGGCGGTGAATCTGGATTACACCTAGACTTTGCACTCCAGAGCGTTCGAAGGTCAAACTCCGTTCAAATGGAAGGTTCATAACTTAGTAATCCGCCGGGGTGGGGCCGTACCAGCCTCCATTACACCTGCGGATGCAAAATTGGAGGCTTTTTAGAATTGCCCGGTGGCATCTGTCCCTTACCCTCCCTTGAGGCATTTGCTCGCATAGTCGGTAGTCGTCGTCGTACTTTTTGTGACACCCCTGCCTGCACTCCGCTTGTTTCTCTTCCTTCTCACATTCTGTAAGTTGACGATCATCCAATTTGTTCTTCGAATTAGGGTCACTTAAGTCATCAAATACCGATTCACCGAAACTGTCAGTATTAATCGTAGGAGTGTTGGCAACAAATTGAAAAAGGTTAATTCCACCCTCCTCCGCTATCGGATCCCTATTTACCCACCTCTGCAAATTTGGTTCGTAATAGCGGTAAAGGTAGTAAACCAACCCAGACTGCGGGTGAAACTCCTTGCTCGAGAACCGATATAGATTCGCATCCGCCAGCGGCCCAGTTTGGCTGATGATGTTGCCAAATGGTTCGTAGAGATACTTGGCAACGACCACCTGGTTCGTGTCGATTAGGCACGTAATATTGCCGTTGCCATCCGCGTGGTTGTAGGCGTGGGGCGTTGGACCTCCTCCGCCGAAGGCTATGGTGGAGAGCGAGTCCGAACGAGCGAGTAAGCCACCGATGCCGCCGGCGCCTTGCAGCCCGCCGCTTAGATCTTTGCCCCGCGTGTAGCTAATCACCTGCCGCAAGATCTCCACTACCGGTTGCGGCACAAAATGCCGCTCCTGGATTACCAGGTTGCCATCATAAACATAGCGCACGATCTCATTCGTCACCCAGGCTCCACTCACCCATGTGCATTCGACCCGCACACGGCGCCGCATTTTGCCGTCATAGGCGAAATCGCTTCTTGTCGAGTTGGTGATCGTGACCCGGATCAACTGGTTCTCATCGTCGTAATCAAACCCACGCCGACCATCACTCAGCAGGTTCCCGTTTAAGTCATACCGATACGACACCGTCTCCGGCAGATAGACACTCACGGTGTTGGTGTCTTTTCGTAGGTAACTGTCCGTCGCCACGGCCGTGTAGGTGTTTGTGCCGTCCACTACGAGGGAGCCAAAGAACGCCCACGTCCCATCCCCATACAAAGTGGCGGTCGAGGGCATCATCCCCGTGCCCGACAAACTCACGTTGGTCGCCCCTCCGCTCGTGGTGCCGGACACCACCAGCGCGCTGCCCGACGGACGGGTCAGCGTGGTGAGCTGGTTCAGGCTGTTGACGTTGAACGTCTGCAACAGGGCCGTGTAGTTGGTCCGGTAGTTCAGGTTGCCCGCCGCGTCGTACCCGTAGCCCAGCCGTTCGTTCATCCGGCTGGAACCGCCCATAGACTCGCGCCCGATGACCCGTTGGAGCTGGCCGATGTTGTCGTAAAGACAGGTCAGGTTGTCGCCCAAAGTGCGCGTGATATTGGTGCGCTGGCCCGCAGGATTGTAGAGGTAACTGTAAACATCCAAGGCCGTGCCTTGGCTGCTGCGCAGCGACGTGGTGGTGAGCCGTGCCACGCTGTCAAAGGCGTTGGTGATTTTGGCTCCGCTGGGGAGGTTCAAAGCCTGGACCAGCGATTGGCGATTGGTCTGGTAGACATACGAGAACCCGCCCGCTGGGGAGGTGAGGCTGTACAGGCGGTTGCCTTCATCGTAGCCGTAGGTTTGTTCCCAAGGCGAGGCATGGGGAAGCGTGGCCGTCAAACGGGCGCGCAACCGGTTGGTGTACGTGTAGCTCACAGTATCATCCGCCCAGGGGCCATCCTCAGAGAGGACCTGACCCACCGCGTCGTAACTATAAGCCGTTGAACCGCTGGCGTCCACCATGTTTGTGAGGCGGTTGAGCGCATCATACCGGAGGGTGACGGCGGCAGTAGCAGGGTAAGCGATGTTCGTAAGGTTACCCACCGGGTCATAACGATACGCGGTGGAGCCTCTGGCGGCGCTGGTGCGGTTGGTTAACCGGCCGTTGGGATCGTAGGCGTAGAAGAACAGGTTGGTGCCCAGGTGGTCGAGTTTGTTGGTTACCCTACCGTAGCCGTCATACTTCCAGGTAGTGGTTTGGGACTTGCCGTCGGTAAGTGTGAACAGGTCCCCGGAAGGTTTGTAGGAGAACAAGGTAACCTCGTTGTTGGCGTTGGTTTCGGCGGTTTTACGCCCTGCCGCGTCATAGCCGTAACGGGTGACCAACCCCAATTGGTTGGTGTAGGCCACCAACCCACGGGTCGAATAGCCGAACTTCTCGCTCCCGCCGTCGGGATATGAGCGAATGGTGACGCGGCCAAGGTCATCGAACACGCTGCTGACCGCGATCGCATTGGCGTCCAAACTGTTGGTGGCACGATCGTGAATATCGTACTGACTGAACCGCAGGGCGCCATAGGAATTGGAGACGGCGTAAAGCACCCCCTGGTTGTTATACCAGTTGGTCAGGCTGGCAGCGCCTTCGGTTTGGCGAATAATTCTTCCGGTATAATCGTAGTAATTTTGCCGCACCAGACCATCCGGGAAGCTCGTGGAAGTAAGGCGACCCGCGGTATCATAGCTGTAGCTGGTGTAATTGCCGGCGGCATCCCGAACGGACTCCAATCCGCCACAAGAGCAATAACTGTAGAGCGTGTAGGCGGTAAGAGCGTTGGTAACCGCGGTCAGTCGACGCACGCGGTCATACCCGTAATGGGTGGTAAAATTCATCCGGTCCGTGGTGGCGACGAGATCCAACTTGTCGTAGTGGTTGGTAACAAACCCGGCTGGATCGGCCACACGCAATAGGCGACCCAGGGCGTCCCAGGTGTTAGTGACGGTCAACCCACGCTCACTGGTCTGGGTGTACACTTGGTTTTGGTAGTAGGTGAAGGCATTGGTTCGTCCAATATCCAGATCGATGGTGCTTTGCAACCAATTGGCGTATTCGCCGGTGTCAACATAGAGATTGGTGGTGATCAAACCTCCGGGAGTGATGCGACTGGTGAGTTTGCCGTCGGCGGCGTAGGTAAACCGGGTCACCTCGAGCGCCGCGTTGGTTACCGAGGTTAAGCGATGCGCGGAGTCGTACCCGTAGCCCGCTTCCAGTTCACCTCCCGGTCCGCGCACTTCCAGCAGGTCGATATCATTGGCCGAGTAATGCAGGGTGTTGGTGCGCGTAAACGGTTCGACACCGTATCCAGTGGAAAAGGTCTCCACGATATTGGTGGCACGGCTGAGGTGATCGCGCAAAAACCACTTATAGTAGGTCGTGCCATCGGGCAAGACCCGCGCCTCCAGGGTGGGCTGGGCTTGATCATAATCCCACACGTACCAAACCGGCTCAGGACGGGATGTTGGATCCGGACTGGGTCCAACTTCCATGCTTAACTGCTGGCCGATGCCTGTGCCTTTATGGAGCCAGTGTCTACCCCGGGCTTTTAAGTAGTTCTCGTAACTAATGGTGTCGAGGTCCAGCGGCAAGGCGGTGGCCTGACGCGGCCCCCAGTGGAAGGAGTCGCGGAAGCCGACCAGGAACCACTCGGAATACGGGACCGGGATGTGATTGCCAAAATCGCCATTGAACACACTTGAATCAATAACGAAATTGGTGTCTGTAGCCGAGAGCAGCCCCGCGGTTTGGCGGAGTAAGAAGACATTGGTCGCCAGGACCGGATCGACAACTCTGATTGCTCGAACATACAGGTAGGGATCGCCGGAAAAATCCGGCACTCGATCGAAATGCTCAAAGCTATTTGTTCCATACGGGGTGAGTAGCCGAGTCATCCACCCATTGGTATCGTAATTGAAGGTGCTGGAAAGGCCCACAACATCAGTGATGTTGGTCAGCAACCCGGTTTCGTTATACTGGAATCGCACCGTGTTGGACCAAGCGTCGCGCACGGATGTGATCGCCGTGGGGAAGGCCGAATTGGTGTAGGAAAAACTGTTGGTGCGCGAGTCGCCGTCGACCACGTGGCGAAGCAGCACCAAATTGTTGGTTTCCTCATAAATGAAAGCCAGGTTCGTGTAGCCAGTGGCGGTTACCTTGCAGGTCAACAACAACACCTTTCGGCCATCGATCTGGTTTGTAGGGCAGAAAGAGTAGTAGTCCCGCGCTCCATTGGGATATATCCGGGTGTAATTGGTGGCGCCCTCATTCCCGCTTCCCTGACCATCCACTGTGTTTTTCGAGAACTCGTCCCGGGACCATTCCAACTGTCCCTGCTGGTTCCACTGCACCGAAAAATCTTTGAACCCACCCCCGGGCAACGCCAGTTTTGCGGTGACGATATTGTTGTCCAAAATGTAGCTCAGCCAATTGCATTCCCAGTTGTCCCCGAAGTTGAAAAAGGAGGTGTTGACCGCTCGCTGGTTCCGCTGGTTGTAGGCCAGCTTTAGGGTGACCTGCCCCCGGCTGCTCGGGTAAGTCAGAGGCCGGTCGTAAATCCAGAGATTAATGTACGGTTCGGAAACTTCCCAAATCGGCATCCCCGCGACTCCGCGCGACGGGTCACGGGTGACATAATACCCATCGTCCCCAGGTTGAGGTCCACCACCCGCGCCGCCACCGTCCTCTCCGCACGTGTCGCAGCTATCGCCCCCACCACCACTCCCGCCGCCCGACAGCCCACCCCCACCAGCGCCACAACTCCTGCATGGCGCGGTTGGAGAGATGGTGACGACTGTCCCGGTCCCGTCGCCTGTGGTCTGTCGATGAATTCCGCCGCCGCCGCCAGTTCCTCCGCCACCAGCGCCCCCACCGCTGCCACCGCCGCTGCCGTTGCCGCAACCGTCATCCTCGTCGAACACGTCGTTGAAGTAGCCGCGTCCGAAGATCCGAGCCGTTTGCTCCCGTCCCACCGGCTCCGTGCCCGCAATCAGGTTATCTGCTGGCGTAAGGAAAAAGCCGCTGGCTTCCTCCCGGATGTCGGCCTCGGTGAGCCACTGGGCGGTCTTCAATATCGGATCGATCACCTTGCAAGCGCCCGGCATTCGCGCCACTATGGCTGCATAGTGGTCCGTTCGCCAATGGACCACGGAGGGGACTGGAACCTGCCGGTCCACGCCCCACTTCACGGCCACCAACCCCAAGCCTTCACGCTCTGCCATCTCACCCAGCTTGGCCAGAGAAAACCCGGTGACTGGGGCTGGAGTGCGCACCAAACCGGTAGGTTTGAAAGCCGGACCTTTAACGGCTTTGGCGAGATTCTCCAGCGCGAGAGCTCCGCAACGAAAGCCCAGTTCGGTTCCACCCCGCATGCCGCTATACTCCAAAAGGGCTCGTCGTAACACTTGTCGCAAAAAGCGGTTCTCGATGGATCTGGCTTTTGTCTGTTCAATCAAGACCGCCACCTGGTCAACCCGCCCTAAACCCACCAAGAGTTTGGTCCAATGAGCCAGAACGAAATCACCCGTGGTCTTCGCTGAGCCGGACTGCGCCTCCTTGGTCAATGCCCAAGCCGTTTCCCATTCTTGCAATGATTTGGTGAACAAGCCGCGATCCTGGTAGTACTTCGCAAGATTCGCGTGGATCGAAGCATTCCAGGCGGATTGGGGATACGCAGCCAGGAATTCTTCCAAGAGGATAGGCTGGGCCTGTCGCGTCGCGATCTTTTTCAGGATCATCCACAGTCTCTCGTTTTCCTGGTCCGAGGTTTGACTTGTGTCGGGACACGTGATCGGCAAGTACATGAGGGACAAGCGACTGATGGCGGCCGCGTTGCCCTGGTCGGCCCCCGCCGGACTGATGGCGGCCACCACTGCCAAGAGGACGGTCATGGTAATGAAGCGCGCGACATGGCTAAGAAACCCCGCAAAAATGGTATTTCCAGTTTTCATGTGAATTCCAGTCTGAGGTTAAGGGATTAAGAGGCCGGTCTTGGGCCGGGTGATGAGGACTTTGAGTCCGAGGTCAGAAGCACTGTTCACCAGGGTCTCGCCGGAATCCGGTATGCCGTTCCCATTCCGGTCCTCCCAATAATCCGGGATTCCATCGCCGTCCGTGTCTATCGCCTTACCATTGGCATCCACCGCGACGTAATGTCGGCCAAGGTCGAGTCGGGTGGTTGTCTCCTTGGTTTGGTTCGTGATGGTCGTGTAATGATAAAGCCCGAGCAAAGCGGCATTGGTCAGGCTGCCCCGGTCCATCAAGGGAGAGTTGTTGGTGACGTAGTAGGCGCCCAGGCAATTGCTTTGCCAGTTGTAGGTGCCGGTGACCAGGAGATCGTTCGCCCCGGTAGGCGCGGTGCGCGGTTGGCCATTCAGAAACGCATTGTAGTCATAACTGGTGTAGGTGGCGTTGTTGGCATACTGGTCCGCCGCCATAAAACTGGTGCGGTCAAATACACAGTCCCGCACCAGGACTGGAGTGGGATTTGCCGTCCGGTTGATGCTTAATCCGCCGCCAATGAAGGTGCAGTTGCGCAACGCATACGCAGTGTCCAACTGCCCGCCTTCCACCCAAACCGAGGTTCTCTCGAACAAGCAGTTGGTCAGATACTCCGAGCTGATGTAGCCGCCCAGGGAGCCACCCAAAAACTCACAGTCATTGGCACGCACGGTCAGCCACCCGTCATCATCCCGAAAATGGTTCCCGCTGCCGCCCTCGCTGCCCAGGATCGAGGCGACCAGGAACCGTGCTTGAATCTCGGGCGCCAAGGCCAGAGAGGCGGACCAACTGGTGATGCCGCCCGGGCCATAACCTCCAGCCCACACGCCGTTCACCGCCTCCTGGGCCGTGTTGTAGCGCACCCAATACGTGGGCGCATCCACCCGGCCATCAAAAATGATCCGCTTCTGATCCCCCGCCTTGATGCCATGACCGGCATGCAACCAACCGGACGTGGTCCGGAACCACGCACAGGCCGTGCCCGGAGCAAACGTGAGATTAGCGTTGGCAACCGCGCCGCCAAAGGCGTAATCGATGGGGTCGAAATACGCGCCAAGGTCAACGGCATCCGTGTCTCGCTGCGCTTGCGGATATAGCGTCATATCTGCCGTAAACGTGACGTTGGAATACACCACCGGCGGATAGGTGGTCAGGGTGCGCAGGGTGTTGAGCAGGTTCGTGTCGATCGCGCTGGTGCCCGCATTCCGGTACGGGCTGCCATCGGCGAGATAATGCGTCCCGCCGCCAACGCTCTGGAACACACCGGCATCCGAATTCAGTGCCACCGTCGAGTCGGTGGTTGTGGTGGTGCAAGTCCAGTTGGTCACGCACACCAAAAGGCTGTTGGTCAGGTAGATGGAACCGGTGGTGTTGCCAAGGAAGTTGGTGCAGTAATGCCCGGTCACGTTGACCCCTCTGAGCGTGCCCGCCGCACTGTTGGCGAGAACGGTGCCGATGCGGTAAAGCAGCACATTGCGCAGCGTGGGCAGGGTGGTGCCGCTGGCAAATACCGTCTTGCATTGGAGCGCCTGGGAGTTTTGCAACTGGATGCCGCCGCCCGCTACCGCATTGCTCAGATAACAAAACTTCACCCGGTCGAGCACCGGAGCGGTGGTCGCGCCCGAGAGGTCGAACGCAATCTTGCCGTAGTAGTTGGTCGTTGGATTTCCGGTGCTGCCACTGATGGTTTCCCCGTGCGCGTTATCATCCGCCCCAGTAATCACCACTGGTCGGTATGGTCGCGTGATGAAGTTCAGGTTGCTCGCGGTGATCCCCGCCGTGGCTGAGACCGGCAGTTTGATGACACATCCCCCTAGTGCCACGTTACTGCCAGCGAGGTTAACCGGCCCCGAAATCAAAAAAGTAGTGTCATTAGTGAATACATAGTTAGTGGCACTGATACTTTGGATCACATAATCGATCACCGCCCCCGTTAAGCGCGGTGGGGCCGAGACTACCAGCATGGGCCTGGCCTCCTCCCGGGGAGATGTTCGCGGCGCAGGCAGTCGCATCTGGAGGGAAGCCATCCGCTTGGTCCGGTCCCGCCCTGACCCAACCGACGCCCCCTCAGGCTTGGGTAGCTTTGAGAGTTCTGCCTGAAATGCAGGGATTGGGATTTCCTCCACCAACAACTGCCGCTGTTCCACATTGAGCCAGCGTTTGTTAACCGGTATGCCTCGCGACTCCCGACCTTGGCCCAGGAAGAACGCCCGTCCCGTGGTGATTTTCATCGGGCCGAAATCCAGATCCTGGGATACTTCCGTAGTGCCTGGCGCGCCTTTAACACTGGCTACGAGCGACGGCTGCGGGTAATCCAAAAACTCCGTAATGGCTTGTAGCTTGGTGGTTTGCGAGTCTAGCCCGTAGTCCTCCGGTAACGGTAGCGATGTTTCATTCAAGAGAATAATGTCCTGTTCCAGCCCTGCTAAGGTCATGGTATATCGCACGGAGGAGCGAATGTCGGTCGTGGCGTCCTCGTAAATCACGGTGTTACCCGAAATGACCCCCTGGCAGTCCTTGGCTTCGGCAATCAGCGCACTTTTTCCACTGACTGGATCCCAGAACGCCAGCCCTAAAAAATGGCTGCGCAATTCTTTGCCATCGGGCATTTGGAGGTGGATGGCGCCCGGAGTGGCCAGGTTGTTGGCGAAGATTACCTGGTGACCGGCTTCCCGGGCCACGGCTCCGCCGGGAAAGGTCTCGATCTTCTCGGTGGCATCGACAATGGTGCCATCCGGCAAAACTCTCCCCAGCCCGGTAGCCAATTCAACATAGCTATTGGTTCGGGGGACGGCCCGCCCCCAAGGATCGGTCTCGAAGACCACGCGGCTCCAAACCCGGCTATGAACGTCCCTGGAGTTGATATAATAATCCGCCGGTTGGGCGTGAGCGTGGAGGAGGCTCGCGCAGAGGAAGGCTATAGCCGTGCAAGTCGAGGGAAACAGAAAGCGGGAATCACGGGCGATGGGGGCGACGTGCCGACGCGTACGCAAAGAGAAGTTCATTTTTGGTCTCCAGAGGCCCGTGGGAAGCCGCATACACCAACCCGCCACTGGCATTACGTTTAGATTATATTGGCAGCACTTTAGCAGAGCGGCAAGACCCGTCAAGCATTTTGTTGGATATTTTTATCAATTTGTCATTTACAATATACTATTCTAATTCTCACATGTGTTAATCGCAATGACTGGATTATGAAGCACCAGCCAACATTCCACAATCGGTCGACGCTTGGGATATAAGCGTCGAACTGGAGTTGTTATGGCGGGCGGTGATCTCAAAGAGGTGTCGTTCAGGAAATTTCTGTGGCTCAGCAATAGACAATTCCTCACATCCCGATCTGGATGGCTTCACTGCCACTGGAGGTGAGACCTCCATTTGTGGCCGCCAAGTCACGGATTCCAGTATTGCACTGCCTGGTTATGAACTGAAGCGCACATCCCAAGTTCCGGACGCAAAAAAGCCGATCCCTCATGGTTTGAAGAATCGGCTCGTGCTGATTGGCACCTTCGTGGGCTAGACAAAATACCCGAGCGCGCGCAAAGAACAACAACTTGGCCGGCCAATAATGACATGATCCAGCACCTCAACCTTGAGGAGTCTGCCGGCGACGACCAACTCGCGCGTCACTTTAATGTCAGCCTCCGACGGTTGCGGTTCGCCGGACGGATGGTTGTGCGCAAAGACAACGGATGCCGCGCCGGCGATGATCGCCGTGCGGAAGACCAAGCGCGTGTCAACGAGCAGCGTATCCATCGTTCCCATGGTGAGTAACTGATGGCCTTTGACACGCCGCCGGGTGTTGAGGAGGAACACCACGAAGCACTCACACTCCGGGCTGAACCGGGGATCGGTTTGGATGTGAAGCCTCCAGTACTCGACGATCTTTTCGGGAGTATCGCAAACGAGCATTTCCTCGGGCAGAGGACATTCGCGTAAGGTCGTGATCTTGAATTCCTTGGGATTGAACGCATTCATAACGCCACCTCCGCTGAAACGGGGATTTCAATCTCCTGTGGCTCAGAAGTCGCGAGCGAAGCGGGCGAGGCAGCCAGAATGAAGTCAACGGCCTTCTGGGCTTGTGCAGCCGCGTGAACAAGGAGCGTTTTGTCGCGCTTGAGCTTTCCCAGCCAACCATTCAAGTAAGCGACGGAATTGTCGACAGTTCGCTCAGAAATCTCCGCATGTCCACACAGGAAGGCGGCACCCATTTCGGCGATCAATTCCTCCTTGCAATAGGGATCGGATCCGAAGCCAGCTTTTTCGCTGAGCGCCAGTCGATGTAACCGCGACCTATGACCCGTGGAGTGAACCAATTCGTGAAAGATGGTGGAATAGTATTCTTCCTCTTTGTCGAAACGTTCCCGGAGGGGTAATCCAACGAGATCCTCGGCGGGGGAATAGAAAGCCTGAGTCATGCCGTGTTTGATAAGTGGTCTTTGCGGCATATTCTCAACGATTTCGGCAGGCCTACCGCCTAGAGGTTCGGACGATGGTCCAGCTGCTGGCGCTTCACCAATTCCATCGCACTGCATCGTGTTAAACACGTGATACAGACGAAGGACTGGGATTTGCCGGTCTTCATCCGAGCCCGGGTCGTCAATTGCCACCCGCTTCCAGAAAACGACTGGGCAGGACTTTTCTCCTTTGCGGACCGTTCCGCCACGGATAGTGGCTTGGGGATAGGTAAGCCAATATGGGGATTCGTAACCCATGGACAGGAGGAGGAAGACGTTAATGCCACGATATGAACTATTCGTGACAAAGTTCCGGGGCCACCCGGTCCGAGTTTTCCATGGCTTGTGCCAGGGAACGGTTGCTTGCGTGAGCAATGTGACAATTCTATCAGTAATGAGGTCATACGCGTATGAATTCATGGAATTCTCCTTTTGGTATTGGTTTCAAAACGAACTCGGTGAGTCCGATTTGATCGTAGGACCTCGGAAGAGATCGAAAAAGGTGGCCGGAATAGCCGGATACGGCAAAAAAGCGGCCTGATTCGTTCGGATTGGCGACCCTTACGAAAGCGTTAGCGGGCTACTGGTGGTGTTAGAAACGAAGAGTTTAGAGTGGGTGTGAAATCCAACCTGCAGGTGTAGACAGGCATCAAGGTTTGAGGACGCTGTTACGGAATGCGGTTGCAAAATCGCCAGAGAGCCGCGAACTTTGAGCCGGTTGGAAGTTTCCGATTTTGTGAACCTGGCTGCATAGCAGATCACCCTGGAACTTCAGGCATACCATCGAAATCCGCGGGGATGATATCGCGGACAGATGAATAGCCTCAGAACTCAGCTACGGACTCGAACGCTCGGGCAAATGGTCAACGGAAGGACACATGATAGACGATATCCGCTATTCTGAACTGCTTTTCCTTCGTGCGCTGGCGAAAGTGCCACAGCAACTTTTCAATCCGTCTGACAGCTCATTTCAGAAGGCCGTGGGCATGCGAGGCGATATGTTGAGTGAAATGGTGGCAACACTTATCGAGGACATGTACGTCGCCTTCCATAGGAGCGACGCGCAGTTGATCGTGTCGCGTCTCCGCGGAGAACTCGCACCTACGCATGCGCCGCCGTTGCGTTTACATGATTACCTCTGGTCGAACCCTCGCGAGGCGGTGCGCTGCATGCTTAACGGCCAAACGCTTGAGGACATCCGCATCACTTACAGGGGCCTTAGACGGATCGAAGAACTGCGCGACATATTACGTGCAGATCGCATTTTGGAACATTTTGGCGTCTTGCTGGACTTACGATACTTTCGAAGGGACTTGGAGGACGCACTTCACAAAGGAGCCGAGGTGCCCGTGTCGGTCCTCTGCGCGGACATGGATGACTTCGGAAAGATCAACAAACAGTTTGGTCAAGCTGCGGGTGACGTAGTCATGAAAGCTTATCTCGAACTAGTGCAAGAGAAGCTTGGACTTCTCGGCACCGCGTACCGAGGGCTGGGAGATGAAGTTGTAGCCCTGATCACCGGCCAGAGTCACGCGCGTGCTATCACGATTGCTGAAACAATTAGGTCAAGTGTTGAATCGTTGAAGCACGAATATGACGGGAAGCCACTACCTCGGGTAACCGCGAGTCTTGGTGTAGCGACTACCCCTCCTGAGTCACGAATCATGGAAATCGAACACATCTCAGAAGAGCGAAAAAAGAGAGCTAAGGACGAGGGGAAAAACCGCGTCGTTTTTGAGGAACCTTCATCGTAGCAAACAGGGGCTAGTCTTCGGGTTCATTGCGAAAGATCCTCCATTATCCGCGGTTCGAAAAAGGACCTCTCCGAAAAGAGGTCCATGATTTAGTATTCCTCCGGCAGGAGGATGGTGGTAATA
This sequence comes from Verrucomicrobia subdivision 3 bacterium UBA693, assembly GCA_002298785.1. Classification (GTDB taxonomy): domain Bacteria; phylum Verrucomicrobiota; class Verrucomicrobiia; order Limisphaerales; family UBA8199; genus UBA693. Next base: position 16,901 of record DBMR01000044.1, read on the forward strand.
CTCCGGTCGGCCTCGGTGATAATCCAGAAACGGATGCCGCTTGGGGGATCGTAGGCGGAGTGGATGCGGCCACCGTGGGTGAGTGCACGATCATTGGCCTTCCGGTCCGTGCCCTCAATGGAGCCCCAATCACCAGCCTGGTGACGCTGGATTCCAAGAAGGATTTCCTCCTCGGTCAGGGATCGGAGAGCGTTGGCTGTGGCTACGATCCGGCCGAGTCGGACAACAGCGGTTGGAATTCCCGGGGTGTTCATAGTCCAAAGTCCTCCAGCGTTGCCGCAATGCCGTCTTCGTCGTCGCCTAGAAGTTCCACGATTCCGGCTTTGATTGCCGCCTTGACTGGATCGGGCTCGGCGTCTTTCGGACAAGCTGGGCAATGCATGACATCGAGGATCGAAGCACCGAATTGATATCCGGCGGCCTGGAATTTCTCACGATAACGAGATGAGAGCCTTTCCTTGGGAGAGAGGCTCCGCCAGACTTCGGCTTCAGCCCGGTCGAGGTCGGTTTCAAAGATGGCGTCGTGCCGGAGATGATATACATCCCACGGCTCACCGCATGACGAGCAGTGAACATCCATACGATTTCTCCTTTCAGACAAGCAAGGCCGCCACTTCCTCGGGGGTGAGGTCGTCCGGCTGCCTGCCTTCCGTATCAAGTGCGTGGATGGTCACGAATACGAACTTGGCCAGGCGCCCGGCAATGTCCTCGCGCCCTGCCCTGCCCGCTTCATCCTCGTCCAATAAGACGATGACTCGGCTTTTTCTGTCGGTGTGCTTGCGGATCAGCTCCTCCTGGGCGAGAGACATGCTGCTGCCCATCAACGCAATGACCTTTCGACAACCGTTTTGGTGAAGCTTCATGCACCCAAAGAACCCTTCGACTACAACCAAAGGGAGGTCCTGAGGTTCCTTTATGGCCCGGTCGAGGTTGAATAGTTCCAAGGACTTACGGAACCCTTGCGGGACTTTGTACTTGGGGGTGCCCTCGGAGAGTTCTCCCGGCCAGCGACCGGCGTAGGCAACAACCTGGCCTTCCGGGTTATGGATGGGGATGGCGATTCGTTCCGCCATCATGCCTTTGGTGCAATAGCCTACTCCGAAGTCGACGATCGTTTCGAGCGTAAGGCCGCGTTCCACGAGGTAGGGATGATCATGTGCGAGCTTCTCCAAACGGAACTTAAGCGGCGGGTTCGGAGTGTTTGCGTCCGCGACCACGGCCTGTTTCTTTGGCGTTGTTGGTGCGTCAACGGCGTTGTTCTTCGGGGTATCTTGACCGGTCCCATCGCCGTCATCGGTTTTGGCCTGCATGGCCTCTTTGTCGAGGCCGAACCATTCAATGGCCTTAAGCGCCGCACCGTGGATGCTAACGTTCTCCATTTTGGCGATGAAATCGAGGACGTTGCCACCAGATTTGCACTCGCTGAAACAGTTCCAAATGCTCTTACTGATACTGACCCGGAACTGGGTCGGGTTGTCGCCTTTGTGTATTGGACATGGTCCGCTTAGGCTATCACCGCTCCTTTTGAACTGGCCCATTAGGTCATAGTGCTCGAGGACATGTTCCATGGTGATGGCCGATTTCACGGCCTTGAAGTCTACAAATGATGATTTGGGCATAATTACTCCAGGTTATTTTGTTAAGAGGAACAAGACTGGTTCAAGGAATTGAACCGGTTCCGCGAGTAATCATATCGCCCGTGAAGACGAACCCGCTAGGGGGGTAGAGTTGCCGCTTCCGGCAACACCTGAGATGGAACATGGCCATCGAGCAGGCTTGCCATTAGGCCTCGACCATTTTGCCATACCGGAGAGAAAAGGAGATTGGGCTCGGCAAGCACGGTTTTGGGAGCGAACAGGAATAGCCCGTGACCACGTTCCAATTGAGCGCAGGCCGCAACTAGGTTTTTCGCTCGTTCAGCGCTTTCCGTCAGCGTAAGGACGCGGAAACGATGGAAACCAAAATGCGTTTTATGGAGCGATTGGGACCAAGTTGACTCGTAGGCAAGGAGTTTGCGGTAGAAGGAAGTTTGGGTGAGGTTGCGACGCATTACCGGCATTGTCCCGCGATCAGCTTCAAGGAAGAAGAACGCTCGCTCGCGTTTGCCGCTCGGCTGCGGATATTCCAAGGCAAAAACACGATCAGGAATGACGCCCAGCTTTACTTGACCACTCACGCTCACCTGCCAGTGGAATATCAGATGTTCAGTATCCATTTCGGCAGTCTGCGGTAGGTCTTCCTCAGTGAGGAGCTGGACCTGGTCGGCTTTCCGACATGCCAGTTCCAAGGTTACCATCACCTCTGAGACGAGAAGTGCATGCTCAAGGAATATCCGTCCAACTGCACGGTTCTTCTCACCCCAGCGAATGCGGCGCAGTGGATGGCTGGGCGACTCATTCACTAAGGCGGCCCCCTTATTACCCAAGCCATAGACCATGGGGCGGGAACCGGTTTGGTGATAATAGTCGAGCTGGGCACGGGGACGCTCCAGATATCCGTGGTGGTAGAGGAGTTGGAGACGTCGCCAGAGTTGTTGTGAACCGTCGCGCATCAATGCGGCTATTTGGGAAGACCGGAGGAAACGGTGACGGTGAACATGACGAATGATCTCGTTGTCGCGCTCCGTTAATTGAAAGGGAGCGATCTTGGTGGACCGTTTAAAGCGAGGAAGGCGGGAGGAGTCCATTCCACCACGCTATCAGCGAGGGATGGAGCGGAAAAGGAAACGGATTTTGCTCACCAGGGCAAGGTTTCCAGAAAGGCGGAAATGTTTAAAGCGAAGGCGCGTAGGGAGTGAATAGCTCTCCCCCGGTGACTCCACTGACCATTTGCAATTAAGTGAACCGAACGACCTTCGCGTCGGCTGCACAGGTGTCCGTCGCCAAGGAATGCCGTGCCCGTTGGGACTCCGGTGGGTTCCACATTCGAACACGCCCAAGTGGCAACTTGCCGCTGGGGCGAGTTGAACCGATCAGCGGCGCGCCCAGATAACCAGGAGTACAATGATGCTCACCATCAACCAGAACACCAACTGGGGACTCCTGGCGATACCACGAGCGACCTCGAAGGCTGTGTGTTCGCAGTTGCGTGCAAACAGATCGTACGCTCGGGGTTTTGCCAGACTGCGGCGAGCGCGCGCTATCACGTCGAAGGGATTGGCGGCCATGCGCAGCACCTTGACCGGCTGGCCGCAAGCAAAGCCCTTTAGATCTGTAAGGTGTTCGCCCTTCGCCAACGTGTTTTGAAGAACGGCGTTTGGGGCAACCAGGACGCCGATATGGTTGATTAAACCGAGAGCTTCGTTTCGGATGAGGAGGTCGCCAATAGTTGGGTTGGAGGTCATAATTCTATTTCTTCTTCATGAGATGACTAAGGAGAAGCGCCAGGGCGAGAGCGATGCCAGCACCGATGAGAATATCTCTAAGGGTGTCACGAACCACCCTTTTCCGGGATGCCTGCTGGAATTCACCAAAGAGCGCGTTTTGATACGGCGACGGGCTAGCTTCGCCTCGCTCCCACTTGCTCACTGTGATGGGATGGACACCAGAAAGCTGGGCGAACTCGACCTGGTTAAGGCCGAGCTTCTTCCGCAACCGCTGAATCTCCAATGAGTTCATTGAGTAATCTTTTACCTTAGCTTTAACTTAGCGTCAAGGGGAAAAGTTTTAATGAATGCTGGCGAAATGCCACCTCGGCGAGGGAAATCGGACAAGAAAAAGCGCGCCCAAATTCCAGAGCGCACTGAATTGTCACCAGACGTAATATTAGTAGCATGAGGACGTTTCCTTGCAGCTTGGCTTCTGCTCCTGGGTGGTCCATTTCATTGGATGGCTGCGACGCAGGTGTAATACCTCGCAACCACTTTCCACGAGTCGATCCAGTGCAACTTAATTCAGACATCCGGCAGTGGTTTCTGCCAACTTCCAGAGTTCCTTGTTCAAGGTAATTTTGGAGTCGATGCCACGGAGTGAACGCAGGGTGCGGAGCCGACCGGCACGGTCGCGGCGATTGTCCGACAACCCGCCTCGCACAAGATTCTCCTGGATGCGATTGAACGTAGTCCAGAGGTCGTTAGCCTGATCTTCGGGTCGACGGGGAGTGAGCAATGTTCGTGGTTCGATGGGAGACCGCTCCAGACTCTCGTAGCGTAGTAACAGCGCCTGCTCTGAGAACTGGAGCGACTCGGCATCGTTGAGCCGGTGATTGCGGAAGTCCTCAATCTGAGCCGCCACCCGTGGAATATGCTCCAGAATGCGATAGCTCGCACCGATCACTTCCTCCGCTTTCAGACCGGCGTGGCGGAAACGGATGGTTTCGAAGCTCTCATCCGAAACTACTAACCCATTGCTACACACGCGCCGGTAGATGCCCACGCGCAGGACGTAGGCACAACCGGTGTCGTGAGAGTTGGTTAGGACGAGTTCCTCATTCCATTCGTCGAGGGTTTGCATTTGTTCGGCTCGGCGGAAACGGATGAGGTGCTTCTGAAAACCAATCCGCGCGGCGGTTCGCACACGTTGTTGTTCCACATGCACCGGAACCCAGCCTCTTTCGCGCAAGCCCGTGATGATCTCGGTTGTGGGAACAAACGCGTAGCGTTGACTTAGGCCGATCATTGGCCCGCTGGCGAAGATGCTGGGAGCTGCGATCCGAAGTTGGTCTTCGGGGAGTGCCTCAGACTTGAAGTTGCTCATTACTGCATTAGGGATCATGGATTACTCACTTTCTGTACCGCTCGGTTTATCCGATTCCGTCTATTGGTTGTGCATGGAGTCAGGCGCGGTGCGGCGTGTTTCCTGACGACATGATTCCCTGGGGTCATTGCAGGTCTACGCCCCAGGAGGAAATTCGATTGGGGAAACCTCGTTAAGTCTAAACCGCAGCTTGATTGGCGACCGGACGGCTGAAACGTCGAACGGTCTCAGGTTCGATAAACTTGTTTCAACTGTTGCAACGATAATCGAACGGCCGACAATGGTTTATGAGGCGAGCCTCGGCAGTTAAGGCTGAAGGCGTCGGGGTTGGTTGCCGATCCACTCGAAGGCCCGGGCGGCGATTAAGCTTACGACCAAGAGGTTGTTCCGCCCAAAGCTGGTCGAGTTCTTCCAGCTATCTCCGTCTTTGTAGGACCGTTGGAATGTGACGTTGAACAGGGAACCCTTATCGGTCTCTTGACGCCAGATGCTCGCGCTAATGACGCCATGGCGGATTACATGAACGGGTTGGTTGTTAGGCGTATTATCCGAATTTTGATTTGTCATAATTTTGTTTTGGTTGATTAACTTGGTAACTCTGTAGAATGGGGCTCCGGGGTGAGCCAGAGCCGACGGGAAGAAGAGGAAATCTGTGAATTTTCAAGGTGCTGGTGGGAGCATGCCGCAAGACGACGACTGTGGCCTAGATTCGGAGACCAACAGACGACCGGGCCGATGAGATTGTCGGTTCGATTCCCAGGCTATTTGGCATGAAACGTCTTGCTAGCGAAAGTCGGGTGCGTATGGGGAATCGAAAGGCGCTATTCCGTGCCCATTATAAGGCTAAGTGCGGGCATAGAAAGGAGGGCAAGTTTGCGCCTTGCGGCAATTTTTATGTATTGCCACGTAATATTCTCCAACAGATTGCAAAAGGGAACTGAAGGCACTCAGCCACCAGTTCGACCTGTCTTCCGCTACTGCAGCACGAGGTTGGAAATTGCTCCAGAGGATGGACGATTTGTTTCCTTCCGACCAGTCATCCAAATCTGGGAACTCTCGCAGCGCCGCTCACAGTGTTCATGGACGAGAGGATGAATTATGTTCTGGATTTGCCCAGGGTGGCGCCATGTTTTTCAGGACGATTATCCGGGGAGTGCTGGCGCAAGATAACCATCCCGTTTTGATCTAAAGCCCTATTGCTGGTGTTTAGTAAAAATGTTACTGACGACCGTGGAACCATGACGCTCCTCTACTTTTTGGACAAAGTCGGCGATATCCCGGACAGAATGGTCGACCACAAGTTCAACCACTGCATCTCTCGACCCCCGCCGTGCTTTCCATTCGTTGAATGGATAATTTTCGATGCTTTGAAAGGTAGTGTATCCGCGCGGCTGCGGTTTGTAGATCGTGCTGCCAGAGTTTATCGGGCAGAGCGTTACACGCTCCGAGTGACGTCGGAGAAGTTCAGCAGTTTCAAGCGTAAGAATACAGTGTTGTTTGTTGCGGTACGCTCGAGCTTCAAGTAGGCGATTCAACCGCTCCTCGCTCACCCAAAAAAACACGCGCTGATTTAGGGTTCGATACCAATCGGCAGGTGTGATTCCGTTGTCAAGACACTTGAGAAGCGCAGAATCGCGCATCGGTTTTTGGTCACGAATGACCGCCTTTCCGAAAACTGGGTGCGTAATGGTAACAGATTCAGGACGATGTCGTGCCGCAATTCTGTGACGTTCGATGCCCGTAATTTCAAAAAGATCGAGAAGCGCTATGGTGCTAAGTAAGCCATGTCTTCGGATGCTTTCCCATGTGCCACTCTCGGCCATGTGATACGCGTACGGATAACTGGCAATTAGTTCCTCGTTTGTCATATCTCCTCTACCAGGCTCGCCGGTCAATGATGCTTCGTTCATCAAAACGTGTTGAAATAAGTGTCACCGGTGCGGCCGCTACTTGTTCGATTTCCTCGATAAAGCGAATAGTGGGCTGGGTGAGCTGTTCAAAACGACACGCCCTTGCATTTCGATGATCTAGATAGTCGGTGAAGGTGAGGGCGATGTCAGTTGGAGCATTCAAAGAGGCGGCTTTGCGGAGCAAAACCCAATCAAACTCCGCGACTCGGCGGGGGTTACCGCTAACCGATCCAACCTCGTGCTTGGCAATCGCGCCCAGAGGAAAACCGGCACGGCGCTCGATTTCCGCCCATCGAATTTCTTTGGACATAAATCCAGAGGTCCGCTCCTTGCTGGGCGATCCGACTCGAATTGGGTATGTCCGACAAACCATGATCACTTTGCGCACTCGACTGGGGGATATGCCAGACTCGGCAAGGCATCCGGCCACAGTCGTATCGCGTGACGTCGTGTGGGGGTAGTGGCCATGATATATGCTCAAAGCCGTCCCCTGAGTCCCTTCCAGAAAAACGCGCTTTCGTTCTCGGAACAGACGTTGGAAAACGTCGCATGACTCATGTAGGTACGGCTTCAACGCGGGAATGTCCCTGGCCAACTTGACTCCAGATTTTCCACGGCAGGTAATCCTGCGAGCCGTAGCTTGGCCGACACCTTGCCCTGTGGAGCCGATGAGTACTCGTACATCCTGCGCTCCGCGTTCCCGATGGCGGTCCGCTTCACTAATAGTCATCGCTTGGGGATCAATCATCAAGCGGTCGACACCAATCTTGGCTTTGGCAATTTCCTCCAGCAGGGTGGGCACGTGCACCACCGCACCGGCGCCTATCAAAAGGCGGGCGTTGCTGGATAAGGAGCCGGAAGGCAGGTGCCGAAATGTGAAAACCTCGTTCGTGCCGGGAATTTTAACCTTGTGCCCAGCGTTAGGGCCACCAACCCGGACCAGCAAATCATATTCGCTGCTTAGGTATGCGGCGACTTGTCCTTTTCCTTCGCTGCCGTATTGGCCACCAACCAGCACGTCTACTGAGCGAAGGTATTCACGGCCATACCAGCCAAGGTGACTTGCCACGCGAACAACGATATCGTCCGGGTTACAAAGGTCGCTGTTAACCACGACGTCGGCTGTGTCTGCGAGGGTTTCGACCTTGCTTTCGGTCGCATTTGCCAAGACGGCTGCATAGGATGCAAGTTCAGCGATATCACTGCCGCACTTTTGCCTTTCGACGTAACGACGTTCCAATTCCTTCCGATTTGCGGTCAGATGGACGTGAACGATGCGGCGCGAATATGCTCTGCGAAGGAATTTGATTTGGCCTGGATGCCGGATTGCATCAACTACAATCAACGCGTCTTGGGGTTCGTTACGTTCAATTTTTTGCAGGTCATCGCGAACCCAGGCACCACTGGTTTTCTTGTCGAGCATTTCCCCGAACTCCTGCAAGACCGTACGGTCGAGCCTCAGATCGCTTCCCCGTGCGATGATGAAAGTTGAGGTTTTGACATGCTTGAAGCCGAACTCATTTGAAAGCTTCTCGGCAAGGGTAGTCTTGCCCGTGCAAACGTGTCCCGAGAGAATGATGATTTGTTTGGCCATCAGAAGCCCTCGCCGTTAGATTTTTCGGTCAAAAAGTCCAGGCTGAATTGAAAGTGATCGACCGGTTTGCGGCAAATCATAAACCGTTACAGAAAGACCGGCTGCACATAAAATCTCATCGATCAATGCACTAACCAACGCCCATGACCCCCCTGCTTCTCCTGTTCCAATTCGTGGCATGTGAATGGATGCATTCTGACGTAGGGCTTCCTCGCACAGCGCAGTGAGGCAATCCCTAAGCGCCGAATAACGGATGCGTGGCCGGATCGCATAACCATATCCGTGCTGACATATCAACTGACATATTGTAAGTCGGGGATCAGCATCGCTGAGAAAAATCTCCCCAAGGTGTTTGCGCGAGGAATTTAACCAGGATTCTCGAAAGCGAGACTGGACGCCCGGCCATTTTCGTTGAACCACTTTGCCAAAACCCGCACCCCAATTTGGAGTGGCGTCATTAACAACGTGAGCCAGAATCAACGCGCCTTCCCCTCGCGGTTCAGTGGCATCACCGGTTACGAATTGCATTGAACCCGTGTGACACGCTTTCGCATCTAATGGCGTGAGGAGCCCTATGACGCGTGGATGTACAGATCCTGGATATGGAGACACACCAATGCATTCCAAGTGAACCCGCCCGATCTCGGGCCAAGTTTCGTCAGCTTCTGCACGATGGCCGATCGCAGTGCAGGTCGAAACAACACTGTCTGTGGGTAAAACAGTGTTGGAGGGTAGTCGGTTTGAACTGGTACGGGAGGCGGTACTGTAATCAACTCGGTAACGCGCTTGAACGACTTGGCCACGAGAGGCAACGAACATCGCACAGGGTTGGTTCGTGATCCGGATCAGTCGGAGCAGAATACTTTCGGTAGAGACCTCAAATTTCTTGCGCAAATCGATAACGTCCTGAATCGAAAGCGACTGGCTCGTTGTATCAGCCAGACTGCCGGTTGGCATTAATAACTCCGCAGCACCGATGTTGCAGAGCATCTCCAATTCCCACTCTTTCCGGCCACAATTTTGCGGCGCTGTGCGGTTTCGCACACGTTCGGCACAATCTGGAAAAAAGGTGTGCGCGATTTCGTGGGCTACCGAATACCTCGTTCGCGCGCGGGGTCGGTCTGGATTGTATTCTATTTGGAGTCGGTCGCCCTTCAAAGGCACGGTCCGAGCGTCCAGGACTTGGCTGTTTGGAACCACCGCGATATGCATTAATTCAGCCAGAAGAAATGGATCAAAAGGTGGACCGCTCCAACCGTGTTCCATCGCTTTTAGCGCGGCGCGAGACGCTTCCTGAAGTATCTTAGCCACAGGGTCGTCGCCACTCGCGAACATAATGACAGAGTGGTTCTTCCAATGACGTGAGCTCGCTTTGTGCATCACTAATTTCAGTGTGCAGAAATCGGCCACCACTCGCAAGGGTATAGAAGATGTCCTACCATCCAACACCATTACGAAGTCTTGGAGTGCTTAGCGGCGGCGATGAGGGCCTCGGTGGCTTTTGAGTCCACAGGTCATCCCCGTAAGCCGGGCAAGCCAGACCCGCGCTACTGGTCGTTTTGACCAGGTGGTTTTGGACATTGTGAAATGCGTCTCGCGGGAAGCTGCAGTTGGGAATATCGTGGCAAACTGGAGTGGCCAGGGGGATGAAGAAACCTGCTTAGCATGTGATTTCCGACATTTCCGTCCTTCGCCAACACCGAGATCTGCGAATTACGTCAGACAATCTCCAAACGCGCCGTGACCAGACCAAACTGGATCTAAAGACGCTTGCCGATGCTCATTTCCAGTCAAAGTCCGCGTGGCTTAGAACATCCTTCTCGGGAACAACCACTTCCTTTCTCGTGCCAATAAGGGTTGGCGTAAGAATCCGATACGAGTTTTGTTCTTCGAGCACAGTTCGTATCTCTCCGACCGTCTGGTGTTGGTCTATGCTGAAAGTAACTTTGTCCCCAACTTCGTAATTCATAAAGGCGTAGTTATCCGGTTATCCGATCTATTTGTTTCTTGAGGCGACTCGTTATGCACGGGCCAAGTGAAATCACCCTTTTACTTTCCAACGACTTCAATACGGGTCTGTATGCGTGACCCGTGGCATTGATTCGCCGGATCATTTTGCTAACCATACTACGGACAGGGCAATCTTATTCTCCCCTCATCGTCAAACCAGTCGGCCATGGAAATCCGGGCCGTTTCATATTGCACCGCAAGGGCGAGGGCGTCCGCCGGATCGCGAAAACCTACTCCAGCCTCAACAGCGCTGGCTGCGTCCGCCACAAGCCAACGGCAAAACTCAACGGCGCGTATGCTGAACAAGCCTTCCCACTGGTCAAAAGCGTCATGCAAAGTGTTGACTGTCATCTTGCGGGGCGATCCCAGCCAGTGATTTGCGGGTTCCAACCAGCCACCCCAATCGGCGTAAATCGCATTTTCCTTTTCAACACCTTCTCCAATAGCTTGTATGAGAAGGCATTGAAAAGAACTATGCTCAGGGTTCAGAAACTCAGGAAGAATCGATTGGCTGGTTGGAACCCACAAAATGACACAGTTGGCCGCCCGCCTCACGGCGGAGCAAGCGGGCTGGGTGCTGAACTGTCAGTCGCGCGACATCACGGTTCTGGTCAACGCCCGGCTTCTCAAGCGGCTCGGCAACCTGGCCCAAAACGGGACGAAGTTTTTTGCACGACTGATATTCTGTAAACGCACGAGGATTGTTCCTGGCTCATCAAGGAAACGAACACTATCAATCAACACTGGCAGCGGCAGAACGCGCGAAAGAAGTCAGCGTCTACGAATGGGTATAGCAGGGAAATGAGCCGCCGTATGGCGTCTTGAATTACGGTTACGAGGGCCGCCCCGATAATGATGCTAGATGGTGACCAACTCGGCAAGCTTGGCCGCGACGGCTGCCATCGGCGCTTCTGCCGTGCTCAAGCCGCTTCGCGAGCCGAGCAGGGGGCTAACTTCGCGGAGAGCTTCATACGTCGTGGTGTGCACGATGGGAACGAGTAGATCGCGCGCCAAGAGTGCCGAAAGCTCTTTATCAGCGATGCCCTCTCCTCGAAGTCGGTTCAGCAGCGCAGGGGTCACCAGCACGATCCCGACTCGCGACTTCGCCAGTCCCCTGTCAATTTCGCGTAGCAACGGCGTGCCGAGGGCTACATCCTTCTCGCTGAACCAGACCGAGACACCGCGCGATACGAGCAGATCATGAAGCTCCTTCGCGGCCCCTCCCCGGTCGTCCCACGCATGGCAGAGAAATACATCCCGAGGGTCAGGCAGCGGTGCTCGCTTCTCGACGGTTTCGCGGAACGGCGTGAGTGTCCGCACTTCGGCGGGCGTGTAAACCACGGTCGAACCTGGTCGCGACCATCTCGGCCTTGCGTTGCTACCGGACCCACCGCCACTGCTCTGGCCGCTCCCACTGCTTCCCGACTGGGAGTAGTAGGACGGGAGCGAGTAAGATCCAAAGCTACTGTAGCCGCTGCGACGGCCACGGCATGCAGGGCAAGCCGTAGCAGCACTAGCTGAGCGATGGCCATATACTGGTGCTGTGCATTGAGCCATGATGCATAAAATACCGAATACCGACGCCGTTTTCAAGCATGTTTCCAGAGGCGGCGCTACGTGATATGGAAAAATCTGAACCTGTGAAAACGCTGGCTTCAGTCCTGCGACTCCGGCCTAAAAGCAATGTCGAAACCCTTCCCAGCCTCGCCTCGGGCTGCTGTCCCAATGAAGTTAACGGAGCAAATTTTTGATCCAGTTCCAAAGCTTGTGTAGTGCTTCCCCGCGTTGCCCGGCGCGTGCGGCAAAATAAGCTTCATCGCGGCGCTCTTTTGCCAGCCTGCCTGATAAGATTTGCTCGGGCGTCCAGGCATCCATCCAAAGAACCCTGCCATCCCGAATGACGTAGTGAGACTGGCAGGGTTGCTGCCAGTTGCCCACGGATGGAAACAGCGTTGGGCCTGCTGAACTTTCTTCAAAACTCCAATCAGTTGGGCCAATAGGCGTGCTTACCTTAACGCCGCAGCCACAGGCGCAAAGATGCAAGGCTGCCCCAAATTCCTCGGACACGTACAAGATGCCCGGCTCTAGGGTCCTGGGAACGCATTGAACCCGGCGAAGCTTAATGTTGGTCAGTTTCTGCATCGCCAGCAATTTTCAGGTCTCCAACTCCGAAAAGGAAATGATTATGCGAAAGCTCTTCGAGGTAAAACCCCCGAAGCTGTTTATAACGGATGACTGCCAGACAGGCGTTGAGTGCATTCAACTCTCCAATTTGGATATTCGTCCGGTACTCGTCGTCTGGCTGGTCTGTGAGCGGGGAGTATTGTTTATCGCGCATTGCGCCAGCATGGTCGGTGCTGTAGTGAGTGACCCGAGCCATTCCGGTTAGTTTCCCCTCCTTGCGGCTAAGTCCCATGCCCACGTCAATAAAGGGGATTCCCATTTTTATCAGGAGGTCAAAAATTCCCGCGCGGGATGACCCTTTGTCCACGCACACGAATGCGAAAGTGACGCCTTTGAAATCTTCTAAGCATGTGGCATCGACAAATTTCTCCTTAATATCAAGGCCCGTACGCAAACTGTAGTAGCGTGCATGATAAACCTCGGCTTTCGTTTTTCCGAGCTCTTCCGGGTCAAGTTTGCCCGGCGAACGAAACGCATTGTGCACGTAATATTTATCCTTGTCGAAACCGCGGATTTCTCGGACTGGCGTTTTTACTAATAAGTCCAGAAGGAACGAACCCGTGCCACCAAGCCCGATGATTGCAATTACCTCATCTTTGAACTTGGCCGACAGGTCTCCAATTTCCGCCCGACTGGTTAACGTGTCACGGAATTTGAAAGGTGAATCGGAATTCCCGGATTCCATCACGCGGAAGGTCAGAGGGCTGGCCCTATGCAACTCCATCGCCGGCCCCGAGATGATGGTGACGTAGCTCTCTATCTTTTCAAAAAAGTCGGCGAACTTCCCGTCGTTAGCAGGTGTCTTTGGCTTATTTGAAAACGACCGCTGAACAACGACATCTTTGCTGAAGTCGCTCAGTGCAAGACCTGTGGGCCCACCGCCGAGGTTCGGAATGGGTTTTCCATCCAAACCATGTGGATGCGAACCCGCGAAGAAGATCGTGTGATTCTCCTGGACAATCACGTCTTTGCCCTGGTCGATAAACTTGGTGACAATGGCACCCCATTGCAAGTTGCGACTTTGGTCGAGATAGGGGATATCACGGACGATGAGATACCACAGGTTATCAAATCCAACCGCGTATCCCTTTTTGACCAGCCTCTCGACGTCCTCGTTATGACTCACCAGTGCGTGAAACATTGAAGATCATCCCTTCTTTGACTTTTACGGGTTTGCTGCCGGACGACATAATACCTTCAGGATTTTGGCTGGGGCCATTACGGTACTTGACCGAGTACGTCGTTTCAGGATGCTGGGGGTACGTCTGATCAAACAGCGTGACGACTTCTACGTAGGAAATCACCGGTTTATCCCAGGGGTGCCGAGTTCCTTCAACGATGATGGTTACGCCCCGCGGCTTGCCACTGTGGAAGTGTTCATCCTCTTTCAATTGGACGACTTCCGGACCGTTCTCGATTCCTGGGTCTTCGCGATCGCCAAGAACTTCGCGGTAGAGACGCATTCCCGCCTCGACCTTGCCAAGCTTAAACAGCGCTTCGCCGGTCGTCGGGGTTTGTGAATGATACGGTTGTTGATCAATGTGAATCCGCAACTCGTGCGGCTTTTTTTGTTCATTAGTGTTCATCTTTTTTGTCTTTAACGGTTTGCAGCGCGCTTTCGCGTTTTTCAGACTGCTCGTGTTCTCTCTAGACTTTTTCGTAATCAGCGCTAGATTCGCTGCGGGTAGTGAAAATCACCACCCCGAACATTTGTTCACTAAAGCGAACATAATTCGCTATATCGAATAGCGCAACTATTTTTTTGAAAGATTTTTGAAATGGATAACGAGGAACAGCGCGCCGAAGTTGGAAGACGAATCAAACGGTTGCGCCAAGCACAGAACCTTACAGTTCATGACCTGGCGAAGCGATCAACCATAAGTGGTGGGTATTTATCTGAAGTCGAGCGCGGATTATCGGCGGTATCAATTGATAAGCTCAAGCAGATCGCGGATGGGTTAGGAGTTGGCGTTGACGCGCTACTCGATGATTCCCAAGAGAAAAGCCAGGGACACAACGTGGTTCAAATTCCCGCCTCGCTCTCTTCGGCTGCTGAACAACTGAATCTGTCATACCGGGCGACGCTAGCCCTTTATCAGGGGAAAAAATCGTTGCTGGCCAAGAGGTCCAATTCAGAACAAGCCGAGTGGGACGTAAATGAGTGGGTTAAGTTTTACAAGCAGGTGAAGGACTACTTGCCGGATTGTTAGCAAAGATGTCACGCAACGTTAAATCGCCTACGGTCCAGGATCTTTTGCGGCTTGATGCCATCGCGAAGCATCTGAAGATAAGATCACGGTACGAAGACCCAACGTTTGCGCCTGACGTCAGAGCGGCTTGTCTTGCCCGAATCACTCCTATTCTCAAAGAACATGGTCCCTTCACTGGCGAAAACATTGCGCAGTGCCTTGGTGACGAGTTGTGCCTCACTTTTGAAGAGGTCCATGGCCCGCATGACGTAACCAAGTTGGAAAATCACTATCTCAAAGGAAAAAAAGAGATTGGCTTTGCGCAGTTGCGCGGCGAACTGGACAACCCGGGGACGGATGCACTGCTTTTTCAACGGCTGAACGCCGAACCAGGGGCTCCAGACAGCTGGGTCGCGGTCTTGAATTTGCAGGGAGGTCGGTCCAAGGCGTACTGGAACAAGTTTCATGAACTGTCACATCGAATTGCGGAGCCGCCACAAAAAATTCTTCCATTTCGCCGTCACCAGTTTGAGGCTTCCAATCCTGTAGAGGCACTCGTCGACTCAGTGGCTTCGGACGTTGCATTCTACGAGCCGGTTTTTCGCCCGCTCGTGGAAACCTATGCTAAGACATGCCGCCTTAACTTTGAAGCAATCGAGCAAATCCGTAACGAATATGCGCCGACAGCAAGCCTTTTAGCGACAATGAAGGCGGTGGTCAACTACTGGCCCCACCCGGCCGTTGCATTGACAGCGGAATACCGTGGGCGCAAAAACTCTCCGGGAACCGACCTCGCCTTGCGGGTTTCACCGCAGGGTTACAATGCGCATGCAAACCGGATCGGCCTGCTAATCTATCCCAATATGAGGGCTCCCATTGGTTCTATAATCCATCAGGCATACCTGACCAAAGATGATCAGAATGCCTTAGAAAACTTAGGAAAATGGGAGACATCTTCCGGCGATACCTTGCTTGGAATTGAGGTCTACACGTCGGCGCGCCGCATTAATGAGCGCGTGTATGCCGTGCTGTCGGTCTGATCGATTGCATGTAAACACAAGCCAAATCGCGAGGCTAATGCCATGGTCATGGTGGGGGTGAGACACCAAAGTCACCATCAGGCGGCTTTGTCCGGTAAGTGAACGGGGTTGAGGACGCGCAGGCGCAGGTAGTCGCTTTGGTTGAGGCGATCCCAAACCTGGTCGAATTGATTTCCATAGAGGGAACACCGCAGATCCAGAACATGGGTTGCCCCGGTCTCTGACCAGCGCATACCCGAACCTTTGCAGCGCCCGCCGATGACCGTTTTACAGCCGGCCTCAACGACACCGGAGCCGTAGAAGAATCCCAAGGCTCGATAGGTGCCATAGAGCATGCGATTCTGATTGTTTTCAAAGTAGCCGATCTCCTTGCCGGCTAACTCGGCTGCTTGGCCTGCCAGCGTGGCCGCACGTTGGCGGGCCTGGCATAAGACCTCGGCCACCTCGTCGGCCAAGAGTTGCTCCCGCCAGGTTCGCCACAATGTTTTGGCCCTCTCGGGTTGGTCCTCCAGCAGTTTGGTCAACGCGGAAAGATGCTCCAGCGCGTGATACAAATCCAAAATCTGAAAGGCCCCCGGGAAACACTTCTGCCCCTGCTCCCAGATCCAGGCCGCCCCATCGCCCAGCA
The DNA here is from genome assembly GCA_002298785.1 of Verrucomicrobia subdivision 3 bacterium UBA693. Taxonomy (GTDB): domain Bacteria; phylum Verrucomicrobiota; class Verrucomicrobiia; order Limisphaerales; family UBA8199; genus UBA693. The sequence goes on from DBMR01000044.1 coordinate 33,150, forward strand.
GCACCACCAGCCACGCTGCCGCCATCCGACGGCGGATGGCTTCCTGGCGCACCCGGACCATGAAATCGGCGGCGGCTTCGAACCCCGCCACGTAGCTGGTGGATTGGTAGTCCCGTAGCGGCAAGCCTTCCTGGTCGGTCGTGGTTTGGGTAAAGATACAGCCCAGTTTGACTTCGCGAGTTTTGGCGGAGCCATCCGGCTGTTTGCCGGCCCGGCCTTCCAGTTCTTCTGGCACCATAGGCACGCCCGTGCCATCGACCGCGGTGTAGAGGATGGGAATCGGCCCCGACTCATGCTTGAGGGGCGGCAGTTGTTGCTGGACCTCGCGCACTCTGGGTCCCATCTCCTGAGCGATGCGCTGCATCTGGCGGCCTTCGACTTCCAGCCCGCAATAGGCTTTGAGTTCGTCCGACGCCGTCTCAAAGGGAAACCGTGCCGCGGCGCGGCAGACCAAGCGCACCACCCCCGGGGAATAGCTGTCCCACAAACCCAACGCTCGGTCCAGCGGAGCACGGCCGGCTTGTTCCGCAGCCGCATGATAATAGTTGCGCGACAGGGGCACCGGCCCAAAGAGTGTCAGCATCTGCTTGGGCCGGTCGGTGTGGCATTTTTCGCCTGGCCGGCCGGAATCCTCGGGCACTGGCAGCATCGGATCGTTGAGCAACTCCGCAAGCACCTTGCATAAATCGCGGAAAATCGCCTCGCGCAGGCCCAGTTCCACCGCTTCGAGATTGCGCACCCCCTGCTGCTGCCACTGCGCCTGGACTAATCGGATGAAGGCGTTGGCTTCGCGGAACCGCTCCTGGCCGACCTCCGCCTGGAGTTTTTTTTAGCGGCGGGTGCGCTTTGACTCCGGCGAGTGAGTTGGTCGGTGACGCTGACAAACTCTTCGGCCAGTTTCTCAAACCGTTTATAGTTGGCGACCAGGGGCTCAATTTGCGGGGCTTGGTCAGCGGGAACACGCTCGGAGAACTTCTGGCCCTGGATGTAGCCCTGCAAAACGTAGTAAGGACCTTGTTGGACCTTGGAGGCGGAAGCCGGCTTTTTGAAGAACTGACGGCTAAGGGAGCCGCGACGAAGCCGGTCGATGGCCTTCATCTGCTGGAGGATCTGGTCCCGGCGCGCTTCGAGTTGAGCGAAAGAGGTAAGCATGGGGCGTATTGTATCCCAACAGATACAACAGCCAAGCAAAAAAGCAACAGCTGAGGGCTGTTTTTTTAGATTCGGTGACTTTGCTGTCTCACACCCTGCCATGGTGAACTAACTGAGAAGTTGACTGCGTCCCTAAACATAACACGTGGTGATCGACACGATCGCCCCTTGATCAGAGCCCGGGGGTAGCATGAATTTGGTGTCAGAGCAGGCATAATGAAAAGAAGTAGTAATGAAATTGAGGAAAAAGAAAGCCCGGAAAGTCCGCAGTCTTCTTCCTCCCCTCGCATCTTCATCGTATGAAGACAAGCTCTGAAATCCTTTCCCCGCAAGGCCACCTCCAACAGGCTTTCCAGCAGATGATCGAGGCGCCGGGCGCTGATCTGCCCAACTGTTCCAAGTAGGCTTGACCCAGTTGCTGGCGGCCACCTTGCAGAAGGAACTCCGGTTCTATATGCAGGACCACCCGAAGGACCGCGCCAAATAATCTCAGGCCGATCCCATCCACCGATTAAGCTTTTCTTCGACCGTGGCCCGCGGGGTGGAAAACCTTTCGCGTGACCGCGCGATAAGCTGCTCCTTCCGGCCAATGCGATTCTCCAGGGGTGGTAGCATTTTGGCCCGGAAAGGTTCCTTGTTGGTTCCATCCTCCAACAACTTCACCACGGCCTCATAGCGATCCAAGTCTGCGAGCATGCTCGCCGAGAATGCCTTACCAAATTCCTTTTCTATTACCTCCGCATCCGAATACCCGATACGGAACGCAATTAGCGTTCCAACATTTCCAAATACCGCCTGGCGCACCGGCAGCGAAAGCTGGTCAATATATTGGTGCGAGAGGGTGAGACACAGGCGGTACTTGCGGGCTTCGGCGAGGATGGAAGTAAACGCATCGGTTGAGAAGTTTTGGAACTCGTCGATGAAAAGGTGGAAGTCGCGACGGTCCTGCTCGGGACGGTTTGCCCGAGCCATGGCTCCCAATTGAAACTGCGTGGCTAGGAGGGAACCGAGCAAATTTGCCTTGTCATGGCCAAGTCGTCCTTTGGACAGGTTTGCAATGAGAAGGCGTCCATTGTCCATGATGAAGGGAAAGCTCACCTTCGATTTGACCTGGCCCAGGATATTACGAATCACCGGGTTCAGAAGGAACTGGCCAAGTTTGTTTTGAATCGGTGCAATGGCCTCGCGTCGAAAACGATGGTCATAGCCTTCATATTCCTCTGCCCAGAAGGATCGGATGAACGGGTCCTTGATCTGACCGATCACCCTGGCACGGTATTTCGGATCCGTGAGCATTCGATTCACTCCCAACAAAGTGACGTTCCTGCAATCGAGGAGCGCGGAAACCGCGTTGTAGAGGAGATACTCCAAGCGTGGTCCCCAAGACTCCCGCCAGATTCCCTTGAATGCTCCCACAATGCCGGAAGCCACGAGGTGGCGGTCGTCCGGCGTCACATTGGCAAGGAGGTTCAGGCCGATGGGAAATTCCAAGTCGCCCGGGTTGAAATAGCAGAGGTGGTCGGCGCGTGCGGACGGGATATGGTTCAACAATTCCTCAGCCAAATCACCATGCGGATCAATTAGTCCGACCCCGTGTCCAAGGGCAATGTGCTGCACGATCAAATTGCGAAGCAGAGTCGTCTTCCCGGACCCCGTCTTTCCGATCACATAAATATGATGACGCTGGTCCACAGTGGATATGCCAAAAGAGCGGGGATCACCCCAATCCTGGCGTTCTCCGATAGTAATGTAGGTTTCGTGATTCATGGTTCCAAAACCAATCGCCACTCCTGCTGTAGTGAAGTTCCCCTTGGCATTCAGAACTTCCTTGCGGCAAGGCGTACGAACAGTTCCAGACGCCAACGCCGGCAACTGTGTTTGGGACAAGCCGAAGTGGTAATGGCGACTGGTTTTGAAATCCGAAGTGAACATGATGGTGCAAATCACACGCACGGGAGTTGGGTCTTGGCAGGGGTAGCGCTTCTCATGATACCACCGTCTCGAATTATCACCGCGCTCCTCGGTGTCGCTCTCTTCTCAAACGCCGCAGTCGAGACGTGGTTTCTCAATTCTCATTAGATTCCCAGTGCCTTGACCGAAGAATCGTAACGCTCGTCACACCAGTAATTATCTCCACGGCTCAGCGTGAAATGGTCGCGATAGAGAACGGGTGGTGGGTGCGCTAGCACCTCATCTAAGACCAGTCCCCCAACGTGTCGGCGCTAAAGGACAATCGGACATAGCGCCCGACTTATCGATCTTTGGTAAAGGACACCGGATAGGGGGACTGCACCCGATAGCCAGCGGAAAGAGCGATAAGTCGGGCGGTAGCCGACGACACGTTGGGGGAGCTCGTGGTGCGGCGGTTAAGCCGAAAAAGAGAAGTCGTCGAGGGCGCTAGCCCCTACATACCATGTATGTAGGTCGTGGAGTGAAAAGCGGATGGAATTCCTGGAATTCGTGGCAATAACGAAGGGGTTCTGAATGTTCCGACAGGGCATTTTTCAAAAACTTTCCGCATTCGGCAAGTTTTGACTCCTTTTGCTTCTGGATGGTCAGAGCTAACCTCTCGGTATATGAAAAAAACAACAAATCAATCGAAAGGAAATTCGTTAGGAGTGGCGCATGTGTGCGGAGTGAGGCGTTCGCTGATGAGGCCGGTGATGCACCAGATCGTTAAGCACAGCCGACTCTGCCTTAAGCAGGGGAAAAGGATTCTGGCGCAACTTCTGGAGATCGAAGAATCGATTGCAATTGTGGCACGCCAACTGGCTCGCCACGGAGAATCGAATAAATAGTAGCTGGTGCCAACTTGATCGGACCATGATTATCTGGCGTGACTGGGTCGCCCAACTGTAATGCCGCTAGCTCATTGCGAGCTTAACCCGAGAGAACCGAATAAAACACGTCGTTGAGTGAACGGTTCCGGTCTAGCAAATCCAGATTCTTAGATTCCTAATCGCGGGAAGCGAATTGCTGCCATCTTCGACAGGCCGCAGAGGTCTAACAGGCTAGTTGCGTGCGGGCAATGCAGTAGGGTTGACGATAAGGAGCGGAACATCTGTTCCTGCAAGACGCGATAGGCTCTCGACTATTTCCTCGTAATTATCGCCGATGACCCATGGCTCTGCAATAAGGATGGAAGCTCCGGGACGATTAGTCCCTTCCGTTATCGCCTTAAGGAATCCAGAAAATTTTTGCTCATAGGCGAGTGGATAATTTCGAGTTTTGGGGTCTCGAACGTACGCAATGGCCTCTCGTTTCTCTTTCATAATCTCGTGTCTTTTTTAACCTATACCGCTCACGTTCCTCGGCAATAACCTAATTTCCGGAATTTACGTCTCGTTGCCTAATGCGAGGTCGGAGACACATTGAAGCCCGGGGTACTGACGGTAGAGGATTATCTGTAGCTGGAACACGTCCGATTTCCTCCTGGTGTATTTCATGAACGCATCCCTGAAGTCAAAGCAACCCAAGGATGTAAGAATGCAACCTTGTGCTACGGGGGTGGCCCGTAGAAATCCTAATGGAATTAACTTGATCCGCATCTCGTCATCCGTTAAAGGCGCCCCCACAGCTTTTGGGCTTTTGCATATTGCTCCAAATTTGTTACGATTGATAGCGGATGAAAACACCTCCTGCTCCTGCTTCGGAAACGAAGAACGTGGGGATCTGGATTCGGGTCTCCACCGAAGATCAAGCACAAGGCGAAAGCCCTCAGCATCACGAGCATCGCGCTCGCGAATATGCCAAGTTCAACGGCTGGAAAGTGAAGGAAGTGTATGACCTAGCTGGCATCTCCGGGAAAACCGTCATGGATCACCCCGAAGCGCGCCGGATGCTTACTGACATTCGGAAAGGCCATATCACCGGACTCATTTTTTCCAAGCTCGCGCGGCTCGCCCGCAACACCAGAGAGCTTCTCGACTTCGCGGACATTTTTCGGCAAAGCAATGCCGACATGGTTTCGCTCCAAGAGAAGATCGACACGAGCACGCCGGCAGGCCGGCTCTTTTACACAATGATTGCCGCTATGGCGCAATGGGAACGGGAAGAAATCGTTGACCGAGTCAGGGCGTCGGTTTCAATTCGCGCTAAACTCGGACATCCGCTAGGGGGGCCAGCTCCATATGGCTATTGCTGGAAGGACAAAAAGTTGGTTCCGCACCCAAAGGAAGCCCCAGTGCGAAAACTGATGTACGATCTTTTCCTGGAGCATCGCCGCAAGCGGACAGTAGTCAAGCTCCTTAATGAGGCAGGCTACCGCACCCGGAAAGGTGCCCGCTTCACACCCAAAACAGTCTCGCGGTTGCTCCAAGACTCTACCGCCAAGGGCGTTCACCGGGCCAATTACACGACCAGGGACGGAAACACCAAACGGTGGTCGATCAAATCTGAAGACCAATGGGTAACCTCTGAGGTGGAGCCGATCGTAACTCCAGAAATCTGGGAGCAATCCAACCAAATCCTCAACCAGACGTACCAGAATCAGAAACACCGCGGCCCAGGAAAGAAACCCGTGCACATTTTCGCCGGGATTGCGCATTGCTCGTGCGGGGAGAAAATGTATGTTCCGTCGAATAGCCCAAAATACATCTGTCGGAAGTGCCACAACAAGATCGCAATCGTGGATCTTGAAGGCATCTTTCGCGACGAAATCAAAGGCTATTCCTTTGCGGCTGACAAGATTGCGGATTACCTGAAACAGGCTGACGACACGCTAGTCGAAAAGGAGCGACTGCTTGAAATCCAGCGGGGAGAACTCCAGAGGGTACAACAGGAAATCGCCCGGGTGTATCGCCTGTATCAGGACGGTCAACTGGACAGCGCCGGGTTTGGTCAGTTCTACCGGCCTCTCGAAGAGCGCAAGAAGCAAGTCGAAGCGGACATTCCTCGCCTCCAGGCTGAGATTGACATCTGCGGCGTAAACACGCTTTCGGCCGAAGAAGTCGTCGCACAGGCCCAAAGCTTACATAAGCTATGGCCTGAGCTTGAACCAGGGGACAAGAGAAGGATCGTAGAATCGATCACTGAAAAAATCGAAGTTGGCAAAGACGAAATCAACATAACCTTTTGCTATCTTCAAACTTTCGAAGATATGGCAAAAAGGTGGCGGAAGGGGTGGGATTCGAACCCACGGTTGGGTTACCCCAACGCCTGATTTCGAGTCAGGTGCCTTTAACCACTCAGCCACCCTTCCATTTTTGGCGCTGACGCGGACATTGTTTCGCATGAATAAGGCTGTGGATCAAGCTGATTCGCTGTTCGCTCGAACCACGGGCTCAGTGTGACCAAGCTGAGCCTTGCTGGTCTCGGATCAGAAGATTCAGCATCGAGAGATCAGGATCGGGCATGGCGGAAGATTCGGGTCACCTCGGCCTTGATTTGCTCATCCGGCCAGTCTGGGTGCTGGGCGCGCACCCCGGCGGCTTTCATTTTGCGGGCCGCCCAGTACAGTTGTTCGGCCAGCTTCAAGCGGCGCTCGCCAGGCATGGCGCGCAGAATCTCCAACTGACGAGGACTGGTCTGGTCATCCGGCACCATGCCCAAAGTATGGCCTGCCTTCGCGCGCCGGGCAAACCGGAAACAGCACCCAGCCCGGAGGTTTCTCAAGAGTTCATCAGACTGAGGCGGAATGTGGCAAAGACCCTTTCTTCGATTTCAGGATAGTTTAGAAGTTCGGTTGACCCCGCCTCTCCTTGGGCGCACACTACAAAGGTCTTATGGCCCAAAAACAAATCATCAAATCACCGAAATCTCCGGCTGCGGTCGGCCCTTACAATCACGGCGTTCGCTGCGGCGACCTGCTCTTCTGCGCTGGTCAAATCCCTATCGAGCCTGCCACAGGCAACCTGGTCGGCGGCGACATCAAGGTTCAAACCGAGCGGGTGCTGGAGAACGTGAAAGCCATCCTGGAATCACAAGGATTGACCTTTGCGAACGTGGTCAAGAGCACCGTGTTTATGGTGAACCTGGCCGATTTCGCCGGCATGAACGAAGTGTACGCCCGTTACTTCACCACCGATTTCCCCGCCCGCTCGACCATCCAGGTGGCCGCTTTGCCCAAGGGTGCGAGTGTGGAAATCGAGGTCGTGGCCCATTTCTAGCCCCAACTTCACTCCATGCCCGCCCGGAGAAAAACCTGGCAGGAAAAACTGGCCGATGACAAAGGCCTGCCGCGGGTACTGGAGGTGAGCGGCAAAGCTGCCGTACGCTTTGGCGCGGGGAAGATGGTAATCCCCGCGCCATCTGAAGTGGATGCCTTGATGCGCCAAGTGCCAAAGGGTCGTGTGACCACGATCAACGAATTGCGTACGGCCCTGGCCCGCAAGCACTGCGCGGACTTTGCCTGCCCGATCACCACCGGAATTTTTGCCTGGATCGCCGCCCACGCCGCCGAAGAAGCCCGGGCCCAGGGGGCGAAACGCGTCACCCCTTATTGGCGCACCCTGAAAACCGGTGGAGAACTCAATCCCAGATACCCCGGAGGCATTGCGGCCATGACAAAACATCTCTGCACCGAAGGCCACACGGTTACCATCAAAGGCAAACGCTCCCTGATCACCCCGCGGGGCACGGGGTTTTTCAATCGCTTTCGCGCGGTTTGATAATGAGCGGCACGGCACAACTCCTGGCCGTCGCACTGCTGGCGATGATGGCCGGGGCGATTTGCGGCTGGATGTTAGGGCGCCGGCGATCTTTCGCGGACGAACGACTTTCCGAAGAACTGCACCGCCAGATCGCCGCCCGTGAAGCCGAGGTGTCCCGGCTGACAACTGAGTTGCAGAAGAGTTCCACTGCCGCCGCTACGGCCGAAGCCCGCCGGTCGGCGGCTGAACAAATGCTACAGGAGCAACGGACGCTCCACGAATCCACTCTCCAGGCAGCCGAGGCGAGCCAGGCTCGGGCGCTGGCAGATCTGCGAGTTGCGTTCAAAGCTCTAAGCCTGGATGCTTTGCGGGAAGTTCAACCGCAATTTCTGGAGCGCGTTGTCGACACCGTCGGCCGCCTGCAGGAAACCGCGCGCGGTGACCTGGCGCAAAGGCAGCAGGCAATCGCCGGCTTGATCGAGCCGCTGAAGCTCCATCTCCAGACTTACCAGGAACGCCTGCAACAAGCGGAACGGTTGCAGGCCACCGCACTGGGGGAAGTCACCCGACAACTCACCGCGCTGGCCAACCAAAGCCAGGCGCTCGCCCTCGAAACGCAGCAGTTTCGCACGGTCTTGAAGTCCAGCCAGGCACGTGGACGCTGGGGCGAGGAAACGTTGCGCCGGGTCATTGAGGCGGCCGGCATGAGCGCGCATTGCGATTTCACGGAGCAGACCCGCGCTGGTGAAGTTCAACCTGACCTCATCGTACACCTCCCCGCCGATCGTTTCATCATCATCGACGCCAAAGTCCCGGATCTCGATTTCCTTTCCGCGCTGGGCGAAGCCGATCCGGCAAAGCGCAAGGACCTGCTGGCCTCGCACGCCGGGCGGCTCAAGGCAACAGTCAAGGCGCTGGCAGACCGGGATTATCCCTCGCGCTTTCCCAAATCGCTGGATTACGTCGTGCTGTTCCTTCCGGCGGAATCCCTATTCAGTTCGGCGCTGGAGGGAGATCCGGACCTGATTGTGTGGGCCGCAGCCAAACACATCCTCCTCGCCACACCAGCATCCCTGATCGGCCTCTTGCGCTCAGTAGCAGTAAGTTGGAGTCAGCATGCGCAATCCGAGAATGCCGAAAAGATTGCCACTGCGGCCACGGAGCTCTATTCGCGCCTCCTCATTTTTGTGAAACATTTTGACCGCCTCCGCGAAGGGCTGAATCGTGCCAACACGGCCTTCAACGAAGCCTGCGCCAGCTTTCAAACCCGGGTACGACCTGCGGGCGAACGGTTGGTGGCCCTCGGCGCCGGCGACTCGGAAAGGACCCTGCCGGAAGTGCGCCCCCTGGATGTGGCTCGAACCGCACCGCGCCCAGCAACCGGTTCCGGCCTAACGCCAGGGTAACATCCACCAAGGCGCAGCGGTCTTGCCATCGGTCGTGCTTGTGAAAACGTCAGAGCGAGTCCACGTACTTCTGCATCGCCGCTTCCTGGCGCTGAATCGATTCGACCAGTTTGAATTGCGTGCGCGACCGGTCCAGGTTGTGCCCGGCCCGGTGAATCCGGAAGTACGTATCCCCGCTCAGAAAATCCGTGAGGAACCGAATACCGATCTCAAAAGTGATGAGCTTCCCCGAGAAGGCGATATGCGCCTTCTCGGCCTTGGTCAGGAATTTGCCGGCCGAAGCGAGATAGCCCTGCGCAAGCTTCTTAAACATCGGCATCTGCATCTTCACCTTGCTCAAGTCCGGCTCGTCCTCCAGCGTCGGGCTCGTGGTGGTCCTCACCATATCGCCAAAGTCATATAACGCACAGCCGGGCATCACCGTGTCGAGGTCCACAATGCACATGGCTTCGCCGGTGAGCACGTCCAGCATGACATTGTTGAACTTGGTGTCATTGTGTGTCACGCGCTCCGGGATCTTTCCTTTGGCCATGGCGTCCAGTATGACGTCGACCATCGGCTCCTGTTGGAGCGCAAAATCAATCTCCTTCCGCGCATCTTTGGCGCGATTGTGCTGATCTTTTTGGATCGCCTCCTGCAACGCTGTAAAACGCTTACGCGTATTATGAAAATCCGGGATGGTCTCGAACAGCCGCTCGCCCGGCAAATCGACCAGCAGATGTTGAAACTCACCGAACGCCTTACCCGCTTGATACGCCTGCTCGGGTGACTGCACTGATTCAAAAGTCTCCACCCCTTCGACAAATACAAAGGTGCGCCAGACTTCCTTGTCCCCGTTTTGGTAAAAGGATTTCCCGTCTCGCGTCGGAATCACGATAAGCGAACGCCGTGTGACATTGCCCACGTTCGCGGTCTCATACTTCCTGCGGATATGCGTAGTCACCCGCATGACGTTCTTCATGACCCCCACCGGGTTCTTGAAGACATTGCGATTGATCTTCTGGTGGATATAGCGCACGCGAGTCCCGCCCTGGTCATAAGTGGCGGTGTAAGTCTCGTTGATGTGCCCGATCTTTAGCGTTTCGGCGTGCAGAATCTGGCCGTAAATTTGAAATCTCCTCGAAATCTCCTGCAGTTGCTTTTCCTGGTAGGGCATAGCGGTGTTTAGCGCGGGCATAGTGTACTGAAGGTCCGTCGCTGACAATCCGTATTTGCCGCCAAACCCGTTCCGTAACTTGTGCCGGGCGTTGGAGGCGAACACCCCATCTTTTGACCTCATGTAACCTCCCCATACTGCGCAACTTCCTTCTGCACACGTTGACAAGGTGTGCTCCTATGCTATTAATTTCTTTGTTCCACAAGACTTATTTAATGCTGTTAACAAATCTCCCGCCGGATAAATCCGGTTTGAGGAAGGAAAGGAGTCAATATGGGAAGCATGCGCCGTAAGAGTTGGGGCGCCCTGGCAGGCGTCCTTGCAGCCTTAAGTCTCATTACCGCTGCAGTAGGAGGGGACCAGTTACCCATCAAAGGTGAGTTTGCCACTGAATTCGCCATGATGTCCCCGCCGCCGGTTGTGACACTGGTGGTCCAGGGAGAGGGGCAAATGTCACACTTGGGGAAAACCCAGTGCCTCACGCTGGATGAAACCGTCGATTTCACCCAGAACGGAAAGTTGACCGGTAACATGACCTTTGTTGCGGCCAACGGAGACAAACTGCTCGCCACTATGGACGCCGTGCTCACCGCCGACCTGGCCAACAACCAGGTAAGTTATAAGGGAACGCTCAGGTTTAACGGAGGAACGGGGCGATTCAAGAAGGCGACCGGAACCGCGGCTCTTGAAGGAGGTGCCTCTCCGATTCAGGGACCCACCGGTTTGGGCTGGTTTTCGGTGGATGGCAAGATCAGCTCCGTGGGAGCATCAAAAAAGTAAAAGAACGAAACGCACCGAAAGCCCTGATACCGGGCACAGTCCGTGCAATTCTCCCCCTTTATAAACGCCGCAGGCCGTAACGGTGAT
>DBMR01000103.1 GCA_002298785.1 Verrucomicrobia subdivision 3 bacterium UBA693
GGGTTTCCTGTTGGACTAATCCCTGCGTGATTACGCAGCAGTATTCCAATCGACGCCAGTTTCTCACGCGGACGGGCGCGGCGCTCCTGGGCGCCGCCGTTGCGGGTGGGTGCGCGCGGCTGAAGCCCCGGCCAGCCCTGAGCGCCAAACCCATTACCGGCAGTTGGATCAGCGTTTGGTGGGACGACCGGCGTCACCACTATTGGAACGATGCCTGCCTTCGCTTCAACTCCCGGCAGTGGCAAGCCGCGGTCGAGGATGTGGCGGCGCTCGGGATGAAATACGTGGTCCTGCTGGCCATCGCCAAGGGCGGGAAAGCCTTTTACGACACGCCGCTGCTGCCGAAACTGGAAATGGCATGTCCCGACCCGATCGAAGCCATGCTCACGGCGGCGGATCGCCTCGGGATCAGGTTCTTCATTAGCAGTGATTGGTATGGCGAATGGAATGCCCACGCGCTGGCCGATCCCGACTGCGTGCGCAAGCGGTTTCAGATGATGGAACAGATCGCCAAGCAATACGGGCATCATCGCAGTTTCTACGGCTGGTATTGGCCCAACGAGGCTTGCCTGACTCCCTACTTCGAAAAGGAGTTCACGCAGTATATTAACGCCTCGACCAGCGAAGCCCGGCGGTTGACCCCAAAGGCCAAAACTCTAACCGCACCCTATGGCACGGCACGCGCGCTTTGCGATGACGCCTTCCTGCGTCAACTCGAGAAACTGGACGTCGATATCATCGCTTACCAGGACGAAGTGGGTTGCCTGCGCATGGACCCGGCGTCCAGCGCCCGGGCCTTCGAAACTCTACACCGGGCGCACGCCAAAGTCCCACAGCGCGCGCTTTGGGCGGACGTCGAGGTCTTTGCCTGGGAAGGCAAGCCCAACGAGCAAAACAGTCCGCTAATCCCCGCGCCCTGGCCCCGGGTGCGGGCGCAACTGAAGGCCGTGACACCGTTTGTGGAGGAGATCCTGATTTATCAATACCAGGGCCTGCTTAATCGGCCCGGCACCCGCGCTTTCGCCGGCCATCCCCAATCCACCGAGCTTTACCGCGATTACGTTGCGTGGCTGCGCGGCAAGGCCTGATCGCGTTCAGACGGCATTCTTTTGCGCCTTTAGCACCGGCTTTCTCTTGATTTGAATCGCCTGCCCTACTGGGATGGGAGAAGTGGCCCCAGGATCAAGTTGTAGTGACATATTGGTCCTTGTGCTGGCTTTCTGGAGAGTGAACCTTGCCTGACTCGGATTCAAGCCAAACAAAGCTCCAAAAACCTCATCCGGAGAGACGCGCGTGGCTCCCAGGCAAGGAGAACTTTCGAGGCTGCAATGAGCCGTTCCGCCTGGGCAAAGTGGCTGGGTCGGTTGCGCAGAGCGGTGACACAAAACCGACCGGGATCGGAACGATATAGTCCGGCGGTTATTATCTCCCAGCTCTCACCCGATTGAAATCCCCGAGCAAATTCCCATGGACACGGCGCTTTCGGGCTTTGGCACGGCCCTAGCTAAAGGAAAGGCGACGGTTCAGCGAGAGGAACAAAAGCCTCACGCCGAAGGATCAAACCCGAAGCAGTCAGATACCAAAACAACAGTCGAATCATGAAGAAGCAGCTTTTAATTGTTGATGACGACCGATCGGTTTGCCAGGCGCTCCGAAAACTGCTGGAGGTCGAGGGCTACAAGGTCTTCACCGCTTACGATGCCGCCGAGGCGATCGAGCAATTCCGCCACCAGGCCATCGATCTGGTGGTGCTGGATGTCAACCTGGGTGACGACGACGGCTGGGCCGTCTTCCAGACCATGGTGGGGATAAAACCGTTCGTGCCGACGGTCGTGGTCACCGCGGAATTTGGTCAGCGCGAGCGGGCCATCGCCGCCGGGGTGGAGGCCCTGATTGAAAAGCCGATCGATGTGCCGTCGTTCCTCCAGTTGATCGACATCCTGCTCACCGAAACCTCGGAGCACAGCTTGAACCGGATCTGTGATGAAGAGAGTTATTGCCATTATGTGGCAAAAGACTACTCGACCTTCCTCAGGCTGTTGCACGAGCGGGGATCAGCCCCGATTGAACTTTCGCCGGAAATCAAAGCGGCGCTGCCGCGACGTGCGGCCGGGAGCCGAAAAGCCCCCGCCTTCAACCACCCCACGGTGGTTGGTGACCCGACCCTTTCGATTCCTGGAGGGAGGCACAAATGAAGCCGCGTCACCTGGAACAAAACCCGGATCGGCTGCGGGCCACCGCGGCCGGTGAACTGCCTCGCGATGCGCTCGTCGAAGTGTCGTCCGCCAGCACCGAACAGCGCAGAACCGCAGAGACCATTTTGGTGGCCGTAGATTTCAAGGAGCAATCCCTCAAGGGGCTGAATTATGCGCTCTGGTTCGCCGAGAGGTCGGGCGCCCTGGTGGTGGTGCTGCACGTGGTGGAACCAACCTACGGGCAGGGTCTGCTGAGCACTGCCAGGAAACAAACCCTCGACACCGAAAATCGTTTGCAGGCTCTGCAACAGCTTGAGGCTTTGGTGCCGGAAAAACTCCGCGAACGCGGATTGGTAAAATGCGTGGTGCGCGGTGGGATTCCTGAACTCGAAATCCTTCGAACGGCCGAGGCCGTTGGCGCAGATTTGATTGTATTAGGCCGTCAGTGCCGCAATCCGCTGCAAGAAATTCTGTATGGGAGCACAACCCGGGACCTCGTGGACTGCGCCCCATGCCCGGTCCTGGTGATTAACCCCATAACCAGGAAAGTCCAGTGCGGGTGAATCCCGGAACCCCGCCGCACTGGACAGACGCATAACCGCCCACACCTTGCCATTGATCAGGCTGAAGGATATGCTGCCATTATCGAACCCGAATATGGAACGCGATGAGAGTCACAATGCGGTTGCTGATACCGGGCCAGGCGGAGAAGAGTTTGATTTGTCGTTACTGCACGACAGCCTTCGACTGACACCGTGGGAACGATTGCTGGAGAATGAACGGGCGCTGGCGCTGGTCCGGATGCTGGAAGCCGCCCAAACCCATAGCCATGGATCGCCCAAGTCAGATTCTTGAGCGACTCAACGAGGCCCAGGTCGAGTATGTCGTCGTGGGCGGCATGGCTGCTGTCTTTCATGGAGTGCCCCTGGTCACACGCGACATTGACATCTGCCTGCCTCTTTTTGACAACGCGAACCACCTCCCATAAAGTCTCAACCGCAAACTCCGTTGGAGTTCCGGACGAGGTGCGCCGTACCCGGTGAGGACAAGACGACGCGTGCAAACGCTATGTCTTGGATCTATTTGATTATCGCCGGAATCCTCGAGGCCGCCTGGGCGGTCGGCTTGAAATACACTGAGGGGTTTACCCGCCTTTGGCCATCGGTCCTGGTGGCTTCAGCCATCTCCGCCAGCATGTTCTTTCTCGCTTTAGCGGTCAGAACCATACCCATTGGCACCGGCTATGCCGTCTGGGTTAGCATCGAGGTGCTCGGTGCGGTCCTGGCCGGTCCAATAATGTTCAACCAGCCACTGCGGCTAGTCCAGGTGATGTTCCTCGCGTTGCTGGTGGTCTCGATTGTCGGACTCAAGGTCACTTCCGTCGTCCGGAATTAAACTCCACCCTGAACCGCAAACTCGAAGCCCAAGCTCTACACCAAGCAAACAAAGCTAACGAAGAATACACTCGTATCAAATCCATCGACGGTTTGCGCGTCGCTCTTTCCCTTCGTTCCCTTTGTTACCTTCTGTTCAAGCCTGCCTATTTCAGTTCAGGATCCCGGTTGGCACCCGGCAGAATCATCCGCACCACTCCATCTACGAGCTTCATCTCATGGAAGTTAATGAGAAGCCCGAGCGGTACGTTCAGCAATTTCATGTAGCTGAGAAGTTGTGCCTTGTGAATGGGCAGAATCTCCTGCACGCACTTGAGTTCCAGGAGCAAACAGTCCTCGATCAGCACATCGCAACGGAGTAGCTCATCGAAGACTAAGCCCTTGTATTCGATACTCACAAGTCGCTGGTTAACCGCCCGGATCTTCTGCAATTCCAGTTCGCGCAGGAGGCATTTTTCGTAGATGGTCTCCAACAATCCCGGCCCCTTGAGGCGGTGAACCTCGATCGCCGCGCCAATCGCAACACGGCTTAGTTCGTCAGCTCTTTTGAAAAGTGGATGCATAGTTCTCACGGACGTGCCGGGCGGCATCGGTTTTGTTTGACGCACCTAACACGTTCCTTATCAAGAAGATTGACATCTCCAGCCTGGTTGGATCAAGCGCCGAGATGATGGAAGCATCCCTGAATGTTTGTGGAGGCAATGGTACGGTTACCTCCGCACTCGAACTCACTCGTGGGGTGATTGCTCGCGGCTGTAGAGCCCAAATTCCTTTAGCTTTTCGCGCATCTTCAGCCGGGTAACGCCGAGCCAGGCTGCGGCCTTCGTCAGGTTTCTCTGGGTCCGCTGCATCACTTGTGCATACAGCTCGGGTTCCAGGTCCGCCAGCATCTTCGCGAAGGCGTTCTCGACCTCGCCCCGCTCGACCCGGTCCAGGAGTCCGGAAATGTATGCGGCATGGGTTTGTCCCGTTGCGGTGACGGGCTGCCGGGATTTGGCCAGCACTCCCCGGAGGTGCGCCACGGAGATCGTGAAGTCCTTCGCCATCAGCAACGCCTGCCGAACCGTGTTCTCCAACTCGCGCACATTGCCCGGCCAGGACTGGGTTTGCAGAAAAGCAATCGCTTCCGGCTGGATCGATGGAGCGGTCACACCGGCTTCACCGCTGAAACGTTTCAGAAAATACTTCACCAACTCGGCGATGTCCTCGGGACGTTCATTCAACGGCGGGATGGTGATCGTCACCACTCCAAGGCGATAAAACAGGTCCTGCCGGAACTGCTGTTCCTGAATGGCGGATTCCAGGTTCCGATGCGTGGCGGCAATGATGCGGACATCGACCGGAACAAGGTCTCTGCCACCAACCCGCTGAATTGCTTTCTCCTGCAGCACGCGCAGGAGCTTGACCTGCAGGTTCAGGTTCATATCCCCGATTTCATCGAGGAATAGCGTGCCCCCGTTGGCTTGTTCGAAACGTCCAATCCGTCGCGAGTCGGCGCCGGTGAACGCACCCCGTTCATGACCGAACAACTCGCTCTCGAGCAGCGTTTCCGGGATTGCCGCGCAGTTGATGGCAATGAAGGGAGCAGCCGCCCGATCGCTGTGCTGATAAACTGCCCGCGCGACCAGCTCTTTGCCGGTGCCGGTGGCGCCTCGGATCAGAACGGTTACCGGGGTCGCCGCCACGCGCCCGATTTCCTTGTAGATGGCTTGCATCGCCCGGCTGTTGCCCACAATGGCGGTGCGCGTGGTGGTCGCGTCGCCGATCTCGACCACATCGGACATCAACCGGCTCGTCTCCAGCGCTTTGGCAATGACATCGAGCAATTCATCCACCTCGAACGGTTTGAGAATATACTCGAAAGCTCCCCATTTGGTCGCCTCGATCGCGGTTTCCGTGGTGCCGTGCGCGGTGATCAACACAATCGGCAATTTCGGCTTCGCCTGGTGAAGCTCACGGACCAGTTGCAGTCCATCGAGCCCGGGCAGTTTCAGATCGGTGACGACGACATCGAACGATTCGCCGAGCGCGGCCGCCAAACCCTCGTCGCCGCGGGTTAAGAAGCGGACGTCGTAACCGTCCCGCTGCATCACCTTCCGCAGACCGGTGGCGATGTTAACATCGTCTTCGACTAACAGGATTCTGGGAGTGGAGTTCATGTATTAGCGCGTGGAAGTAAAATGCTGAACGTGGTGCCTTTATCAACCTCGGTGCGATACTGGATGAGGCCGCCGTGTTTTTCTACGATCCGGGCCGCTATGGGCAAGCCCAGGCCGGTACCCTTTTCCTTGGTCGTGAAGAATGGGTCGAACAGGCGCTTCTGCACCTCGGGCGGCATCCCCTTGCCCGTGTCGGAGATTTCAATCACCACCGCGGGGAGCGGGCGTCCATCCACGATTTGGCCGTCGCGCCGCGACCTCAACGTCACCGTGCCCTCTCCCTCGATGCTGTCGGCGGCATTGTGAATGAAGTTCAGCAGCACCTGTTTCATCTTCTCCGGATCGATGCGCACCGCTGCGTTCGCGTTGAGCTCCAGTTCGAAACGGAGGGATCGCTTCGTCAACTCGGGCCGCAACAAGTCGTAAACCTCCCGGAGAAAGGTATCGAGAGGCATGGTGAGCAGATCAGGCTCGGCCGGACGGGCAAAACGGAGGAACTCCTGCACGATCCGCTCCAGGCGACTGATCTCGCTGTTGATCACTTCCAGGTCCTCATGCTCGCTGGTTCCCGGCTGATGGCTGCTCTTCAAGGTGAAGAGGCGCACTTTGATGGCGGTGATTGGATTGCGGATTTCATGGGCGATGCCGGTCGCAAACACGCCCAGGGAAGCGAGCTTCTCCTGCCGGTCGATGAGCGTACGACTCTCCGCCAGGCTGCTTTGCAACGGCCCAACCATGCGGCGATAAGTCAGGATCAACACGACCGCGCCGCAGACCAGCAACGCGACGAGCGAGACGAACAAAAACCGCTGCAGCCGGGTGAGGTTTCCCCTGGTCTCTTTCAGCAACTGATCCGTGGCGGCTTGATTCGCCATACCGAGTTCCTCGCAAACAATCAGCAGATTCGACAATTTAGCACCAGGCTCCCAAGCCGGTCCGCTGTGCTTCCCATCCGGGGATGCGGTCTGTTCGGACAGCCAGCAGACTACCGTTTCGCGGTAAGCCCGGTATCCGGAGCGGAGCTTTTCCAGCGACTCCTTTTGCCCCAGCGATGCTGCGCTCTCGAATTCCTTGTTTAAAAGGGCTTCCAACTCCTGGCTGGCCAGGTCGAATGAGGACCGGCGGCCCGAATCTGCGGCTTCCAAATTGGCTCGCCAGGCGTTGTCCACTTCCAGGATGGCCCGTCGCAGTCGATCTGCCGACCGCGCTGAGCTGAGTGCCTCAGGACCCAGATTCTGCCGGAGCCTGCTGATTTGCTGCCAGGCCGAGCGCTCCGTGAAAAGGATCACGGCGATCACCGCGGCCACGGCGATCAGAAACTCGGTCATGCGTATTTGAACCGGGCGCTTCATTTCATATCCAGACGCTCAATGGCGCCCGGTGACTCGGGCTCGAATATGGAAATCGACTTCATTGTTATCTTTCTTCACGGTGCAAACCAGGAACAAGCCAGCCGCCGTCCCAATTCAAACCCCATTCAAGCAGCTTTCAGACCGAAACCAAAATCGCCCCGATTTTCGCCCCCGGCAAGCTCTCAGCCTCGTGACGCTGGAACAAAAGGTACCAGTGCCGGAATGAATTTAACCGAAGGCCACTGGAACTGCATCCCGAGGTGGCCCTCGATGCGCTCGTCGTCAACGGCCTCGCGGGCGTCGGCATATTCACGCTCGGCCCGGGAGTAACGTCGCTGATCGGCGTAACCCTGAATCAATACCCAGGCGCCAGTCACAGGTGGTATTGTTTGGCGGCTTCGGGTTGGTACAGGACCTTGATGACCTTTAAACGCACCCGACCGGCCGGCACTTCCCACTCAAATTCGTCCCCTTCCCGCTGACCGAGCATCGCGGTTCCAATCGGTGCCAGCACAGAAATCCGGTCGTGCTCGATGCTCGCATGCTCTGGGAATACCAAGGTGAACGTCATCTCCTCGCGGCTCTCGAGATCCTGGAGGCGCGCTTGAGAGTTCATGGTGATGACGTCGCCGGGTATCGCGGCGGGCTCGACTACGTAGGCGTGGTCGAGTTCATGGCGCAGGCCGCTCAGGTCATCCCGCCCGGGTTTTGCCGAGGTGATCAGTGACCGTAAGCGCGTCATGTCCGCTCTCGTGATGTAAATGGTGCGTTTGACTGTATTGATCATAGTGCTGTTTCTTTCTATTCGATCCATGGCTGCCTTGCCGGTGTGTCCTTAAGTGGCCAGCCAGAAAGCCATGTCAGTGATTTGCTGCTGCGTGCCCAACACCAGCAACCGGTCGCCCGCCTTCAAGGTGTCGAACTTCCCGGCAGTGGTGCGCGCGGTCCCATTCCGCTCAACGCCCACCACCTGGATGCCCAGTTGTTGCATGAGCTTCAGTTCACCCAAGGATTTGCCGAGATGCCGCGAGGACGTGGGCACCGCCAATTGTTCCAGGCACAGATCGGCGAAAGTCGGCTCCGGCTCGGTTTCCCGGGAGGCGGCATTGTCCGTGGCGCTGAGCCAACGTGCCGCCTCGCGCAGGTCCTTCTCCTCGCCCAGGAGCAGCAGCTTGTCGCTTGGGTACAGGACGGTGTTCGGCTCGGGATTGGGCAAATGATACCCCTGTCGTTCGATACCAACCACGTTGACGGAAAACATCTGGCGCAGCGGCAAGTCCTGGATCGCCTTGCCCGCAGCGCGGGTCTGCTCACCCACGACATGCTCCCGGGCCTGGAGGTGCCAGCGTGCGCTCTGATGTTGCCAGTGCGCGCGCGGTGCGGCTGCGGCCGCGAACGTCGACTCCTGCAGATGCGCGCGCAGGTCGATCTCGAAGCGGCTGTGCCACTGCACGAGCTTGCGCCAGAAAATCAGGGCCAGGCCAACCGCCAACCCCACGAACGCGAACAAACTCCATTTCGGCAGCGCTTCATAGGGCACGAACATCGAAACCCACACCAAAATCACGACATAGGCGGCGCCATGGAGTAGCTTCTCGAACGCCGGTTGCAGCCAGGCCCGATGCCGATGGCCACGCGTCGCGGCTTCAGCACAGATCATGGCGAGGGCTTCGATCGTACGCCACAGCGCCACGAGCGGCGCCAGCAACAACGCCAGAAACGCCAGCCAGAAAAAGATCGGCAACCCCATCGGTACCGGCCCATCCGGCGCGAGCCATTTCTGCACCAGTCGATATCCAGGCTGGGCAAAGATCAGCATCCCGGAGATGAACAAGACCTGCCCGACAATTTGCAGCCACCTGGGTCCGGTCAGCCGCCAGAACAAGCTCGAACGCTGCCGGTGCCGAAAGCTCTCGACCCTATCGTGATAGAAACCAATCGCCTTCCGCACGAACTCCGGCTGCCACCGCTCGAACCAGTCGCTGAACCGGCCGGGATGGCGGATAATGACCGGCGTCGTGAAAGTGCTCAGCAGACACAGGCCGATGGCCAGGGCGTAAAACCAATTCGGCACGACGCCGGCCTGGACCGCCGCCAACGCGATAATGAGCGAAAACTCGCCAATCGGAGTCAGGCAGATTCCCGACCGAACGGCGTCCCCGGCCCGTTGCCCAACCACCAACAGGGCCAGGCTGGAGGCCAGGCTTCGCCACCAGAGAGCAAACGCGAACACTAGCAAAACCAGCGGCCAAACCTCAATCATAAGCTTGAGATCAAACAGCATGCCGACGGCCACGAAGAACAGGGTGCCAAAAACGTCACAAAGCCCGCCGAGGGAGCGTTCGACTTGGGCCTTGTGTCCGGTGCTGGCCACCACGCTCCCGAGCAGGAAAGCGCCGATCGCCGCGGAGAAACCGGCCTTCGAGGACAGCAACGCCATGGCCAACAGCAAGCCGACAATGAAGAGTGTGGGCAGCTCGCCCGCCGCGTGACGATTCAACCGCTTGATAAACGGCGGCACCACGAGCAAGGCCACGATGAGCATGGTCGCCATCACCGCCGCCAGCCGGGATACCGTCGCCAGCAATGCGCCGGGAGCCAGCGTCGAGGACGTTTGAATGACGGTCAACAATGTCAGCATCACCACCGCCACCAGGTCGTCCAGGGCCGTCACCATGAGCGCCGTCTGTCCAAAAGTGCTGTGCAGCGCGTTATTTTCCCGCAAGGTTTTGCCGATGATGGCGGTGCTCGAGACCATCAACATGCCGGCCAAAACCAGCCCGTAGGCAGCGGGCCAACCCAATGCATAAGCGAGCAATCGGCTGCCGTTGAACACCAGGATCGCAATGATGAGGGTCGCCAGGACCAGGGGTAGACCCATGGTCCGCAACCGCTGCAGCTGGAGCCCCTGGCCAATCTGGAAAACCAGGAAGACCAAGCCGACCTGGGCCAGCGCGTGAATCCGGTCCAGGTCATCCACCATGGCAATAAACGGCACGTGCGGGCCGATCAAAATCCCCGCCGTGATGTAGCCCAATATTAAAGGCAGTCCAATTCGCCGGCACAGCCAGCCGGCGACTGCCGCCACCAGCATGACCAGCCCCAAATCTTGAATGAAATCAATGCCAACCATAAGAAAAGAAAGTTGAAATACCGAGAACTCTACTGTCCGGATTGGACCGCTTCGGATGGATTCACCGAACCGCGGCGCCACGAATACCACCGGGACCCGAGTCGCCTATTCGACTCGTTCCCGATTCCGGTTTCGATTGTGCGGAGGTTCACCATAAATGTCTCCCACCCCTTTAGCGATTCCGATGCCAACTCTCGGAATGCACGGAAATACGCCAAAAACCTGGATCTTTCGCGCTTTTCGGACTTCAGCAGGGCTGACGCTGGAATGATTTATTCCGGCGTCGGTCTTTTTAATGCCGGGGAAAACCGCGACCGATTTCGAAGCTAAATCTTGCTGTCAGCCTGGTCAGGGAAGGTTTATGGCCCCATTTCGATCCGGCAAAAGAGATCATTCACCTGGAAGGCCTCCAAGCAGCCTGTTGAAAAACTCCCTGGACGCCGCGTGGGGGCACGCGGCCTACAGGATTTGCTCGGAATTCGGTATGCCTTGTAGGCCCGGTGCCCCACCGGGCGTGTTTTTCAACAGCCTCCAAGGCCGCGTGACACTGGCTGCAACTTATTAAGGCCGCTCGATTATAGCTTTCGCAGCCGGTAGAAAGTGCTGACGCCATTGACCGGTAGCGTGACGCTATTGGTTGACGTCATCGGTACCGGAGTCCAAAGGTCGGGAGGAATTTTCTGGGTCGACTCCAACTGGTAGCCGGCGACCTGCGGAGGCCAGGTCAAAGTGAGCGTGCTGCCGCTCCACGCCAGGGACAGTTGTGGCGGCAGATTCGACATCACAAACCAAGCCTCATTCAGCGCGCTCCAGGTATTGGTGTAGAAGGTCCGAGCCATGACCCGGGTGCTGTCAGTCAGCAAGCAGGAACTGGCGAACGGGATGGCGCCCGGCGCCAACGCGCCTCCCGTCAACCGCGGGTCCGTACCATTGGTCGTGTAGTAAATCGTCCCGGCCGGGGCAGACATCGAAAGGGCCAGCCGGTTGGTAAACAGGCCTCCCTGCTGACTAAAACTCGGCGCGTCGAGCCTCGGGTCTAATCCCGCGTTCTTGAACTGTTGCTTCACCAGTTCCGTCCGGCTCGGAAAGAACTGGGTCAGCAACCGGCTCCTCTCCGCCACCCATTCCACGTTGCGAGTGTACGGTTGGGACGTTCGCACTACATCGCCCCAGCGTGCCGATTCGCCCACGATGGCGCGATCGATGACGGCGCACAGGCTCTGGAAGCGCGGGATCGTTTGGTTCGTCGTTAGCGCGCCCCCATTATAAAAGTGCTTTTGCACGCGGTCCGCAAACAGGAGGCGCCACTCGGCATTTTGACGGAGCTGATTATAGAGCCTGGCGGGTGAGTCGGCTTCATTACCCGCGGTGCCAACACCCGTGCGATCCACCGGCACCCACGGAGGTGTCTCCACGGTGTATTCGGCGTCCCAGACAAAAAAGTGGAACTGGGCATTGGTTTCCCGTAGGCGCGCCGCATTCCAGTTCTGCCATGGCCAATCGACCGTGCAGCAGTAGAAATTCAGCATCATGTAATCCGCGAGATTGGTGACATCGAGGTAGCTCTGGATTTGCCCGTATATCGCATTGTCGGTCAGGCCGCTATTGGCCAGGGCCATCATCTGGTTCCAGGCATTCTTGTCCCCATCAACCGCGCGCGCGATCGAGCTCGGGTCGCTGAAAATCGCGTCGTACTGGGTCTTGTCGCCGCCGAAATAGTCCGACGCAAACGAGGCATCCGTATGTTCCGAGGCATCGTAGACGCCCCAATAGAGGCCGTTAATATACAGGTGCATCGAACGCTCGTGAGCACTCACGCTTCCCATCGCCAGTTGACTGCTCTTCGTGAACTGGTCGCGCACGTAAATGGCATGCGTCCGCTCGGCGCCGTCGGCATTCGCGTTGTTGAGCGGCCCGGAATTATCGGTGCGCACCCAGCTCATATTGAAGTTGGGACGCAGTTGAATCGTGTCGAAGCTGGCCTGGTCGCTGTCGTCGTACAGTTTATACTTCAGCTTGGACGGTCCGTACTGAGTTTTGAACAACAGGCGGAACCCATGTTTCGGGGTCATTTCCGGAGCCCGGGACGCACTCCCGGCAATGCGTACCCCGCAGTTAAGCTGAATCCCCGGCTTACTCCCGTCCGGGAAGAAGATTTCCGCTGAAGTGGGGCGTTCATAATTGACCCCCTGGGATTTTGGCGTGGAATAAATGCCGCGCGGGGCCGGCCCGAAAATATCGAGCGTGTCCATCACGATCGACAGCACCGGAAGCGATTTCAAATCATCGCTGATCGTGTCGCGATATGCCGGGCTGGTCACGACTCGCGAATCCATCGCGTAATCGGTCGGGCTCCCGCCCCAGTCCGTGGGGAAACCGGCGCCGGTCTGGGTGAGGATGTCCCGTAGAAATAGATAGCTCTGGCAGCCGACACTCGAAGGTTGATACCCGGGGGCAAACGCCGCCGCGCGGAGCACTGTCGTGCGGCTCATGGGAATCGGCCTGGCATACACGCTCCCACTGACCGCCGTGGGAGCCGTGCCATTGGTGGTGTAATGAATGGTGGCGCCGGCGGGGCTGGAGCAGGTCAGGACGAGGTTAAAATTCGTGCCGTAAAAACCGCGCTCATGATCGAACTGCACCTCGGCCGCGATCCCGAGCACCCCGGGGTCGTTGACCGCCCCCGGGGTCGGCTGCATGAAATAGCCATTGCCCAAATCCTCGACGGTTGAGCCTTCAAGCTCGGGCAGGATAAGGAACGCCGGAGCCGACGGACCGATGGTCAATCCTTGCAGCGCCAGGACATTGGCTCCGCTCTGCAAGACGTCCAGGAATGCCGACACGTCGATATCTTCATATTGCACCGCCGCACTGCCGCCGTGGGCGGCGGTCGCCGCAGAATTCCACGTGGCCACTGCCGGAGCGTTGCGACGCGCGATTTCGACTCCGTTTAAGTAAGCGACAAATCCATCTTGGTATTTCACGCGGAGTTTCAGGGTGTTAAAACCGGTCGCCTCCGGACACGTGAAAGAAATCCGCACGAACGCGGAAGCGTTCACGCCGAACATAGCCGCCTTCAGATCGGTGGCAATCTCCCCCCCGATCCCGACCAGCGAGAGCGGAGACAACCCGCCCGCCAGTCCACTGATTTGGTCGGTCGTCAGGGGCACGGTCCAGAGCGAAATGTCATCGATCAAGCCATCGGCCGCTTCTCCGGCCGCGCCCGGATCGCCACCCCAGTAAAATGGATTTGCCTCGATATCCCCTCCCACCGCCGCGGTGCCTACCTGCGTACCGTTGTCGTAATATCTTAGTGTCGCCCCCTCCTTCACTACCGCGAGGTGCCGCCACGAACCGCTGGGCACCGCATAGGCCATGGCTCCGATCTGCTGGCCGCGGTAATACTCAAAATTGCTCGGGGTGAATTTAATGAATTGCAGCGGCGATTGAATCCCGCCCGATCGGTTCCCCAAAATCACCGCGTTCGCGTTCACGACGCTGTTCTGTCGGTACCAAAATGACCACGTGAAATTGCTTGTGGTTTGGCTCAGGCGCGGGATGCTGCCAGCCGCCACGTAGGCGTTCTGACCGTTAAAACTCAGCACCGTCCCGCGCACCGGATCCTGCGTCCAAACCGCGCCGGAGATTTGTCCCTGGCTGCCGCCGGGCACCAGGTTGGAAACCGTGTTCCCACTGCCCTCGCGAATCGGCCAATACGAATAGAGCGCTGCGGGCGTCCCGTTGGTCGTGTAGCCCAAACCGGTCCGGCCGCTTTTCCAGGTCGCGTCATTGAAAGTCAGACCCGTCCAATTCGTGCCCAGCGTGTTGTCGCCGGGAATCAAATATCGGGCCGGGGCGGCGTTGGTGACCAGGTGCAGCGTGGTGACATTCAGGCGATCCCCGTAGGAGACATCATCAACCTGGGGAGGAAAGGTGGGCGCGAATTCCGTCGCGATGGTCACCCCGTCCGGCATGACCAACGCCAGGTATTCGCCATCGCCATTGAGCTGGAAGCTCGTATGCAAGGGCGCCCCGGGCACCGCCCGATTCTTGCTGGAAGCAAAAACCACCAGGTAACCGTTCGCCAGGATGTTGGTGCTGGGAATGCGCCACTTGCTCAAATTGTTGGGGGTATCCGTGAGATACCAGCCGCCCACGTCCACCGTCGCCACCGTGGTGTTGTGCAACTCGATCCAGTCCGGGTAAGTGTTATCCTCGTCCGCCAGGGTCCGGGTATTGCGAGCCATGAACTCGCTGATGACCACCGGACTCGCCGCCTGCGCGCCGGATACCGTGCACGCCAGGAGCAATGCCGCAACTGCGAACCTTCCGAGTCCTTTATTCCATCGCCTGATATTTTTTGTCACACGTCTTGAGGACTCATCATAGTGCTTCCCCCACGCCAACCCCAAGGAAATCATGCACCTCGAAGACCGTGGCTCCCACAGGAAACTGCGGCGGCCAAGAACAGTGCCAGCAAGGCCACGGCAAATGACGAGGGGTGTCGTAAATACTCGCAAAATGAGTTTTGAACTGACATTCTGCTCCCCGATGCGTTTCTTCCTGATAGACCGGATCACTCAATGGGAAGTCGGGATCTCGGCGGAGGCCACCAAGAATGTGGCGTTGAGCGAGGACTTTTTTGACGATCATTTCCCGCGAAGGCCTGTAATGCCGGGAGTGCTGATTCTGGAGGGCATGGCTCAGCTTTCCGGTTTGCTGCTGGAGGCCAGCCTAGCTCTGAAATATGGCAAGAGCGCTAAAGCTGTTGTCGTAGTTCTGGAACGGACAAAGTTTCGTTCACTCGTGAAGCCAGGGGACACCTTGTTATATCGGACCGAGGTGGTTTCTGTAAACGAGGCGGGAGGAAAAGTGAAAGCGCTTGCCCTGCGAAGTGGTTCAACGGTGACGTCCACCGAGATGGTCTTCGCTTTCAAATACGTCGACGACCGTCAACTGGACGAGAAACGGCGCCGGTTGATGGAGATCTGGATCCCAGCCATTGAGACCAAAACCTAAACGTGAGCATTCTCCATCGAGACAGAGTGGTCATTACCGGGATCGGTGTAGTTACGCCGCTTGGGAACACCACCGTGGAAGTATTGCGACGAATTCAGGCTGGAGATATGAAGGCAATCTCGCCAACGAGGTTCGGTGGCGGTGTATTCGATTGCCCTGTTTGCGCCGAGGTAAACAATTTTGATCCGCAACCGTATCTAAATGAAGCCAAGATGGTGCGGTTGATGAACCGCGATGCCCAGATGGCAGTGGTAGCGGCACGACTTGCGCTGGAGAATGCGGGAATAAAGGCGCGGAGCGCGTATCGGCCGGATGAAATTGCCCTCTTTGGGGCCACTGGGCTTGCAGGACTGCCGCTGGGGGAAGTTGCCCCCCTTATCACAGCCTCCACGGGGTCAAATGGCCTATTCGATTTGGACTTATTTGGGCGGCTCGGATTGAAAGCAGTCAGGCCAATTCTTTCCTTTAAGATATTGAGCAACATGCCGTTCTGTTTCGTCTCGATAAACGAAGGCATCCAAGGGCCGAACGCGATTTATGCGCCATGGGAAGGCAACGGCGCCCAGGCCGTCGAGGCCGGAATCCGTGCCCTCTCGACTGGCGATGCAAAATGTTCATTGGTGGGCGGGTGCGATGTCAAAACACATGAATTGGCATTCGCCAGCCTGCAACAGCTAGGACTTTTCTCCTCATGGTGCTCAACGGGAACCGGGATTGTGCCTGGTGAGGGGGCAGCGTTTCTGGTGCTTGAAATGGAACGTGACGCAAGGGCTCGAGGGGCGCGCATGTACGGGGCTGTTAGCTCGTTCAGTTTTCGCACCTCCTGTCCGGGAAAGGCCATGTCCCAGACTCGGGAGGACGTGCTCCAGGGCTTGAACGCGCAGGGCGCGGTGAGTGCAGTTGTGAGTTCTTCAAGTGAAGTCCATTCTAGTGAAATCAAGGAGTCGTCACTGTTGAAATCTGCTCGAATTTCCGCTGGGATAACCCTACGCCCAAAGCCGTACGTAGGGGATCTCTTTGCGGCTGCTGCGCCTCTCCAACTCGCCCTGGGAGCGCTACTAACCGAGGCTGGTGGGGCGCAGGTTCTCGTCAACTGTTTTGGGCATGGGAGCACCCAAGCCGCCTTCCTGTTGGATAAAATATGAGGAACCGCGTCGTCATCACAGGCATGGGGGTGTGCACTGGAATTGGTGGGAGCATAGCCGCGTTTTGGGAAGGTCTAACCGCAGGTCGCTCTGGCATCTGCCTTGTCAGTGTGTTTGATGCAAGCGCGCTGCCGATCCGGATTGCAGGAGAGGTCAAGGACCTCAACCTAAGCAAATTGAAGTGCGCGTTTCCTGCAGCGGCGGGCGAACGAGATCGAAAGATCTGGTTGGGGCTTGAAGCGGCCGGCCAAGCCGTTCGGGATGCCGGCTTGGAGGAGGAGATGTTATCGGACGCCCTGCTAGTTGTTGGAGTGAGCTTGGAGACCTTCTTTCTAGGTGATGTTTCGGCCTTGGCTCGAACCGGAAGCGCGACGCGGACGCTACAAGGCATCCTGCAAGCTCCCCAAGCGCCGTGGCTGCAGACTCCTTTGGATCGGCTCACGCAAATCCTGGGAGACCATTATCGCCAAGCGGGAGGCCGTTACACCAACTGCTCTGCCTGTGCTGCCGGCACCCAGGCCATTGGAGAAGGTTTCAGGATGCTCAGGGACGGAATGGTCAAAGTGGCTGTGGTGGGCGCGAGCGATAGCGTCTTGAATCCTCTGGCGATGGGCGGATTCAGCCTCCTGCAAATCTTATCAAAAGAGAACCACACGCCGGAGAGAGCATGCCGTCCTTTCGATGCGACACGGCAAGGAACGGTTCTGGGAGAAGGCGCCGCATTCCTGGTGATGGAAACTCTTGAAGGAGCCCTGCAACGCGGAGCGCGTATTTATTCCGAAGTGCTGGGTTATGGTTCTTCGCTGGACGCCTATCGGGTGACCGACCCGGAACCCGACGGAAAGGGTGCGGCGTTGAGCATGGCCAAGGCGATCACCGATGCCGGGTTAAGACCGGAACAAATCGACTGCGTCAACGCCCACGGGACAGGCACACCGAAGAACGACATTGCCGAGAATCGCGCCATCAAACAAGCATTAGGTAGGAGGGCATTTGAGATTCCCATCACGGCGAATAAGTCCATGACCGGCCACCTGATTGCCGCTAGCGGGGCTGTGGAAGCTACAGCCTCAGTCCTGACCCTGTTCGAGAACACCGTGCCCCCTACGATTAATCTGGCACACCGTGATCCTGATTGCGACCTGGATTACGTTTCTGAAGGTTCCCGTCCATTTAAGGGGCAAACGGTTCTTTCCAACTCCTTCGGCTTCGGTGGACAAAATGCAACCTTGATCTTCGGTCGGTATGAATGACTACGAGCAAATTCTTGCGTTGATCAGATCCCGCCGATCAGTTCGGAGGTTCTCTACTCGGGCTGTGAACAGAGAGAGTCTAGTGCACGTCTTGGAGGCTGCCCGGTGGGCGCCTTCCAACCATAACCGTCAACCATGGAGATTCATTGTATTTCAGGAAAGCAGGCAGATCACAAAATTGTCTGAGGCCGTCGGTCTCGAACTTTCCGGAAAGCTGAAGTCTCTGCCTACGGTCGCTTCCGTTTACGCCGGCGAGTTTGCTCATTACGCCACGTTTTTTGCGGAAGCCCCGGTGCTCATCGTGGCCCTGCACAAGCGCCCAGCCAGTTTCTCTAACAACCTCTTGAGAGGCGTTAATCACCCAGAATTAGTCTCAGGGGAACCCTTAAGTTCGGCCATGGCCGTGCAGAACCTGCTGCTCGCTGCTCACGCTTTGGGAATGGGAACCTGCGTCCTGACCGCACCCTTGATCGTTCGGGAAGTCGTCGTCCGCGAGCTGAACCTGCCCCAGGAATACGAGGTTACATGCCTTGTAGCGTTAGGATATCCCGATGAAGCACCGGAACCACCTCGTCGGAAAAATATCGAACAAATCGCAGAATTCCGGGATGATCCTGCCGGAGTGAATCGCAAATGATGACCGAGCACGAGATTTTTGACCGTATTAAGCCACTGCTCAAAGAGGTTTTGGGTATCGCTCCGGAGAATATCCGTCTGGAGAGTGTGCTGGTGACTGACCTGGGTGCGGAATCCATCGACCTGCTGGATCTGAGCTTCCTGATCGAAGAAACCTTTAACGTGACTATTGAAGGGAACGAAATCGAACGCGAGGCAGGCAAACGCCTATCTGGCGGTGTTTACGAAAAGGATGGCCGGCTTACCGATGAAGCATTAGCCGAAATCCGTAAAGCCTTGCCGGAACTTGATGCGAGTAAACTGGTGAAGGGACTTCGGAAGGCCGAGCTGCCGTCGCTGCTTACAGTGCAGTTCTTTGTGAACCTAATCGCGCGCAAGCTGGCGGCAAAGGAGGGGGCCAACCATGCTTGATGGTCGCACAGCGTTCGTTACTGGAGGCACGGGCGCCATCGGGTCTGCGATCGTGCGCTCGCTGGCTCAACATGGGGCTCGAGTAGGTTTTTCATTTCATGAGCAAGAGGACAAAGCCCGTGAATTTGAACGCGAACTGACCCGAAACCGCGCCAAAGCCTATCACCTGGACGTCCTGAATAAAGCCGAGTCGGCGAAAG
The DNA here is from genome assembly GCA_002298785.1 of Verrucomicrobia subdivision 3 bacterium UBA693. Taxonomy (GTDB): domain Bacteria; phylum Verrucomicrobiota; class Verrucomicrobiia; order Limisphaerales; family UBA8199; genus UBA693. The sequence goes on from DBMR01000103.1 coordinate 18,898, forward strand.
TGGCAGAGCAAGTTGCGCAGGACCTCGGCGCCGTGGACATCCTGGTTAATAATGCCGGGGTCACCCAAATAATGCCCTTTGCCTTGATTGAAGAGGAGGACTGGGACCGAGTGATGGATGTGAATGTGAAGGGAATGTTCCTCGTTACCAAGGCATTTGTTCGTAGCATGATTCGCCGCAAAATGGGCGCGGTGGTAAATCTCGGTTCTCTGGCCGGAATGCGCGTGCTCGAGGTGCCGGTCCATTACGCCACGGCAAAGAGTGCGGTTGTGGGGTTCACGCTTTCACTGGCTCGCGAGTTATCCCGCTACAACGTGCGCGTAAACGCAGTTGTTCCAGGTCTCCTCGACGGTGGGGTGAGCAGCAATGTCCCCGACAAGCAACGAGAGGATTACTTGCAGCATTGCTCACTCGGGAGAGCTGGCAAGCCTGAAGAGGTTGCCGAACTCGTGGCGTTCCTGGCGAGCGACCGTGCGGGCTACATCAACGCGCAAGCCATCCACATCGACGGAGGTGTTTGAGTGAAATTCCGGTTGGTAGACAAGATCACTTCGTGGGCCGCATGGCAGAAGATTACCGGAGTAAAAGCAGTTTCCTTTGAGGAATACTCCCTCAAGGAGGCTTTTGCAGAGCAACCCCGGCTGCCCGAGATGCTGTTGCTGGAGAGCTTTCTCCAATTGGGCAACTGGCTCGTCATGCTGTCATCGGATTTTCAACAAATGGGAATGGTGGCCCGCATTTCCGAGGCACGGTTCCATGATAGCCTCCTGCCCGGGCAGCGGCTTCACCTTGAAGTGAAACTGGTCCGGCGAAGGAACGACGGAGTAGAATTGGTCGGGCAAGGCCAAAGTAACGGACGAATCGTCATTTCCGGAGCCGGTTGTGTGGCGGGTCTCGCCCCACTGACCGAATATCAGAACCCCGACGAATTGCGGGTTCTATTCTCGGAAATCTATGAAACAAATGGAGAGGCAGCCTTATGAGGGCGACACGTCCATACACCTACCTGGGCACCGTTCAAGGCATGTGCCGCGAATGCCGCGCATTGGTGCCAGCCAGGGTGTTTGAGGAAAATGGAGCCGTTTACCAGGAGCGGTTATGTCCCAAATGCGGTTCCGCACGCACCCGCTTGGCTGATGATGTTGGTTGGTATCTGAACCGAACCGCCATGACCGTGCAATGCAAGCCCAGCCTGCTGCCTGGAACCACAGTCAGGAAGGGATGCCCGCACGATTGTGGGCCATGTTCTGCCCACGCCAATGCCTGTCATCTGCCCGTCTTTTCAGTGACGAACGCCTGCAACATGGATTGCCCGATCTGCTTTACCTACAACCGGGCAGACCAGAAATACTTCATGTGCCGGGCGGAGTTGCGCAATCTACTCGACAAATTGCTCGCGCGCGTCGGCCCCCTGGATTTAATCAATATCACCGGAGGCGAGCCAACCCTGCACCCTGACATCCTAGACCTGTTGCAGGAGTGCAAGCGTCCACAGATTGGGCGCATCACTCTTAATTCGAACGGTCTGCGACTGGCGACTGACGAGGATTTCTGCCGGGCGCTTGCCGAGTTGGGCGTTTACGTCGTCCTTTCCTTCGACACGTTTCAGCCGGAACGGGCACTGAGGATTCATGGCCGCGACGTGACAAAGCAAAAGCGTCAGGCCCTGGAGAATCTGCAGCGTTTCGGCATCGGGACGACGCTGCTCAACGTGATGATCCGCGGGCTCAACGACGATGAAATTGGCGAAGTCATTTGGCTCGCCAAGACCTTTTCTGTGGTGCGGAGCGTCACTGTCCAAACCATGACCTTTACCGGCAAAGGCGGAAAGCACTTCCAGCCTCGTAAGCCGATGCCCTTGGACGGCGCCGCCATAGCCATTGAGCGCGCCATGAACCGGGAAATGCGCGCGAGCGATTTCTTTCCCCACTCATCGACGCATCCGCTTTGTTATAGCATCGCCTACTACCTCAAAGACGGAGAACGCTTGCGCTCGCTCAGCGATTTTTTCAGCGTGGAAGAACTGCGGGGCATGTTGGCACAAGGCTACCTGCTTGAGCCTGGTCGGGAGGGTCAGGAATTATTCCGCCAGGCCATTGACCGGTTGTGGGCGGAAGGTGATGCTGAAAACCGCTTGCCGATGATTCGTACGCTGGTGGACCGGATGTATCCCCTCGGGAGGAGTTTGGGTGCATCCGAGCGCCAAGCCGCCGCGGAGCAAAGCCTTCTCGCTGTCTATTTGCACTCGCACATGGATGAAGACAATTTGGATTTGGCCCGGTTGGCAACGTGCCCGGACCAAGTGCCCGACCCGGAAGGACGGCTGATTCCTGCCTGCGCTTATAATCTGTTTTACCGACAGCAGGACCCGCGCTTCTGGAGCACAAAACTCTGAAGTAATCCATGGCCACCGCATCCTCAGATCTTCAAACCGGGCGTGAACGCTTCACTCAGTTTCTGGCTGGGCAATCCGAGGATCGCGTCTTTAGCCATCCCACCTGCCACCCTTCACAACCAACAGGTTTTTGCCCTTGTGATGGCCCTCTTCTGAAAACCCTGCGTTTCTACGCAATGGCTTGGCTTCTCCTGACTTTTCTGAAGCTCGCCTGGAATGGCCCCAAGCTGAAATTGCTGCGCTGGTGTGGGGCAAAGGTTGGACGCAACGTCTTTATCTCCACCGACGTGTGGATCGATCCAGCATTTCCACAGCTCATTACCATAGAGGACGATGTCATGATTGGCGTGGGGGTTAAAATTGCCCTGCATGAGTTTCGTCCGCAAGAATTTCGCGCCGGTCGAGTCATCATCCGGAAAGGTGCAGTGATCGGCGGTTTTGCTTTGATCGGCCACGGCGTAGAGATTGGCGAAGGCGCCGTCGTCGCAGGTGGCGCGGCCGTGGGGCGGGATGTTCCTGCCGGGAAGCTTGCCATCGGCAATCCCGCGCGGATCATGCCGCTCACCGAAGCTGGAAAGGAAAAGGAGCAGCATGCGTGAATACCTGACATCGACGCAGTCCGTTTGTCGGGAGTGTCGGAAGCCGATTTCTGCGTTGCTGTTCAAGGAGGACACCGGGATTTGGCTCCAGAAAACTTGCCCGGACCACGGAATCCAAAGGGCACGAATCTATGGGGATGCTGAAGCCTATTTGGGACTGAGCCGCTTCCACCGAGCGGGATCAATACCCTTGGGCTTTGCTACGACTGCAAATGGGTGTCCCGACTCCTGTGGTCTTTGCCCGGAACATGAGCAGCACGTGTGCCTGCCAATTCTCGAAATCACTGACCACTGCAACTGGAGTTGCCCGATTTGCCTGGTCGAAAATCCGGGCACATACCACCGAACCCGTGAGGAGGTTGCGAGCATCCTCGATGAGCTCATCCGCTCAGAGGGTCAGATCGATGTGCTTAATCTCTCTGGCGGGGAACCCACACTGAATCCGCATTTCCAGGAGATCCTTGATGAGTGCGCCACGCGAAAGGAGATCCTGCGGGTCAGTGTTTCCACCAACGGTTCGGTTCTGGTCCGCGATCCGGCCCTGCTGCGTCTCTTGGGATCACATCGAGCCATCGTATCACTTCAGTTCGATGGGATAACAAACGAGGTCTACCAGACCTTGCGCGGTCGTCCTGTCCTGCAAGAGAAGTTGGACCTGATCGATTTGTGTCGCGAATTTAACGTGCCGATGTCTCTAACGGCGACTGTAGCGGGTGGGGTAAATGATAAGGACATCCGCGAAGTGGCCGATCTATTGTTCCAGCACGACCACATCCTGAGCGCGATGTTCCAACCGGCCGCTTATGCGGGCAAAGCTGCCAGGCTTGCCCGACCCGAGGAGGCCGTCACCATCCCCGACGTGATCTCAGCCTTGGTTGGGGCGGGCGGGAACACTGTTCGCGCGGAGGATTTCTCACCGTTGCCCTGTAGCCATCCAGCGTGCTTCTCACTAGCATTTTACCTCCGGATCGAGGATGGGCGGTATGTGCCTATTAAGCAACTAGTGGGCGCAGATAGGTATATGAATCTGATCCAGAATCGCGCGATTTTTGGGACGGACTCCGACAGCTTCAACCTCATCACTGATGCGGTTTACGATCTGTGGTCCGGCCCCGCCGCGCTTTCCCCGGACTCCGAAAAGGCCCTCCAGGCTGTTCGGCGTCTTATTGCCTCGACCACTGCTGAGAGCGGCTATTCTCCGCGACGGGCTCTCAGTGTGGCAGAGCGGTCGGTAAAATCCGTCTTTATTCACCAGTTCATGGATCCAGGCACCTTCGATCTGTCGCGGGCGCGGAAGTGCTGCCAAGTCTATCCACAATTGGATGGGCGGATGATCCCGGTTTGCGTCCATAATTGCCTAAGGAGGGGAAGAACCCAATGAACACGCAGTCCCGGGCGGTGGCCCCATGGCTTTGGGTCGGCATCCTGGTTTTGGGATTGTTGCCACTTTTTCTTTATTGGCCCGCGTTCCAGCAACCATTCCTCCCGGGATCCATGACCGTTCACGAGATCACTGTTCTCGAACAATGGTTCGTGGTGATCACCGCTTTCGCCGTAAAGCCCGCCTACATGCTTCTGTCACTGATCTGGATTATTTGGCTATGGCGGCGTCATGAGTTTGACCTGGTCGCACTGCGCCGGGGATTGATCTTCTTCCTGGGAGGCGAAACTGCGTGTGCGGCAAATTACGTTTTGTTCTCTGGAAACTCTGCTCTCACCGACTACCTGCACAGCTACGGGATGGTGGTTGGATTTTCATTTATCGCTTACGCAGTGTTGGAAGGAATGGACTTTCGTTTGGTCAAGTACAGCGCGGCCAATGACCGTTGCGCTGCTTTGAGCTTATGCCGCACCTGCATCAAATATGCGGATGTTCCCTGCGCCCTGCGCAAATTGTTCTCGTTCATCATCCCTGCTCTGATCACGATCTCCCTGATGTTGCCCTGTGCCGCACTGAATCCGCTTTCGCAACGAATCAATATTCTTCGATCACCTCAGGAATTTCCCGCACCTCTATGGACTCAGCTTTTCGAAGGGCATTATTGCCCCTGGATTTCGATCGTATTGCTGTTCGTTTCATGGGGTGTGCTGTTGTTCAAGAAAACCGAACCTGTCCCTGTTGCCAAGATCTTCTTCGCTGCGGCGGTGGGACCGCTCGGCTTTGGTTTCATGCGTCTCTTTTTACGCACCGCTTATCGCGAGAACATGGCCTGGGCGAATGTGTGGGAAGAAGTCACCGAACTGATTTTCATCATCGGAGTGGGCCTTTTGCTCTGGCTCTTTCGTGGAGCGTTGTTTAAGAACGACCCATCTTCTCCTACGGACCCGAAAAACGCACAGTCCGCCGCTTGAACAAGACCATTGTTGCGAGGATATGAAATCAACAGCCTCAGCCCCTGCGAAACCACCGGAGGACCAAACGACGACCTCTCGCGCGCTTTGCTCCAGATTACCTGAGTTAAGAAAGAAACTTCGATTTGCTAAGTCGTTTCTGCGGCACCGACTGGTTCACGTCAACCTGCAAATCCTCTATTCCTGCAACTACCGCTGCACCATCTGTGATTTCTGGAAACCTTCCTGGCGCAATAAACCCATTTTATCAGCAGCACAGGCAAAGGTGATTTCCGAACAGCTCAACCTCCTTGGTCCTCAGATAATTTCCATTGGCGGCGGCGAACCCATGCTTCACCCAGAATTGACGGCTATCGTGAGTGCGCTGGCCCGCCACCATTTTCCGGTTATGATCACCAACGGTTCGCTGGTGACTCCCACACTTGCCCGAGCACTTTTTGCTGCTGGAATGGTCGAGATCAGCGTCTCGGTGGATTATGCTCGCCCTGATAAACACGATGCTCAGCGCGGCGTTGCGGGCGCATATGCCAGGGCCATCGAAGCGCTCAAAATTCTGCAGGCCAACCGCACCCATCCCGAGCAACGTGTGAATATGATCTCAGTCATCATGAATGACAATCTACCCGAGGTCGAACCGTTGCTCGAGACCTGCCGCCAACTCGGAATTACTTACCTGGTGACCTTGTACAGCCACAGCCGCGGAAGCAAACCGGAGCGGTTAGCGGCTGCGGATGTCGGCGAGCAACTCCTGTCCATTAAACGACGTCACCGCCATTTCGTAGCCTTGCGGGGGTACCTGGAAAAATTCACTGAGGCAGTAGCAGAAAATGGCATCGGACAATGTCAGGCGGGTCGGGATCTTTGGAACATCGACAGCCAGGGCGATGTCGGGCTCTGCATTGATAGACTGGAGGACCCAGTCGGGAATATCTTGAGCGAGGACGTGTTTGAGCTTGAGCATCGTCTACTGGAACGGCATCGGGGCAATCAATGCCGGGATTGTTGGACGAGTTGCCGCGGCTCGATCGAAGCGGTGCGCCACGGCCGCAGCAAACTCGGCAACCTCTTTGACTACTATCAGATGACACGCCTGGTGCACCTCAATGGCGCCTTTTGATCTGCTTGGCGCAACTACGAAGCCACCCCCACGCCTAATCCACCACCCACTCACTAAGGACCGGCCAGCCCAAGGTCGCTTCTCTTTTCTCGTCCTAAATCCTTTCACTTTCCTTTCCGCTCGACTACTGCCAACCCGCCGGCACCGAGCAGGCCCGCTTTGTGAAGTTTTCGCGCCAAGTCCACTTGCCGCGCTCCGATTTTGGAATTCTTCGACTCGTTTAGCTTCAACGGCATCAATTCCAGGTTCGCAATCACGTTGTCCAATTCGGGCACTTCCGCGCGGGGAATGATGTGGTCCACGCTCAACTCTCTACCACGGTACGGCCCACGGCGCACCGTTGGTGCGCGGCCCCGGCGCATTTCGCTCAAGCCCTCGCGGTCCAGGCATCCCAACCGTTCCGCAATGGTTAAATTGCGCAACATCGCCTCGGTCGTCAGCTTCGCGGCCCGGCCCTTCATTCCTGCAAGCACTACTGCTTTCGTCGCGACCTTTTTGGGTGAAATTCCTGCAGCCTTGGCGTCGGCCAGCAACGCCACGTACTTTTGCACCCGCGGGTTTGCCCCACGTGGCCCGAGCGTAGCCAGCTTTGTGGGATCGATCAGACTCGAAACCTCGTGCGCGTAAGCTCCTAAATCACCCTTCGCCCAGGCCACAGCGCCGCTCGCAAGGAGCAGGATGACCAGCAGAAGCGAGGTGCGTCTCATCCCCCACCGGTACACGACTCTCGCCCGGGTCGCCATATAATACTACGACTAGCCAAAGCAGCCTCAGCAACCACCGCATCAAGCCTGCTGCGGTCAGCGCTCATCTGGTTCAAGCGACGCTACTCAGCAACTCTCGCAGCCTGGCAACCGCGGCTCTGTGCAGAGCCATGGCCGAACAAACAAGGCAGACTATGTTGAGTGTCCGTAAATTCGGCAGTCAGGGAATCCACTTCACGCGGTAAAAGCGGGTCCCGTCAGCGCCGGAAGTGTCCACCATAGAGGTCGAACTACTCGTGGCGGTGATGCGTCCGCCCAAATCCAGCCAGGCGGGAGCAGCGAGGTTTGTGGCGTATTGAACCTGATAACTGAGGTTGGATTGCGAGAGCCAGGTTAAAGTCCTGACGCTGTTAGTGAGGCTGACTGCGGAGAGGTTTGGCGGAGCAACAACGTTCAGCGTGAAATTGCAGGTGACGCTCCCAAAAGGGCTGGTGACGACGACGGCGTAGTTCCCAAAGTTAGTAACGGTGACATTGGAAAGGGTGAGAGTAGGTAGCCCGGCAAAGTGGACTTCCCGCACGCGGCTGTTATGCCAGTCTGCGATTAACAAATTTCCGGTGCTATCCAAGGCCACGCAGGCGGGACCATTGAGGTTGGCTTTGGTGGCGGGACCGTCATCGCCACCAAAACTGCCGATGTTGCTCCTGCCGGCCACGGTGGAAATGTTGCCCGTGGAATCCACCTTACGGATTCGGTTGTGGCCGTAGTCGGCGATGAAGAGATTGCCGGAACTGTCGGCGCAGACGGACCAGGGTTGATTCAGTCCAGCATTGATCGCCAACCCGCCGTCGCCGGTAAAGTTGGTGGTGCCATTGCCGGCCACGGTGGAGATGACACCATTGATATTCACTTTTCTGACCCGATGATTGCCGGTGTCGGCGATGTACAGGTTCCCGGCGGCGTCGAAGGCGATGCCCTGAGGATGCGACAGGCTGGCGCTCGTGGCGGACCCGCCATCACCGGAAAACCCCGAGGTGGCTTTCCCGGCGGCGGTGGTGAGGATTCCACCAGACACCTTGCGCACGCGGCTGTTCGCTAAATCGGCAATAAAAAGGTTTCCCACGGCGTCGAGCGCCACGCAGGCGGGGTAATTCAAACTGGAACTGGTGGCAGACAGTCCATCGCCCGAATAGGCGGCCGTTCCGTTTCCAGCAAAAGTTGAAATGGTACCGCTGGTGGAGACCCGGCGAATGCGTTGATTTAGAATATCCGCGATGTACAACGTTCCCGCCGGAGAGACCACCAGGTTATTGGGATGGTTTAGGCTGGCATTGGTTGCCTGGCCACTGTCGCCGCCAAAGGTCCCGTTCAAAGTGTATTTTCCGGCGACCGTCGTGATGACGCCGTCGGCTCCAACCTTGCGAACGACATTGTCGTCATTATCGGCGATGAACCAATTGCCGTTGGTATCAACCGCGACCCCCTGTGGATTATTGAGCGTGGCCTTGGTAGCCGGCCCGTTGTCCCCGAAACTGGCACCACCGCCAGCCACCGTGGTGATGATTTGATTGGTAAGGCTTGTTCCGTTGAATTGCCATTGGTAGGTGAACGGACCCGCACCCGACACAAGCATGGCGAAAGTGACATTGGCGCCGCTTAAAACCACCTGGTTGGTAGGTTGACTGACGATCGTTGGCTGGGCCAATGCCGCTGGGCAGACAAATGCCAATACGGCGGCGGCGAGGGAGGCTCGGCACACAATCGAGTTCTTCAGGATCAGTAGGTCTATGGACACAACAATGTCACACAGTGAACCCCAATCAAATTCAGTGCGCACCATAATAGTGGTGTTATGATGCGCGATCCTAGTCTTAGAGCCTGCTTGAAATTCCCGTCATCCCTGCTTCTAAAGCCGCGACGAGCTATTTTTCAATCAGGCTCTTAAAGAAGCTACGACCGTTGGCGAGGGCTTCCAGGACTGGTGTCGCTGCGGCGCCGCTCACAGGCTTTCATGAAGTGCTTTGAATTGCGCTCCAAGCCGGTTTTTTGACCAAATTTGCGACGATACGGACACGGTTGATTCTGACAGTTGTTATTGGCGTGCTCAGCGGTCAACTGCCCGCCATTGTTGGCGCTTCGACAGCTTTCACTGAGCCGGCCACGAGGATCGTCGACACTGTCACTGCCTGGGGCAACAACACTTCCAGCTAGATCAATCTTCCGAGCGGCCTGGTCAGTTTGGAATAGGGCTAGAACGCTCAGACTCGTGTCTTGATTCCGCACGCACGCAACGCGCACCAGCCGCGCAACGCTTCAAAAAGCACAAAAGCTCCCGATACTGCGAGCACCAGGCCCAACCAGAACGCCGCCGCGAATCCGAACCCTGCGCCGACAAAAAGCAGCACAGCCATCGTGCCCCGCAGCAGCCGGCCTTTGGTGTCGATGTTAGGTGAAAACAGGTGTTTCATCGGTTTGATTTCTTTGCAGGTTTGCGCAACTCGTCAAGCGTGGCACACAGGTGAGCCAGATCACGGATTTGGATGGCATTGAGTTTCTCGAGGGCGCCACCATAAGCGAGCATGGCCCGGCCTCCGACGAGCAACGGGATTTCGGGTCCCAGCAACTCCCGCAAACGTTCCAGTTCTCCCTCGAGGCGCGGATCGTCCTCCGGGTATACCAAACTCAACGCGACAGCGCGGGCGCGATTCTGACGGACGGCGCCAGCGATTTCCGCCGCGGGCAGGCTGGCGCCGATATAGATGACGCACCAGCCCATATTCGCCGCCGCCGCCCCCACCAGCAGAGCACCCAATTCGTGCAATTGACCACTGGGCGTTCCTACCACGAGAACTGGCGCGTCGTCCGTGCCGGCAAACGCGTGGACCGTATGTCCCAGAAAAACTCGAATCACTGCGCTCGCGAAATGTTCGTGCGCCGCGGTAATGGCTCCATCGCGCCACAACTCACCGATGGTCTGCGCGAGCGGCGCAATGACACGACGCAAAAGTCCCTGGGCGCCGAACTCCGCGGCCCCGCGCTTAAAAGTGTTCTCCAAGGCGTGTGAATCGAGACGCTTGATTGCCGTGATGCATTCCGCAAGCACTTGGGAGGCGGCGTCGGCGCCAAAAAGGCCATCGGTCCCATTCTTTGATGGCGCCACGAGTTGTCGCAGCTTCTCCACCGGCAGCCGGGCGACGGCGCTGATGCTGTGACCGCCACGCGTAACATCACGGAGCAAGGTAAGCCGCTCCAGTTCCTCGTCTGAATACAACCGGCGATTAGTGCCCGTGCGCGTTGGCTTCACGGCGCCGTAACGCTTCTCCCAAACCCGAATGACGTGAGAGGTCAATCCGGTCCGTTGCGCCACCGCTTTCATGCTGTGATGTGCGTCAGCCATATATTTAACAAAATATAGACACTCTTCGAGCCGTTCTGCAAGCAAAACCTGGAATATCGCCACAAATATCTTATTTACAACCAACTATAACAGACAAAACCCTGCGAATCAGCGAGTTGCTTCGCAAAAAATAAAGTTAAACAAACATTTGACAATCTTCGGCATATTAGACATATTGTAGACATGCTGGATTGCATATTAGGCAACTCCGCTGTTGAAAACAGACCGTGAATTTCAAAAACAAAACCAAAGAAACGCCGGGCCGAGTAGCCTCCGGTTGCGCTTGCCGCCGCCGATACCTACTTGCCGTGGCTTTCCTGAGTAAGCACCAGCACCTCCAAGCATGAATAAACAAGTGATCATCATTGGCGCGGGCCCTGGCGGTTTGGGTTCAGCCATTCTCCTGGCGGCAGCGGGACTGCGGGTAAAGATTCTCGAACGTCTCCCCATGATCGGGGGGCGAACATCGAGCCTTGAGGCGGAGGGGTATAAGTTCGATCTCGGTCCGACCTTCTTCCTGTATCCACGGGTGCTGGAGGAGATTTTTGCCGCCGCGGGAACGAGCTTGCGGGATGAAGTTGAGATGATCCGGCTCGACCCTCAATACCGAATTCAATTTGGCCGGGGAGGAAAGCTGGACTGCACGCCGGACATCGCGGCCATGGAGAAACAGATAGCCGCGCTCTCGCCCGCCGATGCTCCGGGCTTCCGGCGCTTTCTTAGCGAGAACCGCACCAAGCTCAAGCTAATGGAGCCGTGCCTGGAGAACCCCTTCCTCGGATGGCAGGACTTGCTGCAGATGCGCCTGCTCAAAATGCTCCCTATTCTGCGGCCGCACCAGTCCGTGGACAGCTACCTGCAACGCTTCTTCAAAGACGAGCGTGTACGGTTGGCTTTCTGTTTTCAGTCGAAGTACCTCGGCATGTCCCCGTTTCGGTGCCCGAGCCTGTTCAGCATCTTGAGTTTTCTCGAATACGAACACGGTGTTTTCCATCCTCTCGGTGGCTGCTCGGCGGTCACCGCGGCCATGGCACGGGTCGCGGAGCGCCTGGGCGTCGAAATCTGCCTCAATGAGCCGGTGGAAGAGATTCTCTTCGCCGGGCGCCGGGCGCAAGGGGTCCGGACTGCGAGCGGAATTCACCGGGCCGACGCGGTGGTCGTCAACGCCGATTTTGCCCGAGCGATGGAGAAATTGGTGCCGGATCGCCTCCGTCGCCGCTGGACCGACGCCAAGCTGGCCAGGAAAAAATACTCTTGTTCCACGTTCATGATGTATCTCGGCGTGGAGGGCAAGTTCGACCTGCCGCATCACACGATTCACATCGCGGAAAATTACCAGCAGAACCTCGACGAGATAGAGAATCAGCATGTCCTCAGCGACGACCCGAGTTTCTACGTTCAGAACGCCTGCGTCACCGACCCAACGCTCGCGCCGCGCGGCCATTCAGCGCTCTACGTGCTGGCGCCGGTGACCCATCAACATCGCAATGTGGATTGGTCGCGGGAACGCTCCCGCTATCGCAACCTGATCCTGAAGCAAATCAAAAAGGCCGGCTACGACCTTGACCCGAGCCGAATCCGCTACGAGCGCGTCCTCACACCAGCGGATTGGGACACGCAATATGAAATCTATCGCGGCGCGACGTTCAATCTGGCGCACACGCTCGATCAGATGCTCCACCTTCGTCCGCACAATCGCTTCGAGGACCTCGACGGGGTCTATCTGGTCGGTGGTGGTACTCATCCTGGCAGTGGTTTGCCGGTGATTTTCGAAAGTGCTCGCATCAGCAGCAGGCTGCTTCTGAATGACCTGGGTGTGCCAACTCCCTCTGGCTCCATACCTGATACCAGAGAATCCGAGCCGGCGCATCGTGAAACACCAGCGTCGGCCGATGCGGTCCAGACCTTCGCCCGTTTGCTCGGCCTGCGGCCCGCGCGTGTCCAAGCGGAGGCTCCACGCCAAACCGATGCTCAATAATGAACCCGCGCCGACAATCCGTGAACCTTCCTTTGGTCTTACGCGAAGAGGACGTGGACCCGGTAGCCGACTCGGCACGGGCGATGTCAGCCGCGCGTTTGGCGCAGACCCGGTGGGCGCAGCGGCCAGTGAAGGGACGGCTAGACTTGCTGCGGGAATTGCGGAGGCTCATCGCCGAGAATGCACACGAGTTGGCAGCGGCTTCGGCGATGGAGCGCTCCCGACCCGTGGTGGAGTCGCTCACCGCCGAAGTGCTCCCGCTGGTGGAGGCGTGTCGCTTTCTGGAACGAAATGCGGAACGAATCCTGGGGTCGCGCCGGCTGGGCCGCAATCAACGTCCCCTCTGGCTCGCGGGCGTCCAGAGTGAGATCCTGCGTGAACCCTTCGGCGTGGTGCTCATCATTGGGCCAGGCAATTACCCATTGTTCCTTCCCGGGATCCAGCTCCTTCAGGCGCTGGTGGCCGGAAACGCCGTGCTGCTAAAGCCGGGGGTGGGCGGCAGCGCACCATCCCGCGCCTTGCTGAATTTCATTGCCCGTGCCGGTTTCCCCTCCGGACTCGCCGCCCTCCTGGGCGAAGCGCCCGAGGCTGCGCGCGCGGCCATTCTGGCCGGCCCGGACAAGGTACTGTTCACGGGTTCAGGGGCCACCGGTGAAAAAATCCTAGCCCAACTTGCCCCACAATTGACTCCTTCCACCATGGAGTTGAGCGGATGCGACGCCGCGATCGTTCGGGCGGACGCTGACCTCGACCTGACGACCCAGGCGCTGGCGTTTGGCCTGCGGCTCAACGACGGCGCCACCTGCATGTCACCGAAACGAGTCTTTGTCGCGCGCAGCGTGGCGACCGAACTAGAAGGGCGGTTGTCGCATTGGCTTAACGCCGAAACCGGCCCAGGCCGGCAAATCCGAACCGCGGCGGCCACCGAAAACCTTCGACCATTGCTAGCGGAGGCGCTGGCGCTGGGTGCGCATTTCATTACCGGCGAAATTCGTGCCGATGGCAGCCTCGACTTGCCCGTGGTGTTGGCGGGCGTTCCGCCAAGGGCGCGTTTGCTGCGCGAAGATGTCTTTGGCCCGGTCATGGCCATCGTGACGGTGGCCGATGACCACGAGGCGCTATTGCGCGCGAACGACTGCGCGTTTGGGCTCGCCGCAAGTATTTTCACCCGAGACGAGATCACGGGACGCGCCCTGGCGGATCGGATCAATGCCGGCGTAGTCACCATCAATGATCTCATCCTGCCGACCGCCGACGCTCGCCTTCCGTTCGGCGGCCAAAAGCGCAGCGGTTTTGGAGTGACACGCGGCGCGGAAGGTTTGCTGGAATTGACCAGGCCGAAGGTCGTCACCGTGACCCGCAGCCGTTTCCGGCCGGCGTTCCAGCCACCCCAAGCTGGGGATGAGGTTTTGTTCGAGGCGTATTTGAATTTGACCCAAGGACGCGGTTTCAAAAGCCGGTCCCGTTCGCTCCTTTCACTGATCCGCACACTTTTAACCAGAGCCAGATCACAATTCAGGAAATCATGAAAACATCACAACACGAATCTATCGGAGTTATCGGTGCCGGCCTGGGGGGGCTAGCCGCCGCCTGCACGCTGGCCGCACGGGGCTACAAGGTTATCCTCTTCGAACGCAACGACTGGCTCGGCGGCAAAGCTGCCCAGCTCGAAGGTGCGGGCTTCCGCTTCGACATGGGGCCGACCATCGTCACTATTCCATCCGTGCTTCGGCGAGTCTTTAGTGAAGCGGGCCGTCGTTTGGAGGATTATCTCGAGTTGATCCGGCTGGATCCTCAATGGCGCTGCTTCTTTGATGATGGTTCCGTGCTCAACCTCGCGCAGGATCCGAGCCGGATGGCAGACGAATTAGACGAATTCGCGCCGGGCACGAGCTCGGGCCAGCGCTACCTCGACTTCATCAAGTTGAGTGCGCGGCTAAATGACGTGTCCCAACGTCACTTCTTTTACCGGCCCATTGGTGGGTTGCGCGACATGTTTGACTTTCGAACCAGCTTTGATCCGAAGGTGCTGGGCGACGTGCTGGCCATGCGCATGGGCCGCACCGTCGCGGGCACAGTGCGATCGTTCACGCCCGACCCGCGCGTCGCCCAGATGATGGACCACTTCACGCAATACGTCGGCTCCTCGCCTTACGGCTCGCCGGCGGTGTTGTGCGGCATCGCACACATGCAAACCGACGAGGGCGTCTGGTATCCAGTTGGCGGCACCCGCGCGGTGCCGGCAGCCCTCGAAAAGCTGGCGCGCGAACTGGGCGTGCAAATCCGCACCGGCACACACATCACCAAAATTCTGACACACGGCGGCGAGGTGACCGGAGTGCAAACCGGGCACGGAGAGGAAATACCCCTGCGCGCGATCGTGTCCAACTGCGACGCAGTCCGCACCCACCGCGAACTGCTCAGCCGTGCAGTCGGCACGCGGTTCGAAAAGCGCCGCCGCTACGAACCGGCCTGCTCCGGCGTCGTGCTCTACCTCGGCTTAAAGAAGCGGTATGAGCACCTGGCGCATCACGATTTTGTGTTCAGCCGCGATCCGAAAGAGGAGTTCGATTGGATTTACAACAGGGGCGAACCCGCGCCCGACCCGACCTGCTACCTGGCGGCGACGACTTGTTCGGAGCCGGCCACTGCGCCGCCGGGCGGCGAGGCGCTCTATGTGCTCGTCCACACGCCCTATCTGCGGCCGCATCACGACTGGAAAAAGATGCTGCCGGAATATCGCCGGGTGATCCTCGAGAAACTCAAGCGCACCAGCCAGATGCCTGACCTCGAGGAACGCATTGTTTTCGAACGCACTCTCACGCCGCAGGACATCCACGAACGGTATCATGTTTTGAACGGCGCGATCTACGGACTGGCCAGCCACGGACGATTGCTGGGCGCCTTCAAACCGGGCAACCGCTCCCCAGATCTGCGCGGGCTGTATCTGGCGGGTGGCGCGGCGCATCCGGGGCCGGGCATGCCCATGGTCCTAATGAGCGGCTGGATCGCCGCCGACGCGTTGGACCATGATGGCGTCGCGGAACGAGCGGCGCTCAGTACCCCGCGGCCTGAAATGCTACAAGCGGAGTTAGTTGCCGCCTGAGATTCCGCTATGCCATTGGAATCCATCGAAGCCATTCAACCGACGTTGAGGACTCGTCCGCGCCCGCTTTTAGGCGCTCCCGGGGCCACGGACGGGTCTCCGCTGTCCAGCATTCGCCGCAGGCCAAGCCGCCGCGAAGTGCTGCCAGCGGTTTCGGCGCCCTGGCTGCGTTGGTTCACCTGGTATTCTCGGCGCTATTGCCGCCGGCACTTCCACTCGCTGCGCGTGTCCAAGAGCGGCTTGCCTTCGGAACTGCCCGCGCTGCCGCTCGTGATTTACACGAATCACGCCTCGTGGTGGGATGCCCTCGTCTGCCTCCTGCTAAAGGAAGAGCTTTTTAGCGCGCGCACGGCGTTTGCTCCCATCGACGCCGGGATGCTGCAACGATACAAGTTTTTTGGCCGCCTGGGATTTTTCGGGGTGGAACAAAATACCCGCCGCGGCGCCCGGCAATTCCTCCGCGTGAGCGACACCATCCTCGAATCGCCGCGCCACCTGCTGGCCCTGACTCCGCAAGGTCGGTTCGCAGACCCACGGGAAAGGCCAGTTCGCTTTGCCGCCGGCCTCGGGCACCTGGCAACGCGCGAATCGCCGACGGCTTACGTGCCCCTGGCCATCGAGTATGTCTTCTGGGAAGAGCGCCTGCCAGAAATCCTCGTTCGCTTTGGCGAACCGACTGTTTCGGGTGGCGATCACCGCCCGCAACCCAGCCCCGAGGCCTGGACCAGCTTCTTTGAGCGGGAACTGGCCCGGACACAGGACGCGCTGGCCAAGGAATCACAACGGCGTTGCCCGGAAGATTTTGAGTGCTTGCTGCGGGGCGGAGCCGGACAGGGCGGCATTTACGACTTGTGGCGCGCCTTCAAGGCCGCTTGGCGCGGGGAATCGTTTCAGAAGGAGCATGGAACCAAATGAACCTTGACACTCTCGCCATCGTCTCCCTGGTGTTAGCTGCCGCTCCTTGCGTTTTGTTCTTTGCCAATCTGCTGGCATATCGGCCGCTGCCGCAAGCCGGCCGAAGTGAAGAATCCGCGCCCCCCGACTCAACCGGAAAACAAACGCCTGTCGCCAGCGAAAACTGCGGGATTTCCGTTTTGATCCCAGCCCGCGACGAGGAGAAGAACATCCACCCCACCCTGACCGCCGCACTGGCAAGTTGCGGTCCGCATGACGAGGTGATTGTCCTGGATGATCACTCCACGGATCGAACGGCGGAAGTTGTCCGGAGCATCGCGGCGCTGGATCGTCGTGTCCGGCTGGAGTCCGCTCCTCCCCTGCCCGCCGGTTGGTGCGGCAAGCAACATGCCTGTCACGTGCTGGCTGGACGCGCTCGCCATTCGCTATTGCTGTTTCTGGACGCGGACGTGCGGCTCACCCCGAACGCCCTGGAGCGAATGCGAGCGTTCATGCGGCACAGCGGCGTCGCGCTGGCCAGCGGTGTACCGCGGCAGGAACTCGGGACATTTTCAGAGCGCCTGCTGATTCCTTTGATCCATTTCATCTTGCTGGGCTTTCTCCCCATGCACGGTATGCGCCTTACCCGCTGGGCCTCGATGTCGGCCGGCTGCGGCCAACTCTTTATCGTCCGACGCGACGCCTACGTGGCCTGCGGCGGACACTCCCGGCTGAAAGAATCCAGGCATGACGGCATCAAACTTCCCCGGGTCTTCCGGCGCGCGGGCTTCAGCACCGATTTGTTCGACGCGACCGACCTGGCCACCTGCAGGATGTATCACACTGACGGTGACACCTGGCGCGGGCTCGGGAAGAACGCTACCGAAGGCTTGGCCGCCCCGGGAACCATCGGACCGATGACAGCCCTGCTGCTGGGAGGACAGGTGTTGCCGTTCCTGCTGTTGGGATTCGCGTCCGCGCTATCAACAACGGGCTTGCTTGGCGCCGCCCTGGCCGGTCTGCTTGCCTATGGGCCGCGCCTGGCCGCGCTGCGAATCTTTCGTCAGCCCATGGGCAGCGCCTTGCTGCATCCACTGGGTGTGCTCGCATTGCTAGTCATTCAATGGTACGCCTTCGCGAGACACCTATTGGGCAGACCTTTTGAATGGAAAGGGCGCCATTACGGCGCGCCAACTCGGATTGAACCCGTCAAAGCCGCATGATAAAACTCAAATTCATTTTCTGGCTCAGTGGCATGTTGCTGAGCAGCGTGTTGGCTCGCGGCGAGGAGTCCTCGCCCTGGCCCACCAATGCTCCGGCACTCGTGGAATTAAAGGATCAGTTCAGCAAACCTCAGAAACTGGCCTTCCCTAACGCCAAGGTTACTCTGTTGGCGATCGCCGACAAGAAGGGTTCGACGGAAGTAAAGGGCTGGATCGCCGCCCTCAAACCTCGTTACGCCGAGCGCATTGACATCCACGGCCTGGCGGACATGGGCGGCGTGCCGGGATTTCTGCAAGGGAACGTGTCCAAGAAATTTCAGGCCACGTGCCAATACCCCGTCATGATGGATTGGTCAGGCAAAGTCTGTAAACGGTTTCGCTATCGAGAGGACGTGGCCAATATTCTGGTCATTGATGGCAACGGCGCGATTCGCGAGCGCGTTTTCGGGGCTGCCACCGAAGCAGGCGTCGCCCGCATCAGCCACGCGTTGGATGCGGCGTTGCAGGCCCAGAATAATTGACGCCCTGACAGTGAACCTAAACGTATGCAACTGAAATTCGATTGGTTGACTGTCCTGGAAAGCTCGGAGCGCGGAATCCTGCTCACGTACCCGAACCTGGAAAAGACGGTCGGACCGCGCATCATCTCTGCGAACAGCTTATGACTGTTCACGAATTCAAGAGCGAGCATTGGCTTCCGCTGCCGCCCGAGGAAATGTTTCTGTTCTTTGGCAACGCTGCCAACCTCGACGCCATCACTCCACCCTGGCTGAATTTCCGCATCCTTACACCGCTGCCGATCGTCATGCGCGAGGGAACACTGATTGATTACCGGCTGCGAGTGCGCGGGCTGCCACTGCGCTGGCGCACGCGCATCAACGCCTGGCAACCACCGCATCGCTTCGTGGACGAGCAACTCCGCGGGCCCTATCGTCAGTGGATTCACGAGCATACCTTCACACCGCACAACGGCGGCACTCTCGCCCGCGACGTGGTGCGCTACGCCGTGCCCTTCGACATCCTGCTGCATCGACGGTTCGTGCGACCAGACATCGAGAGAATTTTTGAATTTCGGGCGACGGCGTTGAAGCGGCGCTTCGGAAGCGTTGCTGAATTCAAATGAAAGCAAATTCGGCAGGAATGAATTGCCTCAGACAACGCCTTGAACAACATCAAACTTATGAAACATAGGAAAATCGCAAGGTAGCTCTGCCTTTCCTACGCAATGAAGCTGGAAACCCTGCCCAACTAAATCGCGGCGTCTGTCAATGGCGACGCTGTCCGTTCTCAAGTAATCTGGAAGGCCTTCGGGTTCGCCGGCCATACTTAGGAGAACGTGGTGTTCATGGGCAAAAGGGCACTGCTGTCGCGTTCAAAACGTGTGCGGTAACGATGCCGTTGAGCGAGCCGACTTGCGCTATGTCGCGACGCTATTAAGTTTCCCTCGTTTGAGTGAAATATTAGGACAGGAAAATGCTATTCTGAGAGGGCGCCTCGACGCAGGCATTCGCGAACAGGCGCGCGAATGTGTTACCCGCCCGGCCCAGCCGATTCGCGAGCTCTCAAACGCTGCGCTTGGGCAAGACGCGGCCGCGAGTCTGCACGCTAGCGCCGCGCTCACGGTCGGCGGGAACGCTTTCGGCAGGGAAGGCACGGGTTAAGACGCACATGCACGAAACCTACGATCGCGATATCATAAAGCTAGTCCAGCCGGCACGGGTGGCCTCGGCCATCAACCCGCGTCTCGGCATCGTGGGCGGCGGACAACTGGCCAAAATGACCGCGCTAGCCGGCCTCCAACTCGGCTGCGATGTGGTCGTGCTCGAGCGCAACAATTACAGCCCGGCGGCGAATCTCGCTTCGCATTCGCTTGTCGGCGACTGGGACAATCCCGAAGCGCTCATGAAGCTCGCCTCGCAAGTGGATGTGGTGACCCTCGAAAACGAGTTCGTGGACGCCGCCAGTCTGCGCGCGCTGGAGGACGCTGGTTATCGGCTCTATCCGACGGCGCGCAGCATCGCGCTCGTGCAGGATAAATTCGTCCAAAAGCAGACTCTCGCCGCAGCTGGCCTGCCTGTCCCGCGATTTGAGGCCGTGGCCAACCTGGCCGAAATCGAACAAGCCGCTGCAAAGCTCGGCTGGCCGCTATTGCTTAAGGCTCGGCGCAATGCCTACGACGGCAAAGGCAACGCCACCGTCCGCTCACCCGCCGACGCGGCGGCGGCCTGGAAGAAGCTCGGCGGTGACACGGGCCGCGAGTTGTTCGCGGAGGAGTTCTGCGACTTCACGACGGAACTCGCGGTAATGGTGACGCGCGGTAGCGACGGTGCGAGCGTCAGTTATTCGGTGGTGGAAACCGTCCAGCACGACCATGTCTGCCACGTCGTCAAGGCTCCCGCACCCGTGCCCACGGACGTCGCGGCCCAGGCGGCGGAGGTCGCCCAGCGCGCCGTGGTGGCGGTGGGCGCGGTGGGCAGCTTCGGCGTGGAGATGTTCCTGACGCGCGCCGGCGGCATCGTGGTGAACGAACTCGCACCCCGCGTTCACAACTCCGGGCATTACACCATCGAAGCCTGCCTCTGCTCGCAGTTCGAGAATCACGTCCGGGCCGTCCTGGGCTGGCCGCTGGGTTCAACCGCGATGGTTGCGCCTGCCGCCGTGATGGTGAATCTCCTCGGCACGGCGAAAGCGACCGGCCATCCCCACGGTTTGGAACGCGCCTTGGCTGTGCCGGGCGCACATGTCCACATCTACGGCAAAGCCATGAGCGGCGCGGGCCGCAAGATGGGCCACGTCACGGCGCTGGGCGCGACACTCAATGAAGCGCTTGCCACCGCCCGGCGCGCCGCCAGTTTGATTCAATTCGGAAAACCCCAGCCATGAGCAAAACACTGCCTCGTCCACATTCCTCGATTGTGCTCGACGGCCCGCACCGCGCGCCGAGCCGGGCGATGCTGTATCCAGTCGGCTTCAAGACGGAAGACTTCACCAAACCCGTCATTGGCGTCGCCTCGACCTGGAGCATGGTCACCCCCTGCAACATGCACCTCGACCAACTCGCCCGCGCCGCGGAGGCCGGCGCGAACACCGCGGGCGGCAAGGCGATTGTCTTCAACACCATTACCATCTCCGACGGCATTTCGATGGGCACGGAGGGAATGAAGTATTCGCTGGTGTCCCGCGAGGTTATCGCTGACTCCATCGAAACCGTCGCCGGCTGCCAGGGCATGGACGGCCTGGTCGCGCTCGGCGGTTGCGACAAGAACATGCCAGGCTGCCTCATCGCCATCGCGCGGCTAAACCGCCCCGCGGTCTTTGTCTATGGCGGCACGATTCTCCCCGGCTGCCTGACCGGTTCAGATCGCAAGCTCGACATTGTCTCCGTCTTCGAAGCGGTCGGCGCGCACGCCGCCGGCCGGATGACCGACCGCGAGTTGCAGGTGGTCGAGGCCTGCTCGATTCCCGGCCCCGGCTCGTGCGGCGGCATGTACACCGCCAACACCATGGCCAGCGCGATCGAGGCCCTGGGCTTGAGCCTGCCGGACAGCTCGGCGCAAAATGCCGTTTCGCCCGCAAAACTCGAGGACGCCCGGCGCGCCGGTGAAGCGGTGCTAAACCTGCTGCGCCTCGGCCTGAAGCCGCGCGACCTGATGACACGCCGCGCGTTTGAGAACGCCATCACGGTCGTCATTGCCTTGGGCGGTTCGACAAACGCCGTGTTGCACCTGCTCGCTATCGCTCACGCCGCCGGTGTGCGCCTTACGCTGGACGATTTCACGCGCCTCGGACGTCGCGTGCCGGTGCTGGCCGACCTCAAGCCCAGCGGCAAGCATTTGATGAGCGAACTCATCGCCATCGGCGGCATCCGCCCGCTCATGCGCACGCTGCTCGAGGCCGGCCTCCTGCATGGCGATTGCCGCACCGTCACCGGCCGGACGCTTGCCGCAGACCTCGCCGACGCGCCGGCTTATCCCGAGTGGCAAACGATTATCCGGCCGCTGGCCAATCCCATCAAACGCGACAGCCACCTCGTCATCCTGCGCGGCAACCTCGCACCCGAAGGCGCGGTCGCCAAGATCAGCGGCAAGGAAGGCCTGAGCTTCGCCGGACGCGCGCGGGTTTTTGACTCGGAAGAGCGCGCGATGAAGGCAATTCTCGCTGGACGCATTCGCAAGGGTGACGTGGTGGTCATCCGTTACGAAGGTCCGCGCGGCGGGCCGGGCATGCGCGAAATGCTCGGGCCGACCTCCGCCATCATGGGCCAGGGCCTCGGCAGCGACGTGGCGCTCATCACCGACGGGCGTTTCTCCGGCGGCACGCACGGCTTCGTGGTCGGCCACATCACGCCCGAGGCTTTCAACGGCGGCCCGCTTGCTCTGGTGAAGAACGGCGACCGCATCGTCATCGCCGCCTTGAAGCGCACGCTGACGCTCGATGTGCCGGCAAAAGAACTGGCGGCACGCCGGAAAGCGTGGCGTCAACCGAAGCCGCGTTGCACCCGCGGCGTGCTCGCCAAGTACGCTCACTCCGTCACGTCCGCATCGCTTGGCGCGGTCACGGACGCCCACCTGGAACATAGAATTTTAGCATGACTCGGAAACTTCCTACCAAGCCGCTCGTCGGCATCATCATGGGCAGCGACTCGGACTGGCCCACCCTCAAACCAGCCGCTGACGTGTGCGTCGAATTCAATATCCCTTACGAAGTGCGCGTCGTCTCGGCGCATCGCACGCCCGACGATATGGCGCGTTACGCGAAGACCGCCGAGAAATGCGGTCTGCGTGTTATCATCGCGGGAGCAGGAGGCGCCGCACATCTGCCCGGCATGGTAGCGAGCCACACGCCATTGCCGGTAGTCGGCGTGCCCGTCGAGAGCAAGGCCCTCAAGGGCCTCGACTCTTTGCTTTCCATCGTTCAAATGCCAGGCGGGGTTCCCGTCGCCACGGTGGCCATTGGCGGGGGGCGAAACGCGGGGCTGTTGGCGGTGAAGATTCTCGCCGCCAGCGATGCCGCCCTGCGCGGGCGAGTCCGGCAATTCATGAACTCTCTGGCCGCCGAATCACGCCGGCGCGGCTCCAAATTAGCCGCGAGCCTCGCGTAGGGCCCGGCCACCACGCCTGCACTGGCTTCAATTCCTGCGCCCCATCAACTGTCGGGCCGGTTCATTGGGGGAGCTCCGCATTCCCAACTCAAGGACCTGCGCGATTACTCCCTTTATCAGGCGCTCCCGTGCAGCACCTCCACGCGCCGATCAGGGAAAAAGTAAATCACGGCTGGCGCCGCGATCAGCACGAGAGCCAATGGAACCAGCACCCACGACAGGGGGATGGCGGCGAGGTAAAAACCCAACGCAATCAGGTTCTTAATCCCCATCCGTCGGTGCAACTCACAAAGCTCCAGCTCATTCCGGTGTTGGCACGCAATGCTTTGGCGCAAGAGGTAGAAAGCTGCGCTGCAAGCCATAGCCACTCCTCCGTACAGTCCGACCGCGAGTGGAGTGGCGTGATTCTCGCCAAGGTACGCCGTCACCCACGGCATCAGCGAAAGCCAGAACAGCAGGTGGAGATTAGCCCACAGAATTTTACCGTCCACCTTTCGTGCCAGATGGATCAGGTGGTGATGGTTGACCCAGTAAATTGCCACGATGACAAAACTGAGCAGGTAACTAAGGAAGATAGGTGCCAGCCTGGCAAGAGCTGCGAGGTCTGAATCATGCGGTGCCTTCAGCTCCAATACCATGATCGTGATGATAATGGCGATGACACCATCACTGAAGGCTTCCAGTCGGGTGGGTTTCACGTGAGCTGGTTTGTCAACGGCGGAGCAGCTTGAAGGCAAAGTCGCGTCCGAAGCCACGCCGGAACGCGAGATGCACCCAGAGCATCGCCACTGGCTCAAGCAGCCGGGCAATCTCGAGCCGGCCGGCATCCACCATCTCGAAGCCGAGGTCTTCGCCGAGCTTCGACACCATGCCCTTGGCGGCCTCATCATCCCCAGCAAGGAACATCACGGTCCGGTCGGAGCCGAACTTAGGGTTGGTCATGTTCTCTGCGCCGGTGGAATTGAAGCACTTCACCACTCGCGCCCCCTTGGCCCACTGCGCCACCTGTTCGGCACCGGAGGTGTCGAGGCCAACGCTCAAGCCGCTGAGATCGGCCTTCAATGGATTGGTGCAATCTACAACGATTTTTCCTGCCAGATGGCCGGCGCTTTCAATGGCTGTCTGCGTCCCGTTCCACGGCGTGGTCAGCACGATAACTTCCCCAAACGATGCGGCTTCGGCAACGCTGCCCGCGCTGGCGCGGGCGCCGATATTCTGCAGCAGTGCAACCAGTTCCGGCTTGGCCGTGTTGCGTACACCGAATTTGATGTCGTGTCCGGCTGCCGCCCAGCGTTTACCAAGGGCGCTGCCGACGTTTCCTGATCCAATGATTCCGATCTTCATATTATCTCTTCTCGATTGATGTTTTGTGAACTGAATCGCCCCGACTACCAACGCAACGGTTTTCCGTCGCGGAAAAAGCCGCCGGTTGGGCCATCATCAGGCAGTGTTGCGGCCCAGACCACACTCCCCGCACCCTCGGCGACAGGTCGTGCGCCTTGCTCTGCTGCGCCGGGATAGGTCGCAGTCCAACCGGGGCAGACGGCATTCACCAGAATTTTGCTGCCGCGCAATTCAGCCGCCAGTTTGACCGTCAACGCCGTGAGCGCCGCCTTGGAGACCGCGTAGGCCGGTGCCGCCCCGCCCATGAGTTGCAGACCGAACCCGCCCTCTCCCTCAAACGCTCCCACCTGGCTCGAAACGTTCACAATGCGCCCATGCTCGCTCTGACGCAGCAATGGCAACATCCCCTGAGTGACGCGCCACGCTCCAATCAAGTTCATCTCCAAAGTCGCGCGCACGTAATCCATGGGTACGGTGCTTGCCTGATTGGCTATATCGAAATTGCCACCCGCATTGTTGACCAGCGCGTCCAGCCGCCCGAATTTCGACTCAATCCAACGGACTGCGGCTGCCACCGATTTATCGTCCGACACGTCGAGCGCCACGCTATGAACCGTGCCGCCTGGCTGTGACAGTTCCGCAGCCGCAGCGGCTGCTTTGGCGAGGCCGCGTGCGCTGAGCAACACCACACTGCCACGATTGGCCAACTGCCGACAGACTTCCAAACCGATGCCACGATTGGCACCGGTCACTAAGGCGATTAATCTATTCTCCATCGTATTCTATCGTTAAGCAACTTGCCTATGTCTGCAACGCCTGCAACACGAGTTTAGCGACCTCATGACCGGAGTGCTGCTGCTGGCCGGTAATGAGGTTTCCGTCGCACACGGCGAATGGCTGGAAAGCAGGCGCGGTTACGAAGTTCGCGCCAAGCTTGCGGGCTTCGTCCTCGATACGGAACGGCATCACCTTCTGCCCCACGACTTTGTCGGCGAAGTCTTCCTCACTGTTGGCAAACCCGGTCATCTTCTTCCCACGGATCAGCGGCGTGCCGTCTGCACTGTTCAGGTCGAGCAGCAGGCATGTCCCGTGGCATAAGGCAGCGCTGGGCTTCCCGCTGGAATAGAATGCCAGAAAAAGCTCCTGCAAGGGTTGATGGTTGCGGAAACTGAACATTGGCGACTGCCCGCCCGCGACGATGATGGCATCGAAGTTCTCCGGGTTCACTGCATTGATCCCCGGCGTGTTTTCAAGGAGCCTGACGAACTCCGGTTTGTTCAGATACCAGAGCGAGAGGGTGTCGTCCTTGGAATAGCCCGAGGCGTCACGCGGGTCGCTGTAGCTGTCGAGTTCCACCTTCCCCCCGTTCGGGCTGGCGATAGTCACCTGATACCCGGCTTTGGTAAGGGTGTCGTAGGGGTGAATTAACTCCGAGGCCCAGAAGCCAACCGGCCAGCCCAGCGTCGTGGATACCGCCGGGTTGGCCACAATCATAAGTACCCGTTTCGATTTCATGCACCAAGAGTATGCGCACAGAAGTCATCTCCAAAATCGAACGTTCTGATTGCCACCATCGCGTTTCCCTATCATGCTCTGCCCGGTGACACCTGAACTACGCTGGCTCCGTTCGTTCCTCGCCGTCGCCGAGGAACAACACTTTTCACGCGCTGCCCGCCGGTTGAACCTCGCGCAGCCTGCGCTCACGGCGCACATCCAGCAACTGGAGGCAGCGCTGGGTTCGATGCTCTTTGAACGAAGCAACCGCATGAGCGGGCTCACCCCGGCCGGACGCGCCCTGTTGCCCGAAGCCGAAGCGATCGTGAACCGGGCAGATGGACTGCAGCGCAAAGTGCGTGAAGTGGCGCATGGGGAGACGGGACTTCTTCGGTTGGGCCTCATTCCGCCTGCGGCGACGAGCGCGGTGGCGGATTCGCTCCGCCGATTGAGCCGCGAACTGCCCGGCGTGGAGGTTCAAGTGCAGCAAGGCTATCAGGATCGCCTGGAACACAAGCTCCTGGATGGCGATCTCGACCTAATGCTTGGGCGGACCCCGGAAAGCAAAGCCCTGGCCCACCGCAGGCTGGCAGTGGAGCAACAGGGCGTCTTGTTGCGGGCCGACGATCCCCTGACCAAAAACGAAGTCGTTCCGCTTGGCGCACTCGATGGTTTGCGTTTGGTTCTTCTTCGGGACAACCCGCATTTCGGACGGAACTTCCTCGAACTGGCCGCGAAACACGGCGTGAATCTTACGGCGCTGCACGCGGCTGAGGATTTTCCTTCCATGCACTGGATGGTACGGGCCGGGTTTGGAGTCGCCCCTTGCAGCCTGTTGCTGGCCGACGCACTGCCCGGCGGGCTGGTAGGCAAGCTGGTTCGCCCATCGCTGCCCAAACTGGAAATTCATGTGCTCTGGCGAGGGCGCGTGCCTGCCCCACCCGCTGCCAGGTGGCTGAGGATGCTTGGGGAGCCTTTTGCCTGAGCGCCACAGGCAAGCAAGCCCCACCGCGCCTGCGCCGGCGTCATTTTCTACGCTCAATCAACTGTCGGACCAGTTCATTGGGGAAGCGCCGACTGGGGGTAATGGCGTAAAATCCCTTTTTGATCTGAGGCAGCCGGTGGCGTTCGACCAGCACCCCCTCACGCAGCTCATCGCGCACCACCACAGGCGGCACCAGCGTAAGTGCGTCCGATGCCCGTGCCATCAACCGCAACATGGCCATGTCATCCACCTCGGCGGCGATGACGGGTTGTATGCCAGCCTGTTCCAGGACCAGATCGAAGGCCACCCGCATGTCACTATCCAAACCAGGCAGGATCACTGGCGTTTCCCGCAAATCGTCCGGAAATCGAAACGGCCGCCGCACCTTCATCGGCCGGCCCACCAAGCTGACCGGCTCCTCGCCCAGGAGATGGCTATGCCAGCCGGTGTGGGCCTCCCGTTTCACAGGAAGGTTGGAAAGGACGACATCAATAGCATGGGCTTCGAGCTGAGCCAGTAACTCGCGCAGGCTGCCCGACCGGACCACGACCTGCAGGTCGGACTGGTTCAGAAACGGCCTGAGGAGCTCGATCTGGAAGTTACGCGACAATGTCGCCACCGCGCCCACGGACAGCACCTTGGGCCGCACGGGAGAATGGCGATCCAGCATGGCCATCATCTCCTCGCCGGTGCGAAAAATGGATTCGGCGTAATCCAGGACCAACCGGCCGGAGGCGGTCAGCTTGAGGCGGTTGTTCTCCCGCTGGAACAGCTCGTGCCCAAGACTCTCCTCCAGCCGCCGCAACTGGATGCTCAGCGCCGACTGAGAGATTCGCAAGCGCGAGGCCGCGCGAGTCAGGTTGCCCTCGTTGGCCACCGCCCGGAAATATCGCAAGTGGTGATAGTTCAGAAACGACATGGTAATACATTTACAAAAGCGAACGAAATGTCTCAAACAATATATTGGATGAAATTCGCCGCCGCGGGGTAGGTTGAGCCCGTGATGAATTTAGCGCCGACAAACGACACTCTGACTTACCTGGCTGCCGGGCTGGCCGCTGCCGGGCCGCTGGCCCTGCTGCTCTTTGGCTGTCTGCCGTCCACCTGGATGAACCGGCACGCGCACCAAACCGCCCGGGCCGGCGCCGCACTGGCCTTCGCGGCCTTCGGGCTGGCATTTGGCGCCGCCGTGGCCCTGGCGTTTGGCGGCCCGGCAGACATCGCGTGGAGGCTGGCAGGGCCGGTGGAACTGGGAATTCTCTTCGACACCTTGTCGGCGATCGTGCTGGTGCTGGTCGCCTTTCTCCTGGCAGTGGTGACACGCTTCTCGATCCATTACATGGCCGGCGACCCGGAGCAGGGACGCTTCACCAAATGGCTCTGCCTGACGGGCGGGTCAGTGCTCGCCCTGGTGATCTCAGGGAACCTGCTGCAATTTGTGCTGGCCTGGGTCGCCACAAGCCTGTCACTGCACAAGCTGCTGGTGTTTTACCCGCACCGACCGGGAGCGCTTCTGGCCGCGCGAAAGAAATTCCTCATCAGTCGGCTGGGCGATCTTGGCTTGCTGACGGTCTTAGCGCTCGTGTATGGCGAATTTCATACCTGGCGGTTTTCCGAATTATTCGCCGCCGCCGGGCAACTGCGCGACGCGCACGGTGCCGACATGGAATCGAGCATCGGCCTGGTTGCCGTCCTACTGGTGGCGGCGGCCATGATGAAGTCGGCCCAGTTCCCCTTCCACAGCTGGCTCCCGGACACGATGGAGACGCCCACGCCCGTGTCAGCGCTTATGCACGCGGGTATCATCAACGCGGGCGGTTTTTTGATCATCCGCCTTAGTCCGCTGGTCACTTTGTCGCCCGGGGCCATGTCCACGCTCGCTCTGTTCGGCGCATTTACCGCGCTGTTTGCCTCTGTGGTGATGCTCACGCACGCGAGCGTGAAGCGGTCGCTGGCGTTTTCCACCGTAGCGCAGATGGGCTTCATGATGCTGGAATGTGGCCTGGGCGCGTTTTCACTGGCGGTGCTGCATCTGGTGGCGCACTCACTCTACAAGGCCCACGCCTTCCTGACCTCCGGCAGCATTGTCAACATGGCGAAATCCGCCTGGATTCCGACCGGTCGCCCCCGGGCGCACCCACTGACTCTCGGGGCCTGCTTCGCAGTGGCGATTCTCCTGGCAGTTGGACTCGGCCGGCTCTTTGGTGTGGGGTTCACCCAGAATCCCGGTCTGTTGGTGCTCGGTTGTGCCTTCACGATGGCCGTGGCCTATGCGCTGTGGAATTTCTGGTGCCACACGCTGAACCTTAAACTAGCAGCGCTCGGTGCGGCATTGGGCGTAGCCACGGTGAGCACCTACTACTCGCTGCACGAAATCTTCACCCGTCTGTTGGGCGAACCGGCGTGGACCAACTCGCAATTGCTGTCGTGGCCCGGCGCGGTGCTGATTGGCACACTGCTGGCGCTGTTCCTCCTGGTGCTCGTGATTCAAACCGGGTTGCCCCAATGGTCAAACCGACCCTGGCTGCAAGCGGTTTACGTTCATGCCCGCAATGGTTTCTACTTCAACACCTTAGCCAACCGCTGCGTTGCCGCCCTTTGGCCCGTTAGCCAGCAATCTTCCCAGAAATGAAATGTAGAACCATGCAAACCGTGCTTGAACCTGTTAACACTGACTTGCCTTCCGAACTTCAAGATACTGTGCAAGAAGCCTGCCGGCGCATTCCACCACTTTGGCCCCTGAAGAACTTCGTGGCGGTAAATCCATTTCTCGGCCTCAGCGACCGGCACTTCATCGAAGCTGCAGCGCTGATCCGCCGGGTGGGCCATGGCGACATGCTGATGGCGGAGGAGTATTACTTGGAAGCCATCGAAGCCGGGCGCATCACCGAACCAGACTTCGCGACCGCCGCCGATTGCGCGGCCCGGACCCTTCCTTCGCGTTGGGCGGAACAAATAGATTACTCCAGCCTGGCGGGATTGGCGCGGGCCTTGCGCGATGCGAAGGACTCGCCGACGTCCGCTCGCGTGCTCACCTTCGCCGATTTTTTGGACACGCGGCAAAGCCGGGATTGGGCCGCGCTGGTGGTCGAGGAAATCTCCAAATGGTGCTCGGCTTACTACGACCAGGGCCAATCCTCGTGGCGGATGCCGTGGCGGCACTTGGATCTGTTCGCTGCCTGGAAGGCCGCCGCGCAACTCGATGTTAATCCCGAATTGAGCGGACTTAAGCACTTCCGCCGGTTCGTGCAGTCGCTTCCGGCTTCTCCCATGGAGGTCATTGAACGCGCCCTGTCCGCCCTCGGCGTGCCGGAGCACGCCCAGGTAGATTTCCTCCATCGGCAATTGATGAGCATCGGAGGTTGGAGCAGCCACGTGCAGTTTCGGGTGCGAGAAGCGGCCATGGCCGGAAAGCGGGACGATTCACTGGAGAACCTGCTGGCCATACGGCTGGTTTACGACCTGGCGTTGCTGAACCAGTCTGGTGCTGACGCGGAACTCGCACGGAACTGGCGGGAACAATGGCTGGCGCAGAAAGGCGCAGACACCACTATCGCCAACGACCTTTTGACGCGTTACGTCGCCCAGCAGGCGCTGGAGTGCGCCTATCAACGCTCGTTGCTCTCCCAAGTTCACTCGAAATGCGGGGGCACACCCGCCACGAACGCCGGAAGACCAACGCTGCAAGCCGTCTTCTGCATTGATGTGCGCTCAGAGGTGTTCCGGCGGTCGCTTGAGGCGCAGTCGGCGAAAATCGAAACCCTGGGCTTCGCCGGGTTTTTTGGCATGCCGATTGAATACGTGAAGTTTGGTCACGCCGGGGGCTCGGCGCGGTGTCCGGTGCTGTTGACGCCGAAAGTAAAGGTGCGTGAAGCAACGCGCCCCGACCAGGCGGGTGGTGAGGCCGCGCAACTTGAACGCCTGGAGGTGAAGCGAACGGTGCTCGGGGCCTGGAACGCGTTCAAGACCTCGGCGATCTCCTGCTTCTCCTTCGTGGAAGCGGCCGGGCTCTGGTTTGGCGTGAAGCTGGCCAAAGACTCCCTCGGCTTGGGCGCACCCGCCAGAGGTTACACGACGCCCGGCGAACACGGCCAACCCGGTCCGCGCATCGAACGGGAAACCTGTTGCGCCGAACACCACGGTCACGACGGTGAAACCGGCATTCCCCTCTCGGATCAAGTTGCCTTGGCGATAGGAGCGTTGCGCAACATGGGACTGACCTCAAACTTCGCACCGATCGTGCTACTCTGTGGGCACGGCAGCGCTACCAACAACAATCCCTACGGCTCGGCACTCGATTGCGGCGCGTGCGGCGGCCACGCCGGCGACGCCAACGCGCGAGTTGCCGTGGCGATTCTGAACCAGCCTGCTGTGCGGGAAGCGCTGAAAACCGAGGGGATCGCAATTCCCGCGGACACGGTTTTCGTAGCCGGGCTGCATAACACCACCACCGATGAGGTCTCGTTGTATGACACGCCGCAGCTCTCGGCCGATCAGGAAGAAGCCCTGACCCAGGTGAGAGGTTGGTTATCCGGTGCGACCCGGGCCGCCCGGCGCGATCGGGCCGTCTCGCTGGGACTATCCGGGCTTTCGGAAGTCGAACTCGACGATGCGGTGCTAGCCCGGAGTCGTGACTGGGCGCAGGTGCGCCCCGAGTGGGGACTTGCGGGAAATGCGGCTTTCATCGCCGCGCCCCGCGAGCGGACCAAGGGATGCAACCTTGGTGGCCGCACGTTCCTGCACAATTACGACCCAGCCCAGGACACGAATGCGGCTGTCCTTGAACTCATCATGGTCGCCCCCATGGTGGTGGGGAGCTGGATCAACCTGCAATACTATGGCTCGACGGTGAACAACCGACTGTTCGGCAGTGGCAACAAGGTCACGCACAACGTGGTCGGCACCTTTGGCGTGTGGCAGGGGAACGGCGGAGATTTGCAGACAGGCCTGCCGCTGCAGTCGCTGCACGATGGCAGCCAGTGGCGGCATGAACCGTTGCGGTTGAGCGTCGTGCTCGAGGCGTCGCGGCAGGAGGTCGAAGCAATTCTGGAAAAACACGCGTCCGTAGCAGAACTGGTGGAGAACGGCTGGATTCACCTGTTCGCCCTGGAGGTGGTTGAGGGAAAGACGTGGAAGTATCTCCAGCGCTCAAACTGGGCTGAGTTTATGGGGCAATCGTGAGGCACAGGGCATGCCGGCCTCCTACCTCGTGGAGCGCTAAGTTGCGTTACGCAGAGCGCGGTTGCGCCCCGAGGGCCCTCGATTAGGTTGAGTGCGCGAACAACTTGGCTTGCGCGGCTTCCGTTATCGTCACGGCGGCGGGGTGGACAATCCTCCTTTCTGCCGTAATCGCATAAAACTGTTGCAGACAGCCATCGACCGCTCCGATCTCGCGAAGTTGGAAGCGAGCGGCGGCCTCGGAAAGTATCACTTTCCAGATGGGGACGAAGCCCTTCTCATCCGCAGCCATTACGTTCATTAAGGCCGCGTCGTCAAACTCACCAATGACCCGCGGGCGAATCTGCTTTTCTTGAAACCACTTTTCGAGGGACCGCCGCATGGCCGTATTTTCGCTCGGCAAGAGAGCAGGGGCGTCATTCAACGAGGCCGGAAATCCTTTGCGGAGGCGGGCGGCCAGCTTGGAGGAAGCGCAAAAGCACACCGCCGATTCGCCCAGGAGGTGTGTGAACGCCCTGAATTTGAGGCTGCTGGAAGCCGGTTCGTCGGCGAGCACGATGTCAAGCTTGTGCGCGGCTAGCTGCGCCAGCAGGTCCTCCATTTTTCCCTCCCGACAGAGAATGTGCACGGTTTGAGTCATGCTAAGGACCGGCTTAATAATTTCGTTGACCACCAGCTTTGGGAGGGCGTCGGCGACGCCGACATAAAAGCGGAGCGATTGGAGCCCAGGCCGTTGTTTAACGGCACGCATCATTTCGGCGCCGAGGCCAAAGATTTCTTCGGCATAGCGCAGTACCACCTGGCCGGCGTCCGTCAGCACATTGGAACGCCCGCTGCGACGGAAAAGCGGTTCACCGACGGCATCCTCAAGCTCCTTGATCTGCTCCGAGATCGAAGGCTGCGAAACGTGCAACTTGTCCGCGGCGCGCTTGAGGCCGCCTTCCTTAGCTACGACCCAGAAATAGCGTAGATGATGATAATTGAGCCATTCCATGCCGGCGATAATGCTTCGGATTATCCGAAGTGTCCATTCGAAAGGTCGTATTAGTCCGGTCCCTGTTGCGAATGCACCTTGCCGCTGTGAACGCCGAACGCCTGACACTTCGGGTGAAGCGAAGGCAACGGCGAAAACCGAAAACGAAACATTATGATTTGGATTTTATTCATCGGCACAATGGCGCTGTCGCTTTGGGCGGCGGCGCGAGTGAAGACGGTTTACAACCGCTACAACCAAGTGCCCGTGCGCTCAGGCCTTACCGGCGCGGAAGTGGCCGCGGAGATTCTCCGGCGCAAGGGCATCTATGATGTCCAGATCGCTGAGGGTGAAGGGATGCTGGGCGATCATTACGATCCCATCCACAGACGGCTGGTGCTCTCGCCAGACAATTTTCACGGGCGCACGGTGGCGGCGCTGGGCGTGGCGGCACACGAGTGCGGTCACGCCATTCAGCACGCGTCCGCGTACCAGCCGTTGCACTGGCGCATGGCGGCGGTGGGCATCACCACGTTCGCCGGCCAGGTGGTCATGTGGCTGCCGCTGCTGGGCATGTTTACGGGCTTGATTCAGCCGCTGACCGGCGCGCTGGTCATGGCCGTAGCGTGGGGTGTGATCATGCTGTTCAATCTCGTCACCCTGCCCGTCGAGTTCGACGCGTCGCGCCGCGCCAAAGCGGTGCTCGCGAACTTCGGTTACATCGCACCGGGCGAGGAAGCGCTGGGGGTGAAAAGAGTGCTCGACGCCGCGGCGTGGACCTACGTGGCGGCATTCGTGACCTCGCTGGCCTACTTGCTGTGGCACTTGCTGCCACTGCTGGCGGGCAACCGATCACGGGATTGATGATACAGCGCCTCTTAACACTGGAACGAAACCTGACCACAAACATGAGAATCAACCTGCAGCATTTGAATATCCGCTCGCGTGACGGGCTGGACCGCTGGGTGGAGGAACAGATCCTGGCGCTCGGTGAGGCCCGCTGGATTGACGAAGCCAATGTGCGGCTCGAAGGTCGATCGGTGTCCCGCCCGCCGTTCGCGGTGCACATTCGACTGATCACTCCCGGGCCGGACCTTTTCGCTGAAAGCAGCGACTACACCCTCCGTGCGGCGTTCACCAAGGCGCTTACGCAATTGCGGGAGGCGATCACCAACCGCGCCGCGAAACAGTTGCGGCGGCTGAAAAGCAACTCATCCGCGCCCGCGGCGAAGACCCGCGCCGCGCGGTCGGCTTTAAACCTCCAAGACCATTAACACGAAAAGGACCATGAACATGAAAACCAAATCCTCCATGGGCTCGGCGCTCCACCTCGGGCGCTGGCTCGGCATTGACGTTTACCTCCACATTACCTTTCTGATCTTGCTGGCCTTCATCGGCCTCAGCCAAGGCATCGCGGCAGGCAGCGCAGGCGCGGCAATCGGCGGCGTGCTGTTCTTTGCCGGCCTGTTCGTCTGCGTGTTACTACATGAATACGGCCATGCCCTCGCCGCGCGCCGTTACGGCATCGCCACGCACGACATTACGCTCCTGCCCATCGGCGGCGTCGCGCGCCTCGAGCGGATGCCGGACAAACCGTGGCAGGAATTCGTCGTGGCCCTGGCCGGGCCAGCGGTGAATGTCGTGATCGCCGGCGGCCTGCTCGCAGGGCTGTTCTTGCGCAACTCGTGGCAACTGCCGTCGGAGCTGAGCGTTACGAGCGGCGGTTTCATCGAGCGCATGCTCGTGGCGAATGTGTTTCTGGTGGTGTTCAATTTGCTGCCCGCGTTCCCGATGGACGGCGGCCGCGTGTTGCGCTCGCTGCTGGCGATGCGCATGGAGTACGCCCGCGCGACCAGCATCGCCGCCGCCATCGGCAAGGGCATGGCCGTGATCTTTGGTTTCGCCGGATTATTCGGCAACCCGATGCTGTTGCTGATCGCGTTGTTCGTTTGGATCGGCGCGACGCAAGAAGCCGCCGCCGCGCAGATGAAGTCCTCGTTCGCCGGCGCGGCCGTGCGCGACGCCATGCTCACTGACTTCCGCACCCTCTCGCCGCGGGATTCGCTGGCGGACGCGACGCAACTCCTGCTGGCCGGCTCGCAGACGGATTTCCCGGTCGTGGAGGGTGGGCGCGTAGTGGGCATCCTGGACCACGGCGCGCTGTTCCGAGCGTTGCGCGAACGGGGCGACCTGGCGGTGGTCGGCGACGTGATGCGCTCGGACTTCGTCAGTTTGCGAGCGAATCAATCACTGGATGAGGCTCTGGCAGAAGTGCGCGCCGAGGGTGGCCTGACCATGACCGTGATCGAGGATGGCCGATGCGTTGGCCTGTTGACGCCGGAAAACGTGGGTGAGTTTTTCATGATCCGCCGCGCGCTCGCGGGGAGAGGCCCGAACCGTCCTCCGGTTCCGCCGGTGATTCCTGTTTCCCGCGCGCTGCCGCCGCGGATCCTGGTCCGGCAGCCGGGCTCATGAAGTCTCCAAATCCAAATCGCTCAATTGTGCCACGCCCTCACCACTCCAACGCATGAACCTAATGAAGAAAGTTCTCGTCGCCATCGCTGGCGGTTCTGTGCTGGCCGCTGGCATCGCGATGCTCGTCCTGCCAGGGCCAGCGCTGGTGGTGATTCCCGCCGCCCTGGCCATTCTGGCAATCGAGTTCCACTGGGCGCGACGCTGGCTGGCGTGGTTGCGCGAGCGGCTCAAAGCAATCGGCGCAAATAAATCATCAATTGGACCGACTCCAAACCTGAATTCACTTGATGCTGGCCGCACTCAAGAACGATGAACTATGAACAAGCTCAAGACCATTCTCGTTCGCGTGGATTTTTCAGAGTGCTCGCGCAGCGCTCTGGAGCAGGCCGTGCGCCTGGCACGCTGGAACGACGCCGACCTGCGCATCCTGCACGTCATGCCCCCGCCGTCGCTGAATTCGACCGACGAAACCATGCAACGGACGCTGGACGGGATGCGCGGACGGATGCGGGAGGACGCAATCGCCCGCCTGGCAGATTGGGCCAGCGAGGCGGGAGCTCCCGCGGGCCACAGCCGGGAGGTGATCAACGGCGTGCCGCTCGAGGTGCTGCTGGCCGAGAGCCGTTCCAAGAAGGCTGATTTGCTGGTGCTTGGCGTCACGGGTGACTCGCTGCTGCCTAATGGCGCGGGCACGCTGGCTACCAAGTGCCTGCGCAAAGCCGGCACTAAAGTCCTGCTGGTTAATGCGATTCACGCGCAGCCGTTTCGCCGTATTGTCGCCTGTGTGGACTTTTCGGAAGCTTCCCGCGAAGTAGTGGCCCAAGCTTGGCGCGTGGCAGATCGAGACCGAGCCGAGGTGCACTTACTCCACGTGTTCCAACCGGAGTGGAGAGTCTGGAATTCCATCACCGACCTGCCCGCGCTGGAGGATTTTGAGCAGAGCTATCGCGCCATCCTCGAGGGTAACCTCCGCCAATTCGCGGACGGGGCCGCCAAGGCGGACCCGATCGTGTCAGTGCACCAGGGCAAGACCCATGGCCACGGCATCGCAGAGTACTGCCGGAACGTGGACGCCGACCTCGTTATTCTTGGCTCCAAAGGCCAGACAAATTTGAAATACGTTTTGCTCGGCTCGACGGTTGAGCGTTTGCTTAAAGAGCTTCCCTGCTCCGCCCTGGTGGTGCGACCACCAGGCGGGAATGGATAGTAGCCTCCCGTGTTTCTCGATGCATATCAACGTGTTCCAGCCACCGTGACCGGGTCAAGCAGGGGGGCCGAGCCACGAGCGGCCCCACGGAAGGTCGCCGCCACACTTCGGAGAATCCTAACGGTCGCTTCTGAACATACGATTAGTCCCTCGGCTGGTGCGTCGTAAAGTGTCACTGTTCGACAATTAAAAGATATGACTGATACAATTTGGCTTTGGGTCGGTTTCAACATGTTCATCCTCGCGATGCTCGCGCTGGACCTGGGAGTTTTTCATCGCAAGTCGCACATTGTGTCGCTGCGCGAGTCCCTGACGTGGACAGGCGTGTGGGTGGTGCTGGCGCTCGTGTTCAACGCGGGCGTGTGGCATTTCGCCGGTTCGCAAAAGGCGTTGGAGTTCTTCACGGGTTATGTCATCGAAAAATCCTTGAGCGTTGACAACGTATTCGTGTTCGCGCTGTTGTTCTCCTATTTCGCGGTGCCGCCCAAATATCAGCACAAGGTGCTGTTCTGGGGCATTCTCGGCGCGCTGATCATGCGGGCCATCATGATCGCGGCGGGTGCGGCGCTTATCGTGAAGTTCGCCTGGATCATCTACGTGTTCGGCGCGTTCCTCATCCTCACGGGCATCAAGATGATCGTGAAGCGCGAGGAGGAGATTCACCCCGAGCGGAATCCGGTGGTGCGCTGGTTCAAGAAACTCATGCCGGTGACGCCGGAGTATCGTGGTGACAAGTTCTTCGTGCGCGAGAACGGGTTGCGCATGGCGACGCCATTGTTCGTGGTGCTGTTGTTGGTGGAGTTCACGGACCTGATCTTCGCGGTGGATTCAATCCCAGCGATCTTCGCGGTCACGAAAGACCCGTTCATCGTCTATACATCGAACGTGTTCGCCATCCTCGGGCTGCGGTCGCTCTATTTCGCGCTGGCGGGTGTGATGGACAAGTTTCATTACCTCAAAATCGGCCTGGGCGTGGTGCTATCGTTCGTGGGCGTGAAGATGATTCTGTCGCACACGGCGTGGAAGATTGACACGCTGGTGTCGCTGGGAGTGATCGTGCTGATTCTTGCGACGAGCGTGGTGTGGTCGTTGTTGAAGCCGAAGAAGGTGGCCCTGCCCACGGGTGGCGGGGCGGTCAGTCCTCCGCCCGCCGCCATCGCCACCGGCGGCGCGCACCACCTGAAATCATGAGCGCGATCACCCTCGAGATTCTCATCATCCTTCTGTTGCTGGTCGCCAACGGGGTGTTTGCGATGACAGAGATGGCGATGGTTTCATCGCGTAAGAGCCGGTTGCGGTTGCTGGCGGACGGCGGCAAAGGCGGAGCACGGGCGGCGCTCAAGCTAGCCGAAGAGCCGAACCGCTTTCTGCCCTCGGTGCAGGTGGGAATCACGCTGGTTGGCTTGTTGGCGGGTGCGTTTGGTGGGGCGACTTTAGCCCAGGAAATTGCCAAGCAACTCGCCCGGTGGTCGGGGCTCGCCCCATACGCCGAAGCAATCGGCATGGGAACGGTCGTAGTCACATTGACGTTTCTTTCGCTCGTCATTGGCGAACTCGTGCCCAAGCGACTTGCCCTTTCCAACCCGGAACGCATTGCGAGTTTGATGGGGCGTCCGCTCGACGCTTTAAGCCGCCTCGCCCGTCCGGTGATCTGGTCCTTGGGGATTGCAACCGACGCCGTTTTGTTCGTGCTGCGTGTCAAACCGAAACCCCAGCCCGCTGTTTCCGAGGACGAAGTGAAATCACTGATGCAAGAGGGCTCACATGCGGGGGTGTTTCATCCCGCCGAGCCGCGCATGGTGGAATCCGTGCTCTCGTTCGATCAACGACCGGTCACGGACATCATGACGCCGCGCGGCAGGGTGATTTTCATCCGGCGCGACGAGAAGCCAGATACGCTATGGCACAAAATTGTGGTATCAGGACACAACCACTATCCGGTTCACGACGGCAACCGCAACCGCATCGTCGGAGTCATTTCCGTGAAGGACATCTACGCCAACATGGCTGCTGGGGTCACGCCGAATGTGGCTGACCTCATGGTCACGCCGCTGTTCGTGCCTGGGACCCGGACTGTCGCGTCGCTGCTGGAAAGCTTCAAAGCGAGCGGCAAGCACATCGGCATTGTGGTGGACGAGCACAACGACTTCCTCGGTGTGGTCACACTGGTAGATGTGCTCGAGGCCATCGTCGGCGAACTGCCGTCGCTTGAAGAACGCCTGCGGCCAGAGGCGCGCCGGCGCAACGACGGTTCCTGGCTGGTAGACGGGGCGTTTGATGTGGCAAAGCTGTGGGAGGAATTGGGGACGGAAGCGCTCGCTGCTCCCCAGCTCAGCCCGAAGCAAAGCCTCGCCGCGTTTGTCGGCGGGCATCTTGGCGGCGCAATCGGGGAAGGGAAGACTCTTTCCACGGGCGGCTGGCGTTTTGAAGTGCTTGATATGGACGGGGACCGTGTGGACAAAGTGCTGGTCACGCCCGATGCGAGGAAGCCATGAGCAATCGCCTCAAAACATTCGTGCAGTCAAAACCGTTCCACCACAGCATCGTTGCGGTCATTGTCCTGGCCGGCGTAGTGGCTGGTTTGGAAACCAGCCCGGCCATCATGGCCCAGCACGGCGGTCTGCTGCTGGCGCTCGACAAGCTTATCCTCGGCATCTTCATCGTGGAGGCCCTGCTGAAGATGGCCGTCCACCGCCCGCAGCCGTGGCGCTACTTCGCCGACGGTTGGAACGTTTTTGACTTCTTCATCGTCCTCATCTGTCTTCTGCCCGTAGGCGGACCGTTTGCGGCGGTGCTGCGTCTGGCGCGGGCGCTGCGTTTGCTCCGGCTGGTGAGCGCGCTGCCGAAGCTCCAGTTGCTCGTTGGCGCGCTGCTCAAGAGTCTTTCGGCGATGGGCTACGTGAGCCTGCTGCTGGGGCTCTTATTCTACATCTATGCTGTCGCGGGCATTCACTTGTTCGGCGCGCATGACCCGAAGAATTTTGGCTCGTTACCGGCGGCGTTCCTATCCCTTTTCCGGCTGGTCACACTCGATAACTGGGCCGACTTATTCAACGCACAGTTGCCGTACGTCTCGGGTCTCAAGGTCGCGATCTACTTCGTCACGTTCATCGTCTTCGGCACCATGATCATCCTGAACCTGTTCATTGGCATCATTATGAACAGCATGTCTGAGATGCACGCGGAAATCGAGGCGCAGGACCGCCAGCGGCACGAAAAGGAACTCGGCCTCGCCACTTTGACGGACGAGTTCAATCAGTTCGAACAGCAACTCGATGCACTGAAGGAACAGGCGGCCACGCTCAAACGCCGAGCGGGGGAAGCGGCGCGCTTGGCAGGCAACCGGTGATGCGCGCTTTGTCTCGATCGCCAACTATGGTAAGGTCAAGCGAGATGCTCAAAGCAACGGACACCACCGCCCGCAAAAGCCCGGTTCAGTCGGCGCTGGCGCTGCTTGGTTGGCTGCTCCTGTCCTTCTCCGCCGCCTCGCTGGGCGCCCTTTTCCTGCCCGGCGAATGGTACGCATCGCTGAAGAAACCGTCATGGAATCCGCCTGCCTGGATTTTTGGGCCGGTGTGGACGGCCCTGTACGCGATGATGGCCGTGGCGGCATGGCGGGTCTGGCGTTGCGGCGGTTGGGCGGCGCAGCGCCGGCCGCTGACGCTGTTCCTCGTGCAACTGGCGCTCAACGCCGCCTGGACGCCGCTGTTTTTTGGATGGCATCGGCCCGGTCTGGCCTTCGCTGAAATCGTGCTGCTCTGGGTGGCGATTGCGGCGACGCTGTTGGCGTTTCGCCCCGCGAGCCGCACCGCCGCGTGGTTGCTCGCGCCTTACCTGGCATGGGTGAGTTTCGCCGGCGTGCTGAACTTCACGCTTTGGAAACTCAACCCCTAATTCCTGGGAGCATGCGCCTGCCCGTTCATTACTTCACCCTGGTTGCTCTGCTCGCTCTCGCCATGAAACCCCTCGCTGCTGAGAAAACACTGTTCGACTTCCAGACCACGACCAATACGGCCGCCTGGCAAATCGTCAATGACGACGTGATGGGCGGGGTGTCCACGAGCAGGTTCGAGCTAACCAATGGCTTGGCGGTGTTTCGGGGCGAGGTGTCGTTGGAGAACAACGGCGGCTTTGCCTCCGCGCGCGCGCTGCCCGCGCGGCACGACCTCACCGGGTGCGATGCCTTCGTGCTACGGGTGCGGGGCGACGGGCGACGCTACAAATTCACAGCGCGAACCGAGAGCGGCTTTGACGCGCCACTTTACCAGTGCGCCTTCACGACCCAGCGCGGTAAATGGGAAGGGCACCGGCTGGCATTCAAGGACTTCGTGCCGACCCTCCGCGGTCGCGTGCTGTCCGGCGAACCGCCGCTCGACCCCGCCAAGATCACCTCGGTGGGCTTCCTGATTTCCGACAAGCAAGCCGGGCCGTTCCGAATCGAGGTCGCGTCGATCAAGGCCTCAAGGAAAGCGGGAAATTGAGCGATGAACATTCTTGTTACCGGCGCGACGGGTTTGATCGGCTCTGCCCTAATGTCGCGCCTTGCCTCCACCGGGCATCACTGCCTGCCTCTGCGCCGAGGTGCCGCAGTCGGCAACGAACCCGGGCCGATCTGGAATCCGGAATCTGGACTAATTCGCCTCGAAACGGCCGGCCCGCTCGAGGCCGTGATTCATCTCGCCGGTGAAAACATAGCCCAGCGCTGGACCGCCGCCGCGAAAGCCCGTATCCGTAGCAGCCGGGTGGACGCCACGCGCCTGCTGTGCGAGGCACTGACCAGGCTGCCTCAACCGCCGCGGGTCGTGGTGTGCGCCTCAGCCACGGGTTACTACGGCGACCGGGGTGACGAGGTCCTCGCCGAAGACAGTTCGCCGGGCCAGGGGTTTCTCGCGGAGGTTTGTCAGTCATGGGAAGCCGCGACCGAGCCGGCGCGATTGTGCGGGATGCGCGTGGTGCATTTGCGCGTGGGCATCGTGCTTGCCCGCCGCGGAGGCGCGTTGGCCAAAATGCTGCCGGCATTCCGGCTCGGTCTCGGCGGTCGGCTGGGCACGGGCCGGCAGTTTTGGAGTTGGATTTGCCTGGAGGACCTGATTCGCGTGATTGAATTGGCGCTGGGCGAGGAGAGCCTCAACGGCGCAGTGAACGCAGTGTCACCCGCGGCAGTCACGAACACGCAATTCACCCACGCCCTGGCGCAGGCGATCGGACGACCCGCTTTGCTGCCGATGCCTGCAATTGCGGTGAAGCTGCTTTTGGGCGAAATGGGCCGCGAGGCGTTGCTGGGAAGCGCGCGGGTGCGGCCCGCGCGGCTGATAGAAAGCGGCTTTGTGTTTCGCTTCCCGGAATTGGGGGCGGCCCTGAACCACACGCTGGGAAGCCCGGATTCGTGAGCCCGCGCGCGATAGCCTGCGCCTCGACTTGTGCCGCCAGGTCGCTGAGGAAGCGGCTGAAGCATCTCCAATATGCAAACTCATACCGCGCGCAAATTGCTGTTGACAAACTACTTATCGAGTCCAATCGTAGCCGCGTGAGCTATTCTATTACGTCCAAAATGACGCCGATTAGTTGTTCGCTATGAGTTTTACCCACATCGAACTGAAACAACTTTCAGAATGCCCGGAACACCTTCTGGCTGTCGGCACTTGGATTTCTGAAGAGTGGTGGAAAAGGCCAAACAATACTTCCGAGGTTGTCTTGAGGTTGCTCAGGAGCCACACAGCAAAGGACAGGGTTCCATTTACGGTTGTAGCTCTCGCAGCTGGAAAGCCCGTGGGCAGCTGCTGTGTCATTGAGAATGATTGTGTTCACAGGCCGCAGTATGCTCCATGGGTGGCTGCGGTTTACGTAAAACCCGAGTTGCGTGGACAGGGGGTTGCCTCAGCGCTGCTTCAGGAGGCGGCCATAATTGCAGGGCGAGTACCGGTGCCAGGTCTCTACATAGATTGCCACGTGAAGACGGCACCGGTATACGAGAAGAGTGGATGGTCGATACTTGAGCGCGAGGTTGGCGATAGAGATTCTGTCGTCATGTTCCGGAGCAGCAGGAGCGAACAAGAGCGCTTCACCTGAATGGCGGACCAGCGGAGCGATTCGGCAGCACGGTAGTTGGTGACGGGCCGCCATCGTTGAAGCGACAATGGAACGGGCCTCTATGACGTGGAACCGGCAGCCTTTGTTTCATATCTCCAGTCCCCTCGATCGTCTCCGCCTGCTGAACGTAAGGCTCGCGGCGGGCCGGTGTTGTTGATCTCTGGCCGTGCCTCTCAAAATCGCCGCAAAATGCCCATTGACGCAGTAATATGGAGTTCATAGAGTGCCCCTATGCCCGGTGATACTGAAAAATTAATGCTCCCTCACCCGCGCAGCGCTCAGTACGGGCGTGCGCGCCAAAAGCAAATTCCTATCAGTGTTTGTTGGTAGAGGGTCTCGTTCGCAATGAGAAGGTCAGGGGTTCGACTCCCCGCCGCCCCACCATCCTTTCACGCTCTTTCAGCCAGAAGCAGCCGATAACTACAATTATTCCGTCAAAAGTGACAGCAAAAGAGACCATCTTCTCGCTTGGCCGGAAAGAGCGGAAGGGCACAGGCAAATTTATAGTAGCTTTGCCCTGGATTTTGCTCTGCGCCGCAAGTGGCAACTTATCTATCGC
Source organism: Verrucomicrobia subdivision 3 bacterium UBA693 (assembly GCA_002298785.1). Classification (GTDB taxonomy): domain Bacteria; phylum Verrucomicrobiota; class Verrucomicrobiia; order Limisphaerales; family UBA8199; genus UBA693. The sequence goes on from DBMR01000103.1 coordinate 62,069, forward strand.
AGGCGATGCAACAGGTCTGAATTACGTCACCAACCGGGCGGAGGCATTCGCCCTGGCTCAGAAGGAAGGCTGCGCCGTTCTTTTGTATACCGGGCGAGCGGTGTTCTGCCCCAACGGTGATCCTCGGGGGTACTTTTTCAAAGAGATTCTGCCGAACCATCCCCAGTTGGAGAGCCGCCCCAAAAAATACGTCGTATGCGAGCAGTTCACTTTTGCCACCAATGTGTTTAGCGCAGAGTTCAGAGAAGAGCAGCGGCGCGTTGAAGCTGTGTATAGTAAGTACAACCTGAAGGCGTTCTGGCCTGCCATGATCCCAGTGGATGCAAAAGGGAACAGGCTGAGCGGCCCCTACCTTCGATATTTCGCGGGAAAGCCCGAATTTAGCGATACAATTGACCATTTGTACGAGACCTTCCAAGAATACCTCGCCGCCGAACCGCCGGTCACCGTGGCGGAGGCGCAGGCCAACTTGCGTCAAGCCGCTATGGGCCGTAGCGGGACAAGACCGGTAATCGGTCTCTTCCGCAGCTCGCGCCATCCCCAGGGAGGCCAGAAGAAGTTGATTCTCGAGAACGGGATGGTCTCGACCCAATACGAAGTTGGGGAAGCTTTGGATTACAACTTCCTGCGCGGAACACGCCAGCGCGGCGAATTTAGCGCGGGCGGTTATGAAGAGACCCTCGTTGCCATAACGGGTCTGCTTACAAACCAACAAACCTATACTGGCAGCATTCTCGTACAAATGAACGATGCTTGGTTCAGGAGCACAATGGAGCCGGTCGGGAACCGCCCGGATCATTATCGAAATGTCGGAGGAGTCACGGTGGATGCGGGTGAATACTATTTCCTGGTTTATGTTCGCGATGACATGGTTGCCCGTATGCTGTTGCGAGGAATCGCCGCGAAATTCAAAAAGGAGAAAGGGGCAGAAGCCCAGGTTCCCACCGATCTCCGCGCTCTGATTGAGGAGGATGTCAAAAGGGAATCGTCAGCGAAGCCGGAGCCCATTCCGGCAGAGGTTTTCTCCTCCTACAGCGGCGTGTTTGGATGGGAACTGGGCACGCGTATCACCAGTAAGGGGCACGGACTTGCATCAAACTACTTCACTTTCCAGGTAAGCTATACGAAGGATTCCGATCCAAGCATTCTTCCATTTGATCGGGTCGTTGTTTTGGGGACGCAGGAGGGACTCATTTACGAGATCCAGGCCCACCTGACACCCCAAGTAACCAATTACGCGGCAACCAAAGAAAGCATCATCCACACGTTTGTCGAGCGATTCCCGGAACTCGAAAGCTCGGGGCCTGATTCAGCTGTTCGAGAGTTTGGCGACAGCACGAACAAAGTGAGATTGGAAGAGGGGCGACCTCAGCTTATCCTCCGTTTCCAAAACATGCCTCTTCGCATAGAAATGGAAAGGAACTTGCTCAGACCACCAGGGGCGAACAAGCGTCCTCCTGCCTCCTCCCAGAGTGGGACCGTAACCAACCAACTCCAGCCCGGATGGAATCAGAATCCTCCAAGGACAAATAGAATTCGGTAAGAATTCGATCAGCCTTGGAACGTATCACTGCTAGGAAGGCTCATGCCGTGATCAACTTGTTGTTGACAAACTACTTGTCAGTTCTGATCGTGCCCCATGAGGTATTCTATTACGTATAATATGACGCCGAGTAGTTGTTGGGCATGAACGTTCTCCCGATCTTGCGTGCCCTACTATGCGCAGGGGTAGCTACGGTCCTCGTTGGGTGCAGCAGCACCAAGGCAGCCCGTGTCGGACATGCGAACCTGAAGACCACGCACCGCTGCACGACCTTTGACCTTCTGAAGGGGGCTGATTATATCTACGATCTTGAGCTCCCGCCGGTCAGTCTGAGTGAGCGCGGCGAACACGTCTTCCACGTTCGGGGCCTGCACAACTCAGTTTTTCCGGATTCCCTTCTGCTGCTGTATCCTGTTTTTCATCCTCTATCTGACTCAGAGCCTGTTTGATTAATGGGTTTAGGACCTTCCAAGCCGAACGAGCATGAGCCGAATCATGGCCAGGTAGACCATGGTTTCGCCGGTCCTGGCTTGGCGTTCGTAGTCGCGGGTGAGCCTGCGGGAGCGGCCGAACCATCCGAAGGTACGTTCCACGACCCAACGGCGCGGCAGGACCTTGAACGTGTGCAGGTCGGAGCGTTTCACAATTTCGACGGTGCAGCGCCAAAGCTGGCGCGCCTTTTCGAGCAACGCACCGGCATATCCGCCGTCGGCCCAGATATGTTTAACCCGACGACACGTGACTCGGCCGAAGAAGGTGGCCAGCAACTGCTGAGCCGCATCCCGGTCCTGGATGTTCGCCGGCAAGACCATCACCAGCAGCACCAAGCCGATGGTGTCGACGAGAATATGGCGTTTGCGACCGTTGATTTTCTTGCCCGCATCGTAGCCCCGCTCCTCGCTGACCTCGGAGCTCTTGACACTCTGGCTGTCGATGATGGCCGCGCTGGATTGCGCCTTGCGCCCTTCGACCAGGCGCAACTGTTGGCGCAGCTGGGTATGAATCTCGAGCCACAAGCCGTTGCCTTTCCAGAGCCGGAAATAGTGATAAACCGTGGGCCACGGGGCGAAGTCCTTGGGGAGGTTGCGCCACTGGCATCCCGTTTTGACCAGGTAGAAGATGGCGTTGAGCAACTCGCCAAAAGCATGCTCACGGGGCCGGCCCCGCTTGCTGGGTTTGGGGAAGCAAGATTCGATAAGTTTCCATTGGGTGTCTGTAAGATCAGAGGTATAGCGCACCGCAAGTGTGTAACCAATTGCGGTACAAGGTACAAGTTATCGTTAACGTGATGTTAAGTATATTTTTCAAACAGGCTCTCAGCGTACCGTCCCCAATGGGGGGATGCGCGTGTAATAGTTGAGTTCAGGGACTCGACGGGGGCGACGCTGTTCTCGCGCACCATTGACTTCGCGACTGCGGAATTCGCGGAGGATCACGCACGATACACCAGGCCCAACTTCTCTTGCTACCTCGGAGCAGCCGTTGCGGAGCACTTACGCGGGCTCACGAACTACGACGCCGTGGTGACCATTGCGACTCCAACAAGAAAGGGAGAACATTTTGCTCGCTTGCACGGAGAGTCGTTTGCGTTCGACAGAGCGGGTCAACAATCGGATTGAGCCAATGAGGAGGAGCGCGTTCAGCTCGGTTCCACATTCCGGCGTGATTGACGCGCTCCTACTCAGGGCTGATCCTCAACCTTCGGCGTAGCGATATGGCCACCACTTTCCGATTCCTAGCCAGCGCAGAAGAGGGGCAGATGGTCCTGGACTGGTTCGCAAACCTTCCAGAGACGCCGCATGTCCACCCGAGGCCGGATGGCGCGGCTCTCTTGTTACGCCAGTTCGGGCCGCTCGCCATGACCTCAACCAACGAAGCGGACCCTAAGCGGTCCCCAGTGGTGTTGTTTATTCAGCCTCAGGTCAGGCACGGCATCTTGTGGACCGCCGGGGAAGTTCAGTTCCTGGCCGAGAGGATGAGGTCTTCATTTCCTGGCCTCCAGAAAGTGCTGACAAGCTTTCGCACGTGGCTGAGGAGCTTCCCTGTGGTTTTCCGCCAGCCACGGCTGCCACAGACTTCAGGAGGTTCATGGGACTATTACTTGGAGGGAGGCCTGCTCAATGCGAGCGATGAGATTCTTGCTCTACCTACAGGCATGGCGGCTTTGGAGCGCGGCCAGTATTTCGTTTGGCACGGAGATTCCCAAGCCAGACAGGATACGCTCCTGAAGCAGCTAAGATTGCGAGGCGTCCCGGGCGCCGAACCTTGAAGGGTGTTTTTCTGCGGAGCGCGCCCCACTGCCGATGGACAACGGCTGCTGATCAACTGGAAACGAGTCAACCCATAGCAAATCAGCCGCGGCACGGCGGGAAGCTTGTGTATTTTATCTTACCTTTGTTCGTTCTGAAAAACATTCAAGCTATGGGCGACCCCTTTTACGTCAAACGGGCAACATTGGTGACCGCCAGGCGCTGACCACCTTTCACAAAAGGGGTATCATTAGGTTTGCAGGAACTGGCGGCGGGTCGCATTCATAATGGATGTTCTGGATAGTTGGGTGGATCAGGATCCAGCCATCCGCTCCTCGATCCACCGGCGGTTGCGCACGGCAGAATCAAACGGGTTGCGGTCTTCGGGCTCATCCTCCCAGGCATACCAGCCGGAGTATCCGATTTCCTTCAAAGTGGCGATGCAGCCCGCCACCTGGGCTACACCTTCACCCAACAGACAGGTTTGATGAGCGCCAGCGACTTTGACATCCTTGATATGAACATAGCGGACCAAATTGCCGCACGCGCGAATGACCTCTGGCCCGGATGCTCCCTGGGTGGCCAGCCATCCGGTATCGATGCACACGCCCAGCCATTCGTTGCCGCCCCCCCACCACTTTGAGAATCTCCTGAGCCGTTTTCTGCGGGTGGTTCTCGATATCGAAACGCACCCCCATTTCCCGGCACAGAGCGGTTGCTTGCTCGGGTGTGTGGTCCCCGATCCAACCGTTGATTTCGGGGATGCCCAGCCATTGGCAAATCTCAAGGGTCTGGCGGCTCAGGGCGCCTCCGTAGCCGGTGGCCTTAAGCCCGTAGTCATCCAGAATGGCTTTCCAGGTGGCGGTGCGCTCGCGGTTCATTACTTCCGGCGACGCGTGGGCTTCCCAAATATCCACCGCACGAAATCCAGTGGCGGAGATTTCCCGGCAGATAGCCCCCCAGGCCGCCGCATCCGTGCTGGCGACGGTTTGCTTGTGTTGTTCGCCCCAGCGCGCGAGTTCGTATCGGTAGCCCGAAACCCGCCCCACCAGGTTCGCGGTAACGAAAGTCACCCGGGTGGAACCAGCCTGCGGGCTTTTCAGTGTCGAACACCCCAGGGAGCCGGCGATCAAGCCGACGCCCGCGGCGCCGGTCGTGGCCAGCAACTGGCGTCTAGTAAAAGCCGGGATCACTCTTCGAGTTCCTCGGGGCGGATCAGCTTGCCTTCCCAAAACCACGCGCCATTGGTCTGGACCAGGACACGATGAGCGCTGCCCGGAGCCGGCGGAAGATTGGTTTTGGGGAGCCATGAGGAAAGCTTCCGGACAATACTCCGATTCGCGGCGACCTGGACCACGTTCGTCCATTCGTTCGGGTCGACCCGGAGATTGTAAAGCTCCTCAGAACCGTCCGCGTAGTGAATATACCGCCAGTCTTCGGTGCGAACGGAGTGATTCCCCTGGTTATGGGTTGTGATCGCGGGCCACTTGCGTGAGGCGCTTGCGTTGCGCAGTTGAGACGCGAGGCTGTGGCCTTCCAAACCCGCTTTGGCAGGAAGGCCGCACAATTCGACGAGGGTCGGGAAGATGTCCAGCAGCTCGGCTGGGCGCACGCACCGGCCGCCGGGGGCCACACCGGGGCCGGCGAAAATCAACGGCACTCGCGTGGACCGTTCCCACAAGGAATTCTTGCCTGTGATGCCCTTTTCGCCGAGATGCCATCCGTTGTCAGACCAGGCGACGACCACGGTATTGGAGCCCTCCCCGGAAGCGTCGAGCGCGTCGAGGACCCTTCCGAGTTGCGCATCCATAAAGGTCGTACTGGCGAGGTAAGCGCGAACCAGCGGCTGCCATTGGTTCGATTGGCGAAGCCAGGATAGGCGCGGCTCCGGCAGTTTCCAATGCAAATACCACGAAAAGAAAGGGGTATCCTTGCGGTCATCTTCCAGCCATGGCGGCAGGATGATTTGGCTCTCGGGCGGGGTTCGGCCAAACCACTTCTGCGAAGCGAAGCACGGCACGTGCGGGAGCCGAAAGCCGGCCGCCAAAAAGAAAGGCCGGTCCTTGGGGCGGTTCTGCAACTGGGCGATGGCATTGTCCGCAGTGATCCAATCCGGCTGGATCCGGTCGTCCGCGGGGAATACCCCCCAATCCATGGCGCGCAGGTCATCCGGCGTGTGGACGAACTTTTCCTTCGGCAGGGGCATGCCGGGAGCCGGTCCCCAGACTTCGAATTCGAGCTTCTGCAACGCAGCGGGGATTGAACCGTCGTGAAACACCTTGCCGAAGCCCGCGGTGAAATAACCGTTGCGGGAAAAGTATTGGGGCAAGGCAAGGACGTTGGTGGTCACCGCCACCGAGCGGATTCCGGGCGCAAGAGCGTAAATGCCGGTGGACGAAGGACGCAATCCCGTGAGCAGGCTCGACCGGGAAGGATTGCACAACGGGGCCTGCACATGGGCATTGAGAAACACGGTCCCACGCTGCGCCAGCCTGTCGAGATTGGGCGTGTTCGCCTGGGGATGGCCTCCCAGGCAGCCGACCCAGTCGTTCAGGTCGTCTATGGCGATAAACAGCACGTTCGGACCGGCACGGTGGTGTCCCTGCGCGAAAGCGGGGTACGCCACCGTGAGCAGCGCCAAAACGACGAAGCCCAGGGAGCGCCACCCCCAGCATCTCGCCTGAATTATCTGGCTCACAAAAATCAAAACCGGTTGTGCCCGCATTCGCGCGGCCAGCAAGCACTCGACCGCAGTTTCGGTAGTGCCAGAGCAACCACCGTTTGCAAGAAAATAAAAACTGTCCGGGGCACAGGGGTCTTCTGATTTGGCCCGAAAAGACCGGTGGCTGCGAGTTCGCGGTTGGAGGCGGCCTATTGCGTCCAGATTCGAACGAAACCCTGCTGCGCCGGGCCAAAGGCAGTGAGCGGAATGGAGATCGTCTTTAAAGTGCCGTCGCCGACAATGGTCGAATTCGTCAGCCACGGGCCACTGGCCAGGTTGGTATGGTAGAGCACGAGGTGGCTGAAGCCGGCTTGCGAGTTGAACGAGCATTGGAAGTTCGCGCCGCTGATCTGCGGATTCAGCAGGGTGACCGCCGGAGGCAGATTGCCCGCGGTCTCGGTGATGCGCGCAAGGTAACCGCCAGTGAGGTATTGCGGGAAACAAATCGGGAAGCCGAGGCAGAGGAACGAGCCAAAAGCGGTGTTGGTGCCGAATTGCGCGGACTCATTCACAAAGCCGCAGGCCCACACCCCGCCGCTATCCAGATCAATGTCCCGCAGGTTCACAAGCTTGTTCGTAGACAGCGCGGTGCGAACCCAGAGGTTGCTGCCATTGCGATCGAATTTGGCGAGGAACGCCTGGGAGGCAAAACCGTTGCCGATCGTGTCCAGGTGCGGCCCGCCGATGGTGCGATTGCCGAAGGTCGCGTAACCGTCATAATCACCAGCCACATAGACATTCCCTGTCCCGTCCGCCTTGCTGACCCACGGCGTGATGCCTGCGCCACCGAACGTGGCCGCCAGGTACGCCGAGCCGTTGGTGTCATACCGGGCGAGATACTGGCCGTTGGGTGCCGACCAATTGACGGAGAACGCGCCGAAGACGGCGTTGGACCCGAAGCCGTTACCGACGAGGAACAAGTTCGTGCCGGAAACGGAAACCGCCGGCACGTCGTTGGGTTGGCTGAGCGGATTGGGCGCGCCCTGGGCGGAACCGATGCCACGAATCCAAAGGGCCTGCCCATTGGTAGCGTTGAGCGCGGCCAGAGCCCACGCCCGATCGGATGTGTTGGTGAGGCCGCCAATGGAGTTCGTTGGATTGCCCAGGAAAGCCACGTAGAGGCGCCCGGCTTCCTGCGCCAAATAGCGCGTCCAGCCCGACGGTTTCTGAATCCAACGCACGTTCCCGTTAGCGTCGTACTGGGCGAGAACACCGGCCTGGCCGTTGACGAAGGTGTTGGTGGTGCCGAAGTTCACGAAGTTCTGCCCCAGCAGGGAGATGGTGACATTGCCCGCGGCATCGGAGGTGAGTTCATGATAGCTCTGAAACATAAAGTTCGTGCCACCAATGGTGCGCACCCATAGGACATTGCCCGCCGGATCAATGCGCGTGAGGAACACGGAAGCGCCGGCGCTTTCGACGAGGGCATTCGTACCGAGACCATTCGTGCCAAAGAACACGCCCGACATGTAAACGCCATCTCCCGGCGCACGGGTGACGCATTGTGGATAAGAGTTGCCGTTGCCGCTGTTGGTGACGGCGCGGGCCCAGAGTTGCGGGCCGTTCACGTCGTACTTAAACAAGCCCGCGGCGAAACGGTCCTTGCTCGAGAAGATGGAACTCGAGCCGAAGTAATTCGTTCCGGTGAAGGACGCCGCCTGATACACATTTCCGGAACTGTCCACCAGGCACGCGATGCCGTAGTTCGTCGTAAATTGGGTGCTGGGATTTCCCGTCGGAGCGCTAACTGCGCGCGCCCAATCCGGCGGCAGCGGCGCGCTGGCGAAACTCACCACCGCCGTGCGCGAATAGGTCACGCCAATGAAGTTGCTGGCAGCAACGAAATAGGAACCCGCCACGACGGCAGTGCCGGAGTTTGCAGGGATGTAGAACTTCTGCGTCGCGCCGGCAATGGCACCGGAGCCGACCCTGTACCATTGCCAGGTGGGTGCGGGATTATTCGTGGAGTCAGCCAGCAAGGCCGCGAAGTAACCGGGGTAATTCGTCTGATCGACCGGCTGCTGCGTGAGGAACGGTGGCTGCGCTGCCAGTGGCACGAAGTTCACTTCATCGAGATAGCCCGCCTGGGCCGGATCGGTATCGCCGAAGGCGGACGCAGTCCAAGTCAACGCGTGCGTGCCCGGACCGAGAGTGAAGGGGCCTTCCTGTTGCCACGCCGTCACGCCGTAAATGTCATTCTGATGCGCGCCATCAATATCGAACTCCAGGTCCCAAGAAAAGTTCGGGTCCTCCGCGTGGCATGACCACCAGAACGTCAGCGTGCCCGGACCGGTGACGGTGGTTTGCAGGGTGGAGGTCTGGAAATTCGTTACGGACCCACTGCGCGCGGCGGAACTGGAGCCGTTGTAGGTATTGGTTGATTGGATAAGCCATGGGGCATCGCCGCCGGTGGTCCATGTCAGGCCGACCGTGCCCAGAGCAGAATTGAAATCGCCCCATGAACGTCCAGCCAAGGTCGCCACCTCAGCGGCACTCATCTCCCCACCCCAGATGCGAACGTCATCGAGCAGGCCTGTGAAAAAGCCATTGTACCCGCCCGCGAGATAGAGGATGGCACTGGCAATGATCGGACGATTCGTGCTCACCCCCGTCGCTTCGAGGTTGCCGTCCACGTAGAGCTTTACGACGCCGGTGGTGGCGTTCCGGGTTGCCGCGAGCAGATGATACACGCCGTCATTTACGGTGGTGGTGGAGTGAAGCACGGTGTCCGAGGCCCCATTGGGATTGCCAACCGTGAAGGCGGCCTTCTGACCCGTGATCGAGAACACGACCTGATTGGCCGGGTCGGCATATTCGAACCAGATGGGCGCGCCGAAGTAGGCGTTGGCGAAATCGAAGTTGACCGTGTTGGTCGTCTTGACCCAGGCGGTCAGAGAGAAGTCTCCATACAAAGCATTGGACAGGTTGAGGAAGCTGCTGGCGCCATTCGGGAAGAAACAAAGGCTCGTGTCGCCGCGGAAGTTGCGCGCGTAGGAACCGACCGCCGCATTTGCCGAAGCCACATCGAGGTTGTTCGTGTTGCCGGTGCCGGAGCCGCAATTGGAGTCGTTGCCATTGCCCGAGCTGTCCAAGCCGGGGGCATCCGGTTGTTCGAAGTCATAGCGGCCGACGAGTGGCGCAGCAATGAACTGATTCGCAGTGGTGCCTGGATTTTGGTAGAGCTGCACCACTTCGTTGGAAGAAAGCACGCCGGAGTAAATCTGCAGATCGTCAAGATCGCCATCATAACCGTTGTAATAACTGCCGTCATTGGGGTCAGGATTGCCGGCGTTGCTCAGCGCGCCGATCGTGATCTTCTGCGGGGCGTCGAGAAAGTTAATCGAGCCGGAGCTGAAATTGTCGAGCAAGCCATCAATGTAGATCAGTTTCTGGCCGGACTGCTGATTGCGGGTGATAACCACGTGATGATAGACTCCATCATTTACGGAAGTGTTGGAATTCAGCGTCACATCTTCATCGCCGCCGGTGTTGAAGCCGAGCTTGGTGCCGGTTAGCGCGAGCGGGACCACATCGTTCGCCAGCCCACCGACGTCCGCGGAGACAATCCCGGCGCCTTCGTAAGCAGGTCCCTGGTCCCAGGAGTAGGCGCTCTGGGTGGTCTTGATCCAGCAGGAGACCGAAAAACTGCCCGCCAGAGTCGCGAGCAGATTTGTCGGAGTTGCCGCCCAACCGATGTAGCCGGCGCTGCCGTAATCCGGCGCCTGGAAATGAATGGCCCGCGCCCCGGCCGCGGCGGTGGTCGTTGACCGGACCGCCCCGGAGCCGTGGCTGCCCCTGAAGTTGAGGTTGAAACCGTTACCCGAGACGTCCTCGCCAGATGCCGTGCCGTCGGCGTTGGTCTGGTCCCAGGTAAAGTGCGCAACCAGCGTATGGCCGGTGCCGGTGGTGTCGGCACTGCCCACGTAGAATTGCGAGGTGGCGTAATCCTGAAGCTTCGCCGTTGAAATCCAGCTCGAAATTGGCTGGCCAAGGCTGTTGGTGGGCACGGAAGAGACGAGCGCCGTGATCGAATTGCTGTCGTAATGGACCGTCACGCTGTTGGGGCCCAGATACAGCACACGGCCGCTGAGCAGGCTCGTCTGTGTTGCCGGCAACACGTCCCCACTGTTGTAGTAGTAAACGACCAGGCTGTTGTAGTTCGTCGGGCCCTGCCACTCGAACGTCGGGCGGTTTGTGACATTGACCGAGCCATTGGCGGGAAACGTAATGTTGACGTATGGCAACGAGTTGCTCTCGAGGTTGGCGGTGACGCCGAAGCGGTACGTGTTCGTCGCGCTGGCAGTCGTCACGTAGATGAACCACGTCCCATTTGTCAACTCCTGCATCATCGAAGCGAAATCGCCATAGCCACTCTGGCCACCGCCAGTCCAAGCGAACCCATTCGTGTCGAAACGATACGACTGCCAGGCGCCGTTCGTCGGGTAATTGGAGGAGGTGATCAGGTAGTCACCGAACGGCGCGGCCGTTCCACTGAAGTTGGTGCTGAGGTTCGGAGCGAAATAGTAACCATACTGGTGGTAGCGGACGGCGTTCATCTCGAGTGTCAAACCCGCGCGAAGCGTCGCGGACGCCATCAGGGCAGCGAAGGCCAAACACAGGAAGCCGAATCTGCGGCTTTGCAGAAACTTTAGGGAGTACCTTTTCATAGATTGCTTCTTTAGTTTCTTGGACGGAACCTTGACAGAGTCATGGAGCAACCCGACTCGCCTGACACTGCCGGGGATTACGATTCAAATCGCCTGATCTATCGCATCAGGCAGCCGCAAGATCAAGCAGGGAGTAGGGTGTGATCGGAACTGGAGGTCAATTTCTTGTCCAGTATTGGGTCCAGAGGTTATTGGCGCGTGCGGTTCGCAAATTGAGCATCGAGCTGGCGTTGATTTCTTTCCACCAGCAACCCGAGACTTTAGAAAATTTCCATCAATTATGTGGCGTATCCGGCCTGTAAAAAGAAGCCTTGGCAGTCTTCGAGGCTGACCGTGGCGAAGGCCGTACCGACAGCGCTGAACAACTTGCGGGCGGTACCGGGGGCACGACTTTTCACCCCTGCTTCACCCAGGCCAGAAGCAACTCCCCGTCCATGGCTCCGCCAAACAGCCACGGAGCCTGTGGTCCCTTCAGCCGCACGGCGGCGACACAGTAACCGAAGCTGGCCGCGATATCCCCGGTGCTTTTGCCCTGGTCGTAAAGTTTGAGGATGCGCTCCCGCACGGCGACAGGGACGGCTTTCATGCCGCCATCCTGTTACAACCCTCCCCCATGGCAAGCTACATTATTTATGTAAACGCTTTAACGCCGCACTTCGCTCCTCTCGCCCATCCAGTCCGACGCAATAGACCAACGCCGGAAGGCTGGATAAGGTTTGACTTCGGTTTTCAGAATCATCAGGTTCCGATTATGGGTACAGCTTCTGGGCGTCGTTACGTCTGGTCCGTCTTGCCAGTCGTAGCCTTGTTCCTCGCAAGCGGCTGCGAGCACTTCGATGGCATGTCCGGACCGAGTCTGGCGCCAGCGGAGAAATCGGACCTGCGCTGGCAGCAGATGAACCCGGCTTATCGACCACCGCTGCAACAAGAACAACGCCCATCCATCCCAATTCCGTGACAGTCGAATTCCCGCCAGTATCAGTTCAGTTTCCAGTCCGCCGGCGGTTGGGGGAGTGATGCCGGTCCGTGCCCGCCCGGTTTACGGCCTGCTTGGTGAGCGCGAAAAAAACAACTCCCTATCAGTCCGCGAAGGACTTGCCGGGGGTGTGGTTCCAAAGCGGAAAGCTCCCCGCGCTTGAGCGTTTAACCCCTGGCAGCGTCAGTGGAAGCGTTCATCAGCGCGCAAACAATTTTGGCATAAGTCTTGACTCTCCCTATTCTCCGTGAGGATGATCGTCCCGTCCCCGTTCCATGCAGATGTTGGCCTGCCTGTAATCAGGACGAATCAACGGTCGACCTCCTCGCAGATCCTGGGGCTCTGTTCAGCGGGAATGTTCAGAAGCAATCAAATAATGAAGCCTATGAAATCCAAGACCCTCGTCGCAATCCTCCTAACCGCGTTCGCTGGAGTTGCGAACTTACCCTCCGTCCCCCCTGGGAACGGCGTTCACCTACCAGGGGACGCTCAACGATACCTCGGGCCCGGCGCAGGGAAATTTTGATATCCAATTCCAGCTCCACACCACGCCGAACCTGGCGACGCCGGTTGGGCCTACGGTGCTGGCTTCAAAAGTGGGAGTGACCAACGGCCAGTTCTCCGTGGTTCTGGATTTCGGACCGGGGATCTTCACCGGGGAAGCGAGGTATCTTGAGATTTCGGTCCGGACGAACAGCGACAGCCCTCCACCCTGGCAGCTGCTCAGTCCCCGGCAGAACCTGACCGCCGCTCCGTACGCCACGTATTCGCCTTCTGCGGGGCTTGCCGCGCAGGCAAATGGTGTCGCCCCCGCGTCCGTCTCTGCGGCCGGGATTGCGTCAGGACAGGTGGTCAAGTCGGTGAATGGCCTGCATGACGACCTGACTCTGGGCGCGGGCGCAAACGTTACTTTAACTCCCGCTGGCCAGGTATTGACTTTTTCGACCCCAAGCGACTGGCACGCCACCGGAAACGCCGGGACCTCCGCAGGAGGCAACTTCCTGGGCACGACCGACAACCAACCGCTCGAGCTGAAAGTCAACTCCGCGCGCGCCCTGCGCCTTGAACCAGGCGCTTCCAGCGTGAATGTGATCGGTGGTTATAATGGCAACAGCGTGGCTGTGGGCGCCCAGGGTGCCACGATTGCCGGCGGGGGTTCAGCTGGCATGCAAAACACGGTGGGCGCTTATTATGCAGCGGTCGGAGGGGGAGAAAATCAGTCTATTGGAGCCAATTCGACTGCGGCCGTGATTGCCGGTGGGTGGGGCAACCAGATTCAGGAGTGGGCGCCCATTACATCGGTCGGAGGTGGTTCAAACAATGTCATCCAATTTGGCGCGCTCGCCGCGAGGATAGGAGGCGGCCAGAATAACACCATTCAGTCCAACACGGTTTTCGGCGTTATCGGCGGTGGGAATTTGAATCAGATCCTCGGAGCAACCAGTACCGCCTACGCTCCTCAGGCGGCAGCGATACTGGGCGGGTCGGCAAACACGATCGAAGCATATGCTTATCACGCGGTCATTGGGGGCGGCTCTCAGAACCGAGTCCAATACGATGGCGACAAGGCGACGATCGCGGGGGGATTGAGCAACCTCATTGGCACGAACGCCAACTATGCATCGATAGGTGGCGGCGCCAACAACGTCATTTCCAACCAGGCGGTCTACGCGACCATCCCCGGAGGCAATTTGAACACTGCGGGGCAGAGCTACGCGTTCGCGGCCGGAAACCGCGCCAAAGCGCTTCACCAGGGCACCTTCGTGTGGGCCGACTCGCAACCGAGCGATTTCACCTCCACGGGCTTGAATCAATTCCTCATCCGGGCGAGCGGAAACGTGGGAATCAACAAGAACAACCCTGCCACCACCCTGGACGTGGGCGGGACGGTGACGGCCGCGAATTTCGTCGGCAGCGGCGCGGGGCTGACCGGTGTGGCGATGCTGAACGCGAACCAAACCTTCTCCGGAACAGTCTACTTCTCCACCAATGTTCATATGAACGACAACGATCTTTACCTGCGCTGGGACAATAACCACGGCATTGGCTGGTACGGCGCAGGCAAGCTCTTTTCGGGGCTCAATATTGACGGGCCGGTGGTTTACGGGTGGAGTGGCGGCGGGCTGGGCACCACCGGCAGCGGCCAGAAGCTGGCTTTGGCCTGGACAGCCGACGGCCAACTGGCAGCCGATCCCGGCAATCTGAACGATGGTTCCATTTCCCCCGCTTTGTCATTCGGCCAGGGAAGTGGCGAGGGCATTGCGTCCAAACGCACGCCTACGGGGAACCAGTATGGGCTGGACTTTTACACTGGTTTCATCAACCGGATGAGCATCACCCAGGGCGGCAATGTTGGAATTGGAACGAACGCACCCTCGGTCCGACTCGAAGTGGCAGGTACGGCTCCTGTCACGACTACTTCAGATGGGTTTGTTAATATCGGCCCGGCGAACTCGTGGCATATCACGATGAGCACCCAGGACATCCAAGCGAAGAACACCCCGACCCAATGGGACACCCTGTACTTAAACTGGTACGGCGAAAATGTCAGTGTCGCATCCACCAATCTCTACGTCTCGGCGGGTCAGGGAGTTTCCGTCAACACGCGGTATAACAACGGCTACAAGTTCTACGTCAACGGTTCGACATTCAGCACCGGTGGCTGGGGCGGATCGGACGCGCGCTGGAAGAAGAACATTCAGCCACTCGCGGGAGCGTTGGACAAAGTCATGCGCCTCCAGGGTGTCAACTTCGAGTGGCGCAAGGATGAGTTTCCCGGAAGGGAGTTCAGTCCGGGAAAACAGTTGGGTTTCGTGGCCCAGGAAGTCGAGAAAGTGGTGCCGGAAGCGGTGAACACGGATTCGGAAGGCTACAAAGCCGTCGCCTACGAGAAGCTGACCGCCGTCCTCAACGAGGCCGTCAAGGAGCAGCAATCCCAAATCGAAGATCTCAAGGCAAAGAACGCACATCTCGAGCGGGAAATGGCAGAACTCCGAGCGATGGTGCTCAAGCTGACCCAGTAAGTTCGGCTCAAGATCGACTCACCATCCAGAGCAGCGGCTCCGCAAGAATCGTCTATGGACAACCGCGACCAGTTCCTGTTAGTAATGGATCATATTCGGTGAGCCCGAAGTTCAATTCTCCCTCACCTGCGGAGCGTTGAGCACGGGCCGCGCACAAAAGGAAATTCCTATCAGTTTGGCATGCCTATGAAACCTGCCTTTCTGCCCAGACTCGTCTCCGGTTTCGACCTGTTGGTTCTGGCGCTGCTCGGGCCGGTCGCTTGCTCCACCTCTGCCTCGACCATCCTGGCATCGAACCAACTCGTGTTCGTAAACCTTGACCACGCCCCGATGGGGGTGTGCTCCACCTTCACCTACGGCTACAAAGGGCCGACCACCGGGATTGGCACGTCTACCGGCGTTTACCCCTACTACACCGGCGTGGGCGGTGTGCTGATTGGCATATCCAACGCCTTCGGTCTGCAAGTGCTACCGTTCGCGGCCTCCACGGCGACGTTCTCCACCAACGCCCGCGCCTTCCCCGATGCGACCATCCAGCGCAGCATCACGCCCTGCACCGACCAGCACACCATCGCCGGCGGCCTGAGTTTCACTCATTACACCCCGGTATGGTCCATGCCGGACCTCGCCACCGCCAGCCTGAACGAGAAGAAACGCTTTTTCCTACCCGCCACCTGGCTCGTCTTCACGATCCAGAACACCAACAGCACACCCGAGGATTTCTACTTTGGCCTCCCGGTCCCGGTGACCCAGCGGAGTTTTGCCAACGGCGCCTACCAGGGCTTCGCCCAGGGGGAGGCTGCCCTGGCGGTCCAAACCGGGAGTTGCGAGCCGTTGACGGGCACACGCCTGACCTCGGTGTTCGACCGCATGACCGCAGGCGGCGCCTTTCGTCTGACCGTGCCGGCGGGACAAACCCGCACCCTGACGGTCGTCATCGCCTACTACCGCAGCGCGGTAGTCGATGGGCGCACGGGTGCGCATTACTATTACACCTCGTTGTACCCTTCCATAGACAGCGTCATCGATGCCGCTTTCGCCGGGTTCGCCGACGCCGAGGCGCGTTGCCAGCAACTCGCGGCGGCTATCAGCAGCGTTGGGCTAAATCCCTTCCGCCATTTCATGGCCTGCCACGCTCTTCATTCCTATGTCGCCAATACTGCCTGTCTGATTGACCCGCAGGGGACGGTGCATTGGTGGGAGGTGGAGGGTTTCTTCAACTACATCAACACCTCTGACCTCACGGTGGACCACGCGTTTTATGCCTCCCTGCTGCATCCCTGGACGTTGCGGAACGTGCTGGACGGTTTCTCGGGGGCGCTGCCCGGCACCGGCTACAGCTATACCACACCGCTCTACAGCGCCAGCACCGGGAACCAGGTTTCGAGCCAGGGCTACTCCTTCTATCACGACATGGGTCTCTGGCCAAATTCCGGCACGGGACCCGCCTATGGCGCCAACATGGGCGCGGAAGAACTCCAATCCTGGATCCTTTCCGCCGGTCTCTACTGGAGCCACACGGCCGACCACGCCTGGCTCACGAACAACACCACGGTCCTTCAGTCCTGCCTGAACTCGCTGCTCTTGCGCGAAAATACCAACGCCGCCGCCCGCGATGGCATCATCAAAAACGTCAACTACGGTGAAATCACCACCTACGACAACCTGGATGCTTCGCTCCAGCGCTCGGCGTTCAGCGGCCGGATGGCGGTGCGCAACTGGGCTTGTTACCTGGCGTTGAACGCGATGTTTGCTCAAATCGGCGACGCCACCCGTGCGGCGACGTCCTTGAACATGGCTGCGGTGGCCGCGCAGACCATTGTCAATTCCTGGAACTCCTACAAAGGCAGCCTGGGATATATTCCTGCATTGTTGGACGGCAGCGCTACGGCAGCCACCACCCCAATGGTCGAGGGCCTGGCTTATCCGGCGGCGATGGGCCTCACCAATGCCATCGACCGCACCGGGGGACCGTATGCTTCGATGTTGCAGGCCCTCTCCAATCATATGGCGGCGGTCCTGGTTCCGGGCCGATGCCTGCCCGGCGGCTGGTTGATGACCAGCGCCAACATCATCACCTGGCAGAGCAAGGTTTTCATCTGCCAGTACGCCGCCGAAACCGTCCTGGGTATCACCAACAGCACCGTCAACGGTCCAGTGGACCAGGTCCATTTGAGCATCCAATTCGAAGCCGGTTACTGCCAGGGTTGGGTTGATGCCACCGACGGCACCGGCGGATACCATTTCGCGGGTGGCCCGCATTATCCACGCGCCATCACCAGCTCCCTCTGGTGGTTGACCGCCACCAATAACCCTTCCAATCCGGTCGTCACTTCCGCCCCCGGCGCACCAGCGTTCTCCTCCGTCTCTGCCGGTGACCACCAGGTCCTGCTGCTGTGGCAGGGAGTCGCCGGCGCCACGGCCTACAACCTCCAGCGAGCCACCGTCAGCGGCGGGCCATACGCACCCGTCACCAACGGTCTGGTCGGCGCCAGCTTCCTTGACCCGAGCCTCAACAACGGCACCACCTACTACTACGTCCTCACCGCCACCAACCAATTTGGCGAGAGTCTCCCTTCGGTCGAGGTGAAAGCGACCCCCGTGCCTTCGGTCGGCACAAAAATCTCGGCATCGCTTGCGGGTTCCGGCGTCACCATCTCCTGGCCCGCCGCATATGTTGGCTGGATCCTCCAGACCAACGCCGTGAGCCTGGCGAACCCGGCGGCCTGGGGCGATGTCCCCGACTCACTTACACAAGCCGAAATGACTTTTCCCGTTGGAGGCCCCGGCGCTGCCGCGAAGTTCTTCCGCCTGCGCCACCCGTAGCAGGGTCGGGGCGGCCTCGTTCAACCTTTAAGGGTGTATTGCCGCGGATCCCGCAAAGCGGGAGGAGCCAGCACATACACACCGGGTTGTGCCGACCTATGACCGGGCGCGGAGCCGAGACATGCACTCGCGAACTCAGCCACGCAGCGCCCAGTATATCGTGGCGCGAAAAAAGCAATTCCCGATCAGTCGAATAGCCAACCTACCCTACAGGTCCTCAACGCATGGGAGCGCTGGTTGACGGACACGAGGGTCGTGCTACGATAGCTGTACTAATAGCCTGGATTACGGATTCAATTATGAATATACTCGACACCCTGCTCAGGACCCCAGTGGACGTCAACGCCTTGATCAGCAAGGGTGCCGTGCGGGAAAGATTGCTGGACGGCGCCTTTTGCAACCTCCTGCACTACGCCAAATCCCATTGGAGCTACACCGCGAGCGGCTCAACCGGCGGCGATGCTTTGCTCGCCGGGACGGCGGTGGCCGCTCCCTGCGGCGGCATTGCGACTGCGCTGAAGCGAGTTTTTACGCAAGGTCTGGGCGTCCCCGAGGGGGACATCGAGTACATTCGTGTCACCGGTTACGTTTGGACCGGCCCCGAGTACCTCTGCTTCGACCCCAAGGTGACGGGGAACCTGCGGAGACTCGATCAGATGGACTACCGGAATGGTTGCGTTTTCAATGAGCATTACTACCTCAAGTGTAGCGGGCGTTACTATGACCCCTGCTTGTCGACGACCTACCTCCGGAAAGACCAGAGCATCAAGGCATCCTTTTCGGGCTTGCGGATCCTCACAATAGGCACAAACCGGAAAATGCTAATCACCGAGGACAAACACACGATTCTGCTCTACATGCCGCAGGAGCGCGTCCAGGGTTTCCAGGGGGCCTGGGCCATGTTCGATGCGACCAAGAAGCAGGTCGAGAAAGCGCTCGGGACCAAGGACTACAAGGCCGAGATGGCGGCCCTGAAAGGAGCCACCACCTTCGCCAAGTTCGTCAACAGCTTGCCGTAGTCCCGTCGCGCACGCCGGGGACCAGAGAGTCAAGGGCACTGGGAATTGCGAACCCCACTGCGAATCCGAATGATAATTCAGCATGGGGAGCGTTAGAAAGGCCGGAACAAAGCTCCTTTACTCAGGCCAGTCCCGCACTTGGCCGCAGCCCTCAACCCGTCCAGGTGATTAAGTCTAAAGGGGCCTTCTCGCGCTCACGCCACACGGCTAATGTGCTACGGGACGCCCCCGGAAGGAGTTCCTCCCACGGCCGATTGCCTCGCCGAACCAACAGGGAAAAGCACGGTTGATCTCCGCGAGCTGCTCGTCGGGTTTCGCCAGGGCGATAGCCCGCGCGAAGTGGGGCGTGACTTGACTTCAGGGCCTTCTGGTACAAATTCCCTTAACCAAAAAATTACCTGTGCAAATACTGAGCAATACCACAGCCGCCGCCGTTCTCGCCGGCGCGGCGACCCTCCTTTCGTTACAGGCGCAAGACTCCACCACCACCCTGTCCGCCGGGCTCGTCCCCGCCATCACTCTGAATGGCGGACCCATCGGCTCGGTGCACCTGGTTCAGTCCTCAACCAATGTGGCGGACCCGAACGGCTGGACGACGATCGGTGCCGTCCGACTCTTCACGCCGAACCAGGTGTACTGCGACGCCACGGCCACCAACTCGGTGAAACGCTTTTACCGGACCCAGTTCTTCGGCCTGCTGGACACCAACATGGTATGGATCCCGCCGGGGACCTTCACTATGGGCAGCCCCGACACCGAAGAAGGCCGCGACCCCTCGGAAGGCCCACAAACCCTCGTCACTCTCACGCATGGCTTTTTTATCGGCCGCTTCGAGGTGCGGGATGCTGATTGGCTGGCCTACATGACCAAGCTGCCTGATGGCGTTACCAACGACCTGAGCTTGCCCAACTACGCCCAAATGCCAGTCAGAAAACTCTACTGGGTGGACGCCACGAATTACTGTGCTGTGCGGACAGCAGCGGAGGCCGCGCTGGGCAAAATCCCTCCCGGGTGGGCCTATCGCCTCCCTACTGAGGCAGAATGGGAATACGCCTGCCGCGCCGGAACCACCACCCCCTTCGCTCTCGGAAACACCTTGCGCAACGATTCATTCGAGCAGGACGCCTGGTTCGACGGCCGCCAACCATACCCCACCAATACCATCCCTAGCGCGCCGATAGTCCCGAACGGGGCGGATGTAGTTGGCCGCTTCGCGCCCAATGGCTTCGGATTGTATGACGTCGCGGGCAACGTCGGAGAGTACTGCCTCGACACCTTTGCAACCCACAACGGAAACCAGCCGCCGACGGGCTATCCGGGCGGCTCGGTCACCAATCCCCCTCCCCCTATGGGTGGGTCCTGGGCTATAGTCCGCGGCGGGAACGCTGCCAGCCCCGCGAAGGAATGCCGCTCCGCTAGCCGGTGGGGCAGATTCACCTCAAGTGCTCAAGGCGGCACCTCCTCGTACATTGGCTTCAGAGTCGTCCTTTCTCCCATCAGCTATTGACGTCCTGTTAAGCTCTATGGCCCTATCGCCGGAGACAATCGTCAGGTCCAACCAAGAACCGCCGGCCACGCTGGTGCGCGTTTGAATCACCCGCGCAGCGCTCAGTACCAGCCGGGGCGTGAAAAGCGATTCCTTACCAGTATCACGTTGACGCGGTAATTTGGAGTTGATAGGGTCGCCGCTATCCCGGTGAGACCGAAAAAGCATTTCTCCCTCACCCGCATAACGCTCAGTACGAGCCGGGGCGTGAAAAGCGATCGCCTGTCATTATCATTTCTATGAAGCGGCGGGAAGGCTCAGATGCAACTCCCAGACCGGCCCTATGAAAGCGACATCGATGTTTCAATCTTGCCTGATCGGATTTGCCGGGGCCTGCCTGGCAGCCTCCACCACCCTTGCCGCCGTGAGTTACGATGTAACCGACATCGGCCCCTATGGCATCGGATTTCCCAGCTCCAAGGGCGTCACTATCAACGACGCGGGGGACATTGTCGCGACCATGAAACTGGGGCCCTCCTCTGCGGACTGTCGCACGGTCGTCTATGTCGGGCGCACCGGAGCCTCGGTCGACCTGGGGACGATTTTTCCGGGGAGCACGTCCTTGAGCAAGCAAACCTATATTTCCACCGCGAACAATAACTTGGATGTTTTGGCAGGCTGCGCCACTGTCGTCGCGGGCGGCCGAACCGCGTTCAAAACCACATCCGACCATGGGACCACCTGGTCCGCTTGGTCTGGCGACATCGGCACGATCCCAAACGGCTTTTCCACCGTGATCTACGCCGTAAACGACAGCGGCTTGGCCGCCGGCGAAGGGATGGATACCTCTTACCGCCATTACGCCATGACCTACTCCATGGCCGGCGGGATCACCAAACTCCTGGCCGCGCCCACGCCGGGCACGTTCTACGCCGGAGCCGCTTATGCGGTGAATAACTCAGGGAGCGTCGTGGGTGAGTACTACCCCGGCTCGTATTCGCACGCGTTCCTGGGGACCGGCGCGGGTTTCAGTGATATTACCCCGAGCGGCGCGATTACCGCCCAGGCCTTCGACATCAGCGACAGCGGCCTGATCGCCATCTCCGCCACCTTCGTTATTGGTCAAGCGCAGCATGTCTTCCTTTATAGTAATGGGGTGGCCACGGACCTGGGCTACCTTGGCCTTGGATCCGTTCCTGAGGCTATCAATAAAGCCGGCGACATCGTCGGCGACATTATGAGGAGTGGATACGGCGGCTTCATCTATTCAGGGGGTGTGATGCGAGACGCCGCCGACCTCATCGACCCCGCCTGGTCGGTTCGGATGCTGACCGACATCAACAACTCGGGGGTCATTGTGGGCGTTGGCTACTATAACGGCGCCCTCGGCAATCCGCGCGTTATCCGTCTGACCAAAGCCGTCGACCCTGCCGCGAATACGCTTCTTTCCATCAGCGCCGTTCCGGGACAGCCATCTCAAAAGGCGCTTACCTTCTCTCCGCTCGTCGCCGGCCGAACATATACTCCGCAATACTCGTCCGAGATCGCCCCGGGCGACTGGCAGCCGCTCATGAACACGACGCAAATCGACAACGGCCTCTCGCGAACCGTGATCGATTTGAACTCGGCGGCCGACCGCAGGTTCTACCGCATACAGGTATCCCCGCCGTAATCGGGTAGGCGGTTCGACCACCGGTCCGTTTATCCCGCGCCGCGCTCAGCTCAGTTCTCGGGACGGACGAATCGCTTGGATCAACTCCCGCACGCCGGCCAGCTCCTGCAAGCGATTGGGGCTGGGGCGCCGTCAGGATCCAAGGCGATGGCGGAGAAAGTCACCGGTCCGCCGGGAACGGGCTGTTTGACATTCCGGCGGCGAACGCGGAGAGTCCCAGCATTAGAAACCACTTAAATACGAACAATGCATGCTCATGGGGATTTCCGGCGCGAGATTCGGCTCGCGGCGGACACCCGCAAAGCCCGCATCGACAATCCCCGCTCCGGCACTGAAGCGACATGAAAAAGAGACTCCCGCGACTGCTCCTGTTTTCGTTGGCCGTGACCCAGATCCTCGAGGCCGCCGCGCAACCCGCCGCCTTTACCTACCAGGGGCGGCTCACCGATGCCGGCGCTCCGGCCAATGGACTTTATGACCTCCGCCTGCGGCTCTTCGCCGACCCCCTGGCGAACACCCTGGTGAGCACGAACGCGTTTATTGAGAACCTACCGGTGAGCAACGGGCTGTTTACGGTCACGCTGGATTTCGGCGCGGCCGTTTTCGACGGGAGCAGCCGCTGGCTCGAGATCGGAGTGCGCCCGGGAGCCAGCGTTGCGGCCTATACCGTGCTCGCTCCCTTGCAGCCCTTGACTGCCGCGCCTTACGCGACCCGGTCGGCCTCCGCGGCCTCCGCCGCTTCCGTCACCGGACCCGTGCCGGACGCGTTGCTGAGCGCGAACATCGCGCGATTGAATAGCAGCCCGGCGTTCGCCGGGCCGGTGACCGCTCCCGGGTTCATCGGCAGCGGTGCGCAGTTGACGGGGATCAGCGCGCTGGATAGCGCGGGGGGCGGCCCGTCCAAAGCGCTGACGATTGATGCCCAGGGGCACGCCGGCATCGGCACGAACAACACCGGCGCGGCGCTGCAGTTGAGCGGCGGTGGCCTCTATGCGAATCCTTCCCAGCCGAAGTTCCTGGCCGCGATCGTCAATAACGCGAACGGCATCACCAACCTTTCGGCTCCAATCAATGTGGCGGTGGAGGGGACGCGTGCCTACGTGGCCTGCTTCGTAGGCACCCTCGAGATCCTGGACGTCTCCAATCCCGCTCACCCGGTGTTGCTGGGCGAAGCGGTGGATGACCACCTCCGCCCGGGTTCCCCCTTTCTCCATCTGGACGGGGCTGCGGATCTGTTCGTGACCAACAACATCGCCTACGTGGCGTCGGAAAACGAAAACACCATCACCCTCATCAATGTGGCCAACCCCGCCAGCCTCCAGGTCCTCGCGGAGATCCGGAACGGGGTGAACGGCATTACCGGACTCGAGCTTCCGACCGGACTCCTGGTGTCGGGAACGCGGCTTTACGCGCTCAGTTTTCTGTCCTCCTCGCTCTCCATTTTCGACATCTCCAATCCGGCCAACCCGGTCCTGCTCAAGCAGATTTTCGATGACACCGCCCTGCCGGGTTCTCCGTTCACCAAGCTGCAATACCCCTATCAAATGGCTTTGGCGGGCACGAACCTGGTCATCGCTTCGCGCGGTGACAATGCGGTCACGATTGTCGATGTCTCCGACCCGGCGAACCCGAAACTGCAGGCCGAGATCGTGGACGCTTCGGTCAATCCCTCCTCGCCGTTCACGCGGTTGAAAGGGGCCAACTCGGTCGACGTGGCGGGCAACGTTGCCTACGTCACGGCCGGGGCCTTCTCCTCCGGCCCGGGCGGCGGGCAATCCCTGACCCTGATTGATATCACCGATCCAAAGAACCCCGTTAAGCTGTCGGAGGTGACCGATGAAACGGTGCAGCCCGGCTCCCCATTTACCAAGCTCAACGGTGCATGGGGCGTCCGGGTGGCGGGTGCCACGGCGTTTGTCACGTGCTTTTACGACAACGCCTTGACGGCGATCGATGTCTCCAACCCGCGAAATCCGCGGCTGTTGAAAGAATTCGTGAACGGGGTGGACGGGATCAATACCCTCCAGTTCACGGAAGGATTGTTTGTGGCGAATGGCCGGCTTTACGTCGTGGGCAGTTCCTCCAGCGCTCTGAATGTCTTCGACCTGACTTCCAGCCTGGATTTGCAGGTCCAGGGCAATGTGGGGATCGGGACAACGGCTCCGCGCGCCGCGCTGGATGTGGCCGGGAACATCATGGCCACGGGCAACCTGCTTGTCGATGGCGTGGTAAGCGGCAACGGAGCCGGCCTCAGCAACCTCAACGCCTGGGGGCTCTCGGGCAATGCCGGGATCGTGCCGGACGTTCAGTTCCTCGGCACGAAAGACGCCCAGCCGGCGGACTTCCGTGTCAATAACGCCCGCGCGCTGCGCCTGGCCCCTACGGCCAACAGCCCGAACTTGATTGGTGGCGATTCCCGTAACTACGTGGCTCCAGGTGTCTATGGCGCGACCATTGGCGGCGGCGGAACGCCCGCTTATCCTTACGGCACGGGCCTGAGCAACTCGGTGCTCGCCAACTTCGCCACGGTGGGCGGCGGCGCCGGAAATACCGCCAGCGGCACCATCAACGGCCCCTACGCGGACAGCGCCACCGTCGCCGGCGGGTTTAGAAACAGCGCGCTCGGGAACAACGCCACCGTTGCTGGCGGCCTGCAAAACCGGGCCGCGGGCGACAATTCGGCGATCGCCGGCGGCGAGGGGAACCTCGTCTCGACGAACAACAACTGGGGTTTGGTTGGGGGCGGACGTCTGAACGCGATCGGCAGCGGCCTTTATTCCTCCGCCATTGCGGGTGGGGAAAAGAATGCGATCGGCAGCGGGTCTTCCTATGCTTTCATCGGCGCCGGAATCCTCAACCAAATCGGCACGAATGCGAACAACACCACCATTGGAGGCGGTTCCCAGAACGCCATCGATGCC
Organism: Verrucomicrobia subdivision 3 bacterium UBA693; assembly: GCA_002298785.1. Lineage (GTDB taxonomy): Bacteria > Verrucomicrobiota > Verrucomicrobiia > Limisphaerales > UBA8199 > UBA693. Next base: position 87,173 of record DBMR01000103.1, read on the forward strand.
AACGCATTCTCCGCGACGATCGCCGGGGGCGAGATAAACACGAATAACGCGATCCGAGCCACGATCGGGGGCGGGTGGTACAACAAGATCGGCAAAGACGCCTGGGAAGCCACGATTGCCGGAGGATCCATCAACACCATTTCTTCCAATGCCGTGTATGCCTCGATCGGCGGCGGCCGACAGAATTCGGTCGGATCCGGCGCCAGTTGGTCGGTCATCCCGGGCGGTTTGTTCAATGAAGCGAACGCCGCTTTTGGTTTCGCGGCCGGGCGCCGCGCCAAAGCGAATCACCAGGGCGCCTTTGTCTGGGCTGATTCGCAAGATGCGGACTTCGCCTCGTCAGCCAATGATCAGTTCGCCGTCCGAGCCGCCAACGGGGTGGTCATCCAGGCCGCCGCTCCCGCGAGTCCGGCGCTCGAACTGCGCCAGGGTGGTCTGAAAGTCACCGGCGCAGGGATCGGCACCGGCACCCCGGTTTTCGTCCACCGCGCCACCGCCGCCAACATCGAAGCCGGCGCGACGCACCGGACTACGATCACTCATCCCCTCTGCGACGGAGATCCGAATGCGATTCTCATCATCACCCCCAACTACAACCCAGGCCTGACGGGCAACATACTGGAGACAAAGCCGCTCGGGGTTTACTTCAATCCCGCTCTGTCCAAGTGGCAGATTTTTCACCAGGACTTCACGCCCATGATCCAGAACGCCGCTTACAACGTCCTTGTCGTCAAGCCTTGACCGGTGCACAGACGCTTAATCGCCCAGCGCTGACTACGGGCGGCGCGAAAAGGCAATTTCTTATCAGTTTTTGCCAACTGCCGTCAGGCGTCTGTAGATCACCACGGCGGCAGCGGGCTTCCCGTTCAGCGTCACCGGCAGCCCTTGCTCCATCAATTCCCTGCCGGAGACCACCTGTTTGCCCCCGTCCAGATCTTCGGTTTCATATCTCGACTCCAGTTGCAGCCCGTGGAGTTTGAATTGCACTGAGGCTTCCGGGCTCCTGGCTCGGCGAAACGCTTGCACCACACCCATCCCGAGATCTGGCCGGTCGAACTGCCAGGCGATCCACCCATCCTCCTTCAAGCTGTAGCGCGTCAGGGGGTAATAATCCCCCAGCATGAGTGGCGCGATCCGCGAACATTCGCGATAAGCCTGCCGCTGCGCCGCCGCATTCTCCTGGGTCAATCCTCCCATGCCAAATGAGGGGAGATAGAAACTCCTGAAGGCGTAAGGTTCATAAAGATAACAGCCCGTCCCCTGGAACGGCAGCCAGCTGGAAAGACCATAAGTATGGCCCTGGTTGCCTTCCACAACGCCTTTCATGTCCGGAAACTGAAAATCACTGCGCAACAGCGGCACGGCACGACGCATGGATTCCAAATCGTTGCGCCTCCCGCCCGAGGCACAGGAGTCAATCCGCAACCCCGGATTCCGGCGGCGCAGTTCATCCCACAAAGCGAGGTGGCCTTGCACGTAGAAGTTCTCCGTAATGCCCTGGCGATCCGGCGCATCGTTCTTGCGCCAAGCTGGCAGCGGCCCGCCCCCGTTCATGTCCTCGCGATACCAATCCAGCCCTTGGGTCTTGATCAATGAGTCAAGATGATCGACCAGCCAGTGGCGCGCCGCCGGTGTGCCGAGGTAGAAAATCGGTCCGTGCGAGGAACCGGGTAACAACCACTCGGGATGATTTTTCGCGAGCCAGGAATTCGTGTCGCCCACCCGCTCCGGCTCGAACCACAGGAGAAATTGCATTCCCTGCGTGCGGACCCAATCGCTGAACGGCTTGAAACCCTGCGGATAGCGCGCGGGATCAATCTCCCAGGTGCCGGTGTTGAGCCAGGAATCGTTGCCGGTGTACGGTCCGGTCTGATTCGGATACCAGGTGTGTGCGCCCCCGGCGTCGCGCCAACAAATATCCGGCTTGATGCCCGCGTCGAGGAAGGACTTCACATAGGTGATGTTCTCAGGGTATCCATCCACCTGGACCTGCGCCGTCGGTGACTGTGGCTGACCTCGAGTTCGCGCCAGGTTGTGGTCAATGAACCATCGCCGCCACAGATTCTGCGCTCGCACGACGTCGGCACCCTTCCAGAATAGCAGCGCAATCAGCGGCGTGCGGATTTCCTCACCGGGCTGCAACACCAGGTGTGTTCGCTGCTGGCCGGCAGTGATCCGCAATCGGCACCCGCGGTCACGCGTGAATGAGCTGGCCCACTGCCCCGGCCATCCAATCGCGAGCAACACTCCGCCGCCCCCCGGCATTTGAAGATTATAATAAGGCCAGCCATCCGGACCGTCGCAGGACTTGCCCGAATAGTTCGGGGGGCTGAAGCTCTTTGCCAAACCGGGAGTCAACTCCAGTTGATAGGGCTCATAGCTGTCCGCGGTACAGGAGTCGCCTTTAATGCCGTGCAGCCGGAATTCGCCCTTTTCGCCGCGGCAGAAACGCGCGTCCAGTCCTTGAATATTCTGGAGTATCGGCATGGGCCCCGCCCCGGTGTTCTTGAAATAGACCGTCCACTCGACTGCCGGGTAGTCAGCGTATTCCACCGCCACGCATCGGACCACCAGCCCGGAACGCGGGTCGGTCCAGGACAGCGTTCGCTCAGTCCGCGCCTGGTCGAGTTTGCGGTCGCTCGACCGAACTGGCCAGTCCGGGAGGAATTCGAAAGACGGGCGGCCGTCGAATTCAAACGAGAACGGTGGGTTTCTGCTGTGTCCACCGAGGTGACTCCTCACCCAATCCTCACACAGGACAAGTTCCGCGCGGCCGGGCGAAGCGTTTGATCGAAAGCCACCGATGCCGGTTCGACGGCGCTGCTTCAGAGCCTCGCGAATTTCCCGGGCGACTGGACGCGCCAGTTCGGCAGAACCGCCGGCAGTGAAATGAACGTTCTGGGGAATCTGGATCCGGGCGAGACGAGGCTGGGTGAAAGCATACACGTCGTTGATCCGAACTCCGGCAGCGTCCATGACACGCCGCGCGGCTTCGTTATAGCGGGGAACATCAGCAGGGGCCCGCTGAGGCCCTTTAACCCCCTGGGGGACAGGGGTGGTCGTTGCCCAGATCAAAGCCGCGCCCGTGCGTTGGAGCCGATCCAGGAGCCGCTCGAGATTCCGTTCGTATTCATCCACCTCCACCTTGTGGCGGCCATCAGACTCCAGTTTTAGGTCATGGAGGCCCCAGTTGAAGTGAATCACGTCCCACTGGTTCGTGCCGAGCCACTGGTCAAGTTTCGCCAACCCCCGGGTCGTGGCCCCCCCGTTTTCCGGGATCCGGTGCACGTTGGCCACGCCTTTGAGCAGCTCCCGCACCGGCACAGTGTAGCCGATGGAAATCGAATCCCCAACCAACAGAACGCGAGGAAGTCGCGGGTCGTCCGCGACGGGCTGCATCGCGGGATTCGTCGCCGCCTCCTGGTAGGTGGGGTAGTCCGGGGACGGTGTGGTTTGGGTGGCACAGGCGACCAGCAGCAAGCAAAGCACCCCGGTGCTCGCGATTGCCCGAAAAACTGTTGCGTTCATACGAGATCGCCGCTCACATCCCCGCTGACCCACCTTCCCGCACCCGCGTGGTAGTAAAGTAGTATTGGAATCCACAGTAAATCAATTACAGGTCGTCCAACGGGCTGCGCACTCCCATCCCGGGTTTCTTCATCACGTGCGTATAGATCTGGGTCGTCGACACCTCCACGTGCCCCAACAAATCCTGCACGCTGCGGATATCCGCGCCGCCCTCCAGCAGGTGCGTGGCAAAGGTGTGCCGCTTATGCCGAGCTCG
>DBMR01000060.1:0-24337 GCA_002298785.1 Verrucomicrobia subdivision 3 bacterium UBA693
TCGTGAGCAATGTGACGGCGACGGTTATCACGGATGTTGCCAGCCTCCCTGCCCCGTGGCAAACGGCCGACATCGGCAATGTGGGGTTGGCAGGCAGCGCAAGCGTATCCAACGACCTTTATACCGTGAGTGGTTCAGGCACCATTAGCGGCACGACGGATAACTTCCGCATAGTCTATCAACCATTGAGCGGTGACGGAGAAATCACGGTTCGTATCAATTCGGTGCAGAACACCAGTGCAAGCGGGTGCATCGGCGTGATAATTCGTGAGAGCCTCCTCAGCGGCTCGGAATACGCTTTCATGGGCATTTCCCCTGATGGCACGTTCCGCTGGCAGCTACGCAGCCAAACCGGAGGGCTGACATCATCGACTACCGCAAGCATCGTCACCCCACCAAACTCCTGGGTGCGCCTGGTGCGCATGGGCGACACGTTCTCCGGCTTTGGATCCAGCGATGGAACAACCTGGACTCAGCTTTCTTCCAATAACATCACGATGGCGAGCTCCATTTACATAGGGCTCGCGGTGGCTTCTGGAAGTTCCAACACGCTGAATACCGCAACGTTCACTATTACGACGGTGGTGCCGTAAGTGGCAGGTTCTTAGGACTCTGTATCGATGAAAGCAATCACCGCCATTGGAGTATTGGTCTCCTCTCTACTGTTGGCGGTAATGCTGCATCACACTGTTATCAGCTCAAAGCCCGCGATCGAAGATGGCTCGACCTTCATCAAATCGCGACAACCTGACACAGTCGTATCGACCTACAGTGCAGCCCGCGTTCACATGGTGACATCTCAAGTCCAACCCGTTTTTCTGGAGGTGATCGAAGCTGAAACCGATCCTGATCGCAGAACCGCAGCACTGGCGCGCTCCCTCGAATCGGTGTCCACTGCTGAGCTGCCCGGCGCCCTTGATGCGCTTGCCCTTTACGCCACCCCCGGAGCTGCTGAGTTGCGACAACTGCTGCTCCGCCGCTGGGCCGAGGGCGAGCCTGCCACGGCGGCTGCCTGGGTTTCGCGGCTTGCCGATGGACCAGTCCGCCGCTCCGCGCTCGAACAAGTCGCCATTGCTTGGGCCCAAATCGATTTGGCGGCCGCATCAGATTGGGTGCGCAGGTTGCCTGCAGACGACAGTCGACCGACCGCGACGCTCGCCCTCGCCTACGAAGCCGCCAGGACCGATCCGACCGTAGCGCTTGAACTGGCGAGCCCGCTTCCCCCCACACGCGAGCGCGATGATTTACTGGTTCACGCCGTCAGCCAATGGCCCAAGACCGATTTTCCCGCTGCTTCCGCCTGGGCCATGAAAGTGCCCGACCCGAGTCTCCGCCAGCGCCTCGTTGCCGCCGTGGCCGTAGCCTCGGCGCAGCAGAATGGGACGGGAGCCGCCACCCTAGCCGCGAGCGCCCTGGAGGCAGGGAATGAACAGGACCGAGCAGTGGTATCTATCGTGCAACGCTGGGCTCAGAATGCCCCACTTGCTGCGGCTAACTGGATGACGCAATTTCCCGATGTGCCGCTGCGCGACACCGCCTTAAACAACCTGCTATCGATCTGGGTCGGACAAGATCCCACGTCAGCCCACAGGTGGCTCCAGGATCTGCCCTCTGGCCCGTTGAAAACCGTCGGCTACCGCGCCTACACACAGGCGCTGACGAATCAATTCCAGAGCCTACTTGGCCAGCAATCCGAGCAATTTTGAGGCGGGGCTGATATCAAGATCCAAACAAGGGATTAGAATTCGGAAGTGCTCCAAGAAGGTCGGCATCTCAAGAGCTCGGTGCACGACCCAATGTCAACACCAGTCTCGATCCACGCAACACCTTGCCACGTAATGGTGGCCTGCCAGACGACAGTGGCGCTGATTGGTCGACGGTGATGGAGTCAAAAGAATCGGCGATTTCAATATGACCATTCAAAATCGACTCAACTTCCGTGGAGACAGACAACACCACACTGGTCACTGCTGATTGTCAGGAAAGCCGACACTTTAGAGCTCTCGACGATAAGATTATACATTTCAGCAAGTTAGAAATCGTTTTGCGAAGATAATCCGCGTAGTAGTCGGAAAATCTAACACTTTCCTGACAACCTCGCAAATCCAGGCTTACGCAAACAACTATCAAACAACATCTAACATTCGCAACACACCGCTGGCATATTCCATGCTTCAAAAGCCCTGAAACCCTGTATTCTGCCGTTTGGCCTCGCGCCATGCGATTCAGGGAAACGTGTGAACAGATCAATAAGACAGGAAACAATATGAACAACACATCAGGCGGGGCACTTTTGACAGCGCTGGTTGCCGGGCTGGCTTGGGGCATGGCCGGTAACATCCAGGCAGGATCAATATTCGTCAGTGGCCACGATTCCGACTTTCATGCGTCCGCAGGTAATACCGTTGGCGCGCAGAACATCATTAATCGTGCATTGGATTACACGAGAGGCGGCAACACCGCTCCAATTCTTTTGATCGAAACTTCCACAGCGAATCTGGGACTTGGTGACCACCTGGATTCTGAGGTAGGCCTGATCAATTCCGGCTATACCGCCGGAAACACCCCCGGAAAGCACTACGTGAAGGTCAGCGCCAGTGGTTTTCTCACCGCGAATCTTTCACTCTACAGTTCAATCTTTATCCCGTCTGATCATGGCGGGACCCTGACCGGAGATGATTTACAGGCGATCAACAGCCGAAGCGGCGATATCTTCTCTTATTTGAACGCAGGAGGTGGATTGGCCGCTTTCGCCGAAGACGGTTTTCGGGTCCCGGCCGCTGTGGGCCCGCAGCCTTCGAACTTTGGATTCCTGCCATTTCTCGTTACTTCCGCTCCCCATGGTGAGTATGAAAACGGGAATTCTCTTACTGCCTTTGGAGCCAGCCTTGGCCTGGTGAATTCCGACATCAACGGCAACTATTCACATAATGTATTCCTGACTACCGGAGGAATGAACGTAGTGGATGTGGACGCCACGGGCGAAATTCTCTCGCTCGCCTGGAGAGGAAGCCTGGGACCTTCGGGCGTTCCGGACTCAGGTTCAACCCTGGCTCTGTTGGGAGGTGCTTCGGCGCTCCTGTTGGCCATGCGGCGCCCAAAAGCAAACTAGTCGGATTCCGAGAAACCGAGCATTTTGATTCGCCAACCGCTGAGGCTCCCACGCCTCAGCGGTTTTTTTGCATCCGAGGAATTTCAGACTTTCCCGTTGCAAGCCTGGAGCCTTATCGACGCCGGGGGAACACTTAAAATTCTCTGCGCAGAATTGGCGCCGCGGGCTGCAATACCAATTGACTCCAGGACCAGACCTGTTCAATCGTAAAGAATGCGTTCAGCCCTTCTATCAAAGTCTCAACTTGGTTCATCGTCGCTTTGCGATCTATGGCCCTTTGGGAGCAGGCGCCGGAAGAATAAGAGACTGCTGTGCTTTTCCCTAGTGGTTTACTGGATTTTGGCTCCGGGATTAATAGCCAGCGCTGCACAGGTATCTGATCATCCCAAGAAGCTCATTGAGTACGGCTGGGATGTGCCGACGCCAGCACAGATCCAACAGGAGGTTAAGCAAATGGAGAAGCGCCCATTCGACGGCGTTATTTTCCGATTGAACGGAGGCCACAACGCATTTGTGACGAATCGGTTGGAGACTGGCAAATTCACCGAGGACGCACACATTCTTCGCCAACTGCGGTTCGAGCGGTTTACCGATAACTTTGTGCTGATCTGGGGATCACCGCCTGCCGGCTTTGACTGGTTCTCCGACCAACAATGGAGCGCAATCGAGGCCAACGCGAAATTGCTGGTAGAGGTTGCACGCAATGGCAACATTCGCGGCATTTGTTTCGACCCCGAGCCGTATGAATACAGTCTGTGGGACTACGCCAAGCAGCCCAGAACAAATGTCCACAATTTCGCGGAATATCGTAAGAAAGTGCGTCAACGCGGTACCCAACTCATGCGGGCCTTCGAAAAGAAGTTGCCGGGAGCAACCATCCTCACCTTTTTCCACGTAAGCCTCTACGACCGGCTGGCCGACGTCCCTGAAGCCGAGCGGACCCAGCGTTTGGCACACGAACGCTGGGGCCTGATGCCTGATTTTTTTATTGGCATGCTGGAAGGAGCCAGCCCGAAGGCCAGGTTCATCGACGGCAACGAAAACGCCTACTATTACACCACGCGCGAGCAGTATTTCCGCGCATATCACGCCATACGCCAACGCGCGCTCAACCTGGTGCCACTGGCCCTTCGAGACAAATACGAGCGCCAAGTTCAGGTTGGCCAAGCTCTTTACGTGGATCAGAACTTCGCACTCCGCCAGCCAAACCCAGAAAAGTACCTGAGCTTCCGGATGACACCGGAGGAACGGGCGCAATGGTTTGAACACAATACCTATTGGGCGCTCTATACCACGGACGAATATGTTTGGTGCTACAGCGAGCGGATGAATTGGTGGAAAGATCAGACACCAGCAGGCCTGGAGGCTGCGATTGTAAACGCGCGGCAGAAACTCACTGACAGAAAGCCATTGGGTTTCGACATTGAACCGCTGCTTGAGTCGGTGAAGAAGCGCTAGACAAAGATCTGCCAGGAGCAAGCCCTAACACCATTACGCAGGCTTGACGCAGCAGGGTTGATCTCTTTTTATTAGGCTTGTGAATGGGGTAACCCATCGAAAAGGAAAAACCATATGAAAAGTCCTTTACCAATCGTGCTAGCACTAGGCGCCACAGTAATATGCATCGCTATGGCTGCGACAACGCCGGACACTGCCGAGCTCCGGAAGAAATCCCTGGAAACCTTTGGCAAACTCCCAGAGAAGATGCCGGGAGCAGACAAGGATACCCCGACCATGGTTGCGCTCGGGCAGAAGCTGTATTTCGAGACGCGGATTTCGCAGAATGGAAAGATGGCCTGCAACACCTGCCACATGGTGGATGCGGAGCGTTCGGGAGTGGATAATGAAGCGACCTCGCTTGGGGTGCACGGTAAGCGGGGGGACCGTAATTCTCCGACGACGCTGAACGCAGGCTTTCATCTCGCCCAGTTTTGGGATGGCCGCGCGAAAACTCTCGAAGACCAGGCAAAGGGCCCGGTGTTGAATCCGGTTGAGATGGCCATGCCGGACGAAGCCGCCGTGCTGAGTCGTCTAAAGGAAGTTGCCGAGTATCCGAAGATGTTTAAAGCTGCCTTTCCAACGGATAGCCAACCCGTGACCTATGACAACTTTGCGCGTGCGGTGGCAGCCTTCGAGCGGACGCTTATAACGCACGATCGCTTTGATGATTTCATGAGCGGCGACGACAAAGCGCTCAATGCAAACGAACTGGCGGGGTTGAATCTGTTCCTGACCACGGGCTGCACGACCTGCCACACCGGACCAACCATTGGGGGCAATACTTACCAAAAAATGGGAGTAATTCACCCCTACAGCAACACGAACGATGTGGGGCGAATCAAGGTGACTGGAGAAGAATGGGATCAATACCGATTCAAAGTGCCCTCCCTGCGCAACGTAGCTCTAACCTACCCCTACTTCCATGACGGCAAAGCCGCCATCCTCGAAGATGCCATCAAGACCATGGCCCACATCCAACTTAATAAGGACCTGACCTCGGAAGAACTTGGGCAACTCAAGGGCTTTCTGGTAGCGCTATCTGACAAGCAGCGCAAAGCATCAAAGTAACGGAACCGGCCGCCGCCTAGTGACGGTCGAGGATGCCTGGTAGTATCGCCCTGGCTACGGCCAGGGTGATTATTGGCGAAGTCGACGGGGCCGAGCCCGGGTGTTTGCTTCCGCTATTCTCGATCGCGCTTGATACCGAGTTTATCCATCAACTCATACAGGGTGGGACGGCTGACCCCCAATTCTGAAGCGGCAGGGGCGATCTTGCCATTATGCTTGCGCAACGCTTTGTTGACCATATCGCGTTCGATGGATTCCCGAGCTTCCTTTAGGCTGGTTCCATGGGGGATACTCAGTGCTCCGCCCAACTCGAGGTCCACGACGCTGATTCGACGACCTTCCGCCATAATGACCGCGCGTTTGACGCGGTTTTGCAGCTCACGCACATTTCCCGGCCAGTAATGCAGTGCCAGCGCGCGGCGTGATTCAGCTTCAAAAGAGAGGTGGTGTTTGCCGGTTTCGTCAGCAAACCGACGCAGAAAATCCTGCGCCAACAGGAGCACGTCGTTTTCACGATCACGCAAGGCAGGCAGCCGAATTACCACGACGGCCAGGCGATAATAGAGGTCCTCCCGGAAAGTGTTGTTCTTAATCGACTCGTCCAAATCGGCATTCGTCGCCGCAACAATGCGAGTATCGAGCTGGATTTCCTGGCGCCCGCCGACCCGCTCCAAGCGTTGGCCCTGAAGGAAGCGGAGTAACTTCACCTGGATGGGAGCTGGCAATTCACCAATTTCATCGAGGAACAAGGTGCCGCCCGCCGCTGATTCGATTCGTCCCTTGCGTTGCATATGCGCTCCCGTGAACGAGCCTTTTTCGTGTCCGAAAAGCTCGCTTTCAAGGAGGGTTTCGGGGATGGCGCTGCAGTTAATGGCCACGAACGGACCATCACGGCGCGCACTGCGACGGTGAATGGCCATGGCAGCCATTTCTTTGCCGGTGCCACTTTCACCCAGGATCAGCACCGGCGCGTCCGATCCGGCCACTTTGCCGATGGTGGTGAATACATCCTGCATGTGACGACTGGTCCCCAGCATTCCCTCGAAGGAGTCGGATTTGAGGTGTTGCTGCATCTGATTGTACTCCCGCTCCAAGGAAGCCACATGAAAAGTCCGCTTTAGAATGACTTTCAATTCCTCCACATCAATGGGCTTGGTGAGGAAGTCATAAGCGCCATTCCCCACCCCCATCAAGGCGTTGCCCTTTTCGCCCTGGCCGCTGATGATGATGATCTTCGCACCTGAATTCAGGGTTAACATTTCTTTGAGCGCGGCAAAACCTTCGTCCGTACTCCCGGGACTGGGGGGCAAACCAAGATCCAGCAGGACCACGGCAGGTTTAGCCTCACGAAAATGCTCCACAGCAGAGGCCCGGTCTTCGGCCAGGAGCAGGTCATAGTCCTGCAATAGGGCCCATTTCATTTGGGACCTGATTTCCTCGTCGTCGTCGACCAGCAGCAGTTTAGGTTTCATTTCACTTGAGTCTGAATCGGCAGGAGCACGCGGAAGGTGGCCCCCTGGTTCGGCGCACTTTCAATTTCAATCCTTCCGCGATGCGCTTCGATGATCATTTTACACTGAAACATGCCAATGCCAATGCCCTGTTTCTTGGTCGTTTGGAAGGGGCGAAAGAGGGACTTAGTTATAAACTCCGTCGACATGCCGCATCCAGAATCTTTCATCGAGATTACCACCCAGGAATTCTGACGGGTGGTTTCGACGGTAAGCTCGCCCCCCTGCCCCATGGCCTCGCGGGCGTTCATCGCCAGATTAACGATTACTTTCTGGATTTGCTCGGGATCAAAGAGGAATGGTGGGAGAGGCGCGAGATTCAGCGTAAGGCGGAGGTTTGCGGTGCCATCCAGACACTTCAAGGATTCCGTGACGAGTTGGTTCAAGTCAGCGGAAACCAATTTAATGGAGAGGGTTTGCCGCAGCATGCTCAGTTTAGAGATCAGCCCGTTAATATGGTTCACGGTCTTACCCACTGCGCGGAGCGCGTCCTCCCGAAAAGCAGGATTGTCAAAGTGCACGGGCAAGTTCTGCAACATCAACGACAAGGTGGAGGCGGTATTTTTCAAGTCGTGGACGAAGAACGTGGACATCGTCTGAAAGGCTTCCATTTCTCGGGCGCTTACCAACCGTTGCGTCAGTTGGATGTTCAGCAAGTTGGCGCCGACCTGGTCGGTGACACACTTGAGCAAGTCGAAGTCCTGAAGCGAGAAAGCGATTCCACCGACACGATCACCGATGGATATGAACCCGAGCAATTCGCCCCGGGCGATAATGGGGACGCAGACGCGGTTGCCTCCCTTGCGAAATTCACCCGGGTGGCAACGCCGCAAAGCCACCGCCCAGTGTTCACGGGATTGATCGATATCAATCGGCTCATGGTGCAGGCGCAAGGCGTTGATGACTTCGGCGGCATCTGGCCCGCGCGGGATGAGCGATTCACTGCGGGAAAGTGAGAGGGAGGTCGAAGCCGTCAACGCGAAAGACTGATTCTGCTCGTCCAGCAACCAGATATTGACGGAAAGCACCTGAAAAATGTCGGACACCAGTTTCACGACCGCATTACAGAGAGCAGATTGCTCCACATGGGACGCGGTGCCTTCGGTGAAGGTGCGCCAAACCGTGCGGTAATCGTGAAGCGGGCGCTGGAAGTACCGGCTCATGATCCGGCGAAGGTAAAGGCGGACACGATCCGAAAGCGCCACCAGCGTAACGACCACCATTCCGAGTAGAATTAGCGGGGCTGTTAATTGAAATGCGACTGTTTCAACGGTCCGCGAGAGGTCACCCCCTGCTGCTGCCTGGTCCAATTTGGCATAAAAGCCGATGGCCACAAAATAGACCCCGGCCAGCATGACGGTAATGGACTTCTGCAGGATGGAGTACGATGGATAGACCGACACTTCAAAGTGACCCACTCGAAACAAAGTCCGCGAGATTAGCACACAGGCGCCGATAAGCGCAGTAAGGTCGATGGTTTTGAGCACACTATCCACCCTGTGGAAGAGGAGGTTCTGGCTGGCGGTGTAGGCGTGCACGGCGAAAAGCAGTCCCAAGCCCAGAATCATGAACTTGATGCGCCATCGCATGGTCCCAACCGCGGCACGAAACGTCCGTTCCAGATTCATGAGCACCAGGCAGCAGCAAAGGGTGACCGATAGCTTGTAAACCGACCCAGCTAATCCCAGGCGCATAATCCAAAGTTCTGGAATGGTGTCCGACTGCTGCGGAACAATGAGGTCGCTGTGGAAGAAAAGGGTGGCAATCATTGGCACCGCAAAAGCGCCGATCAAGGTCGGGCGCCACTTTTTCAAGAAATCGAGATGATTGCCGCGCGCGTAAGTCAGGCTGAATATGAGCCCAAAACCACAAACCGGGGAGAAGGCAGCCATACCGTACTTACGCCAGTTCAGCACAGAGTCGTCCAAAATGGACTCGGCCGAGATGCCCACGCAGAAGCATTCCAAGGCCAGGAAGAACAACATGCCCGCCAGCGACCATTGCACGATGGAACGTTTCGCAGACAGGATCATCACCATCGCTCCCAAAATGCAGGCGCAAAACAGTCCGATGAACGCCAGCGTGGCGGGAAGATTCATAGGGGGGCAAGCATTGGGACCTGAGCTACCACAGGGAGATTGGAGCAGAAAAGGGAGATTGTAACAAGATCACACTTGGCAAAGCTGGCTATGTTTCCAAAGACTGTACCTGAGGGAGTAACTTGGTGTCCTTAGAGCCTGTTTGAAAATCCCGTTTGGTTCCAACGATTTAGCGTGTCCGGGGGGCCGAAAACACGCTAAAGCGTGGACACCAAACGCGTCATCCCTGCTCCTAAAGCCGCGACGAGCTATTTTTCAAATAGGCGCTTAGTTGTAGCTTCATCCAGGCCGAAACGAAATCAACCCCGTTCGCAACACCAGTCCCGATAACAAAAAAGGCAGGGACGTAAATCCCTGCCTTGTAGAACTATTCCTTTGAGAGGATTAGGAGAGCTTCCTGCGGATCAGGGCCAGGCCGGTAAGGGCGCTGCCGAGCAGCATCAAGGTGGTGCCGCCATCGGGAACTCCAGGAATAATCACCAGAACGTCCTGACGATACCGGCTGGGGTTGCCATCGGGTGGATTGCCAGGGCCCCAAATGTTCAGCACGCGAACAAGGGTGTTGGCAAAATTTGCATCGGCTTGAGCGGAAGCAAACGTGCCGCCGTTGTTGGCGATCGCGAGCAGGAGATAAGGATTAGCCGCCTGGCTTGCGAAACTTACTTCATCCTCGAGGGCCCAAATCGCGTTCTGCAACAATCCAGCGTTCACATTGTGGCTGCCCAGATACGGGGGCGGTGTCAGCGTGCCAGCTCTAAACTGCTCGTACAACCACGCGGTCCCCGCAGAGATCGTGTCGAAGTTAGGCGTGAGTGCATGGTTCGGCCCGCCAAGGACCGCTGCGGTGTTCAGCGTGGTGTTGTACGTGATTCCATAGTGGATGCCCTCGTTCTTCTCCAGGCAGAAGGTGACGAATTTCCCCAGATTATCAGTTGTAGCCAGAAATTCCCCACCGTGTTGTCCGCCATCAAATCCCGTCGGAGCCAGAATGATGGTGTTGGCGCTAACTGTGGGGATTGTCAAGCCTAGGGCCAACGCTCCCATGAATAGTGATTTTAGCATGTGTTACCTTTCGTTATCCGTTTTACTTTGATATTATCTCGACTCTGGAAACTTAATAAAGCACGTGGCGTGCCAGCGTAAATACAAGCCACTATGCATTGTCGTAAATATTTGATGGCGTTAGATTTAAAATAACTCACTATTCGAAAGAACGGCGTGGTGGCACCATAAAAATCATTTCAAATTGTAAGGATTTCCGACGTTGCGGAGCATGGGGCGGGGAAAAGTGACGAGCAGCATCCGGAACATGCTTATAAATAGGAAGTTACAAAATATCAAGCGACAACGTGTCGAATTGTAAAGAGAACCGACAGTTTTTGATTTATGTAATATTTTGATATCAATGGGTTTAGAATTTTTCGTGAAGGTGACACGAGGCAAGAGACCCCACGCAAAACCGTCCTGGTGTTTTCGAAATACATGTGCCGATCAAAGCAAATGTGATCGCCCAAACCGTGTTGCCATTGAAGAGCTAACCCAATTTACTAAACCCATTCGCGCAGCAGTACACAGAAGCGGATTGGGAAAATGCAGGAAGGCGCCGGGCAAAAGCTTAACCTGTCCGCCAAATCCAAGTTTGAACGACGTAACGCTATCGATGATGGAATCAACCGCGCGTCCCTCGAGAATTGCGCGAGCCGGATTCGGATCGATGCTGACAAAATCGAAGTTGCTGATGCCTGCTTGCTGGGAGTGTTGAATCATATGCCACCAGAGCGCTTCGTTCGGTTTAAGTTCCCCATGTTCTCCAGACCAACCTACTTTCCAAACACGAAACCAGTCATTAAAGGCAAAAGCCAATCCAGCAGAAATGGGCTCCTTTTCGCGCAGGGTCAGGAACACTTTAACCCAGCCTTTAGGCGCCAGGTTGTTCCAAAGTAATTGAAAGAACCCCAACTCGGCGGGATTAGGTGAGGTTTTCCGCCGTTCGCAAAGCGACACCATCAATCGGTGAAAGGTTGGAATGTCCTTTCCGTCGCCTTGAACCACTTCCAGACCCTTTTTGGCAGCGTGCCGGATGTTTCGACGCGTGCTCGGCCGCATCTTTCCCAAGATCATCTCAGAATCCTGTGTCAAGTCTATCGCGACAGTCGCTTCGAGGAATTGAGGGGGGAATCGCTGTGGCTTGCGCAGAAAACCGGCTGCACGTAGTTGGGGTTCTGCACAGAGGGACTCGTACGGAAGGCCAAGGACCAGGAAAGTCGCGCCAAGTGTTCGCGTTAACCGCTTCAACTCCTTCAAAACCAACTCTACCAACCTGGGATCCGGTTGAAGGAAGCATGGTCCGTAGGTCACGTAGGCCCACTTCGCAAATCGCCCAATCCGGCGGACCATGACTTGAGCCCCGGCAACGATCTGGCTGCTCTCAGTCAGCACCAAGCGGCCGACTTTCCATCCATAGCGGCTTCTGACGTCGCCCCACAAAGCGGTCTGTTCATGGTGTCCCCCAGGGGCTTTGCAGACGAATTCGTCCCAAGCTGGATCGAGTGCGTCCCAACTCCAGTTGACTTGAATCGAGCGGTTTCCAATACCGATTACGCGCTGGAAGGAAGAAGAGGCCACAGTGCGATTTAACTACCATGAATTTTGGCATACTGCCGGGAAAAGCACCTCTTCAAGAGCGTGTGGGTGACAGGATTGAGGACCAATTTCGCCGGCTGAGTGACCAGCTTGCATCCTCGAATCAAGTAATACTGATCCATGCCACACCCGCCGTTGTACGGCCTCGTGAACATTTGTTTGATTTGAGGCTGCTCACAGGCCAATTGTCTTACGACATGGAGCATTCCCTCGCAGACATTTCGGCGAAGGGCATCAGTGCCGCTGAACAGCGTGGCGTAAACGAGCGTATCATTGACCCAATAAGAGACCGAAACCGCGACCAACCCTTTGGCATCATAACCACCCAAAAGGATCGCCTTGGGAAAGGCAAAGATGGTAGCCGCCCAGTTCTCGAACTCATTGCGCTGAGTTCGCTCGGATTTGTAACTGTATTTCGTGCGCTGAAAAAAATCGACGTAAGCGGAGTAGCCCCGCTCCTGGAATTCCCGAAGATCGTCGATTGGTTTAAAGTTGAAGTCCCTTAGCGCGTGTTTTATGAGTCGGCGGCGGTTGTGCTCCAGGCCGGCCAGAGAGTACTCATGAACCCGCTCGTACATGAGAAAGCTCATTGAGGAATTGGCAATGGTAGCATCAGTAACTAGATACTGGGCTCCGCCCACTACTGTTCCCGGAGGAGTCACTAGCGGTTCAACGATCGGTTCCCATACGAGGAGAGGTCGATAGAAGAACGGCCTGACACGCCGCCAGTATGTGCCATCTTTGCAAATAATTGGCTGTCCCAACTCGCGCTCTATGCGGGCGTAGTCGGCTGCTGTCATCGGTTGAATCGTTCTCATCTTGATGCCAGCCAAATCAAGGCCGGGTGAAACGTGAACAGTATCCTGACTGACTCTCGTGTCAAAGGCATGGCGCGGTTGCACGCGGCAACATGAAGCGAAGTGGGCTATTTGATTTCAGCGACTAGCTTTCTAGCGGCCGCGGAGAGACTGGGCGGGAGCTTTGCCAGGGTCAAAGCACGCTCCAGGTTTGCCTTTGCTTCCTTAAACGATCTTTGCTGGAATTGGGCGGAACCGAGGTAGAAAAGAGCTTCGGCATCTTCGGAACTAATTAGAGTGCTTTCCTGGAGGTATAGCACCGTCCGCGCAAAGTCGTTTCGTCGGAAGCATAACAAGCCCAAAGCCCGAGCAAGTGCCGGATCATTGGGATAGGCAGATCGGGCCTTTAGGCCCAAGTCGAAGATTTTAGGATCGGGACTGGTATCACCTGAAGCCAGAATGACAAGTTCACGTCCAGCGGGGGTGAACGCTGGATATTTAGCCAGGATGAAGTTGTAGGTTTTGGCCGCCTGATCAGCATGCCCATTAGCCGACTGGAGTTTGGCCGAGAGCATGAGCGCTGGCACATAGACGGCGTTCGTTTTGAGCACTTCGACAATTCTTGACTGTAATGATTTGGTGCGCTCCAGGTCCGCGACAGCGCCAGTAAGCACAATAAACTGTTGAGCATCAGATAAAAACGGAGCAGTGGCGGGAGCCATCGCTGCCAAGCTCATAGCAGTGGTGGCGCCTCGAGTGTCCCCCGTCAAATACAGAGCCCATGCCAGAGAATATTCCAGCGCCAGATCGTCGGGCGATCCCCGCGCGACATCCTGCAGCAAACTGGCAGCCCAGGCGGTGTCACCTGCATCAAGAACCAGGCGTCCCAGGGTTTCCATTATCTCTGCGTCACCGGGAAGCAAGGAGTGCGCCGCCTTCGCCAACTCGAGTGCCACTTTATCATTCTTGAGCGGACCCGAGTATAGCTGAGCAAGCTTGATTTTGACTCGGGCATTTTGAGGCAACAATTTCAGCAACACCTCATAGGTTTCGGCGGCCTTGGTATAGGCGCGTTCTCTTTGATAGACTGCGGCGAGTCGCAGGAGGAGTATTGGATCGGAAGGTTGTTTTGTAAGTTTTTCCTGAAGGGCTTCCATGGAAATCGACTCGGGATTGATGTCCAGGTAAGCCAGACGCGCCTTGGCCTCGGAGATGTCAGCAGCATTATTGGTGGATTGGAGCACGCGGGAGAAGTTCATTCGCGCTGCGGCCTCCTCACCCATGATGTAGCTCACCATGCCAGAATGAAATTGGATATCCGCCGCTTCGGGAGCCTTTGACGCCGCTTCCTGAAGCAAGCCCAGAGCGCGCGCATAGTCTCCTTTGCGATATAGCACCCACCCAAGAGTATCCGCAGCCGCGGGACTATAGGGCATTAATTGTCGAGCCGATTCGGCCAACGGCAGCGCCTTGTCCGGTTGATTGAGTCGTTCGGCGTAGAGGTAGGCCAGATTATTGAGAGCAGGGCTGGACTTGGGATTGAGCTGCAGAACCTTTTCGTAGGCGTCCTTGGCGGCCGGAAAGTTCTGCTGGCCATCCTGGATGAAGCCGATCAACAGGTAGCCCGTAATGTCGTTGGTCTTGGCGACCAGGGCACTGAGTTTTGCGAGGGCGTCAGCCTTCCTCCCGGATCGGAGGTAGCTATCGGCCAGCATGATATACGCCTGATTTGCATCTGGGCTGATCTCAATCGCCTTGAGCAGAGCAGATTCGGCTTGCGCCACATTGGTTTCGGCGAGGTAGATATTTGCCTGAATCAGCCGCGGTTCCGCTGCCTGGGGTTGGGCTTCGATCAACCTGGCTGCACGCTCATGCGCGGCGGTGAAGTTTCCATCTTGCATATCCAAACGGATAAGCAACTCCGAGGGGGGAAGAAAATCTGGAGCCAGCTCAATAGCTTTCGCAGCGGCGGCACGGGCTTGAGCGAGTTTTCTGTCGCGCACCAGAACCGCAGCAGTGTGGAAATAGACCTCAGGGCTTTTGGGAAATAGTTGGGCCAATTTCCGGTAAACCTTGAGCGCCTCCTGATAGTTCTCCCGAGAAAGATGTGCATCGGCGAGCAAGAGGTAAGCCGGAGCCACCGGGGGTTGGTTGGTGATCACCTGATTTAGGGAGGAAATCGCGGCCGCGAAATCGCCCTTCTGCAAGTCGAGTCGAGCCAGCATGAGACTGGCCTCAACGTTGATTTGGTTGGTATCACTTCTAATCACCCGTCGTAGCGAGCCGGCAGCTTTGATACTTTCGCCATTGAACGCCTGAGCTTGAGCCAGACGGATGAGAATTTGCGACGAAATTTGCGGTGATTTTTCATACAGCGACAAAGCGCGTGAAAAGACCTGCACGGCGCCCTGTGCATCATTTTGCGCAAGTCTCAGATTACCGGCCATCATGAGGGCATCGTAATTGGAGTCATCGCGAAGCAGGATTGATTTGACCACCTTCTCGCTTTCCGCGAAGTTTTTGGTGCTGAGGTACATTTGGGCCAAAGTAAGGTAGCCGGCGATGTAGTCTGGGACTCGTTTGGTTAGTTCGCGAAGATAATCAGTCGCTTGATTGGCATTGCCGGAGTTGAATAAGAACCAAGCATAATCCAGTCGCCGCAAGGAGCGCGCTGGGGACAGGTCTGCCGCCGCCTTGAAGAACTCACCTGCCTGTTTCTCGTCCCGGTTTAACCGGGCCAACTTGCCCAAAGCAGAGAGGACCGCCGGAGACTTCGGGGAAGTCTGGTAAGCTTTGTCAAGTTCCGCGGTGGCATTGGTGACCTGGTCAACCTTCAATGCGAGTGTGCCGAGGGCCACGCGGTAGACGGCGAGATCTCCATAGACCTGAATCAGGGTGTTGATCTGCTGCACTACTTGCGCGAGCTCATTGGAGGAGGTGACAGATTCTGCAAGTAACAGGACCCCTTCCTCGTTAGTGGGCTGTTTGGAGAGCACCAGATTGGCTTGCGCCGCGGCGCCAGTGAAATCCCGGAACATGAGGTAGAGTGAACCCAGGGCGGCTCTGGCTTCGGCGCTTTCCGGGTCCAGTTCCAGTGCTCGGTTGAGCAAGGCACCTGCTTGAAGAATCCGCCCATTCTTGAAATAGATCAGTCCAAGTCGGCGGATGGGGACAGGATGATGCGGTTTGAGCTTCAACACCTTTTGGTAATTGATCTCGGCCGCGGCGTAGTTTTCCGCGGCATATTGTTCCTCCGCCTTGGACAGAGCACTGTTGGCACGGTAGCTTTTGATCTTAGAGCATCCGGTAACCAGGCTCGTAATGCACAACACCAATGCCAGGCCCGGAAAAATACGACGGATCTTTAGCATGCAGTTCATACAAATCATTCCACTACCGGTTAACGCTCGCCGCTGTTGGGGGGCGGTGCTTTCTTTCCAGCCGACGCAGCCACCAGAGAAAGGCGAAGAACGGAATCAAGGAAAGAGCGAAGAAAACCGGGCCACCTTGATGATGAATAGGAGAATCAATCATCTCAGGACCGAACTGGACGCACAGCCAGCTGATGGTAAAGATGCGGAAACCGTTACGGACAATGGCTAAAGGGATAACAAAAACTGCCAGAAGTACCCGGTGACGAGTCCGGTCGAGAAACATCTTGCCGGCGATGATACTGGTGATAAACAAGACCAAACTCGAACGAATACCGCTGCATTCCGGAGCGACCTTAATCGTGATGTTCGGAAGATGAATGACCAGCCCGTCGCGGAGGAAATCCGTGCCGGAAAGAGTCAACATCACCTCGGCGACGACCGCCGAGGTATGCTGGAAGAAGAACTCGAGGCAGTCTGTAACAAACTCCGGAAACGGGATCATAAACAGGAGCATCCCCAAGGAGAAACTCAGCTTGCGCAGGGTCGTGGAGTCGAGAAACCAACAACAGGCACCAACCACACAAGCAATATAACCGGCAATGCCGACCGCGAGCTGGTCAGGCAGGGGAACGTTGCCATGACCCATGAGAAAGATAAAATAAAGCAACCCAAGCAACGCCCCGACGCCCAAAGGAAGGGCGGCCCAGACACGGGGTGGCGGTTCGGCACGCGGCGCGAGTTGAGCGCGTTGGATCCAAACAAAATAAGCGCTGATGATCGGCACGAGGGGAAGATGTGAATAGAATTGGCTCCGGCATGCAAATAACGTCATGTCCAGGAGCGGCTTCACGAAGCAGAGACTGATTACTGCGATCGCGAAGGTCAGATTCCTCAAGCACGGAGGCATCATATTACGAATCCCAACATCGAAGGTTTAATAACAGAAATTGAACAGCTTTCAAAGAGTGACCGCGTGCGCGAGAGCCAATAAACCGGAGCCGGTTGCTGAAGGAAGGCGGTGGATGAGCCACCAATCCCAGTCGAGGCGACCCCCCCTGTTACGTTTGAAGTCGATGGCAATATCCGTTTACTTACCAGCGGTAGCCTACTTCCGCACCGATCATGTGGGAGTCATAGGAGTACTGGTCGACATCCGATTTGTTTCTGGAGTAAGTATAGGTAAAACTCAGGCTCGCGTGCTTCAAGATTTGTGTACCCAGACGCGCGCTAAAATTATAACGATTGTCGCGACGTGTTTGCGTGAGCCCCGGGACTGCAGCCACGTAGGTGCTGTTGCCATAACCACCGGTGAGAGTGAGGTCGAGGTGCTCGATCAGGCGTTGATGCAAACGGAGACTCAAGAGGGTATTTTCACCGACTTCGTTGTTGAAATAGGAGGGGGAAATCGAGTGGTCCGCGGAGAAGGTCAAGCGAGTGTGCTCGAAAAGTGAGTAGTCAATGGATCCGCCAAAGAGTGGACTGTACATATCCTCCGCGCCTCCGCTCAGGAACTGTCGGATGTCGAGACCGCCATGGAAATCCAGCGTGAACTTCTCTACCGGGATCCAGGCCACCCGCGCCTGGATCTGTTCAGAAGTCATATCAGAGCCGGCGTCAACGTCCGTGTAGGTAAAGCCAGGTCCGATCCCGAAGGTCAGCTTGGGATGGAGTTTATAATTCACATAATCCATGGTGGACCACTGGCGGTAGCCCTGGTAATTCTGCGAGTCTCTGAAGATCTGGCTGACCGAGAGGTCCAAGGACATTTTGCTGTTAATGGTGTAACCTGCGGTAATGTCGGTGTTGAAGATTTCCGTCTCGGTTTGCGAGAGGGTTTCGACCAGAGGCAAAGAGGTGAGGCTATAACCCTGAGAGAGGCCAAAAATCCAATCCTCGTATTGGGTCCCGCCGGTAAGGATGACGCGGTGATCCACGCCATCCTTAAAAGCATGATTGGAATAGTATCGTAACGTCGGGGTGTAATCCACGACCCACTTTTTGCCAATGTTCAGGAGGATACCGGGAGAAATTTCATTAACGGCCGTGGTTTGCTGGTTACCGGGGCTGGCTGAAATGCCGTTACCGTAGAGAAACTGGTAACCCAGGTGCGGGCGAAAGGTAACCGGGCCGTAAGAAAAAGGCAGACCTTTGGGGAGCACATCCAGCAACGCCGAATCAAGCTGGTCAGCATCACTGGCATTCGCAAACGGCTGAAAAGCCGGCGGAGTGGTGGATACAGTTGGCGGCGAAGGTATGATGCTCTGAGAATAGGCGTCAGTGGCAGTAACAGAGGCCAAAGCGGCGAGCAGGCAACCACGGAGAATATGGGCCTGGTGCCGATCAATGTGGGTTAATTTCCGAGGTCGCATAATTGCAGAGTAAAGGGTTATGGGTAAAGGGGAAAGCTGAAATCAGAAATCGGAATGCTGAAATCTCTCACCACAGACGCAAAGGGAATCGCACGAAGGAAGACCTTTTGCTCCTTCTTGCAGCAAGTTTTTCCTGCGCGCTTTTGTGGTGCAGATCGGTTCCATGCCTTTTCAATGCAGCAGGACTTTCAAATCGGGGCCGGTGCCCTGGAATTCAAAAGCCGGGTGTGCCGGACGCCATTCCCGTAAGGAGGATTCCAACGCAGCTTCAATGGGGCGAATGTTCACTCCGGCATTCAGAAGTTTAGAGACGTCGAGCAGGCAGTTTGGCCGAGGTTCCTTGGCGGCGCAGCGGTAAAACTCATCCGCGTCTTTCCAATACTCAAAATGCTGCTCCGGGCGGAGGATATCGTGAATCAACTCCGCGACGTGCCGCGTAGTGATGAAACCCGGATTAGCCACATGGTAGGTGCCAAACTCAGCGCGCGATTCCCAGAGATCGAGGCAGGCCACGGCAAAATCCCGGGTTTGGGTCGCGGAGATGACCTGGTCAAATACCTTGGGATAGAGCTGAAGTTTCGACAGAAAGTTTCGGGGATGATCCTCTTCGCTAAAGGGCAAGGCTGGTCTCCAGACGTAACAATTGCCGGCTTCGCTAATGGCTTGTTCCCCCAGCGCCTTGGTACCGCTATAGAAACTGCAAGGCGGTGACAGAAAAGAAAAGTTCGGCTCGTCTTCCTCGGTGAAACCTCGAATCGCCTCCGGATGCAGGTCCAGAAACCGACGCAGATCCGGCTGACTTAAATCGCGCTCTACATGGGTCTCGCCCTCCACGACGATTTTCGCGCCGCAGAAGATGCCCCCGGAGGAAACATGACCCCAGGGGGTATTGGTGAGCGTGCAGACATGAGCGATCTGTTGAGGCAGCAGCATGTTGGCATGCAGGGTCAATTCCCGGGCATGCTCGCAAGCATCAATATTCGGGCTGCCGGGAAACCCGGCGGCATTAATCAAAAACTTCGGGCGAAGTTTGCGCACGTAACTGAACAGCAGGGAGAATTCGCAGTAATCGAGGGACTGCCGCGTGACCGGCAGGAAGGGCTTGCGCCTCCGGCGGAGTTCGGCCGCGAAGGCGCGCCCGATAAAGCCATTAGCTCCAAGCAAAAGAATCACAACAACGCCAAAGAACGGGACGCTTTTACAACAAAGACACAAAGAAAATGACTAAAGGTGCCGGAACCGGGAACAGAACATTTTTCTCTTCTGAGGGCAGCAGGGGAACCGGAACTTTTTGCAACAAAGACACGAAGAAAATGATCAAAGGGGGCCGAGCCGAAAATTCTTATAACAAAGACGCAAAGAAAAGGCTGGAAGCCCTGGTTCCGACGTTACCATTGCGGTGCCAATTGGTCACGGTTTTAGATGGAGGTTCAAGAGACGATGTATGCCGTCTTTTATGAGAGGGACATTAAAGTTGATGAGCAAGCCAAGGGGGAGATTCATCAGCTTCAAATACGTGATTACCTGAGCATCATGGATGGGCAGCAGAGCATCAACCGCTTTTAGTTCCAGAAGCAATCGTCGCTCGATGACCACATCCGCCCGGAATCCCACTTCGACAAGAGCGCCCTTATACGATAGCGGGACTTAGAGCTGACGCTGGAAATTCACGCGTCGAATCTGCAGTTCACGGGCCAGGCAGGCTTCGTAGGCACTCTCCAGCAAGCCGGGTCCCAGTTCGACGTGAACGGCGAACGCGGCATCCACCGCGAGCTTGGCGAGGGCCTCGACATCCTCGGGGACTTGTATTTTCATCGTGAAACGGGGGGCAGGGGTTTTTCACAACAAAGACGTGAAGAAAACGAAGAAAGTTTACCTGCCTAAAACATAGAACCTTACATTTCTACTGAAGGGCGGCAAGGGGCCGGAAATTTTTACAACAAAGGCGCGAGGAAAATTAAAGCAAGTCACGGCGGTGCTGAACAGCAAAGACGCTAAGAAAACTTCAGGAAGAAAGAGATTACTTTTCCTCGTGTTTCCTTAAGGCTTTTTCTTTGTTACTTCGTTGTAAAAAATCCCGCCTGTCTTCCTGTGCCGGTTAGGCTTTCCAGACCTGATTGGGCCGAGTTTTGATCGCGGCCATGGCATTGCGAGAATCCACGATACAATGGGCCCAATCCGCAAGCTGCTGGTAATCCACGTCCTTGTGGTTCGTGGCGATCAGGACCAGATCACAGGTTTGAATGGCTTCCCTGCCCCACTGAATGCTGCGGGTTCCCGCCCAGTGTGGATGTTCACGGGTAGGCCGGATAACCGGAACATAAGGGTCGTAATAGCAAACTTCCGCCCCCAACTTATTGAGCATATCCATGAGCACGTAGCTGGGAGATTCACGATCGTCGTCCACGTTCGGTTTATAGGCTAAGCCGAGGACCAACACTTTCGATCCATTGACGGCCTTTTTCTGGGCATTCAAAGCCGCGCCGACCCGGTGGATCACATATTCCGGCATAGACGTGTTCACCTCGCCGGCCAACTCGATGAAGCGAGTATTCTGGCCATATTCCCTCGCCTTCCAGGTTAAATAGAAGGGATCGATCGGAATACAGTGGCCGCCCAGGCCAGGACCGGGATAGAACGCCATGAAACCGAAAGGTTTTGTTTTGGCGGCGTTGATGACTTCCCAGACATCAATGCCCATGGCGCTGTAAACCATTTTCAATTCGTTTACGAGGGCGATATTAACCCCGCGGAAAGTGTTTTCGAGGAGCTTAGTGGCTTCGGCGGCACGGCATGATGAAACCGGCACCAAGGTCTTGATTGCTTTCCCGTAAAGGGCCTTTGCCTTCTCGAGACAGGCCGAAGTCAAGCCGCCCACAACCTTGGGGATGGCGGCGACCACGCTCTGAGGATTGCCGGGGTCTTCGCGCTCGGGAGAGAAGGCGAGGTGGAAATCAACACCGGCCTTAAGTCCAGAACCGGCTTCGAGCACCTGTAGCAAATCTTCGTCGGTTGTCCCAGGATAGGTGGTCGACTCCAAAACGACCAACGCTCCCTTCTGCAAGTGCGGCGCGATGCTCTTGCCGGTTTCGATGATGTAAGAGATATCTGGCTCGCGGTTTTTGTTGAGCGGCGTGGGTACGCAAATGATAACGGCCAGCACCTCCTTGACTCGGGAAAAGTCAGTCGAGGCCGAGAGCTTTCCCGCTTTGGTCAGCTCGGCGATTTGCTCCGCCAGGATATGCTTGATGTAACTCTGGCCGGCATTAACGGCGTCGACCTTCTTGGAGTCAATGTCCAGTCCCAGAACAGGGACGCCGGACCGGGCAAATTGCATGCCGAGGGGTAAACCGACATAGCCAAGACCGACGATGGCAATTTCAGGATTAGTGATCATGTGTTTTTTAGGTTCGAGCTTACGGTGATTAAATGCAGAGGGTGGCAAAAGTTAACGGGCTTAAAATGAAATTAAGGACAACCTTCACGCGGCAGTTGAAAAGCGATTATTGAAAGATTATGACTGCCCCCGGCCAATACTCTTGTAGACAAAGCCGAGCTTTTCCATTTCTGAAGGATCAAACAAGTTTCGGCCGTCGAATAAGATCGGGTGGGAAAGGGAAGCGCGGACCCGCTCCAAATCCAGGGATTTGAATTGCTCCCATTCCGTGGCAACCACCAGGGCGTCGCACCCAAGCGCAACATCGTTCATTTCCTCAACGAAGGTGACGTCCTTGAGCACGGCGCGCGCCTTGGGCATGGCCTGTGGATCATGGACCCTTAGTTGCGCCCCGTCCTTTTGCAGGCGCTGACAAAGAGCGATGGCCGGTGACATCCGGATGTCGTCCGTGTTTTGTTTAAAGGCCAGGCCCAGGACACCGATGGTCTTATCCTTAAGAACCCAAAGGGTATCGGAGATCTTCTTCAAGAACCGTTCCATCTGGCACGAATTGATTTTCTGAACTTCCTTTAAGAGATCAAAGGAATACCCGACTTGTTCGGAGATTTTGATGAATGCGCTCAAGTCTTTGGGGAAGCAACTGCCGCCGAAACCGAGGGAGGCATCCAGGAACTTTCGACCAATGCGCTCATCCATTCCCATCCCCGCGGCGACTTCCTGGACATTCGCGCCGGTGGCCTCGCAAACTGCGGAAATGGCGTTGATATAGGAGATCTTTAGAGCGAGGAAAGAGTTCGATGCATGCTTGATTAACTCGGCGGAGTTAATGTCGGTCACGATGATCGGCGCGGAGATAGCGCCATAGATTTCTTTCATCGCCGGCACCGGGCGGGGCGAACGCACACCGATGACAATCCGGTCCGGCTTGAGGAAATCGGCCACGGCAGATCCCTCGCGGAGGAACTCCGGATTGCTGACGACATCGAACTCGGCATGCGCTTTGCAGTAGCGCTTGATCGTCTCCACCATCTTATCCCCGGTTTTGACCGGCACGGTGCTCTTATCGACGATAATTTTGTAGCTGCGCATGTGCGCCGCGATTTCCCGGGCGACCTTTTCAATAAAGCTCAGATCCACCGCGCCATCCGGGAGCGGCGGCGTCGATACGCCGATGAAGATGGCCTCCCCCTTTTCCACGCCTTCGGCGATGCTGTCGGAAAAGGAAAGCCTGCCGGCGGCCACGTTTTTGGCAACCAGCTCCTTCAAACCCGGCTCGAAGATGGGAATGCCGCCGGACTGGAGCAACTGAACCTTGGCAACATCGTTGTCGACGCAGATAACCTGGTGACCGATCTCCGCGAAACAGGTTCCGGTGACCAGGCCTACGTAACCCGTGCCAATCATGGTGATATTCATGAGGATATTTTCGGAATTATACTATGCGTTGGTTAAAGATTGTTTGCAGCGCTTCCTGGTGAGTTTCACAGGTGACAATGTTCCTGGAGCCAAGCAGCCGTCTCTGGCCATAAAAGAGCTTCTCCAAAGCGCCCCTGGCATTGAGGTTCCTTAGAATTCGGTTATGCCCCAGCAGTGAACTCAAGTAGCCATGGCGTCGCGCCTGGCAAAAATCGATCCACTGATCTGCAACATAGGATTCCTGCAGAATCAACTCCGAGCGCTCCTGCAATGCCCGACGAAACTCGGGTTCGCGCAGCGGGTCCAGGCGCCGGGCCCCCGGGCACGGGTCGGATTGAATAAAAGGAACCAGTTCCATCGTGGATTTACCCCCGGAAGCAATGCTCAGTTTAACCAAGAACCCCTCGTGGAAGGACTTTTGGTCCCGGTAGATCGCTTCATCCATCACCAGGGCACCCTGTCCATAGACGATGTGCCCGCCGAGATAATCCTCATATCCACCCAGACTATGCGGGTGCTGGACAATGACGGCGTTGGCGCCCATCTCCACCATAAACCGGCAAACATTTTGAATCCTCGGAGTGATTGGGTGAAATTCGTGGGCTCCGTGCAGCAACACCACCAGGTAGTCGAATTCCTGTCTCCGACTCTTGACGTTGCGGACAAAATCCATCAGATCGAGGGGATTGGCGCCGGGTGCGCTGCGAGTCGCGATCGAGAACTCGTGCTCCGCCACGGAAAGAATGGCGAGGCGCAGTCCGTTCGCGTTCTTGATGAGCATTTGCCGCGCCGCCGCCAAGTTCTCCCCGGCCCCGACGGTTTCGATGCCTGCAGCGCGGCAGACCTTGAGCGTATGCTCGAGCCCGGAAGGGCCGTGATCGAGAATGTGATTATTCGCGAGACTGAGCACATCAATCCCGGCCGCCTGAATGCCTTTGATACATTCGCCGGGCTCACCGAAGTTGGGACCAGTCTTGGGAATGGGAGCAGGCTTCTCGATTAAGGGGCATTCCAGGTTGGCCAGCACCAAGTCGGCGGCCTGCATTTCCGG
>DBMR01000060.1:24536-25918 GCA_002298785.1 Verrucomicrobia subdivision 3 bacterium UBA693
GTGTGTTCCGCTGGCGCTGGCGCTTGGCGTCCCGGACCTCCGGGTCCTCGATTACGATAAGTCGCCCACATTTCACGCACGAAGGCCGGCCCCCAAACGTATCCCTGTCGTTCGAATCTCCCCCGCGGTATACCAGTCAGATCCTTGAAGCCGGCAGCCTTCATTTCTTCGACGAATGGGGTATCATCCTCGGTCATCCAGCGGTCCACATACGCGAAAAAAGCATCGTGGGCCCAGACGCTCTCCACGCCCATTAAGCGGGCGGCCAAAGCTTGGGCCACCCACGCCGGGCTGGTGTTGGCACGGCGATATCCCTCGCTGGGGGGATAACTTTGAGGGTTCCTGTTTGGCCAATCCGAGGGATGAAAAAGGTCCAGCGGGCCCCAGCCCTTATCCCAATTACCCCGTTCGCCGCCCCCGCCCTCGAGCGAGTGGCCGGTGAAGATCGCCCGTGCTCCGGTCCAACCCCGCTCGTAAACCCCGCGCTTATAGTCGTAAGGACACCAGGCCGTTTGGTCATCCTCGGCGAAATGCAGGAAAGCAAAACGCTTGCCGGGCGTCTGCATTTCTTGATCACCGAGGAGAATCCCGGCCAGAATGATGGGCCATTTACGCCCGCTGTTCAGACCACCGTGCGCCGGCCAACTGCCACCCGCGCGTGCGATCCCCCAAAAGTCGATCCCAACCTGGATAAGCGGGACCAACAGCTTTTCCTTTTCCTCTTCAGGGTAATCCATCAGCAATAGCAACGAGGCCTCGCCGACCAATTGGACAACCTCCTGGCCGTAATGCGGCAGATTTTCCACGGGAGCCGCAAAACCAAACTCGACGGTATCCAGCCATGGTTTGCGGAACACCTGGACATAATTATCGAGACTTCGAGGAGCGCCCGTGGGCCGTTTTAGCTTCAAAAGCCGCTCCCGGTGCAGTTCCGAGATTTGGTGAGGACGGCTCTGTCGCGAATCACAATAGGATGGCCGGAAAGTGCCAGGCGGCGGCTGACTGGCCAGACAACTCAGCACGGCTCCCACTTTTAGCGGATCGACAAACTGGCCACTGAAACGGGTGATTTCCTCGTTCGGCCTGCTGATGGTGGAAACGAGGCTATCCCCGGATTCCATGCGGATCGGCAGTTGAGCAAACAAGGTTGGATCGTAGCGATCGCTCGGAATCCTACTGTCATACCCCCCCTTTTTACTATCGGCCGGCGGGTTGAGCACGGACCCGTGCCGCGCCTGCCGCCCTTCGTAACGGCCCTCCTGGACGGATTCACGATTGATAACCGGCTGCACTTCGGCACCCCAAAGCGGACGAGGGGATATATTGGTAATCGACACTGGTCCCACCACATAAAGATCCCCGTTCACAAAATTGCCGGTGAG
>DBMR01000110.1 GCA_002298785.1 Verrucomicrobia subdivision 3 bacterium UBA693
GAGTATTCAGGCGGACCATCAGAAAGCGCATTGCAACTGGGAGCGAGGATTTGGAAATGCGCAAGTTATTATTGTGGAGTTATTTATTGATTATTTGCGGAGGGTAATCTTCCGGTGACTTCCGCCTTTGGGGCGCTACAAGTTGGCCGCAGGTGATTTGAGGCCAGCAGGTTCGTATCCGTATGACTTCATCCGGGGCTTGAAATCCTGCGTGCGACGTGGGAAAACGCTGGCATGCAAACACAAGGCATGGATCGGCGCTCCTTTCTGCGCGGCAGCGCTGGGATATTGGCGGCGGTGGCGGTGCAACCGCTGTTCCCTGGAACCATTTTTGGGGCAAATGCCGCCGGTGCGGTCCGGTTGGGTGGACCGGTATTTGATGCGCCGGGCGATCCGGAGGGCTTGGCCCTGGCCCATCGGCAGTTGGGTTATCGAGCGGCGTATTGCCCGGGGGTTTCCCTCAATGATGAAGCCAGGATTCGGGCTTTTGCGGACGCGTTTGCCCGCCAGGACGTGGTGATTGCCGAAGTGGGGCGGTGGGTCAACCTATTGGACGCGGATGGGGAGCAGCGTCGCAAGAACTTGCAGGCGGTTACGGACGGTTTGGCTCTGGCCGACGCCATTGGGGCGCGTTGCTGCGTTGATATTGCTGGTTCGTTTAATCCAACCTCCTGGTTTGGACCTGATCCTCGCAACCTGGGCAAAGAACATTTTGACGCCAGCGTTGAAAACGCGCGGAAGATAATCGATGCCGTTAAGCCAAGGCGGGCGAAGTTTTGCTATGAGATGATGGGGTGGTCCTGGCCGCACAGCCCCGAGGCTTGTGTGAAGATGGTCAAGGCGGTGGATCGCAAGAGTTTCGGGGTGCATCTCGATCCGTGTAACCTGGTCAATTCACCGGAAAAGTTCTACGACAACACCGCCTTGCTCAATGAATGTTTCGACAAGCTGGGCAAGTGGATCGTGAGCTGCCACGCCAAAGATCTGGCGTGGGAAGTGGAAATGAATGTCCATTTCAAGGAGGTGATTCCCGGACGGGGCAAGCTGGACTATGCCACCTACTTGCGTCGCCTGGCGCAGTTACCGCAAAAGCCGCCGTTAATGCTGGAGCACTTAAACGGTGCGGCAGAATACCGGGAGGCTCGGGAATTTGTGGTCAAGGCGGGCAAAGCCGCCGGGGTGAGCTTCGAGTAATTAGACGAGGTAGGGAATCGTCAATGGCCCCTGAGGCAGCACTGCGATGCGGGCATCGCCGGGCAGGTTCTGGATAGCGGCGCCGATATCTGCGCAAGGCTGGAGGTGTGCCCCTCTGGCTTGAGCCTCAGACAAGGAACTGTACAAGAGGACGCGGGCTTTGGCTTGGACCAGGGCCTGGATCTGAGCTTGCCATTGTTCAGGAAGGGGTGCGGGGGCGGAGGCCAGGAAAGCCAGGACAGCGGCTGGATCGGTGCCGCTCCGGAGGATGTTTTCGAAACTGGATCCAGAAGGCACACCCTGGCTGCATTCGCACGCCAGGATTAAAGTCCCGCCGGGGCGAACGATCCGCGCGGCGGCGGATAATCCCTTCACGCCCTGGTACAGATTCAGGTCGAGGGGAAAGCCGCTGTTGGTGGTAACCACGGTGTCGAAGAGCTGGGCTACCGGTTGCATCGCCGTTTTTCGCACGAATTCGCAACCAGCCCGGTGGGCTTCGACCAGGTGACCGGCGAACACCCCGGTAATTTGCCGGGCCTCGTTCATAGTCACATTGAGCAGGAAACTTGGCCCGGCTAGCAGCGCGATGTCTCGCAGCTCTTCCCAGAGCGCGTTGCCGTGGGTAATTCCGAAGGTGGCATTGGCATGCGAAATATGGTGGACGCCGTGATTATCGATCACTGTCTCCAGAGCGGCCACGCCCGGCATGATACCCTTGGGTCCGCCGCTGAAGCCCGCAAAGAAATGCGGCTCGATGAAGCCGGTCACGATCCGGACGTCCGCCTCGACGAAGTGGCGATTGATCCGGGCCGGTCGACCGCGGCGGGTGACGCCTACCTGAACCAGTGCCTCTGGATTCTCCGGTTCATGATTCAGGACGCGGTAGCTGTTGACTACCGCCGGCGTCAGCATTTGCTCCAGCTCCGACCTGGAATTGGGCAGATGGGTGCCCAGTTGGTTCAGCAAGGTGATTTGTTCGCGTCGCACCCCGGCGGATTCCAGTTCCGCCAGCAGCCAGGGAATGATCCGTTCGTTGGGAGTCGCGCGCGTGCGGTCGGTGAAGAGAATGCAGATCCGAGCGCCAGGCTTTAACCACTGGGCGAGCGGGTTCGCTGCGATGGGATGACTCAACGCGTGGACCAGCGCCGCTCGTTCATTCGCCAACCCCGGTTGATGGCCTGGTTGAATGACTGTCGTCCGACCATCCGGGAAGTCCACCCCGATCACCCCGCGTCCATATGCGAGGTCGACGCGCATGGTTTAGCTCAGGCCGAGATTCCGCAGCACCCGCAGGGTGGAGGCGGATTTGTTGAGACTGTAGAAATGCAGACCAGGTACTCCCGCCGCCAACAATTCTCGACATTGTTGTGAGGCGTACTCGATGCCAAACTCGGCGGCGGCGGCGTCATCGTGCTCCAGTTGTGCCAGGCGGGCTCCCAGAGCCGGGGGAATCTTCGCGCCGCAAAGTTGGGTAAATCTCCGGATTTGAGTCGCACTCAAGATGGAAATGACTCCGGGCACGATGGGCACGCGCACCCCGGCACGAGCCAGGTGATCGCGGAATTCAAAAAAGTCCGCGTTATCAAAAAAGAGCTGCGTAATGATGAAATCCGCTCCGGCTTCAACCTTGGTCTGGAGATGCCGCCAGTCCACGAACTTGCCTGGCTTGCAGGCAATGTGGCCTTCTGGAAAACCAGCCACGCCGACCGAAAAATCGCCGCGGGCACGGGCAAACTCGACGAGTTGCGCCGCGTATTCGAACCCGCCCGGAGTGGTGCTAAATTCCGCGCCGTTGGGCGGGTCGCCTCGCAGGGCCAGGATGTTGCGGCAGCCCAACGCCTGAATCCGATCCAGCAATTCGCCCACCTGTTCGCGCGTATGGTTCACACAGGTCAGGTGTGCCAGGGCGGTGAGTTGATGGCGACGGGTCATTTGCTCGACCAGCATCAGCGTCTTTTCCCGGGTGCTGCCGCCCGCACCGTAAGTGACGGAGCAGTAATCCGACCTGGCCTGCAACAGGGCAGGGATGGTCTTTTCCAGGAGGTTGTGGTCGCCCTCTTCCGTCTTGGGAGGGAAAACTTCAAACGACACCACCGGACGGCGTTCGGCCGCCCGTTGGGCATAAATATCTCTGATGAGCCGCATTCCGAGCCAGTATAGACAGCGGATCAGCGGATATCCAGATTTATGTGGCGCCGCTCCAGGGCCGTGCCTTCGTATTGGGCGAGCATGGCCAGCGCGATATTATAATCAGCGAGGGCGCGAATCTCCGACGAGCGCGCCGTGGTCAAGTCGCGTTGGAGTCGCAGTACTTCGAAGCTGGTGCTCTTGCCGCTGGCCAGTTTCTTCTGCTCGGCCTCGAGCGCGGCTTCGGCATAAACGCGGGCTTCCCGGGTGGCGCCCACGCGTTGGAAGCTGGTGTTGACGGTGGCGATGGCGTTTTCGATTTGGATCAGCACCCCTTGCTCCAATTGCCGCAAGGTCAGGGCAATCTGTTCCTTGGTCGCCTTGGCGGACCGGTAATTGTTGCGATTGGCGGTTTGAGTCAGCGGCATGTTGAGCTGCGCGCCATAAGACCAAAACGGATTATCACCAGAGCCAAACTGGTTGAATAACCCACCATAATCCAGCGACGAGGCGGCATGTCCGTAGGTCCCGATGACATCCAATTGGGGCAAAATCTGGTTTTTCGAAAATTTCACGATATAACCCTGCTTTTCCAGGCTCAACCGTTGCTGGACCAGGTCCGGACGCAGCCGCAGGCCGTTTTGCCACGCTTCCTGCAGGTCAAATTTCTGCGGCACGGCTACCAGGGCGAGCGTCGGTTGAACCAGGACCTTGGCCCACTTCGAGTAATCGTCGCTCAGCAGGTTTTTCAGGACTCGCTGCGCGGTTTCTTCGCTACCCATGGCCGCGAGCAAATCTGCCCGGCTGCTGGCTGCCTGCGCTTCGGATTGCTTTTCATCCAACGGCGCCATGGCTCCGACCTCGACACGCTTGCGGTTTTCCGCCAGCAGGCGCTCGGCGAGTTCCAGGGCCTTTTGCTGCACGCGCACGCTGTCCTGCGCGTAAATCAGGTTGTAATAGGCGATTTCCGCCGCGGTGACCGTGGTAATAATCTGGTTGCGCAGTTCCCAATCGGAAATCTGGACGTTTTTCTTATCGAGATAAATCTGGAGCCGTGCTGAGTCGACCATGAATCCGCGCAGCAAGGGTTGGCGCAATTGCAGCGCGCCCGCTGAACCACTGAAGTTCTCGAAGGAAGTGCGGGTGGCGACGGTGGGGTAATTGGTGCCGAGATAGGAAATGGTATTTCCGGAGGTGATATCCTGGAAACTGTTGGTGACTACGATTGGCCGGGAAGTGTCCGAGGCGAGCGAGGGCCGGGTGCCGTAGGCGTCACTCACGCTGCCACCAAGATTGTAGGTCATGCCCCAGGGGGTCAGTCCCTGAAAGCCAGCGGAGAAACTGTCGACTTCGGTTTCGTTCCCCACGTAGGGACGACCCTGTGGATCGAGCCCTCCAGGGGAGAGTGAGTATTGGTGCTGGCCGCCAATCGAAAGGGTCGGGTCGTAGGCGCCATAGTCCGCACGCAACGAGTAACGGGCAATTTCCGGCGATTGACGCCGAATTTGGATATCCAGGTTATGTTGGAGCGCGACCTCGATGCACTCTTCCAACGACAGCTTGCGCGTAACCTGATCCTCCGTCTGCCCCAGCGCCACCGTGGCCGCGGCCAGCAGTGTTATTCCGATGCTAAAAATTCTCATTGAACTGAAAT
The DNA here is from genome assembly GCA_002298785.1 of Verrucomicrobia subdivision 3 bacterium UBA693. Classification (GTDB taxonomy): domain Bacteria; phylum Verrucomicrobiota; class Verrucomicrobiia; order Limisphaerales; family UBA8199; genus UBA693. The sequence goes on from DBMR01000110.1 coordinate 4,976, forward strand.
CTTGGGATATTTCCACCATGACGTCAAACAATAGCCGCAACCTAAAAGGCGCTCGGAAAGCGCCTCAAAGTTCCTGGTTTGGACGGGATTTTCGTCCCACAAATTCATTCCGGCTCAGTCTCGCGTTGCCGCCCGGGTGAGTCGATCCGCAATTCCCTGCCATTCAGCCGAGTTCGGCGGTTGTTCCACCACGATCCAGGACGCACCCGAATCGTCGCACGCGTGCAACTCCGCGTAAATGGCCCGGGCGAAGGCCTCCGCATCGTGCGGGATCACGGCGACTCGCCCCAGGGGTTCGGGAGAGGGAATATGCTCGTAAGCAATGATTTGACAGGCTTGTGCCGGGATATGGTGCTGAGCTAGTTGGCGAAGCAGGTCGGCGTCATCTTTCCAAGCCAACAGTACCAGACGTCCTTTCGGAGAATAATGTTTGGGCAACATTCCCGGGCTGCGCAGTGACCCTTCAGATGTATCGCCGGACGCGGCCAGTTCGTCGAGGACCGCGGATAATGCCTCATCATGGATCATGCCCGGACGCAGCACACGGGGTGGCGCCACGCTTAGATCCAGGACGGTCGATTCAATGCCGACCTGGGACTGTCCGCCGTCGATCACCAACGGGATCCGCGAGCCCAAGGTGCGCAGCACGTGTTGTGCGTTGGTTGGCGACACCTGGTTGGACGGATTGGCGCTCGGCGCCGCCAGTGGGAAGCCGCATTCGCGAATCACCGCCTGGATAAAAGGATGGCTGGGCCAGCGAATCCCGACGGTGTCGCCGCCCGCGCTCACGATGTCCGGGATGATCGCGGCACGGGGCAGCACCAGGGTGAGCGGGCCGGGCCAGAATGCCTGGGCCAATTTGGACGCGGTTTCCGGCCATGCCACGGCGCAACGTTGGGCCATAGCCACACTGCTGACGTGGACAATGATGGGATTATGGGCCGGACGTCCTTTGACCTGGAAAATCCTCTCGACGGCGCTGGGATCCAAAGCGTTTGCCGCCAGCCCATAAACCGTCTCGGTGGGCAGAGCCACGACTTCACCGGCGCGCAGCAAGGCGGCCGCACGGTCCACCGCCTGTCGGAACAACTCGACGGTATGCGTCGGCATCAATTCAGCTACTTGGGCTCTTCCAGCTTTCACTGACCTTACTATACGGGTTCTGGACGGCTGGAGTAACGCCGAATGTAGCGGCTGAGCGTCCGTAACTTGATTGCCGCTTGGAGTTTTTCGGGGCTCGCCTATCATTCCGCCCGTGCTCGATACCTTGTCCGAACAATTGAAGCGTGGCGCGCACCTGACTCGAAACCAGGTGCGGGACGCGGTTGCCTGCCTCACGGATGAACAGATTGCTATCGCGGTCAAAGCCGAATTTTTGACGGCCTTGGCACGCAAAGGCGAGACCACGGAGGAGATCGCGGCGTTTGTGCAGGAAATGCGAGCCCGCAGTGTGCGGCCGGTGTTGGACGCCAGTCTGCGGGTGGGTGCGTTGCTGGATGTGGTGGGTACCGGCGGCGATCGCCTGAGCACGTTCAATATCTCCACGACCGTCGCATTGCTCGCGTCTGCGGCGGGCGCCCTGGTGGCCAAACATGGAAACCGTGCCAGCACTTCCCCCATTGGCAGCGCGGATGTCATGGAAGCCCTGGGCATCCCATTTGACCTCGGGCCGGAGGAAATCGGCGGTTTTCTGGCCAAACACGGTTTCGCTTTCTTCTTCGCGCCGAAGTACCATCCTGCCTTCCGGCACATTATTCCGGCCCGAAAGCTCTGTGCCGAGCGAGGGCAGGGGACCATCTTCAATTTTCTCGGGCCATTGTTGAACCCGGCGGCGCCCGGCGCCACGCTGGTGGGGGTGCCCAAACCCGAGTTGTGTGAACCGTTCGCCCGGGTGCTTCAATCCGTCGGTGTGCGCCGCGCCATGATCGTGTGCGGGGCGGTGCCGATGGACGATGGGACGGTGCGCTACCTGGACGAGTTCTCAACGCTCGGGCCGACGACAATCGCGGAGTTTTATCAGGAACACGGCCTGTCCGTTTCAGTATTGCAGCCTGAGGCGTTCCCGGTACAACCGGCGCGATTGGCGGACTTGAAAGGCGGCGGACGCGAGGAGAACGCCAATTTCATTCGAGGGGTGTTGGCGGGCAAAGACCGGGGCCCGCGTCGGGATATCGTCCTGTTAAACGCGGCGGCGGCCCTGCTGGTGGCGGACAAGGCGCCGAACTTGACCGCGGGCTGGGAATTGGCGGCCGAAGTCATCGATAGTGGACGGGCCTGGCGCAAATATCAGGAATTGAGCACGGTTCGTTAATAGCGGTGCAGGCAACGAGCGAACCTTCAACGAAGCTAAGGCTTAATCGGCGGAGACTACGCTCCATTTGCTCCGTACTAGTTTCCGTACTTGCGGGGTGGCGGGCGGCAATTTGGTGTAGTCCAAAAAATTCAGGTCAAACGCCCATTTGCGTGTGGGGGCATTGTAATATGTCCCGGTTTGGACCCAAAAATTTGTGGCATAGCGACTGGGAAACATTACCACCATTGAGCCGTTATAAGTGAAAGACACGCCGCTCCAATTCTCGAGGAAGCGGGGAAAATTCTCCACACCACCGCTATAGTGTTTGGTGCCTGCCGCGTTGGTGGTCTGCACGATTCCTGCAAGGAAGGCGGCATTCACGGTGGTATTGACCGGGTTGCGGGTCGAAAGCGCACCCGCGCCGGAGGCGTCGGACCAATTGTCTGAGAGTATGGTGATGGAGTCCGCGAGCAGCGAGGCCGGTTTAGTGGAAGCAGTGTTGGTCAATCCGACGGTCACATCCGGAGCGTTAAAATGACCTTTTACATACAAGGGCAAGGGAGTGGCCACGGTCAGGCCGCTGGGGGGAAGGTAGCGGCCGTTGACGATTCGGACGGCTGGCAATTTGGAGCCCGCGTTGCGGAGGTCATTTACGTAAAGCGAGTTAATGTTGTGGCCCATCTTTATTTTCGCGAGATCATTCTCACCCTTGCCGGTGGCGGCGTTGGTGAGCCAGGAGTTTAGCTTCGTGACATCCACTTCCGTCAGCAGGGTATTTTTCCCCTCCCTTGCGTCGTAAAAGGTGGTGTTGGTGGCGATAAAAGAAAACGCGGCATTTGTGGTGCCCGGGTTGAGATCCGGGGTCAAGGTGGTGAAACCGTCCCAATCGCCGGCTTTCACTATGACATTGGTCGCCGTCGTCGTGACGATGAGGTCACACTTGTTGTAATAGCGCTCCGAGCCAGTCGTCGATAGCGGGCTTTCTCCAAACGGTGGCACGTCGAGGATCCCTTGCACGGCCGCAGGATTGTTGTTGGTGGCGATCGGCAGCATCAGTGAGCTCACTCCGTCGGTGTGCTGTTTGCTGAATGTTATGGTACCATTGCCGGGTGGGGTTGGATCATCTGGAGCGCGGTTCGTGTAGATACGACCAGTCGCGCCTACGTCGTCCAAGTACGCCAACGCCGCTCCTGGCCGAGTGTAAATGTTGGCATTGCCGTGGACTTTGCCGGTGATGTTCATATTCGCCCCGGGGTTTATTTCCAAGTCCATGGCGTAGAAGATCGCGAACTGGAACACGGGGATGGTGGCGAGCTGAAAATCCTGCTGGACCGCGGCCTTGATATCGTAGCGGCTGTCAAGAGATTTGGCCTTGCCACGCACCAGGCAGCCGTAAGCCAGCCCATATAAACCTGTAAACTGCGAGTCCAGATTAGTCATCATCATCGATTTCGTGGTACTGACCTGAGTGCGATTCAAGTTGCCATCTGAATCGCGGAACTCGTAGTGGGTGGCCCACTCATTGGTTGGCACCTTGGTGCTGTAATTCTCCAGGTGAGTCGGATCAAAGCTCTGTTTCAAAAAATCGCGGGTCATATAAGCGATTGAGACCTCGGAAGCCGCCTCGGCGGCCGCAACTGCTTTGACGTAAGTGTTGTTGCGTTCGTTGATGACAGTCGATTGAGCGGCCCATTTGGCGGCACCTGCGAACAGGGACAAGCTGAGGGCGGCCATGATCATGACCAGCCAAATGGTGTATCCTTTGGGCTGAACTTTGGGGAACAAGACGCGCATGATAAAGAAGTGGGTTTACGCGGTGAATTATTCGATGCTCCGACGGCTAATGCGGGTCTGGAGCCGGTAATAGTCGTAATAACCTCCGGAACTGGCGGAGGCGGTCGGGAATTCCCATTGGTAGAACTCGAGGGTCATTTTGATGACCCGGCAGTTCAGATCATTGGTGAGCACATTGCCTAAATAATCTTCCGCCGAAAAAACCATGGTGTTGGTGATGTAATTGGCAATCACGTCGACGCGGTTGCCTGCGGCTCGCTTGAGTTTTCCCACGGAGGGATCCAGCCAGTAGACGGTAAAATTGTTCGTATCGGTGGTGGGGAAGATCTTGAGCGCGTTGCCATTCTGCAGGCCTCCGGTGGCCAAACTGTCAAAATTGGTTCCAGTGCGGACGCCCACATCAAGGCGTTTGCCCTGGCGGATTTCGTCTCGTACGCGATTCAAGGCGGCGCGGGCGCCATGACTCGCGCTGAGCTTCGTGGCCGCGATATTGAACATCTTCATCCCCATTATGTGCGAAGTCACTATGCAAACCACCAACAAGGAAAACACCGCCATTGAGGTCAGCATCTCAGTCAGGGTAAATCCCATGACCACGACGGCGGCCCGGGGCGGAGAGGGACTTCTGGTTTTCATTGGTCGGCCCCGCGCAGGGTGATGACAGTGTTGGTAAAAGGCCCCCGGATGCTGGCGCCTCGCGCTGGCAGACACCAGACGCAATCTGTCTGGAGTTGACGCAGTGGCGGCGTTGTGGAGACATTGATGATGCTTATGTAGTTGGTGGCCAAAACCGGGGTGCCGGAAATCGGGACATCCAATTGCTCGATTATCTGGTAATTGGTGGTCCCCAGTTGGTCAATCGCAGGCCATGCCAGTGGGTCCCATTTGGCACTGCGGGCCTGTTCCACACCCTGCATCGCCAGTGATTGCGCGGCCAGTGAGTAGGAACTCCATTCCGCCCGGTCGGTAACCTGCACATAGCCTTTGAGAATACCGCCAAAGACCAACCCTCCAATCGCCATCGAAATCACCACTTCCGCCAGCGTGAAACCGCCGTTTCTTAATTTGGGTGTTGTCCCTGACATAATACAGTAGACCAAGTCGAAGCAATCATTATGCCAAATCAAGCTCATTGAAATCGGTCTCATTTTCCAAAAATTGAACGACCGCCCTAGTCCGCGCTGTCCACATTTGTCCCATCCAACCTTCCCCCCCTGTCCCCTTTCGTTACAAGGACTGACGCCATTTTACCGCAAGCAGCGCCCTGGCTGCATCCTCGAAAGCCGAAACGGTTTAGCGCGACTGATCTTCGTGGTCGGTCTTCAGAATGAACGGCCCCAATAAATTGGGTGAATCCGACCACGCCGCGAGTGTAATTTTGCTTGAGCGGATTTAATCAATATGACATAATGCATATCGTATTTGCAGGTAAACTTATCGAAATCATCAAGGAAAATCCATGAAGACGACCGGCTCCCTTTTCGGCTGCGCTGGATGCCCGATGAACCGACGTCATTTCCTGGCCCGAGGCGCGCTGGCTGCGGGAGCGGTAAGCGCCGCCCTGTGGCCGGACTGGACCGACGCTGCCGAGTCGGTGGCGAAGCCCCGGATCCGGATCGTTTACTGCCTGCACGGGGCGAAGCAGGACCGGCCCGACTGGCCGAACAAAGGCTTTGATTTTGAGCCGGTCATGGAGCGCGTCACGACGGCATTGAGGCGGCGCTGCAAAGGTTACGAATTTGTGCCGACCCTGGCTGCGGGCGAAGAGGATGCGAAAAGGATTCTGGCTGAGGATAAGGCACAAGCGGGGATCGACGGCTACCTGGTCTATCAAATGAACTGCTGGAACCGGGTGGTGCAAACTCTGGCTGGCGCCGGTAAACCGGTGATCTATGCTGACTTCCAGTTTGGAGGGAGCGGCGGTTTCCTGGTTTATAACGCTGCCTTTCTGCGGGCGAACGCGGGGAATGTGGCATTCGTGTCGTCCTCCGAAATGAGGGATTTGTTGGCGGCGGTTAAGTGCTTTGAATTAACAAAACGTGGGGGGTCGCTGGCCGATTTCCAGGATGCCGTTGCGCATGCCCGAGCCAAGGCAACACCCACGGCCGTTAAAGTGAGCGCGAAATCCGATCCGCTGAGGTGCCTGTCCGCGACCGAGTGCCAAAAGCGCATGAAAGAATCCCGGATCCTGGCGATTCGCGGGCAGGAGTCAGGGCCGGCTGAAGAAATCGCGGGAGTGAAGGTGCAGTTGGTGCCTTTCTCCGAGCTCAACGCGGCCTGGCAGGCTGCGGATAAGGATGAAGCGCGCGGCGTGGCGGAAGTCTGGACGAAGTCGGCCCGCAAAGTCGTCGGGGTATCGCGAGAAACCCTGGAGAGTTCAGCCGCGATGTATCTGGCACAAAAGGCCTTGCTAAAGCGCTACGGTGCCAGCGGCATTACAGTTAATTGTCTGGGTGGCTTTTACGGCGGCCATATTCATGCCTACCCGTGCTTGGGTTTCCATCAATTGAATAACGAGGGCTTGATCGGCGGATGTGAGTGCGACGTGCGCTCGGCGGCCACGATGGTCATCGGGACACTGCTGACGCAGGGGCGGCCCGGCTACATCTCCGATCCGGTGATTGATACCTCGAAACGGCAGATTATTTATGCGCATTGCGTGGCGCCGAACAAAGCCTTCGGACCCAACGGAATGGTCAACCCCTTTGAGATCTTAACTCATTCGGAAGACCGGCAGGGGGCCTCGGTGCGTTCGCTATTGCCCACGGGTTATATGACCACCAGCCTGGAGTTCGACCAGGGGCGCAGAGAGATCCTCTTCCACCGGGCTCTCGCTGTCGCCAATGACGCGGATGACCGTGCCTGTCGGACGAAACTCTGCGGGGAGCCGGTGGGGGATATCGAAAAGCTGTTCCGGATGTGGGATCTGTGGGGTTGGCACCGGGTGACGTTCTATGGCGATCTAAAGGAGCCTATTTATGGCTTGGCCGACACCCTGGGGTGGAAGGTAGTAGAGGAAGCCTGACCGGTCCGGGCGTTTAAGTGCTTCACATCACGCTGTCAGAAGGCCTCCAAAGTTCTGGGCCACACGGTAATTCTTTTGAGGTGAATTGGTCAGAAGAATTGCTAATAATTATGTGCGTAAATCAACCCTGGCGGCATTCGGAGCCGTAACCACTTCAGTTTGTTGGACAGTGTGTCTTTTGGACAGTGTGTCCTTTAATGGGACACGCGGGACACTCTTTCCTGCGGTATGTTGCTTAAAAACAGTGACTTTTGACTAGTGGCAGGGGTGTAGGTGGTTGGCTTCAAAGTTGCTTTAGCGCCCTTGCATGAGAATTGAAGTTGGAGGAAAAGCGCTGCAAGCGACCACAATGGTTGAGGTTCTGATGTCCATGGCCATCTCTGCAGTGATTCTGACGGCGTCGTTTCATTGTTTCGGGTATGGTTTCACGCTGACCCAACTGTTGCGAGAGAACCAGCGGGCCACCCAGATCATCATGGAAAAGGTGGAAATCCTGCGCCTATACAACTGGGACCAGGTCAACACAGCGGGGTTCATCCCAACTGAGTTTACAGACGTGTATGACCCCCAAGCAGTGGATGGTCAGGGAATCACCTATCAAGGAAAGCTACAACTTCTCGATTTTCCGACGAGCGCCAACACTCCGGCCTACCGGACCAATCTGAAACAACTCGTGATTACGCTCAATTGGACGACCGCAGGGAAGATTGGGCACACCCGGAAACTGGCTACAGTAATCGCCAAGAATGGGGAGCAAAACTATGTTTATTAAAAGCACACCTGTCCGTCGCAGAGGCTGGTCGATCATGGAAACCATGGTTGCGGTCGGCATAATGGGCATTTTTACCTTGGCGTTTGGAAGCACATATGTGTTTTCCATCCGCACCTATGCCGCATTGAGCAACTACTCTGCGCTGGACAAAGCGAATCGCCAGGCAATGGATAAGTTGACACGGGAAATCCGCCAGGCAGTGCTGGTGAACAACTTTACCACGAATCCTCCAACCCTCAGCTTGGTCAACGGGGACGGGTTGACCGTGGTCTACTCGTTCAATCCGCGCACGCGGCAGATGGTTCGAGATGCCAGTGATGGCAGTCACCAGGTGCTCCTGACCAACTGTACTCTATTGAATTTTGATTTGCGCCAGCGCAATCCCAGTAACGGTGTGTGGGGCATCTTTCCCCCCGCCGTTAACCAGTGGCAACAAACCGTCAAAGCTGTGCAATTGAGTTGGAAGACCTCCATGAACATCAGCCCGACAGCGAACGTGACGAGCGAAAACATCCAGACCGCTCGCATCGTAATTCGCAAGCAACGCCAAAACAACCTATGAAGCCCGGAATCTCACGCAAAACATTCAACGAAGGCAGCGGTTTTTTGACCGTACTGATCATCTGCACCTTGGTAAGCATTGGCATGGCTGCCTATCTTTCCACGATCCGACAACAAACGATGCTGAGCGCCCGCTCCCAAACCTGGAATGTGGCCATGGCGATTGTCGAGGCCGGGATTGAGGAGGGCCTGGAACACCTGAACAATAACTACACCAATCTGGCTTCCCAGGGGTGGACCGCGTCCGGAACCAGCTATTCACGGGGCCAGACCCTGGCCGACGGCAACAGTTACGTCGTGACCATCGACAATTCGGACGCATTTACACCGTCGATTACCGCCAAGGCCTTTGTAAACAGTTCCGTGATCGCGCGCAATCGGCTGGAATGTGGCTTTTTTGCCGCAGGGAATCTCACCCTGGGCAATGAGACGGTGGCACGTGCGGTGCGGGTAAAGTGCAGCAAAGGGCGGGGCTTCACAGCGGCGGCGGTCTGCAAGCATAATATTGACCTTAATGGAAATGGCGTGCTCAGCGATAGCTACGATTCAGGCGATCCCAACAAGAGTACGAACGGCCGTTATGACGCCGCGAAATATACGGGCGACTTTGGTGACATTGCCACTAATGGTGGGATACAGGATTCCGTGGGTGTGCAGAACGCAAACATCTATGGGAAACTTTCCACAGGGCCAGGTTGCCCAGTATCGATCGGACCTAATGGTGGCGTCGGTACGCATGCCTGGCAGGCTACTCACAGTGGAATTCAGCCCACTTACCTGAGCCAAGACGCGAACTTTACCTTTCCTGATACGACGATGCCCAGTGTCAGCGGCTTGTTCGCTCCACCCAGTGGTGATGTGTTAGTAGCGAAATACACGTTTAGCACGAACGCAGTGACCACCGCCAGTTTTCCCAATCCGCAACCGACCGGTGGCGTTGCTACCAACAGCACCTATGTCAGTGTCAATACCTGCCCCAGCCCAGCGCCTGCCGGGCTCACCGTCAGTACTGTTACCGTCCTGACCAACACCCTGCCAACACCACTGCCGGCGGATCTAATCACAAATTATTCGACTTCGGTGGTGAAAAGTTCCGTCTATCCGACTCAGGGGAGCTACATCGGCGGTGTCACTACGAATAGTGGAACCAAGAAGTACACTTACAATCACATCGATTCGCAGAGCTACTCGTACACCTTGAAATCATACACCTACCCGAGTTACACCTACACCTACTCGGCAACGGGTACTAACGTGAGTTACACCACCAATCATTTTGATCATATTTTGGCCGCCAACGGCACGAACTACGCCATGTCACTATCGGGCAAGACTTACGTCGCAGGTCCGAATGCCTGCTTGATTTTGCCCAACGGCTTGTCCGGGGCGGAGGATTTCACAATTGCCCAAGGTGCCAGTGTGCTGATCTACGCCGGCGGGACGTCGATCACGGTGAGTGGCAATCAGGTGCTTAATCCCAATGGGTTCGCTGGAAGTTTCATCGTCTACGCCGCTCCCTCAGTGACCTCCTTCACTTTGAACGGCAATGGTGAGTTTACCGGTGTTGTAGTGGCGCCGAATGCCGACCTGAAACTGAACGGCGGTGGTAACAGCGACCAGGACTTCTGTGGCAGTATGATGGTTAATTCCATCCGGCTCAATGGTCATTTCAAATTCCACTATGATGAAGCACTAAAGCGGACTCCGGGGAATGGCCGCTTCCTCATTGCCTCGTGGGACGAAATTAATCCTTACTGAGGAGAGTGTTGGGGGTTGAACCGGGCCGTGGGTGATCCCACGGCCCGGTTTTTAGTTTTGGTGGTGCATCCTAACCGATGCGGAGAGGATTCCAAACCCAGTTGAACATCTCAGGCGGAGCCTGGCCGTGCAGCCACGGAAGTCTGGCGTAGGTTTACCAAACGTAAGTCGCCACCGCACCTGGGTTCAGTATGCAGGTGGAGGTCTTTCCGGCTTGCTGCAATGAAAACGTCTGGGCTGAATTTGCTTCGTTAAGAACGATGGCGATTTTGTGCCCGTCCGGGGCCTTGAAGGCAACGTTCGGGAGTTTTTCCGGGGTGGTGGAGTTGATGCGAACGGAACCGGGCCATACAAATTTCGCGGCGTGGGCGATGATGTAGTAGGCTGGGTTGCGGACGACCTTGGAGCCATCGATGGTGACCGCCCCCAGACATCGGGTGCAACCGCCACGGTCGGTGTGCGGCTCGTACTTCGAATTGGCGGCGAGATTCCACTCGAGCACGGTGCGGCACCAGTTTCTGGTCGCGCCAATGATCAGGTGTTTCATGTGCCAATTCAGGTCGCCCTTGAGATTTCCGGGGGCGCCGATCCATTGCTCGGTGAAATAGAGGTTCTTGTCGGGGTGAGCTTCGTGAACGGTTGAGAGCGCCTCAATCTTCCCGGCATAGAGGTGGAAGGCCGAGCCGTCGATAAAGGTTCGCGTCTCGGGGTCGTTCAGGATGGAGATGGGGTAGTCCGGTCGATCCGCATTGTGATCGTAGATGATGATGCGGGTGTTGAGGTTTGCCGCCTTGATGGCCGGTCCCAGGTGTCGTTTTATGAACTCCGCCTGCTGTTCTGCCGGCATGAACATGCTTGGGTTATTGCCGGGGTGCAGGGGCTCGTTTTGAACCGTGATCGCCTCCACGGGAATTCCCTCGGCGGCCATGCCCTGAAGGTACTTTACAAAATAGCGGGCGTAGGCGGCGTAACAATCCGATTTCAAGGAGCCGCCGCGAAAATCCTGGTTGGTTTTCATCCAAACCGGCGCAGACCAGGGCGAGCCCATTAGCTTGATCCGCGGATTGATGGCGAGAATCTCCTTCAAGATCGGGATGACGTCCTCGCGGTCTGGTCCGAACGAAAATTTGTTGATGAGCGGATCGGATTGACCAGAAGGCAAATCATCGTAAGAGAAAGCACGCTCATTGAGGTCAGACGCTCCGATGCTCAGTCGGAGATAGCTCACGCCGATGTTGGTCGAGTCGCTGGCGAAAAGTTCTCTCAGCAACGCTTGTCGGGCGTTGACACTCATTTTGATGAGGTGCGCGGCGCTACCGCCCGTGAGGGTGTAGCCGAAGCCGTCGATGGTCTGGAAAGACCTGGTGTCGTCTACGGTGATGGCCTGGTTGGTGGCGCCGTTGCCCGAGAATTCAAGGCCAGGCGTTTGCTTCTGAAAGAGCACCCCTTTATCAGGGTCGGTGAGCCAGCATTCGATCGGGGTAGCGGCGAGCGCGGGCCAGGGTTGCACAATCGAGAGTGTGAAGACCAAGACCAGGAACCGGCGTAGGCTTGAGAGTTGAAGTTTCATATTTGACCGGCCCCAGTCTGTACCATCGTGGACTGAAAGGCCATACTGAGCGACGGAGCTGGTGGGGTGGTCCGAGTCCCCCGAGGAGCTTGCATTCCGTGGCGGGGCAGGGCAAGGTGAGCCGGTAGTCCGACGGTACGGACTCACTTTATGGCCCTGACGTTTACACCCGGACATTTCAACAGTCGCGCCGAGTTCTATCATCAACTCGCGCAGCTTACCGCCGCGGGTCTGGGTGTGATCACCGCGTTGGAGCGACTGCAAAAGCGGCCTCCGGCCCGTTCCTATCGCAAGCCGATCGCCGCGCTGCTGGGCCATCTGAATGCCGGCAACACCATCAGCGAATCCTTGCGGTTGCAGCAATGGCTGCCGGAGTTCGACGTGGCGTTGCTGGATGCCGGGGAGCGTAGTGGCCGCATCGATTCCAGCTTCATGGTTTTGGCGAGTTACTACACCGAGCGAGCGCGCATGGCCCGGCAATTTATCGCCGATTTGGTTTACCCAGTGGTGCTGTTGCATTTTGCCATTTTTACTTTTCCCTTCGCGCAATTTTTCCTGACCGGCAATGCGGTGGATTACCTGCGGCAAACGGTGGGCATCCTGGTGCCCTGCTACCTGGTGGTGGCGATCATGATTTTTCTGGGCCAAAGCAAGCACAGCACCTGGTGGCGGGGGGTGCTCGAACGGCTGCTGCATCCGATTCCGGTACTGGGCGCCGCGCGTCGTTATCTTGCCCTGGGCCGCCTGGCGGGATCATTGGAAGCGTTGATCAGCGCCGGTGTGAATATTTTCGAGTCCTGGGAGCTGGCGGCACTTGCCAGCGGTTCGCCCATTATCAATCGGGAGGTGCGCTCCTGGCGGCTGGCGCTGCAAAAGGGTTCCACGCCCTCGGAGTTGGTTGGAGCGACCAGTGTGTTTCCGGACCTCTTCGCCAGCCAATACGCCTCCGGCGAGATTAGCGGGAAACTGGACGAGTGCCTCAAGCGCTTGCACCGTTACTATTCGGAGGAAGGCGTACGGAAGATGCACGCGTTCGCCCAATGGACGCCCCGGCTGGTTTATGCCATTGTGGCCATCATGATCGCGATCCGAATCGTTGGATTTTGGATGGGTTACTTTCGTCAAATCGGTGATGTGCTGCAAAACACCTGAGCTCTTTCATGACAATTTCCGAAATCCTCAATGATGAAGCGTTGCGGCTGCGCGAATTTCCCGTGGCGCGCGAGTCGATCTTTTTGGCCCATGCCGGGGACTGTCCCTTGCCAAACTGCGTGGCCGAGAGCATTGGAGATTACGCCCGGAAATGCACGTTGGGCGACCAGGAGGCCCCGGTGTTTCCCGGGTTGCTGAATGAGACGAGGACAACGGCAGCGCGAGTGTTAGGCTGTCAGGCGGACGAAGTGGCGCTGGTCGGGCCGACCTCGTTATCCCTGAGCCTCGTGGCCAAGAGCCTGAAGCTCCGCCGTCACGACAATATCCTGATCTACTTCGACGATTACCCGTCGAATGTCTACCCATGGATGGCCTTGGCGGAGCAGGGGATTGAGGTGCGAATGATGAACACGCGCGGTTTGGGCCTGATCCGGCCACGCGATGTGATGGGGCAAGTGGACGAGAACACCCGGGTGGTGGCGTTGGCTTCCTGTCATTTCATTAGTGGGTATCGGCTCGAGTTGGCGGCCATCGGATCCTATCTGCGCTCCCGTGGAATTCTATTTTGCGTTGATGGGATCCAGACTTTGGGGGCGTTTCCCACGACCGTGGAGCATGTCGACATGCTGGCGGCGGACGCCCACAAGTGGTTGCTTGGTCCGTGCGGGGCCGGGGTGCTTTATATTCGGCGTGAGCTACAGGAGCGTCTGACTCCTCCTATATACGGCTGGCACAATATCAATTGTCCCGACTTCGTGGCCCAGGAGCACATCGAGTATCGATCCGGAGCCAGAAAATTCGAGGCGGGCAGCCAAAACCTGATGGGGTTGGTCGGACTCCGCCGTTCGTTGGATTTAATTCTGGAGTTAGGGGTGGAGAACATAGCTGCGGAACTGTTGCGCAAGCGGGCGTTCCTGGTCGAGGGTTTGCAGAAGCTCGGTCTAACGGTGCTGAATGCGGAGGCGCCGGAGGCCAATGCCAGCGCGATCGTTTCCTGTCACCGTCCGGGCGCGGATATGCACGCGGTGCATGCCAGGTTAGCCGACGCGAACATTGTCACCTCCCTGCGCCGTGACCGTTCGGGCCAGCGGTATCTGCGCTTTTCACCTCACTTTTATAATACGGAGGCCGAACTGGCGAAGGTGTTATCAGTCTTGGGACAATCCTGATGAAACCATTGGATTTACAGATTATCGGCGAGGAACTCGCCATCAAATGGGCGGACCAAACGGAGGGCTTTATCGCGCTGGAGACCTTGCGCCGCCGCTGCCCTTGCGCCGGCTGCCAGGGGGAGCGGGATGTGCTGGGCCATTTGCATAAGGGACCGGAGCGGTCGTTGACTCCCGCCTCTTTCCAAATCGTCCGGCTGGATTGGGTCGGGGGCTACGCCCTGCAACCCGTATGGAAGGACGGCCATAGCTCCGGCCTGTATTCTTTTGAATACCTGCGCTCCTTGATGCCTCCGGCGCAGATCGGCTAGTGATCCGCGAAAAGAAAGCGACCGCCGACTTTTCAGGCGGCGGTCGTGCAATTGGATTAAATGCGGGCTATTGGATCTCTGGATTGAGGATCGCCTCGTAGGACAAGTTGCCCACGCCCTCCTCGGCTCCCTTGGTGGAGGCCTTAACCTTTTTGGGATTGTAGCTTCCTACTACAGAACGCAACACGGCGTTGGTGGAGTTGTCCGGCACCACGCTCATGGTGAAGCCGATGCGTTTTTGGGAGGAGATCATGCTCACCCCTTCAAAAGAATAACCTGCACCCGCGCCACTGACGCCGTAGAGAAACGGTTCAATATCCGGGATCACATCGAAGAACTCGACCGTCTTGTGATTGCTGATCTTTTTCGTCGCCTGCCAGGAACCACTGATGTCCGGCAGGGTATCCGGTAACGGCACGCCACGGTAGGTGACTTTGGCGCTGGGGGTAGAGGCCACCAGCGTCAAGCGTTTGCCGGGAACAACTTTGGCGCTGAAGCCAACGCTGTTGAGCACGAAGTTGGTGCTATTGCCGATGGCAACCTTTTCAACGAAGTAACCGATCACGTTGCCTTTGGCATCATAATTCCATGGGCCATTAATGCGGCCGAAGCCGAACAGGTTGGTCACAGATATGGAGTTTGTGGACGAGGGTGTGGGCGTCCGACCAATGTCAGTGCCGTCGTTGCGGCCGTAGGCATCGTCCGCCGACGCGGACTTGGTGGTAAGCAATTCCGAGCCTTCAAACGTGAAGTCTTCGGAAAATGTTATATAGGCGAGGCCCTCGCCCCGGCTGCTGCTCAGGACAAAATCCCAAGTTCCTACCGGGGATTTCTGCGTCTGCGCAGGAGCCACCGCCGTAGCGCCGAAGAGCAGCGCGGCCACGACCATGGTGTAAGTTGATTTCATAATTTACCTCGAACGACAGAGGATTAGTGGTTAGTTAACCGGGGCGAACCTGGCATCTTCCTGGGACTTGTCGCTGCTGGATTTCTTCCAATCCTTCGGCTTGCCGGAATCCCAGGCAGACCAATCTTCCTCGACGCTATCCTTCAGCGGTGGGGCGGCTTTCAGGAATTCAGTCTTGGTGGGCTGGAAGTCGGTGTCTTCAATAATCGTTGGGGTGATGAAGATCATGAGATTGGCCTTTTGGCGGCTCTTGGAATCGCTGCGAAACAATCCTCCGAGCCAGGGGATATCACCGAGGACGGGCACTTTGGTGTTGTTCTTGCGGACATCGTCCTGGACCAAGCCACCCAGTACCAGGGTGTTGCCGCTGGGAATCATCACGTGGGTCTCAATCTTGCGAATGTCGTAGGTGTCGGCCTGGTTGATGGTATCGGCGACTTTTTTGGTAACCGTGTCAAAGACTCGGGAGACTTCTGGCACCACGCGCAGGTTGACGTTGTTATTGGCGGCGATGCGTGGGGTGACGCTCAACAGCACACCGAGGTTGGTGTAGGTCACTTCCGAGCCCCCGGGCGATCCCTGTGTGCCAGCGGTGTTCTTGAAGATCGGCGAGGCTCGGGTTACCGATATGGAGGCGGTTTCGTTGTCCAGGGTGACCGCACGCGGGGTGGAGAGGACTTTGGCCTCGGCATTCTTGTTCAGGAATGAAAGCGTGGCACTTAACCCATCCGCATCGAGGAACGCCGTGGCGGGATTAAAGCCTTTGGCGGTGTCAAACAGCATCTTCGGGACTCCCGTGCCGGCGAGGGTGTTGTTCAGACTTCTGGCGGGGGCATTTTGGGAGAGGTTATTGCCGAACGAGATGTTCTGTGCGGCAAGGGTGCCTGACCAGTCAATGCCTTTGGAGGTGCTGGGATTCATGGAGGTTTCGATCAAACGCGCCTCGATGAGCACCTGCTTGGTGGCGGTGTCGAGGCGTTCGATCAGTTTGTCGACGGCCACAATTTCAGTTTCCGTCGCAAGAACAACCAACTGGCTGGTGCGCACATCCGCGACGACTTTGCTGCGCTTATCCTGGAAAGTGGTTTGCAGGCTGGCGACCACGTTTGTGGGGCTGGCGTATTTGAGTTGGATGATTTTGGTGACGAGCGGTGGGGCGGCGGCGGGATCCTTCAATGTGACGCGCGCGATTTTGCTCTTCGGATCTTCGACAATTTGCAGGCCGTAAGCATCGAGCAGGGCGTAGAGCGCCTGCTGGGCGGTGATGTTCTCCCAGCGCACCGAGACGTTCGGCTGGGGAACAGGCTTGCCGTCGGCGCCTGGTTGGCCATAGGGAATCTTGGGATCCATGATGGAGTTCAGGGAAGCCTGGCGCGCCAGGTTTTTGATGGCATCGGTCAACGGCACTTCATCCATGAGAATCAAAGGGATCACGACGCCCGAGGAGAGGTGGTTTTCTGCGGCCGCGGCGGCTGCGGGAGCGGCTGCCGGAGTGGCCGCTGGAGCGGCCGCGTTGGTGGTTTGCGCGAGCGCGCTGGAACTGCCAGCAATCAGCCAGGCGGCGGCGAGGAGGCACAGGTTTCTTTTCATATTTATATCGGCTCTAAGATTCACACGGCGGCCGGCATGGGCCGCGACCGAGAATTCTTAAGCAACCATGATGCCAAGCCTGTTTGGGCGAGTTTCGCCAGCAATTTGCCGAAAAACTGGACAGCGAGTTCCAGCGCCTAACCAAGTGGAGACACCATCCGGGACAGGGACAAGGCCAAGGGGTTACTACAAAAGAGAACAGCCGGCCCCTAGGGCCGGCTGCGTGTGCATAAGGTCGAGAAGTGATTTAGATACCGGAGCGTAGGCGCAATTCGCGGCGTTCATTGCCAATGGTAATGACCGCTGAACCCTCGCGGATTTCGTAACAGGTGATTAACAGCTTTTTGCCGCCGGGCAGCCTGATCTCGCCGCTTTCTCCGGGTTCGAAGGTCCGCCCGTTGATCATCGCGGTGCGGCGGGGCGGGCTGGTGATACCGTTCAAGACCAGCGACATGGGGTCGACAGCCGCTTCCTTGGCTTTGGGCTGCTCCATGCCGGTATTCGAGTCTGGGAAAAACGGGTTGCGCCCGTCTTTCGGAGTGCGGGGGTAAATGAAAACAGATTTTGGAATTTCCGGTTCCGCGACAACGGCAACGGCATTAGTGGTGACGCGGGTGGTTTTAGCAGGTGCGGGAGTCTGTTGGGTTGCGCCCAACTTCAGCCCCAGGCTCGCCATTACCACCGGGATGGTATATCTAAGTTTTAACGCTTTCATGTCGTCACCTCTCAGGATGCGCTCGGCTTAACGAGGGTCATCAATTCCATTCTAAAGCTTAGCTTTTCGCGGTCCGACCCCTGAGCCGATTCTGGTTCCAGGGTCAGGTTCATGATCCGCATGTAGGGGAACTGGTTTTCGAAATCAGCCACAAATCGTCCAAACTCGTAGTAATAAGCTGAACCACCAACCGACAAGGAGGCCTGTTTGTAGGGAAAATTGTAAAGTTGATTGCATTCTTTTGGCCCGTCGATCTGGGAGAACTGAGGAATTTCCACTTTGTAGGGCAGCTTGAACTGGCGGATGGTGTTGATGGTCCAGGAGTAAAGATCGCCGGTGGCCATGCCCTCTTCGATTCGGGCGAGCTTATGCTGCGCGTCGGTTAGCTGGACATCCACCGACTCTGCCTTGAGCATTTCGTGACGCACGGCTTCCAGCTTCTTCGCCACTGCCGCCTTCTGGGAGGCTAGTTGGCGTAGAGTGCTTTGTTGGGTGCTGATTAAGCCGAACCAGACCGCGGCCAGCACGATTGCGGTGCCGAGAACCACCAACACCAGTTGCTGCTGCTTTTGCTTCGAGAGCTTTTTCATCGTGTTACCTCCGGAAAACGGCACTCCAGGCTGAATAGGACTGAGGGTCTGCCTTCCTTCGATGAGGGGGGTGAAAGGCTGGTCAGGCGCACCTCATTGGTCTTCCCCAGCGCCGTCAGGAAATAGGGATTGTCGCCTATTGCCCTTTTGAAGGGTGGGATTTGGTCGCCAGGGCTTACCGCGGTGTCCTTGGCATCCAAAGTCACGACGATGCGCTCAGTGACGCTGGCCGGCTTGCCGGGGACCAAACGGTTATTCGCGTTGGTCTTGGCCTTAACCTCTTCGTTGAGCACGTAGACTTGCTCCGTTTTGAGACGTACGAGTTGGACGGCATCCACCGTCGATTGCTGCAAGGCGTTGAGCAGGGTGCCGTAAAGCAGGCGATTGGTAGTAAGTTGTTGAAGGGCAGCCAGACGGTTCTGGGCGTCCGCGAGCTTTTTCTGGGCGTCCTGCACCTGCTGGTAGGAGTTGGTTTGGCTTTGAAGCTGCGCTTCCAAGCGGCTGACTTCCCCACGGCTGATCATTGCTTTCAGTTGCAAAGAGCTGCTCCAGGCAAGGAGCAGGAATACCAGCACCACTCCAGCCCATAGGGTGCGCTTTACCGGATCGCGGCGGCGGAGTTCCTCCAGGGCCTGCGCTTCAGCAAGGAGATTTAGTCGAATAGGCATAGGTCAAAGCACGGCAGTGGCGGCCCCAATGGCCACCGTTAATTGGGGGGAGACGCTTTCCACCTCGCCGGCCTGTTCCCCCGACAGGGACAAGCGAAGCGAACTGATGGGGTGCCATTGTTTGCATTCGACCATTAATTCGGTCTGCAGCATTTGCACGATCATCTCGGAGCAGGATGTGGCGCCGGAAAGAAAGACTTGACTCACTGCTTTGTCGTGCTGGTGTTCGTAATAGTCGATGGAGGCTCGGAGCTCGCGTCCCAACGGCAGAACCAATCCTTCCAGGTTGGTTTGCACTTCCGTCGGCATGCCCATCTTGATACTTTCGGCTTCGGCATAACTGATCCCGAGGGCCTCGGCCAAGCCATTGGTCATTTTATCACCGCCGATGCCCACCGCGCGGCTGAGCACCAATTCGCCTTCTTGCAGGATGCAGATGCTGGTGCTCTTGAAGCCGATGTCCACGAGGGCCACCACCTCGCGCGAGAACACTTCCGGAAGGCTGAGTTCAAAGGCGTTTACCGGCCCGAGTAGACCGGGGGTGATGGCCTCCGGGATGAATCCTGCCTCCTTAACCGCCGCTTGTATGTCATCGACCATTTGCTTGCGCGCCCCCGCAACCAGCACTCGCTCTTTAGGCGGCCCCGACGGTTTGCCCTTGTCCGGCATTTTGGCGCCCGCCCGAGCTGGTATGGCATAGCAATCGAAGACGTGGCCGGGCAGTTCCTGCTGCAAATAGTTCTTGGGATTGTTTTTGACAATCTGCCGCATATCGCTGACAGGGACTTGCGGCAGTTCGGCGTGGCGTACGACGGATTCCGAGAGGCTTAACGAGAGCACGAGGCTGCGGGTTTTGGTGTTCAGAGTCTGGCACACGCTGCGCAGATGCTCGGCGAGCAATTCAGTGGACAGGTTCTTTTCGTAGATGGGTGCGTCCATCAACGCGAAACCGAGCAACACGAAACCGTCCGGTTGGCGTTGAACGCAGACCGCTTTGGTCGTACGACCACCCAAGTCTACCGAAATCACCTGCTCTCTCTTTGATGAGCGATTTAAGAAAGGCACAGCCATAGTTTTCTGCTTGGTTATTAACAACCTGATCGCGGTATCGCAAATCGGCTATCCTGCTGTTAGCAGACTTCAGGCCAATCTTGGGAAAAGGCCGTACATGCCCTTGGGCGAAAGGGACGCGGGTCAGAAACGGGGTCCGAGTGGCTTTACAGCGTTTTGAAGTGTCTCAAGCCTAGGCAATTGCTGCCTAGTGGGGTGGCAGTTCCAAAATGAGCGGCCTATTGCAGGCGTTTGGCGCCCTGCTGCAACTCGTCCACGAATGCCTTCACCACTACCGACATCTTTCCGCGCCATAGGGCTCCAACCTTGACGGAGCCGAACTGCTTTTCCGGCAGCGCGAGGGCTCGCACGTTTCCGGGGAGGTTGGCTTTGGGTAACAGGACGCTTAAACCTACTCCGAGCCCGTTGGCCACGTAGGTCTGCACCAGCTCGATCGAACTGGTCTCGATGCTCGGGTACCAATCCACACCGAGCCGGGTGAGACCCTGCTGGAAGCGTTTGCAGATAGCCTCCACCGCTGGCAGACAGATCAGGGGCGTAAGAATTCGTCCCTCCTTCCACAGGCTTTGCAGGTCGCGGATCGGACTACCTGCCTCCACCAATAAAGCCAGAGGCAGGCTTAGCAGCGCCAAAGAGTGGATGCCGGCCGGGGGCTTTTCCTCAATGAGCGTCACCGCCAGGTCGATTTCCTCCTCCAGCAGCAGTTGCTCGAGTTCCGCCTGGTAACCCTCCCGGAGAGTAACCTTCAGTTGCGGGAATTTCTCTCGCAGTTGCTTAAATAGTACGGGTATATGATCCCGCAGTACGACGGTGGAGGCACCGATTCGGATTTGGGCCTTTTTGCCTTGCTGCAAGTCGGTGCAGATCGTGTCCAGGCTGGAAAAGAAGGGATAGATAAACTGGTACAGCTTATCGCCGGAAGAGGTCAGGGCGAACGGACGCCGTTGGAAGAGCACCACCCCCAGGTATTCCTCCAGTTGTGCCACTTGCCCACTCACCGCCGGCTGCTGGATGCCGTAAGGGATGTTCCGCACGGCTTCGGTGATGCCGCCATGCCGCGCAACGTAATAAAAGAGCTCGAGATGATGTATATTCATCGCCTGGTGGTGATCTGGCCCGCGGGAAATTCTTGGCGTCCGGTCGGGAAAAGGCAAGCCCGAGGTTTTGTTCCGGTGGTTTTTTCAATGTTAGCATCGAGATTTTCGATTTTGACTTCCGGGCGGGCTCCGGTATTGCTTGAACGCAGCTTTGGTTGCGTCATAACGGGGTGGACCTCGCTCGGGATGGACTTTTCCTTTTGAACCGATCGGGGCGATGGGTCAGTTGAGATTGGTGCGATGAACTGTATGGGCAAAAGAATTGTGAGGCCGATGCTGGTGTGTATGCTGGCAATGGCCATGGGCAGTGGATGCTCGATCAAGCGCATAGCGGCGAACAAGCTGGGCGACGCGCTGGCGGGCAGCGGGGTCACTTTCGCGGCGGACGACGATCCGGAACTGATCAAATCCGCGGTGCCGTTTAGTTTGAAGCTGATGGAGAGCATCCTGAGCGAAACACCGCGGCACCGGGGACTGCTCCTGGCGGCTGCCAGTGGGTTTACGCAATATAGTTACGCGTTTGTGCAACAGGAGGCTGATCAACTGGAAACCCGGGATATTGCGGCGGCGACCGAGACGCGCCAGCGTGCCCGCAAGCTCTATTTGCGCGCGCGCGACTATGCCCTGCGGGAATTGGAGGTCGCCCATCGGGGGTTTCGGGCCAAACTGAATGCGGATCCGGAGTCGGCGGTCCAAATGTTGCGTAAGAGGGACGTGCCGGCGGCTTACTGGGCGGCGGCGTCCTGGGCGGCCGCCACGGGGATTATCAAGAACGATCCCGGACTATTTGCCGACCTGGCGAAGATCGATGCGCTAGCCGATCGCCTCCTCGAGCTTGATCCAGATTACGATTTTGGCGCGGTGCACTCCTTTATGATCACCTACCAGACCACCCGCCCGAAGGGGCAGGAGGATCCTGCGGTGCTGGCGCGGCGCCACTTCGAGCTCGCCGTGCGGTTGAGCCAGGGATTGCAGGCCGGGCCCTACGTCATCCTGGCTGAGTCCGTGGCGGTGCCGGAGCAGAACCTAAAGGAATTTCGAAGTCTATTAAACAGTGCGCTGGCAGTGAATCCAGATGCACGGCCGGAATGGCGCCTGGCGAATCTCATTATGCAGCAGCGTGCACGCTGGTTGCTGGCGCGTGAAAAGGATTTGATCGCGCCGCCGGAGTCTCAATAGCTGTAGTGGAAATTGATATGAACCAAGATCTGACAATCTCGATCCTGGCCCTGTGGTTGGCGACGTGGGTGACGCCTGGCCAGGTGGTCGCACAGCCTGCACCGGTGGAAATTCGCCTGGCTACCATTTTGCCGCAAGGCCTCGAACAGGCGAATAAACTGGTGAAATTGACCCAGGACTGGAAGCAGATTTCCGGCGGTACCGTGAACATGACGCGCTCACCCAGCGGACCGAAAGACGGCGAGTCAGGCATCGTTAAAAAGCTGCGGTCCGGCAACTACCAGGCCGCTGTGCTTTCCACCATGGGCCTAATGGAGATTGAGCCCGACGTGGCGGCACTACAGATGATGCCCCTCGTCTTTCAGAATTGGGAGGAAGTCGACTTTATCCGCGAGAAGCTGCGGCCGGAGCTGGAACGGAAATTGGCCGCCAAAGGTTTTGTGACATTGTTTTGGGCCGACAGTGGGTGGGTGAATTATTTTTCCGCGCGGGAAGGATTCACGCCCGAGGATTTCCGGGCGATGAAGCTGTTCACCTGGGCAGGGGAGAGCAAGCAAGTGGAGATCATGAAGTCGCTGCGGTATCACCCGGTGCCGCTGGAGACGGATAATCTCTATAGCGCGTTTGCCACGCAAATGGTGGATGCAGCGCCCTTATCTCCTTCATACGCTTTGGGGGTGCGCATTCCCTCGCTGGCGCCCTTCGTGCTGGACGTGAAATGGACGCCGATAGTTGGTGCGGCGGTCGTAAAGACCGAAACCTGGAACCGAATCCCCGAAGAGTTGCGCGCCAAGCTTCTGGCAGTTGCGGCGAGCGCTGGGCAGGATATCCGTCGCGAAGGCCGCAAGCTCCATGATGAGTCGCTCGAGGTGCTGCGCAAGGGGCCCAAGACCAAAGTGCACGAGCTCACTCCCGGAGAGCAAAAGGCCTGGGAGGAATTGGCCCGCGAGATTGCTCCACGAATTCGTGGCAACATCGTGCCAGCAGAGATTTACGACGTGGTCCAGAAAGAGTTGGCGGATTTTCGTGGGCGGGCTTCCAGCAAATAAGCGCGTGGGCAATAGACACATTGATTAGATAGTGGCCGACCCTCGTGTTGGCGATGAGCGGAATTTCATGAACGAACCTGGAGGAACTGGGACGGCACCTGCGGAGCCACTAACCCCGCCACGGTGGTGGCCGGAATGTCTTAAGTCCACCGAAAATCTGGTGGTGGTCTTTTGTCTGGGCGTGATGGTGGTGATCCCCCTGGTGGAGGCGATACTCCGTCGCACCGTGAATGTGGGGATCTCGGCTTCGGCCTCGATCGTGCAGCACTTCTGCCTGGTCCTGGGCATGGTCGGCGGCGCGATCGCGGCTCGCGAAGAAAGGCTGCTCTCGCTTTCTACCGTCACCAGCTTTCTGAAGGGTGATTGGGCAGTTTTCGCCCGGGTGATCAGCAATGGCTTTGGCGCGGCGATTTCCTTCGTGCTCTGCTGGGCTTCCGCACAGTTTGTGGTGCAGGAAAGGGCTGGCGGCAATTTGATTGCTTACGGGGTTCCCCGGTGGTGGGTGGAATCGGTGATGCCGGTCGGTTTTGGGTTGATCGGGGCCCGATTGCTCTGGCATGGAGGCAAGACTTGGAAGGAGCGTGGTCTGGCGTTCACGCTTTGTGCGGCGCTACTGGGACTGGCCGTCTGGACACCGCTGGCCCCCGCCAAAATGGCCTACCCTGCACTTGGCGGTTTGCTGCTGGCGGCGATTCTGGGAGCGCCAGTATTCATTATTCTCGGTGGCGCGGCGGCCATCCTGTTTTGGGGCCGGGGTATGCCGTTGGCGGCTTTGCCGATTGATCATTACGGGTTAGTCGTGAACGCGACGTTGCCCACCATCCCCTTATTCACGCTGGCCGGCTATCTCCTGGCCGAAAGTGGAGCGTCGCAGCGCCTGGTGCGAGTCTGCAACGCGCTGGTTGGACATTTCCGCGGCGGACCGGCGATTGCCACGGCCCTGGCGTGCGCATTCTTTACCTCGTTCACCGGCGCATCCGGAGTTACTATTTTGGCGCTCGGCGGGCTCCTGATGCCCGTCCTGCTGTCGGCGCGTTATTCCGAGAAGAACGCTCTTGGATTGCTGACGGGCGCTGGATCCCTGGGCTTGCTCATGCCCCCCTGTCTGCCGCTCATCCTTTACGCCATCGTCGCCAATGTGGAAATGGAGAAGATTTTTTTGGGCGGAATCCTGCCGTGCATCCTGCTGATGGTGCTGACCTCCATGTTGGGGATCGTGCAGGGCGGTAAGGTGGACGGTGGTCGCCCGCGGTTTTCCTGGGTGGAAGCGCGGCAGGCATTGTGGGCTGCCAAATGGGAACTGGCTTTGCCCGGAGTGGCGCTGCTGGCCTTGTTCGGCGGCTTCTGCACTCCGATGGAAGCGGCGGCGCTGACTGCGTTTTACGCGTTCGTGATCGAAGTGTTTGTGCAGCGGGATCTCAAGATCGGGCGCGATTTGCCACGCGTGATGACTGAATGTGCCCTGCTGGTGGGTGGGGTGCTGCTGATTCTCGGGGTAGCGCTGGGATTAACGGACTTTTTGGTGGAATCGGAAGCCCCGGACAAGCTGTTGGCCTGGGTCCAGCAATCGGTTCACAGTCGCTGGACCTTTTTACTGGTGTTGAATTTGTTCTTATTGTTGGTGGGTTGTCTCATGGACGTTTTTTCAGCCATCATCGTGGTGGTCCCGCTCATCGTACCGCTGGGCGTGGCTTTCAACATCGATCCGGTGCATTTGGGTATCATTTTTCTCGCCAATCTTGAGCTGGGATTTTTGACACCGCCGGTGGGGATGAATCTGTTCCTTTCCTCGTATCGATTCAAAAAGCCCATGGCCGAGGTCATTCATGCCACGATCCCGATTTTGATCGTTCTGCTAGTGGGCGTGTTGTTGATTACCTACTTCCCGCCACTAACCACGTTCCTGCCGAGCCTGCGCCGGTAATCGATGGTCAAAGGGTCAAATATCGCCAATCCAATTCGGACCCGGCAAGGCTGAGAATGGCTACTGAACGTTCCATGCCGAAGCGGCGGTTGCCGGCGTAGCCCGGGTTAAAAAACAGGGTGGATCCGATCCATTCGGCAAACGGTTTGTGCGTATGACCAAATACCACCACATTCACCTGGTCATCACGAATGCGCTGTTCCACCGGTTGGGGCAACTGGTACGGATTGACGATATGGTGCAGCAGAAACTTTCGGCTCCCGAGTCCCACGACGGCTGTCTTTGGATAGCGAAATCCGGGTTCATCGGTGTTGCCGCAGACGGCGGTAACCGGTGCGAGTTTCTCCAACTCCCGGAGGATTCCAGGTTTCCCAATGTCGCCGCCGTGCAGGATGTGGTCCACCCCGGTGAACAGCCTCCTCACCCGCGGGTGAAAGAAATCGTGCGTGTCGGAAATTACCCCGATGTTCATGAAGGACGTGGGAACGAGGGCTCGGGTCCCGGGGTAGGGGCCTGGACCTAGGCCGGGCCTTCGTCCGGGACTTCGTCGGGTTGGGCCTCTTCTGGTTCGGGTTCCTTTTCTTCAGCTGTTTCGGGGGCGGCGGTAAGCTTCATTGCGCCCGCGAACAGGCCAGTAAACAAGCCGCCGCTGAGCAGCGTATTCCGGAAAAACTCGAGAGTAGTGGGGTAGCCGCCGGTGCCTTTGGTGAGGGCGATTAGCAGACCCGCAAGGTCTTTCGTGTATTCGGGATTATTGAAAGGGTTGAATAGCCAGGCCGCGGTGTTGGTGATCAGATAAAAGAGCACCGCGCCCACCACACCGCCACTTAGCAGCCGTAAGAAGGATGCCCGCGGATTAAAACGGGAACCAAACCACACAATGGCCAGGAAAGCGCCGTAGTTGATCAGTTGCGTCCACTGGAACGCGTTGATTCCCATCCCAAAGTAGTAGTAGAGATTCAACGCGACATCAGAGACCACCAGCGTCAGGAGCGGCAGCCACCATTTAATGTTCGCAGGAAAGAACGAGCCTGCGCAGAAAGCCAGGGCGTAAAACGCGCTAAAATTCGGCGGGAACAATCCCGGCCAGCGCGACATGGCCGCCAGCAGCATGAACATGCCGGGCAACCATTTGTGCCAATTAATATTCACCGCCTGAAGAATAGCGTTCTGGTCTGGCTTTACAAGCGCCACTTGGCGCACGTGCGGCTCACAAGATTCCGGCCAGTCGTCTGCCTGATACGGTTTATCCGGATTATGCCGGCGCCTATTTCCTGGCGTGACTGAGTCGGTAGGCTTCGGTCGTCACGAAGTATTTCGTGATCATATTTGGTACCTCCCAGTCCGGGAGTTTGCCTTCACTGAGGAACTTAAGGTAGTTCTCGGTTACTTGGGAGAAATGGGCTTCGTGTCCGACACTGTATTTTTCAGGAATGGTAACTTGCCACAGATTTCCAGCTTTTTGGAGTCCGATTCTGGGATAGGTGGCAGCGAGCGTCTGGATCGCAGCCTGGAGGGATTTTTCAAATTCAGCCGTGGCTGGACCGGGACGGGCATCGACGTACAGCGTCGGAGCATATTTTTGCTCTGGCCCCTGCTTGATCAGCAGGTCCGCACGGGTGCCGCGCATGACCGAGGAATGCATATCTTTAGCCCCTGGGGGAGCTTCGAAATTCCAGATGACCCGCACCTTGGCGTGGATGCCTTTAACCTGCCAGGTGACATCGCCGCAGGAATACACCTGGAGGATGCCTTTTGAATCTACGTAGGGCTTCAGGTAGGATGGGTAATTGTCCAGGCCGGTCGCCTTCTTAAATTGGGCGGGATTAATCGCAGTTGCCCAGCGGGTCGCCGCAAGCACCTTGACGTCCTTGCGCCAATCCAATGCTTGTCCCGGGAAGCAACCCCACTGCACCAAATCCACAAGGTGTGTGCCCACGTCGGGAATGGCCTCTCCCTGCTGTTTCACGTCAAAAAACCACGCAGGGCGGACCAGCGGTTTTCCGGCCACTTCCTTGCTGTAATGATGAACGCTCTCGGTAAAAACCGCCGGTTGTTCCGGTGTGCCTGTTACGAATTGTCCGAAGACCTCGGGATGCCGGGATAATTCCCGCTGCAAGATCGTGGTGATCTCAAAGCGCTCCGTCATGATGTCGTACAACAGCACCTTTTTCTGCTGCGCCTTTTCAAAGTCCTGGCGCAACAGGGTGAATCCTTCCGGCGTAATGGCCATGGGCTTGTCAGCCAGCACGTTGAAGCCCGCGGCGATGGATTTGTCGATGTACTCAGTTTTCCTCAGGTTGCTGCCGGAAATCACCACGACATTGCCCGCCTTGTCGCGCACCATGCGATCCAGGAAATCCGCCCCGATGTAAGTTTTGGTGTCCCAGTGAGTCGGTTGGTCAGCGCGGGTATTGAAGCTCTCGATGCGCTTCAGATGGTCCTCAAGTTCTGGGCCCTGCGGCGCGTACACGTGCACCACCGGATCCACCTGGGGGTACATCATTTTTTGGACGAGCCCGGCGTGGAAATGGCCGGGGTCGAGCGTGAGCAATCGCACCGAATAATCGGCAGCGGTTGCGCCGAAAGTGGCAAGCGTCGTGGCCATGGTTACAATCGATTTCAGCTTCATAAACTTAGAGACTGCGAGCGGCACTTGGCCGGTTCCGGCCCTTTCGGGCGACCCGGATCCTGGTTGCGGATTTAGGTTTCGACCGGCTGATCAAGCTTTCTTGAGCAGGTTGCGCAACCCGTACGGGGCTCGCTCGGCGCGCGAACACATCGCATTGGCTTCGTCGTCGTTGATGAATTTCTCCTTCACGGGATCCCATCGCAGCTTGCGTCCCAATTTCATGGCGATCCAGCCAATGATGCAGGCGCTGGTGGAGCGATGAGCTTCTTCCGGGGTGGTGACTGCCGGTTTGCGGGATTTGATGCTTTGGAGCCAGTTCAGATGGTGATCGTTGCTCACGGGCAGGCGCAGGTCGTTTGGCCCCAGTTTACTGTTGAGGATTTTGGGATCTCTCGCCTCGAGCGCCTTGCCGAACGCACTGGCAGGATCGCTCGCGGTCGCCTTTTCTCCGCCGCGACTCACAAAAATCCACCCTTCTGAACCTTCGAAGCGCACGCCATTGACGAAGGTGTTGTCGATGATCATGGTCACGCCGTTGGCGTATTTCATTTCAATGTGATACGGGCCGTGGACATTCCAGAGACCGCTCTTGGGGAACTCGGCTTTGCCTTCGGCCTCGATGGGCCCGGTGAGTTCAGTGCCCATGCCCCAGTGTGCGATATCCACATGATGCGAGCCCCAGCCCGTGATCATGCCCAGGCAGTAGGACTCGATTCGGAGCCAACCAGGTCTTTCGGTCAGGCTGTTCTGCGGATGCACCCGGTTTTCGGTGTAAAACACTTTTGGCGTGCAGCCCAGCCACATGTCGTAGTTTAGGTTGGGGGGCACCGGCATTTCTGGTTCAACGATCCCCGCCGGGTCCACGGGCAAACCGATCTTCACGGTGTGCAGCTTCCCGATGCGTCCGTTGCGCACGAGCTCGCAGGCCAGTCGGAACTGAGCGCCGGAGCGTTGCTGGCTGCCGATCTGGAACGCGCGCCTTTGTTTCTGGACGGTGTCGCTCACCAAACGGCCTTCTTCCAAGGTCATGGTCAGCGGTTTCTGGACATAGACGTCTTTGCCCGCCAGGGCAGCGGCTACAATCGCTTCCGCATGCCAGTGTTCGGGAGTGCTGATCGAGACAGCATCGATTCCGGGATCTTTCAGGAGCTCGCGAAAATCGCCATATGTGGCACAAACCTGCACGGTACTGCTGCCTTTCGCTTTGGCGTAGTGATCTTCCACCTGCTTCTTGCCCAGCCCCAGCCGGCGCGTATCCAGGTCGCACACCGCCACGACACGAGCGATGTCGTGCTTGAGAATGCCCGGCAAATCCATCGTGTGACCGATGCGGCCGCAGCCGATCTGACCGATGTGGATGCGATTGCTCGGTGCGTTTTGTCCGAACACCGAGGAGGGCACGATGGTGGGAAAAGCCAACGCGCCGGCACTGCCGGCCATGGTCAACTTAAGGAACTGCCGACGAGAGATACTGGGGATTCTTTTCATAATGTGGTTTCGGGTGATTCGAAGTGGTGCCTTGTATGCGGGGGAAAAGGCAAAAGCGAATGGATCATTTTGCATCACCCATCACCCAGAGCAGACCTCCCAGGATGTGCTGAGTGAGTCGTGGATCGGAGTAATGCTCAATTTTATGTCCCAGAGAAGTATAGAACTGTCGACCGCCATCGAAGGTCTGCCGCCACGCCAGGGGGTATTCGTCACCAAACGTCTTTCCTGGGAATTTGTCTTTTCCCGGGTCATCCAGGTTTTTGAGGTCGCCCGCCAGCACCACATGCCGTCCCTCCGGGATGTTATCCACATAGTAGAATTCATCCGTCCATTCGAAAGTGGCGGGAAGGTGTTTGGTGGAGGGGTCGGCGGCGTCCTTCACAATCAGGGTAAATTTCTGCATTTTGGCGTGCCGCGAGAATTTGCCGCCCATTACCTGCCAGAAATACGGCCATTTACGCATTGAACCAGTGGCGGAATGAATGCCCACCACGCCGCCTCCGCCACGGATAAAACCTTGCAGGGCCGCCTTTTGTTCGTCGTTTTCAAAGATCTCGTTGTTGGTGTTGTCGAAGACGATCGCGCGATATTTCTTCAGATTGGCGGCGGTGAAAACTGCCGGATCGTCGCTGACGTCGACCTCAAAGTGGTTTTCTTTGCCCAACTTTTGGAGGGCAGCGGCGCTGGCAGCAATGTTGTCATGTACGAACAAACCTTGGCCCTTCTGGTTTTTGGTGTAAACCAACACGCGGCGCTCCGCAGCCAGCGAGGTATGTAGGGACGACAACAACAGGAAGGGGAGCAGGGCGGTGCAGACCACGAAATGAAGACGAATACTATTACGCATAACTTTTCGACGCGATCGATTTTGCGAAATTCACCAGCGCTGCGCACTTGCCCGCATCGGCCGGCGAGATCGATTATGGGCACAACCAAAACCGAATCAAGCCGCCAGTTGGATGATGCCGAGATGCAATGATTGGCAATGGCCGTGGGCGTGACCATTTGCAGCACCCAAAGTTCCGGTTAAAGGCACTCGCTTGATCTTGCGGCGAGATTGAGGTTTGCTGGGTTAGTGAAATGACGGTTCGGCCTGAAAATTTCAAAGTCGCGGTGGTCGGTTGTGGAGCCGTGGGTAGTTATTATGGTGCCAAGCTGGCTCGGACCAGCGCGGTGGTGCACTTTTTACTGCGCAGCGACTACGAAGTCGTGCGTCGCGATGGTGTGCGAATTCTGAGCCGACGGGGAGATTTTGAAGTGCGCCCGAGGTGCGCCATCAAGCCGGAGGAGATCGGCGTGGCAGATCTGGTTATTATCGGGCTTAAAACGACTGCCAATCCCGAGTTTAGGAGGCTGCTGCCGCCGTTGGTCGGGCCGCACACCACGATCTTGACCCTCCAGAACGGGCTCGGTAACGAGGAACAGTTGGAACGTCTCTTTCCACGTGAGCAAATTCTCGGGGGACTGTGTTTTGTTTGCCTGAACCGGGTGCAGCCTGGGGTGATTCATCATTTGGACCACGGCTTAGTGATGCTTGGGCAATATGGCGGGCCGCCCGGGCCGCGGGTTAAGGAGGTGGCCGACTGGTTTTCTCGGGCAGAAATTCCCTTTCAGATTTCGGAAAACCTGGCGCGGGCGCATTGGGAGAAACTGACCTGGAATATTCCTTTCAACGGGCTGGGAGTGGCGGCGGTCGCAGGCTGTGAGGCCGTGGAAACCGGGCAAGTCCCCGCTGATTTTCAACGCGGACCGTGCCTGACTACGGATCAGTTGTTGGCAGACGGCCGGTGGCTGGCCCTCATACGTGGCCTTATGAAGGAAGTGCTCGCGGTTGCCCGGGCCCTCGGGCATCACCTGGATGATTCGGTGATGGAGCGCCAGATTCAGCGCACGGGCAGCATGGGGCCATACAAGGCCTCGACACTTCTCGATTTCGAGCAGGGCCGACCGTTGGAATTGGATAGCTTGTTCAACGAACCGTTCCGCCAGGCCCGCGCCGCCCGCGTCCCTGCGCCGCTCCTGCAAAATCTCTGCCAGGTGTTGAACAGGCTGGATTGTCGGCCCGGTCTGTAAGAGAATGTCGCGGTCATCAACGGTTGACGTAATTTACCTGGAATATGAAACCACGTGTTCGTTTTGCACCGAGTCCCACCGGCTTTCTGCACATTGGGGGTGCGCGTACTGCCTTGTTTAATTGGCTTTACGCCCGCCACACCGGCGGCACTTTTATCCTGCGCATCGAAGATACCGACGCCGCACGCAACACGCAGGAAGCGGTCAACGTGATACTCAATGGCCTGCGCTGGCTGGGGCTGGATTGGGACGAAGGTCCCATCACCGCGGATGCAACCGGGCCGAGCAAAGGCATTTACGGGCCTTACTTCCAGAGCCAACGCAAAGAGAATTACCAGCGGCGCGTTGAGGCTCTGTTGTCTCATGGGCTTGCGTATGAGCACGAAGGCGCGATCAAATTCAAGATGACCCGCGAGCCCGTGATCATTCCCGACCTGGTGGTGGGTGATGTGCGCCGTGAATTGACGGATCGCGAGCAGGTCGACCCCGATTTTGTCATTGTTCGGTCGGACGGCGAACCAGTTTTCCACCTGGTCAACGTCATCGACGATCTCGAAATGAACATTACCCATGTCATTCGAGGCGAAGATCATTTGTCCAACACAGCAAAGCACATCGCTTTGTTTAAAGCCTTCGGGGTCGAACCACCCAAATACGCGCACATTCCCCTCATCCTGAATATCGACGGCACAAAGATGAGCAAGCGAGACAAGGGGGCATCTCTGACCTCCTATATGGAGGAAGGTTATGCACCCGAGGCGGTGGTGAATTACCTCTCGCTGCTGGGCTGGTCTCCCAAAGGAAATCGGGAAAAACTCTCCCTCGAGGAGACGGTCGAGCTCTTTGATCTTCCCCAAATCCTGAGGCACAACGCACGGTTTGACCTCACCAAGCTCAGTTGGCTTAACGGCGAGTATATTCGTGAGATGGCGGATGATCGTTTCCACGAATTGTGCATCCATGCGCTGGCGAAAGCCGGGTTAGACACGAATCGGTATCCGCTCGATTACGTGAAAAGCGCTTTGGATACCTGCAAAGGGAAATTCAAGCTCTTTGGTGAATTGGCGGGCTATGCAGGCTTCTATTTCCAGGACCAGGTCGAATACGACGCCCAGGCTGCGGCGCAGGTCTTTATTCCGGAGAACAAGCCGCGGTTACAGCGGTTGCGGGAGGTTTTAGCGATCCTGGAACCGTTCCACCACGAGGGCATTGGTGCCACGTTTGGGGCGGTAGCCAAGGAGTTGGGTATCAAGACCGGGGTTTTGGTGCACCCGGCACGCCTGGCCTGTTGCGGAAAGCCCGCCGGACCGAGCCTTTATCACCTAATGGCGGTGATTGGCAAAGACCGAACGCTGTGCAGCATCGACAAGGCGCTGGCTCGCATGTAGGTCCGTGCCTGTAGGCAAATCTTATAGCCATCAGGAAAGAGTGTGATATCCTTAGGCGCAGGGCCGAGTTGGGGTACCTCAAAACTTCTTCATGGATAAGAGGTTTGACTTGGCAGATTGGCAATCTTAAATTTTTGAAAATGTTTGTGGCTGATTCGAAAGCAGTGCCTGAGGCCGGTCGAGCGGTACATTCCTGGAAGCACGTGATTGATCCGGTTGAGCCGTTTTTGGACGCCGTCAGCCAACGACTTGCCCGGGAGGTGGAATCGTTTGATGCCGAGCTGCTTCCGTATGCTGAATACGCCTTGACCGGCCAGGGAAAGCATTTGCGCCCAGCCCTGGTGGCCTTGACGGCGGAGGCTTTGGGAAAACCTTCTGAAGCTCATGTAACCGCCGCCGTGATCATCGAAATGATTCACCTGGCGACCCTGGTTCATGACGATGTCATGGATGAGGCGGAGATTCGCCGAGGTCGGCTGACCTTGGCGGCTAACTGGGGTAACGAGATTGCGGTGTTGTTTGGGGATTGCCTGTTCGCTCAAGCCCTTAAATTAGCCTCCGGGTTCCCGACAACGGATGTTTGCCGTGCGGTCTCGATCGCCACCAATACGGTGTGTTCGGGGGAAATCATGCAGACGCAGCATCGTCGTGATTTTCGTTTCACCCGGGATCGGTATTTCCGGGTATTAGAGATGAAGACGGCGGAGCTGTTTGCCGTTTCCTGTGAGTTGAGCGCGTTTCTCAGTGGTGTCTCGAAGGAGCAGGTAGGGGCGTTGCGTAGCTTCGGCCTGGCCTTTGGCACCGCTTACCAGATTTACGATGATTGCGTCGACTTGTTTGGCTCCGAAGCCTTGGCCGGTAAATCTTTGGGAACGGATTTGGCCAAAGGCAAGCTGACGTTGCCGGTTTTGTTAGCCCACGAGCAGAGCAGTGCCACAGATCGGGCAAAATTGGAAGAGTTGGTCCAAAAATGGGAACCGGGATCGATGAAGGCCATGGCAGCTTTGCTGGCGAAATACGATGCGCTCGGTGGCTCCATAAAAACCATGAGGCAATACCTGGACAAGGCCCGGCAGGCGTTGCGTCCGATCCCAGCCTCAGCGGGGGTCAGCGGTTTGGCGAGCCTGACCGATTACCTGATCCGGCAAACGGATGCTTTGGGGTATGTGCCTGACAACGGTCTGTGAAGGTTATGGCCGACCCAGCGCGCCGCAAGGTAGCCGCCGAACCGGACGAGCCAAATGAGCGTGCCGAACCGGCGCCGCCTGACGACCTGCAATTGGTCGAAAAGGCTCGTGGAGGGGACCTTTCCGCCTACGACGAACTCGTTAAACGATACCAGGAAAGAATCTACGCGACGGTCTATCATATGACGTCCAATCACGAGGACGCAAACGATATTGCACAGGAAGCATTCATCAAAGGCTACCAGGCCCTGAGTTCATTCAAGGGTGGATCTAGCTTCTACACATGGGTTTACAGAATTGCGGTCAACAAGACCATCAATTTCCTAAAGCAACGGAAGAACAAGTCCCAGATGAGTTTGGACGACTTGGATTTCAACGCCGAGCACGACCCGGATTTGGTGGCTTTGGTTTCTGAAAAGACGCCGCGCCGTGAGGCGAATCTTGCGGAATTGCAGGAAAAATTGAACGAGGCTATGCAGCGGCTGTCAGATGCTCATAGACTGGTAGTTACACTGCATGATGTGCAGGGGCTTTCTCATGAGGAAGTCGCGCAGATTATGGAATGTAACATTGGCACGGTGCGTTCCCGTTTGTTTTACGCCCGGCAACAATTGCAGGCTTATTTGTCCGATTATTTAAAGTAGCATTGTGGCTTTTATGAGACCCGATCAGGAAGAATTTCTGGAATTGCGTCGCTTACTGGCCTTGAAGCGGCATGAAGTGCCGCCACCAGGCTATTTTCATGGTTTTTCCGGTCAAGTCATCGCCCGAATTCGCGTCGGCGAAAGCGGCGACAACCAGGGCGCAACCGCAATTCTGAGAGGGGACTGGTTCCAGCGGTTCTGGAGCGCTTTGGAAGCGCGCCCGACCTTTGCGGGCGCCTGTGCCGTCGGGCTCTGCGCCGTGCTGGTATCAGGTTTTATTTCATCCGAGCAGGGAGCACTGGAAAATCAGCCCGCGCTGGTCGCGATGGAATCTACTCCCTCGCCCTTTGGGGCTGCGGCTCCACAGCGTGCGGCTGCGGTTACTCCTTCGGGGTCATTCTCCGGCACCATGGGATTGGCCGCGCCTCGGCCATCTCTTTTTGATCAGCCCTCGAACTTGCGAGTCCAGCCGGTAAGCTTCAGCGTGCCGAGCCCTCGTTGAGGCATCAATCCTCGTGGACAAACACGAGGCTCATTCCTTCTGAGGACATGCTGAGACGTCCGCCGTCCAACGTCGCCACCAAATCATTTCCGGGGAAGGAGAACAGGTATTTGCCGCCGGTTTCGTCCCACTTACCCGAGAGGTTCTGAGTCGAAGGTGCAGGGGGGGCGTTTGGCGCGGGAATTTTCAAGCTCGGGAGGTTCTTCACGAACGCCTGTTTTTCAGTGGTCGCGATCAAGACTGTTTTCTCGAAAGCCGAAGCCATCCACCGCTTGATGCGCTGCATTTCGTTGGCGGTGATGGTGGGCCGCGCCCGCCGAAGGGCTGAGAATGCGGAATTCACCTCGAATCTCCAACGCCCCAGGATCTTTTCGGATTCGTATTTTGGAGAGCGGCCGGTGTCCAGGAAAGTCTGAAGATCGGTCAGGTTGGTCACCACGGTATCCTTGATGGTGTTGAGTAATTCCGGGTTGCCGAGAATGGCCTGCATGCGGGGATGGTCGAGCAGGTTTTTGAACGACTCGCCGCGGACCCGCAGATTCGTGAACTCGGTGTCAGCCGCGATGTCGAGCAATTCCTGGCGCTCGGCCAACCCGAGAAAAGCCGGATACCGGCTAAGCCGCGCTTCCAGCAGGGGATTATTGAAGATTAACCCGGTGAGATCGGCGACTTCATAATAGCTTGGTTGGAGGGAATCCACGCTGCGAGCCACTTTGGAAAAGCCGGTGCTCTGGAGGTCGTTACCCATCCGGTTGAGCAGGCGGACGGTGAGTGGTTCGTTCTCGGTTGTGGCCAGTTGGACGGTCCAGTAACTGAACGCGTTGATGCCAAAAACGATCAACACCAGGTAGGCGACGCCATTCAGCAAGCCCAGACACAAACCCAGGCGATGATTCAGCCGTTCCCACAAGGCCAGGCGCAGGTCGCCGGCTTTGTACTTGTAGAAGACCTCGACTTTTTGATGAGCCACCGCGGCACAGACCTTGAATAGAACCGATACCAGGATAAAACCCACTACCGGAGGAACGGCCCAGAGCAGGATGGGGCTTTTTACGCCGAAGATTCCAATCAGGGGTTTGATCAGTTTGGCCAGCGGCGCCGCCAGCAAGGCGCCCATCAAAATTCCCACGAAGGAAAAGCCTACTCGAATCGCCCCCTGGCGAAGCCCCAGCGCCGCCACCGAAGCTATTAAGATCACGATCAGCAACCAAATCGTCATACGCCTGAAAGTAATTTATTTACGCGAAGAAATGCACGCACAAACTTTGTCATCCATCTTGGTGTGGCGGATCAAATATGGAGAGTGATTCGGGGACGGTTAGCCGAGCGTGTCGTTGCCGCGCAATAATGAAGCAAATCGGGAATTCAGTTTTAGATAAATTGGTTTTGACTTTTTCTTCCAGCATCGTAACTTTGGCCCCGCTCTGGATGGGGTCGTAGCTCAGTTGGTAGAGCGCCTGAATGGCATTCAGGAGGTCAGGGGTTCGAACCCCCTCGGCTCCACCATCCAGCCAGAGCAATTTCAATAGCGCTTGGAGTCTTGGCGCTGAATTGGTCGTACAGCTTGCAATCACGCCATGACCGCGCCATAATAATGGCATGAAGACGACTGTTGAACTCGATTCGTCCAACCGAATCGTGCTTTCTCAGGAATTGCGACGGGCGGCAGGGATCCCTCGAAGGCAGAAACTTCTTGTTTCGGCAACTCCGGGCCGGATCGTATTGGAAATCGAGAGTAACGCTTCCGGGCGTGTTATCAGGCGCGGGAAACTCAAACTCTGGACCGGAGCGGTCCCAGCCATCTCAATTGAGGAAGCAGTCGAACAATCACGACATTACACCCGATGACTTTCCTTGATACCGGGATAATGGTTGGCGCAGTGTTACAAGCGCATCCAGAACACAAAGCCTGCCTCTCAGCATTGGTAGATTTTGAGCGGCCATTCACCAATGCGCACGCGCTCGCCGAGACGTTCGCCACTCTGACCGGGTTTTACAAAGTGCCCACTGAAGCGGCGTCTGAGTTGACACTGGGATTGCGTGATTCAATCGAGGTTGAGGCCTTGAGCTTGGCGGACTACGAAACATCGATTGGCGAGGCTCGCAGCCGGGGAGTAATGGGCGGTGGAATTTATGATTCGCTGCACGCGACCTTTGCGCGCAGAAAGAAAGCCGTCCGGATCATTACACGAAATCCCTCACACTTCCAGCATGTGGCGCCGGATATCGAGATTCTGACTCCCTGAATTCGGAATGCCCCAAGGGTTCTTTAGGTGAACAGCCCAGCTTGAGAGTGGGGCGCTTTATTCAGCTTCGGCCCAACTCCACCGCGAATTGGTATGCACGGCTCCAGGCGGGGGGGCACTCCTCCGTCCCACCTGCATGTTCAAGGCTCGGACATGAGGAAATCGGCCGCTAGACACGACAGGGTCCGCGTCCCGACCACCAAAGCTTCTTCGTCCACAAAGAATAGCGGGTTATGATTCGGCGCGGCTTTGGCGGGGTCCTGGCCTGGTGGGGTAATCCCGAGGTAGACGTAGAGGCCGGGGACAACTTTGGCGAATTCGGAAAAATCCTCGGACGCGCCACTGAGCTTGCCTTCCGCCACGTGCCCGCCGGCGGCTCGCTGCAAAACGGGAAGCATTCGCGTGGTGAGTTTCGCGTCGTTCACCACCGGGTCGTAATTTTTGACGATGGAAACGGTGGCCTTTGCCCCCGCGCTCTCGGCAATTTTTTCGGCAGTCAACTTGATATCACGCTGAACCTGCTCCCGGACCCGAACGTCATAGGTCCGAATCGTTCCCGTCATCCGCACCGACTCAGGCACGATATTCGCCCTCGTTCCCCCGTTAATCGTACCGATGGTAACGACGGCGGGTGAGGTCGTCAGGTCGGTGTTGCGGCTGACCACCGTCTGCAAACCCGAAATGAGCAGGGCCGAGGTCGTGATGGGATCGATGGTGTTCCAGGGCATCCCGCCGTGGCCTTGTTTGCCGACCACGGTGATGGTCAGCGTATCGCTCGCAGCCAGGGCCGGTCCCGGCCGGTACGAGATTTCGCCCAAATTCCCCGGCATGACGTGGACCGCGAAGATAGCGTCCGGTTTCGTCCATTTAAAGAGCCCTTCTTCGAGCATGAGCCGCGCTCCCCATCGGTTGGTGCCGGACGGCTCGAAAAGGC
This sequence comes from Verrucomicrobia subdivision 3 bacterium UBA693, assembly GCA_002298785.1. Taxonomy (GTDB): domain Bacteria; phylum Verrucomicrobiota; class Verrucomicrobiia; order Limisphaerales; family UBA8199; genus UBA693. The sequence continues at coordinate 43,268 of DBMR01000110.1, forward strand.
TGGGCCCTTCTTCAGCCGGCTGGAAGATGAACATGACGGTGCCGCGCAATTGCTCCTTCATTGCGGCGAGGATCTCCGCGGTGCCCATCAACATCGCAGTGTGAGCGTCGTGACCGCATGCATGCATGACGTCCACTTCTTCCCCCAGGTACGCTTGCCGGGCTTTCGAGGCGAAGGACAGCCCCTCCGTTTCTTTGACCGGCAGGGCGTCCATATCCGCTCGCAGCCCCACGGTCGGCCCAGGCCGGCCGGTCCGGAGCAAACCCACGACTCCTGTCAGGGCCACGTTTGTGCGGACCTCCAGACCCAGGCTGCGCAAATGCTCTGCCACAAGACTCGAAGTGCGCAGTTCCTGCTGACCAAGTTCCGGGTGCTGGTGGATGTCCTCGCGCCAGGCGATGACCTTCTTTTCAAGGGCGGCAGCGCGAGTTTGGATTTCCGCCTCCATAGCAGCGTTGTCAGCCGCCGGGACCGGCGTCGCGATCGCAAACGACCCGAGGACGACAATCCTGAGGATGCTCACCAGCACCCCGCCGCTGAACGCTTGATTGAAAACCTGCCGGTAGACAGTATTGAGCATCAATTTCATTTGTTTGGGGCTCATTTCAAGGCCACCATTTCCGTCCCCGCTTCCAAGATGATCTCCTGGCGGCTCACACCCTTCAGCGGTCCGGTCATCCAGGCAGACGGTTGCCGGTCAATGATCAGGCTCCGGACAATCGTCCACACAGGCGCTTATGGCCAGAAGTATTTACCGAAGCCTTGCAGCCATTCCCACCAACTCTGCGATGGAGGAGTCAGAGGGGTGGTAGGCGGAGGAGTCGGTGCCGGAGTCGGCGTAGGCGTCGGAGCAGGAGTTGGCGACGGGTTATTTCCGGGCGTCCCACCACTTGCGCCACCTGGCGAGGGTGGGTTCGGTGGCGTGGGGCCGGAGGGCGACGGGGACGAAGGCAGGGGATCCACCATTTTGGTCAATGAGACCTGCCAATCGCCCGCGGTCTTGGGCTTGGACATCTCATCACCGCAACAGGGGCAAACGTAAGTGCGTCTGGCTTCCAAAGAAGGTGAAGACCAGGCAAGGCCTCCCGACAATACAATCTGGATATGCAGAATCACCTCATAGGCAGCCGCCTCGCTTTCAGGACAGTGGCATTTCCATGACTTCACTTTCTTAACGTTCCCGTAGCCCTTGATTTCATAGCCGATGTCGCCGCTTATGCTGATGCCAAGGTCACCCCCGACCGATAATTTTCCGGCGCCAAATCCTTTGCTGGTCGTGACGGTGTCCCCGTTATGAGTGCCTGCTTTGCAATCTCCGGTAAACGTAAACTGAATAGCCGGCAGATTCTGTAACAAGGTTTTGATCAAACCTGGGGGAACAACAGAACCGACGATCGAGCCAGTCAAGCCTAATGGGTCGAAGGTGTCGGTCGCGTCAAATTCCAATCCGAGTGGGTCGGTCATCCCCTCCGGGCGGTTCAAACAGTAGGGAAACAAAGGCATCAGTCCGACGGGATCCCGGGAAATGAACCTGCCCGCGCGAGCTTCGTAAAAACGGTTCCGAAAGTAGTAAAGACCCGACTGGTCATCGTATCTTTGGCCGGTGAAGAAGAAGAAATTGCCATGTTCGGGGGAGGCGCGTTGCCAGGCTTGGGCGAAATTCAGGGACAAATTCGTATTGTTGGGAAGCGCCGGGAGCACGGTGGCCTCTCCGAAAGCGGTGTAACGGTAATATTCCAGCGTCTGATTGGGGTTGCCGGCAGCCAGGAGGGCGGTGACGCTGCCGAGATGGTTGGGCAGGAAATAGTAGCATTGGTCGGCGTCGATGTCCGCGTTGTTCAGGTTGGGGGCGTCCAAAATGCCGTTGCCATTGCGATCAATCGCGGCCAGGAGGTGTTCGTCCAATCGCGGACCGTCCACGTAAATCCGTTCGAGCGTCGAGGGCGCGTTCGCTGGGGTGGCCCCGGCGTTGAAGAGTCGTTCCTCGACCGTCTTCCAGCCGTCATAGATGAAACGGCGCACCGGCGTAGTGCTTAGCCCGGAAAGCGTCGCAATGCGTCGTCGGAACGGGTCGTAGCGGTAATTCTGGAGCGGCGTAACGCCGGTGTTCAGGCTGTACAGGCAATTCATCGCGTCCCAAGTCGCCCCCGCGGAGACATCCGGCTGGGGGTTGGCACCGGTCACCGGCAGCAGCGGCACAACGGACATGTTTCCCGCGCGGTCGTAGGCGGGGTTTAGCGCGACGGCATTGCGCGTCAGATTCGTGTATTCATCGGCGGGGTTAATCGCATACACGTCCGTGTTGGTCGCCTGCGGAATAAACGGTCCACTGAACGTGGCATGCGTGCGGTCCGAATTGTCATTGTAAGAAAACGTGGTCGCGAAGGAGCTCGGTGGAGTCGAACCAGGCGAGCGGTAGTCAACTCCCGTCAGCTCATAACGGTGGTTATACCGGTATAGATCGTAAACACCGGCATCGTGCAGCCAGCGTTCGTATAGCGGGTTATTAACAGCGTCATAGGCGTATTGAAAACCAACGAGCAAGTTGTTGGTCGAGCCGTTCCAGGTGAGCGACGAAAGCCGCCGTTTGGCATCGAAGGAGTTGGTCAACAGCGCGCCATTGCCCAGGATTTTGGCTTGGATGCGTCCCGGGCCGAAGTAGTGGTATGTCGCCACACTGGATTTGCCCACATTGAAATATTGGGCGGAAATGGTTTGGATTCGGTTGAGCGCATCGACTGAGCGGTTGATGGTCAGATCGGCGTTCGCCGCGGCGCTGACTAAAAGATTGGTTTGGTTTCCCTGCAAGTCGTAGCCGTAGTGGAGCGAGACTGGCTGCTCCCAGCCATTGGCGAACCCGGAGCCGTCGAGGCGGATCGCCTGCGTTTCGTCGGTCAACCGGCCCAAAGCATCAAAAGCGCGGGTGACGCTGGCGTAATCATTCGCGGCGTTGGTGCGCAAGTTGCGCGCGTCGTAGCCGAATTGTTCCCGGGTGAGTCCAACCACCCCATTGGTGCGAGTGATGGCGCGGCTGACCAGACGGCCGCCGGGGTCAAAGCCGCTCGTAAACAACACCTGCCGCTGGTCCTCCACGCTAATGGGATTGGCTTCCGCGTCGTAGCCCGTTTCGATCCGGTTGTAAATGCCGCTGGGGCCGTTACTGCTGCCTTCAATCGGGTTGTCCGAATCGGGATAGACCATGCGGATTCTACGGTCAGCATTGTCGAAGGCGTAACGCGTGACTTGAATCGATGCGGGGTTGGTGGCTGAGGCAAAGGAATGGTCCTCGGTCACGTTGCCATTCATATCATAGACGCGCTCCGAGCGCGAAAGCGCATTGGGCGCGCCTGAGGTCGGGTCGCCATCGAAGGTCTGGATCAGCGCAATGCGGTTTTGGAAGTCCGGCGTGGTGCGGGTGAAATTGGTGTTGGCATCCTGGACGAGGCGCGCATTCCCCCTCGAGTCGAATGCGAAAAAGGTATGGTCGTCCAGGCTATTGCCGTTCAAACCCCGAACATGAACTTCCGTTCGCCGGTTGTTTTCGTCAAAGACGGCAGTGGTGACATAACTCTCCGGTGCACCGGCGGCACCCGGTCCGGCGACCTCGGTTTCGGCCACCTTGATGAGGTTGCCGTCGGCGTCATAGGTGTTGGTGACGCTATTCCCCAAGGCATCGGTTAGTGAAAGCCGGCGGGCGGCAGCATCGTAGGTGAACGTCGAGGCATTGCCATTGGCATCCAGGGTCTGCGCGGCGCGGGAGCCGGGATCGAGCCTGGTGAGGTAATTTGGATTCGCTGCTGCGGAAGGGTCAATCAGACCGCTTTCATCACTGAACAAGTCGGCATCGTTAACCAGTTGATAACTACGATTGGCTTCGTCGAAGCGGTGGTAAGTGCGGCTGAGGACCGGAGTGATGGCGCCGGTAGTCGGGGACACCGCGCCGACCTGGGTGGTGAGCGCATTTCCCGCGGCGTCATACGCGGCGGTCATTCCGCTCCCGTTCGGATCGGATTGGGCCACCACGCGGTTGGCGAAATCATAAAACTTGTAAGCGATGTAACCGCGGCCGTCCCGCATTTGTACAGAATTTCCCCTGGAATCATAATTCTGCTGTCGGTAACCGACGAAGCTCGTGGTGCCGAGGTCCGTCGCCTGTTTTGATACGGGATAGCCTTGGGTGATTTGCGCTCCTGGAGCGACTCCGTAGAAAGTTCTGAAAGGCAGCAACCGTTCGTCGTAGACCGTAAACTCGCGATTGCCTCTGGGTTTCTGGACGACAATCCGCAGATCGTTGGCATTGTAGGCGTAGCGGGTAACCAGGTCATTGGAGTGGTTGGCGTCAACGACTTGTCGCTCGGAGAGTAAATTGCCACCGGCATCATAGGTCCTGGAGACATCGACCGCAGGAACGGCAAGGAGCGTGCCGTCATAATCCAGGTTTGTGCGGCCGCTCAGCACCATATTCCCCGCGCCGTCGTAGAACCTGCTGGTGGCGTAGCGTACTTGTTGGCCGGTCCAGAGCGTGACCGCCGGGTCGGTTGTCAAAATCTGTTCCCCGAGATCGTTATATTTATAGTCGGTCACCAAGCCCCGCGGGTCGGTTACCTCCGTCACCATGCCCAGTGCGTTTACCCGATAAGCGGTAGTGAGGCTCGTGACCGGATCTGCTGAACCGCTCGCGCCACAGGTGACAGTCGCCAGGTAGCCGCCGAACATTCCGGGCGTATTCATATTACCGCCCGTGCTCGTTCCCGCGTAATACGAATAAGTCGTGAGGTCACCATTGGGATCGGTGTAGGAGAGTGGCTGTCCATAAGCGTTGTAGGTCCAGGACTCGATGATGGTTTGCGGGGCGCTCACGCCGCGCGTCACAGAAGGCGCCGTGTGGCGGGTCACGTTGCCGTAAGCATCGTGCTGGTAAGTATGGAGGAAATTCAGGCCCGCATAAATCGGGTTCGTATCGTAGGCGCGCGGATCGGTCCGCGTGACCAGGCGCGAGTATTCACCAGACTGTCCGAAGCTTAAGGTCTGGTACGAGCTGTTGACCTTAATGGAATTGCTACCATCGGTGAAGAGATCCTCAGTTACCTGGCGATTGGCATTGTGGGTGTAAATGTTTCGCGGCCAGTTGGTCGGGATTCCATTCGTGTCAAAAGCCAGCTTTGCCACGTCCAGGTCGCTAAAGGGTGCGGTCACGATGGCGGCGCTCAAGCAGTCGCAGTCTTGGAGCCAGCGTTGTTCAAAATAGGCGGGTTCGCCGGGGCGCAGCGCGGCATTGCCTTGGCCGGATTGGGTCCAAGTGACCTTGCGACGCAGTCCGAAGGCGCCCGCGCCGCCAACGGGGCCACCGAACCGGCTATGGATTTCGTAGTCGGTGATGTTGCCCTCGCGGTCGATCGTGCGTGTGATGAGGTTCATTCCGTCCAGCTTCCCGAGAGGAATGGGATTGGCCGTCGGAAAGTAAAGGTGGACTTCCGGATTGCCATTGATGTAATTCGTGACCACCCGGCCTTGCGCATCATAGACCCAGGACTGGGGCACCGCTCCACGATCATCTGTCAGCGAAGTAACGTAGTTGGGATGCAAGGCATCTCCGTAGCCAAACGTCGTGGTCCGTCCCCGGGTCGCCAACGCGCCGGGCAGGGTGGTATCAATGACTTCCCCGCCAGCAGGAATCGCGGCATACTGGGTTACGGGGGTAACGACCTGGGCCAGGCGGTTCGAACTGTCATATTTAAAAGTCCAGGTGCGTCCGATGTGGTCGGTGAGGCCGGCCAGGAATCCGTTGGTGGTATAGGACAGGTTTTCGGTTTGGCCGAGGTCGGTGGTGATGGATTTGAGCAGGCCGGAGGGGTTGTAGGCGAGCACCATGACGTTTCCGTTCGGCTCGGTGATTTGCACGGGATAACCGGGCCCATTGGTTGTCCCCTGGTAAAACTGGACCGAGAACCCCGAGTAATGGGTCAACTGCCACCGGTGTAAGCTCGGGTAAAGCGTCAAAGTCGATTGAAAGCCGGCGGGCAGTGTCCAATTCAAACCATTGGCGGAGGAAATGTTGTAGACTCGCAAATCGGGAGTAACGATCCGGCCAGAATTCGTGGAATTCTGGACGATCATCATGTTGTAACTGTGGGAGAAACCCTGGCCGACCGGGCCGGCGTAGCCGACGAGCGAGGCCTGCTCCAGCTCAAAATTGAACCCAAGTTTCCGCGTGGGGAACGAAAGTACAGGATGATGCAAGCGGAGCTTTCCGGTGGCCAGTTCGATGCCCGGGTCGGTGGGAGATAGGCTGTGCGAAAAGAACATCAGGGACGAGTCTTCCGTGCAGCTACAGCAGGTGCAAATAACCGGCTCGACCGGACCGGAGTCGTCTATGGCCAGGTTGTTAGGCACAGCAGCGGCGGTGTCGATGCCGGAGGACCTGGCAGCGACCATGGTGCTGTTGTAGTCGACCTTGCCATCCGCCGAGACGATCTGCAGTGCCATGCCGACATTGGCAGGGTAAGCAGACATATCCACCGCGAGGGTATACATCCCGACCGTATCGGCATACGTGCGAAAGCTGGCGGGGGTGCTGCCGTTAAAAACGGTTACGGTGAACGTCGAGTTGGGGCCGTACTCGGGGGGCAGGGTGCCCTGGAAAAGCAACGAATTGCCAGTGTATTGCTGCGAGGTAGAGGGTGCCGGAGTAAGCACCGCCCGGTAAAAGCGGGTGTGGAGCCCCGGGCTGTTACTGTCGATGAGGGTGCTGGCACCGATGAAGGTGGCGACGGAAACGAGGCTGGTCCAATCGGTAAGGTTGCTGGAGACCAGCCATTCCAACGCCAGCCCGCTATTACCGGCGGCGCGCACTTTGAAGAGCCCGTTGGTTAAGCCCGCCTGCCCCAGCGAGACACTGGGCGAGGTTTGGGCCTGGAGCGGGCTCGTGCCCAACGCCAGCAGGCAGGCCGCCAAGGCTGCAGAAGGGAACGCACCAAGGCAATAACGGAGGAAACATGTTGCATTCATAGCTTGACCCGTTTGTCCGCCGGGACACACCTTGCGCGAGGGTTCCTTGGCTCCGAGTGGCTAATTCTATACATTAGCACATCTGTGCTGAGGAGCAAGTGGAAAGCGTGCAAATCTGTTTTTGTGACTCGGCCGCTCCCCTGCAGGTTCGAAGCGAGTGTTGTTTTTGATGATCGCTACGTGTTCGGAAGAAGCCATCTCGACGGCTTCGGATTTACCGACAAGGCGGGGTATGAGGGCTGGCAGTTTCCCCACATCGTCGACGGCGACCTGAAGAAATGGAAAAATGATTACGATGCGGTGATTGAGCGTTGGATGCTGGCAACCAATTTGTTGACGCTTGGGAAGGCGCAACGACTCGCCGAAGATGCTATGCGATCCGCAGGGTTAGACCTTAAGGGGTTGGGGTTCAGGAGACCGGCCGTGAAGGAGCAAATGACTTGGACGGAGGGCATGGGCCCCTATCAAACTAAACGCTTGGAAGAAAGCTGACCTTCAGGTTCCTGACCTTATGGAGCGGTTTGCCCGGCTTCTCCGCTGTGATGAATTCGTCGCACCCAAGTGGTTTTGCGGCGGCAACATGGATTGCGTCCACGGCGGTCAAGGGGACCAATCTGGCCTCGGACAAAGCGTCCTGCACCAGCTCTTCATCTGCCTCGCGCCATTCGGTCACTCTCTCGAAGAAAGCCTCCAAGAATGCCAACTCGGCTTTGCGTTTGTGAAAAGTGGGCTGGGGCAGCAATTCGAGCTTGAGAAAAGTGGCCGCCACAAACTCGCGTTCCGGATCTTCCAGCAATCTCGCCGTTTTGTCGCCATCCACGCCTTGAACAGCTTGAATCAGCACCGAACTATCCAGGTAAGTGCGTTTCATCGCTCCCCTCTGCGGGCAGCCATTTCCTGGCGCACTTCCTCGAGCGAGAGCAACTTCCCGCCCGCTCTTTGATATTCCGCTCGGGCCGCCAATAACTTGCGACCGAGTGCGGTTTGCGGCCTGGCCGGTTGCGCCGCCTCGCGCAGCAGTTTCTCATTGATGGCGTTCCTCACCCATGCGCTGCGGTCCTTCTTGGCGCACAGGGCCGAATGCGCTTCCGCCGGCAGACGAATAGTCACTGACATCAATCCCGTCTTACTCATATGGTAAGACTAAGATTGGAAAGACGTGGTCGCAAGGTTAATACAGCGACCTCCCACGGGCCATAAAGCTCGTCTGATGTCCACCAATTTACGGACGCCATCCCCATCGGAGGAACAATTCCGCGTTGTGGTATAGAGCATCACGATTGCACCATTTAGATAGCGTGTCAGTAGCCTGAAGGCATCATCCGAAAGCATTTTTTCACAACTACTGGGTTATTTGGCGCAAATCGGGGGAGACGGTTGCTTTCATTGACTTCGTTGAACCGACTAACACCATCGATGCCGAAGGTGTGAAGGTGGAGGAACAAGATTGGCGAAAATTGGCTGGGAAAATTCCGCTTTTGTCTTGGGAGTGGTCGAATATGCTGATGGACACGCATATGCATCAGACCACACCTATTTCCCGGCGGCGTTTTTTGCGGCGAACTTCAATGGCCTTGGCGGCGGCGGCAGCGCCGGCGGTAATTCCGGCGTCGGCGCTGGGTCGGAGCGGGCTAGTCCCCCCCAGTGAGCGTATCAACATGGGATTTATTGGCGTAGGCGGGCAGGGGGGCGGGCATTTGTTGGGGTATGCGTGGACGTATGTGCCGGGGGGCTACGTTGCTCGGAAGGATGTGCAGGTGTTGGCGGTGTGCGATGTGCGGCAGGAGCGTCGTGAATTTGCGCAAAAACGGGCCAACGAATTGTATGCGGAGAAGCTCGGGCAGCCCGGCTTCAAGGGCGTGGAGGCGTACAACGATTTTCGCGAGGTGTTGGGGCGGCCGGACATCGACGCGGTTTTGATCGCGTTGCCCTATCATTGGGCCGCGCCGATGGCGATTCGGGCCATGCGCGCGGGGAAGGATGTTTACTGCGAGAAACCGGTGGCCATCACCGTTCGGGAAGGCAGCCAGGTGATCGAAACGGCGCGGCAATCCGGCCGGGTTTACCAGGCGGGCATGCAGCAGCGGTCCGAGTATGGCGGGAAATTCCGGTTGGCGTGCGAATTGGTGCGCAACGGGCGCATTGGCACGTTGAAAGAGGTGTTCGCCTACCGTCAGCCGGGGGCGTTTTATCCACAGCCATGGACCTCGACGGTCTCGAAGATGGTGCCGGCGGGATTCGACTGGGATTTGTGGCTGGGACCGCTGCCGTGGCGCCCGTACGGCGGAGAGTCGGGCCACGCGTTGTCCGGGTGTTTCATTGGGGACGTGAACTGGGCCCCGCACCATTACGACATCATCCAATGGACGGTGAATCCTGATCCCCGGGCGGCGATCGAGGTGGAATATGAGAATCCCGGCCAGCAGCCGCAAAGCGCGGTGGCGCATTATCACTATGCGAATGGGGTCGTGGTCCATTCGACTGGTTATCCCGGGGAAAAGGTGGGCGATGAAGGCGGGGCCTGTTTCGTGGGGACAAAAGGCCGCATTGCGGTCGATCGAAACAGTATCGTTTCGTACCCGGCCGGGATACTGAACCAGCCGTTGGGGGCCGAGGATGCACGGGTATATCACGCCAGCAGTCATTCGGGCAATTTCCTGGAGTGCGTCCGCAGCCGGCGGCAGACGATCTGCCATCCGGAAACCGCGGTATACACGATGAACGCCATCTTCATCGGGGGCATTGCGCTGGCGTTACAGCGGTCGGTGAAATGGGATCCGGCGAAGCTGGAATTTCCAGGGGATGAAGCGGCGAATCGGCTGCTTTCCTACACACCGCGCCCGCCGTGGTTCCTGTGATGACACCCAAAATTGACAAAGCCTGCGTCATGAAACAAAAGCTGATCCAGATAGTATGCCTGGTGGGGTGGCTCGTCCTGGGGACAATTGCCGCCCGTGCGGATGAAGAGTCGGACTTGATCCAAATCCTGCAGGGTAATGCGGGGGTGGTGGAGAAATGCGCCGCGTGCCAGCGATTGCGGGTGGTGGGTACCTCGAAATCGGTGAGCGCGCTGGCACCTTTGCTATTGCAGGAAGGCACAGCACAAGCCGCCCGCTATGCGCTCGAACCGATGACCTCGACTGAAGCCGGTGTGGCGCATCGTGAGGCTTTTGGCAAGGCTGCCGGCAATCTTAAGGCCGGATTGGCGGATTCGCTGAGTTGGCGTAAAGACGACGTGGCGATTCCGCAACTTGTAACCGCGCTGGTCGACCCCGATCCGGTGACCGGTGCGGCGGCGGCCGTGGCGCTGGGGCGTATTGGAGGAAAGGCCGCGGCGGAAGCTCTCCTGGGTGCGCGCGGCAAAGTCGGCACGCACGTGCTGGCGGCAGTCTTCCGGGGTTTGCTGGCCTGCGGGGATCATTATTTGGCAGGCGGCGATCCAGTATCCGCAGTGAGCGTGTACTCCGGAATGCTAACTGGGGACACGCCGGATACGGTCCGCATCGCCGCCTGGCGGGGGTTGACCCAGGCAGATCCGGCTGGGAATCCGAAGCGATTTCAAGAGGCCCTGACGGGCAAGGATGCGGCGCTGCACCTGGCGGCACTGAAACTCATTCGCGAACTCGGCGATCCGGTGACCTGGCGTGCCTGTGCGAAGAGTTGGGATGGATTGCCGGAAGAATCACAGGTCGCAGTGATAGATGCCGGAGCGAGCCTGGGCGAGGAGGCGCGACCCATTTTGCGACTAGCGGCGGCAAGCCCGCGATTGACGGTGCGTCAGGCTGCGTGGTTAGCCGAGGCCAAGGCTGGAGATCCGTCCTTGATTCCCGCGCTGGCGAAAGCGGCTGCTGGTGGCGAAGCCGCGGAACGGCAAACCGCTCGTGAAACGCTCGCCACGCTGCATGGTCCGGGAGTAAAGGAAGCCTTGCTGGCTGAAGTGGACCGTGTTGAGGATGCGGAGAAAGTGGAACTGCTAGTGGCAATCGGAGACCGGGGAGAGGCGCAAGGGGAGTCGCTCTTATTGAAGTACGCCTCCAGCGGGCCGGAACCGGCCCGGTTGGCAGCACTGGAGTCTCTGGGCAAATTGGCTTTGTCGGGCAGTGTGCCCACGTTGCTGGACCTGGTTTTGAAGTCGGAATCACCGGGTGACGTCGAGCCGGTGTTGCAGGCCTTGGGAGCGATTTGCCGCAATGAAGCGCGCCGTGACCAGTCGGCGAGCATCGTCTTGGCGCGAATGACGGGGTTGACTGGAGCCCCGCGCGCACGGCTGTTGCCGGTGATGGCGGAATTGGGAACCCCGGCGGCCTTGCAAGCCACCGTGGCAGCCACCAAAGAGAGCGATCCGGCCATCGTGAAGGTGGCAGTGCGGGTGCTATCGCAATGGCCAAATGGCGAGGCGGCGGCGCGGTTGCTGGAGTTTGCGCAGGCGACCTCGGACCCGACCTTGCAAGTACTGGCGTTTCGTGGGGCTATCGACGGGCTTTCGCAGGAGTCGGACCCAGGGGTGCGACTTGAGAAGCTGCGGCAGGCGCTGGCCCTGGCAAAGCGGCCGGAAGAGAAGCGCCAGGCTTTGGGGCTGATCGCTCAAATTCCCACGAGTGAAGCGATGGCGCTGTTGCTTGGGGCGTTGGGAGATCCGGCGCTGGCAAACGAAGCGGCGCTGGGGGTGCTGGGGATCGCGGAAAAACTGGCAAAGACCAATCCCCAACTCGCTTCGGAAGCTGCGGAAAAGGTGCTGGCGCATTCCCATAATCCGGAGTTCATAAAGCGTGCCTGGGCGATGCGGGGCAAAAAGCCCGGACCGTTTATCCGGGGTTGGCAGGCCTGCGGGCCTTTCACCCAGGCGGGCGCGGCTACGGCGATGGCGTTGTTCGACGTCGTGTTTCCCCCGGAAAAACCGGGTGAATCTGTGACCTGGAAATCCCTGCAAAGCGGCGACATCGCCGATTTGCTGTCCCTGTATCCTGGCCAGCTTAATTGCGCCGCCTATTTGAAAACCACGATCAACGCACCCGAAGACGCGGATGCCATGCTCTTGCTGGGCAGTGATGATGGGGTAAAAGCCTGGTTGAATGGCACGGTGGTGCATACCGCCAATGTGGATCGCGGACTGGTGGCGGATCAGGATGTCGCACCGGTGAAGCTCAAAAAAGGTGCCAACGAGCTGTTGCTAAAGATAACCCAAGGGGCCGGCGGGTGGGCAGCCTGTGCGCGGGTCGTAGGCAGCGATGGCAGCCCGATTACCGGCTTAAAGACGGGCGTCGAGCCCTGATCAGACCGTCACCGGACGCGCCAAGTTGGCGTGGATCACAGCTTCACCGATGAGTTTTGCGGTTTCTTCCGGAGCAAGGTGATCGGTGTTTATCATCAGATCATACAGCAGCGGGTCGTCGATATTTTTATCGAAGTAAGTCTTCAGGTATCGGGCCCGACCTCGATCCTCGCGGTGGATACGTTCCAGCGCCGCCTGATATTCCAGGTGCTCGGCATCCATGACGCGGTGCGTGCGCACCTCCAGTGAGCCCACCAGGCGCACATGAAAAACGTGCTCCAACTTCGCCGTCACCACCGACGCCCCGCGGCCAATTAGAATCACGTTTCCCATTTCCGCCAGGTGCAGAATCGTTTCACTGGTCTTCCGCACCAGGACAACGGATGAAGGGTGCAAACCAAAAAGTTCGTCCATGATATCGGCGATATCCGAAGTCCGGTCCTCGGTCATGAAACGTGACAGGCGTTGGGGCAGGTGATGATCCTGCAGCACGCGTTCCACCAGGTTTCGGTCAAACACCGTCCAGGGACAGCCTTCCCGCGGGGCATGAATATCCATGTAGGCGGCCAAGGCTTCGGTGACCGCGGCGCCGCCACTACCACTTTGCCGGGAAAGGGTGATGGCACGGCGCTTCGCCGGATGTTGTTTAAACGCGGGGCCATCAGGCGCCGGTTTGAGGTTCAAGTTGATGAAGGATAGGCAGTGGTCGAATCCGGGTGATGTTTTCATGCGGCAATTCCTTTACAACGTTGCGAATTTGGGCGGTGGTTGTTGCTCATACACAGTCCGCTCGCTGACCGCATTAAACATACTCAAAATTAGTTAAAACCGCAAGTGATAATAGTAAACATTAGCTGTGCGTATGTCTAATGGGGTTAAGCATCAGAGCTGGCAAGCGGTGTGAAAGGAGGGTGGGTTGCGATTGGAGGCTGTCAACGCAAGTAATTGACCTGCAATGTGAAAGGTGAATAGTGGTCTCTGGAAGCTATTTCGCGAGCTTACTCTGAGCCGCCCATAGAGTGGGGATGTCCTGCTGGTACGCAGGACTGCGGTGGCTAATGCATGTGGGTAAGACTCAAGGAGCCACTGCCGACTGGGGAGATGGGTCGAGGGCAAAACGGCGGTTCACGTATAAATCATCCGCCACCTGGTAAAGCGCGGTGACGTCCCTTTGCAGCTCGGCTTCCTCCGGGGTGGGGGAGCGACCGATCAGCTTCATCTCGCCGGTGTGCGGGGCGCCATCGTAGATTTCCACGCCTTGCATCAAGCCGAGCACGACGAGGCGATCCCGGGCGAACATTCCGACATCACGGTTGTGATTCACCGGTGCGCGGCCTTCGCTGCCGGCCGGCTTCAACAGATCGCGGCCGAAGAACATGGACTCATAAGGGCGGCCTACGAGGCCCAGCAGTGTGGGGGAAACATCCAATGAACCGCCGAGCATGGTTTCACGGGCGGGGGCTTTGACGGCCGCCGGTCCGAGAATGACGAGGGGGATTTCGTAGGAGCGGATGGGAATGCTCTGTTTGCCGTAAACGCGATCACCATGGTCCGCGACCACCGCGAAGATGGTATTGGTCCAAAAAGCCTCTTTTTTGGCCAACTCGAAGAATTTGCCCAGCGCGTAGTCGGTGTATTTCACAACGTTGGCGCGGCCTTTTGGGGGTTCGGGGATGCGGCCGGGAGGGTAGGTGTAGGGCTTGTGATTGGAAACGGTGAGGAGGGTGGCGAGGAACGGCTTGCCGGCGGCGTGGAGCGCATGCATTTCCTCGATGCCACGCCCGAAGAGATCCTCGTCGCTCACGCCCCAAATAGTGGTAAATACTGGCTTTTTAAAGTCTTTTTGCTCGATGAACCGGTCGTAGCCGTTGCGCACGGCATAGGAGCGCATGCCGTCGAAGAGGCCGCGTCCGCCGTAGACGAAAAAGGTTTCGTAGCCGTCGCGCTTGAGCACGCGGGCGACGGTCTCGACGTTGTCGGAGCGATCGCGTTTGACGATGGAATCACCGGGGAGCGGAGGGAAAGAGGACAGGACGCCTTCCATGCCGCGCACGGTGCGGTTGCCGGAAGCATAGAGGTTTGCGAACAGGAGCCCTTCTTCCGTGGCGAGTTTATCCATGCACGGGGTGAGGGTATCGGGACGCCCGAGGCAGCCCCAGAATTCGGAGCCGAGGCTTTCCTCGAGGATGATCACGATGTTCAGCTTGGGGCGGGACGGGTCGCCGGGGATGGAGCGGCGGATGGACTGGCCGTCGGCGAACCGCACGCCGGGTTCTGAGAGGAGTTGTCGGGTACGCTGATAGGCTTCCTGCTTGTCCAGGGTGAGGTAGAACGCGCTGTAGTCGAGATGACGGGTCCAGAACGCCGCGATGAAGGAGAGGCTGCCGTTGTTGGCGATTTCGCGCAGCGTTCGGTCCTTGCTGATCTCGGGCGCTTTGAAGGAGACGGTAAAGCTCAAACACACCGCTAAAGCCGTCATACCAAGGGCAGCCAGGGCTTTGGTGGAGGTACGCAAAGGGGTGATTTCAGGATGATAAAGGACGCGGCGGGCGAGCCAGGCCCAGCCAATCACGATTGCCAGGCAGGCCGCCAGCACGATTGGCACGTTATAGGAATCCCAGATGTTGACGAACACTTCGTGCGGATAGAGCAGATAATCCACCGCCACGGTGTTGAATCGGGATTTGAATTCCTCGAAGAAGAAGTACTCCACGAACAGCATGAAGACGAGGTAGAACGCAGCGAGGGAGGTGAGTACCCAGACGCCGGTTTTGACGGACGGACGGAACCAAAAGCGCTCGCTGAGGAACCACAGCGACCAGAGCCAGGGCAACGTATAGACCAGCGCGACGAGTGCGTCCCGGTGCAAGCCGGAGATGAACGCTCCCAGGATGTCCAGCGCAGCGGGAGATTGGGAATGAAAACGCGCGAATAAATACGTCCGCAGCATCGCCCATCCCAGGACCAGCGACACCAACCAAAACAAGGCAAAACGGTAACGTGCCGATTTGAAAAGAGTCGCGGGCACCGCGGTTGGCTGGGCGGTTTCGGCTGGGCTAGGCTCGGGAGCGGCAACAGGTTTTTCGGGCATACGGCGCTGGAGCCATCATACACCAGGGGCAGAGAAGGCATAAGAATAAATTCGGCGAAGTCAAATTCGGCGATTGCCGGTGGTTGGTTCGCCAGTTACAACAGCAGTCACCGGGCGGCGGCAGAAATGACTTCTCCGCGTCAGGCCCTTCAAGCGCATGGGTGATACATCGTTTACTCGTCGTGATTTTCTGGCTCGGATGGGCGGTCTGAGCGCTCTCTGCATGGCTTCGCCATTTCTGGCCTATGGCCAAACCCCAAACGTGGCGCCTGCCCAGGTGATCCAATTTCCCGGTCCATGGCAGTTCATGCTTCCCAAAGGCGCGATGATTTTGGTGACCGACGACCAACTGGAGGAGTTGCAGGATCCGGACAAAGCGGTGGATTTGGGGCTTGGCACACCGAACGTGACCAGTTTGCGCAAGATTTGTGAGAACACCCGGGCCGGAGGTGGACGGACCGTGATTCTGGCCTTCGACGAGTTCTTCGCCCAGTATCGTCCGGGGCAGAAAGGCAAGCCGCGGGAGTTGATGCCGGACACGGATGCTTATGTCCAAAAGATCGCGCGGATCAGCCAGACCTTAAGGGAATACGGACTGGGGCTGGAGTTAAGCCTGCTCAGTCCGCTGGAATTGGGCCGAGGGTTTGCCCAGGCGACCGGTGAATCAGGCCGATGGGTGCAATACCGGGAGGGCTATCGTGATCCGGCCACGGGCAAGTACGCCGTCAGTCTTTGGGAACAGCGAGCCTGGACAAATAACAAAGGCACGGTGCAGTTGAAGCGCGCCGGGGTGCGGGTGTTTGCTTTTCAGGAGCAACGCCTCGGGGGAGGTAGTTTCTTCGTGGTGGATCCGCACCGGATCGTTGAGCTGAAAACGGCCCCGCGTCTTGAGGCCAGCGAAAACCCTGAAGGCTCGACCAAGGCACGGCGGTTAATCGTCCAGGGAGAAGGAGAAACGGGACTTGGGAACCTGGATCGGGTGTTGGTGGTGGTGAGCTATGCGACGCCGGAAATGGACTATTTCAGCCCTCGGGCTCTGCCGTTTTTGAAGCAGCTTATTCAAAAATACAAAGACGCCGGAGTGATGTTGAATGGGCTCTATTCGGACGAAATGCACATTCAGCAGGATTGGGGTTATTTCAGTCATCACGACGAGGGCCAATTCACGTTCCGCTATTTGACCGCGAATTTGCAGGCGCGCTATGCCGAGTTGTATGGGGCGGAGTACGCGGATTTCGAGAAGTACTTGGTGTATTTTGCTTATGGGCAACACGGCTTTTCCCCGGCTCTGGATGCCCGGTTGGGGACGCAGCACGTTCTGGGCACGTCGCCAGATGACGTGGCGAAGACCGCCTGGTTGCGGCGCCGTTACTTTGAGTTGCTGGAACAATCCATCGTGAAGCTCTTTGTGGCTGCAAAGGAATTTGCCGAGACAACCTTTGGGCACGAATTGGAAGCGCGGGCGCACGCGACGTGGGCCCAAAGCCCAACAATCGACAGGTATAGCGGCGAACTACCCGCACCGCCGCGGCAGTATGAATACACGGATGATTTTCTGTGGTCCAACACGGTCCATCAGGCGTCGGCGGCGTGCAGCGATTACTTCGCGTGGAATGACTTTCTTACCGGGGGCGGCAACGATCACGCCGAAGGCGGGTGGTCGGACCGTGATTATTACGGCGTCGCGCTGGCGTGTTCGACGGGGATACTGAACCGGGTCCCGTATGCCTATGCGGCGGCGTGGGGATTGCCGGATGCGGCGGGGCGGCGCCGGCAGGCGGTGTGCGATGCGTTCGGCGCGTCGGCTAATCCCTGGGCGCAAATGGTCGAGGATTCTCAGCACCGGGATATCGAAGTCCTGTTCCTTTATCCGGTATCATTGGTGGCGACCGAGGAGCGGTTCGGCTCCTGGATGACGCAGTACGGCTACGCAAATTACGTCACGCCCGGCAAGTTGCTCGAGTTGGGAAGAGTGACTGCGGCCGGGAAGATCGAAATGGCGGGGCGCACTTTTGGGACGCTGGCGGTATTGTTTGAGCCGTTGCCACCGGCAGGTTTGCTGGCGTTCATGCAAAAGCTGGCGCAGGCTGGAGGAAACGTCATTTGGTCGGGGCCACCTCCGCGCCTGGACCTGAGTGGAAAAGCCGTTGCGGGCGAGTGGCAGGCGTTATTTGGCGCGAAGCGACTTCAGTTTCAACATGTCGGCCACCCGCTTCCGGGACGGTCGATAGTTTTCGCCGGTGCGTTGAAATCGGTGCCCGCACAGACAATTCTCACGGACCTGCTCGTCGATCATGTGTATCCGGTCGAACCTGGGGAAGGGGTTGAAGTGATCGCCACCACGCAAGACCGGGTGGTGGGGTTGCGACGCGTCGTTGGAGAACGGGGCTCAGTGACCTTCCTTGGATTTCGGCCGCGAGACGACCAGTCGGCATCCCTGGGTTATGAGACCCGAACCTGGTTTGAGATTTTGCGAACGCTGGGCGCGTACCCGAACAGTCGGATTGACGGTCCAGATGACAATCCCACCATTATCAGCCGGAGCACGGGCTACGTGGCGTGCCGATTTCCGAACGGGGCGGTGAGTCTGGCCATGCATTATCGGACGCACCAGGAGCGCTGGCCCGGTGGGTTTAAGAGGGACGAAAAACAGGATGCCGAGATTCTACGAAACCATCCACTGCCACCCGAGAGAATCGAAGTGGAGGACTTTGCGATTGCCGGGCATAAGATCCGATTCCAGGGAGATTTAGCGGTTATTTTTCGCGTGGATCAGCGCGGGGACTTGGTCGCGTTTGCCGGATACAATTGCCGGGGCATCGTTGTGGATGGCAAGGCATGGGAGTTTGGGAGCGCGCCGGTGCCAGTGATCGGGTGGGCGCCGGTGCTGGCTGAGCGCCAGGTTGCCGGTGGCGCGGTACTCGAGCTCTGGCTGCAAGGCGCCGGTGACATTACCATTCCCTGCGCCGCCAAGGCCGGCCGGTTGTATCTGGCAGGCGGCAAAGTGGGCACGGTCGGGGCGGAAGTTACGTGCCTGATCGAAAATGGTTTTTTGAAGTTCCGTGCCGAAGCCGGGTGGGGCCAGCAGCATCTCTACCTCTTGGGGGCTGGCTAGAAACCAGGCAGTTCTAATAAGGAACTGCCCCCACTGCCCTGACCGGGCTCAACCGCCGATCTGGAGGCGCGTATCTTCCTTGAGCAGCGCCTTGAGATTGGGCCAGTCGACCTCGTTCATATCGGTGAACGCATTCAGGTAAACCGCCACGACTTCCTGGGGGTATTTGGCCAGGAGGGTATCCACGGCGGTTTTAAGTTTGGCGTCCTCGATGGTGGCAGGCAGATCTTCCACCACGCCTTCTTTATGGGTGATTTGCAGCGAATCGAGAAAATCGACCAACATGCCGTTGTATTTCTTGAGAAGCCAGGCGCGGATAAGATTGCCGGTGATTAGATCGAGGCCCGGCCGGGTGAGGGTCGCCAGCATGGTGGCATGGCGTTGGGGCCGGGGTTGACGCTCCAGGAAAACCGGTCGCACCTTGCGCGCCTCCGCCACGGCGGCCAAAGCTGCGCGGTAAAGCGGCTTGTCCGATTCATAGATGAAATTCAGGATTTCAAGGGCGATGCCGGAGGACATGAATCCGAGCAATTCGTAGGACGCGAGCATGGGTTTTATAATATTTCGAGTTCCGCCCCGGGGAGGCTTACCCCACCGTGGTCAGGCAAAGCTTATTTTGACGGGCCAGTTGTTCGCAAGTTTCTTGTTCAAGGACCAGGGAACGGCCACTTTCAAACGCCAGCAGGGCAATATGGGCATCGGCACACACATGAAGGGTTTGCGGTCCGACGCAGGGGATGTCGAAACGCATGTCGTGCTTCTCTTTAGCCACCTTCACCGCGACGGCGCCACCGTCGCGTCCGGCCAATTCACCGCCACGGGTGAGGCAGCGGTCAGTACCTTCGAATCCTTCCACGGCCAGCACCGTTCCGTTTTTGACGACGACGGTTTGTCCAATTTCGAGCCGCGAAATTTCCTTGGCGATGCTGAATCCAAATTCCATGTCGGCGCGCTGTTCTGGCGTGGGTGACGGGCCGAGGCGAAAACCGGTGGTCGGCATGAGGGGCTTGAGCCAGGGCAGCGCCTCGATCAATTCGATCCCATCCTTGTGCAATTCATCCGCGATCGCTCCGAAGATGGTGTGGGCGTTTTTTTGCTTCAAGCGAAAGAGCAAAGCCATCGCGCGGAGGTCGGGGCGAAGATCGAACAGGTTTTTGGGCGCGATTTGGCCCGCCATGACACAATATTTGACGGATCGCTCTTTAAAGGCCGAGATCAACTTGGAAAGTTGGCCGACTTTGAGCCACACCATTTCATCGACAATCTTTTCCAAGCCGGGATCGGTTTCGCCTTCGAACCCGATCGCGACCACGCGCTTGAGTCCCATCGCCCGGGCCTGGCGGGCCAGGATTATGGGCAGCGAGCGATTGCCCGCGATCAGTCCCAACGTGTCGATTGCAGTTTCCATCAAATTCGAGTGACCGAAGGCCAGTATCGTGTTGCGGTTAGGCCCTTGCCTTCCGCTGACATTGCCCGTTGATGCGACCTGGCCCGCACCGCCACTTTATAGGTGATGCCACGGCGGATGTAAACCTCGTCAACGCAATCTCCATTGCTTCTTTACCTCAACCAAATCGCAGCGGGTGCGTCCGGCCTCGGTGATGCGCCCTAAAAAATAGACGTCGCCCTGGCGACTGACCGCGATGGAGTTGACATAGAGTGGGCGTTCCCCATTTTCGTAGAAGATGGCTCCCTGATCGGCATAGACACCTTTTTCGACGTTGTAGGTGACGAGATGCAAATCCTCGAGGCCTTTTGCTTCGCCCATTGCGGTGCTGCTTTTTCCCGCCAACCTCCGGCCATTGACGTAAATCGGCGCGCCGGTCAGGAAATGCAAAGTGCGACCGTCGGGTCCCATAGTGAATCCGAGGTAACCGTAGCTGAACTGGTCGAACATACCGCTTTTCTGTGAGGGTTTTGAGGTAAGGCGATCCAGCACCTCGATCCGGGGCCCGCTGGGGTCGAAACTGAACAGGTAACCCGAGTTGCCATGAACGCCATAAATCCTCTGATCCCGAGCGCGCCAGACAGTCTGACGCCAGTTATAGCCCATGTGCCCGGGAGAAGTGGGGTCGTAGAGTCCGAAGTAATCTTTGCGCAAATCCTCGCCGGCGACCATCGAGATGGAATCCGAAGCGGGCTGATAGACGAAGAGGTTTCCCTCTGAAGTGGAGAACCAGGCTTGACCACTGTGGGGATCGACACAGATCGAACGGCACACGGTGCGATAATCCGTGCCTTTTCCTTTTTCACCGAGGGCGCAGCTTCGACCAAAATTTTTGAGGTTGGCTGTCTTTAGGTCGAAGCGAAAGAACAGGCCGGATGGCCAGGTGAGACCAAAGATTCGGCCGTGAACCGTGTCCATGTTCATGGTCAGGACGCCCTCTTGGTCCGGTACCTTGGTCAGATCTTCGAACCGCCCAGTTTTGAGGTCATACGAAAGCAAGTGCCCGCCGGGATAGGATTTATAGCCCGCGGGGGGGATGCCCATCGTTTCCATGCCGTCGACGATGGAATAGACCCCGACATGGGTAGCGAAATAGAGTTTTCCCTGGCTCTCGACAAAGTTGACGTGACTTTTGCCCTGTGGAATCGCTTTGAGACCCTTTTCTCCGCAGGCTTCGGTAAGGTCGCCGACCAAGTGAATCGTTTTGGAGCGCGGGTCGAAAGCGAACATTTTGGCGCCGACATCGATTGATTCGGAGCTCAGGACATAATAAATGCGGCCATCACTCGCGGCACCCATGGCGTTGTAAGTGTCGTGCCCTTCGGTGAAGCCTGAATTGTAAGTGTGGGCGGTAAGTCGGGTGGCGGAGGAATCAGCAGCCATTACCGGCGGTGTGAATGGCAGCAGCAGCGTTCCCAGCAGCATTATTGCATTTTTCATTTTGAAGGGAGGATGGAGTTCGTTCGTGGTTGGTTCATGCGCTGAATTACATCGAGTGACAGTTCATTTTGATCCTCTGGGAGAACGCGTCAAACCATTTCTCGTCGCGCGGCAGAGTAGGCGGATTTGTGAACGTCGTCTTTCCACGCTCGTAAAATACGTCGGTTTGCGTACATTGAAGCAGTGCGTTGGCGGAACCATAACGAGTTCATGAACGACCTGCGCCAGTATTTTCACATACACTGGCGGCAGGGGTTGCGCCTGCGGGAGAAATTTCGATTCAGCGAGGAAGCGTTTCATCTGCTTCTGGCTGGTGGCGTGGGGTTGATTGGCGGCCTGGTGAATCTGCTGGCGTTTTATGCCACCGAGGCGATCAAGGTGATGCTACTGCGTAAGACCGGAGACCCCGTCGAAGTGGCGGAAGTAATGGGACCATGGGGGCGGTTGTTAACGCCCACGCTGGGCGGGTTGGGGGCGGGATTGGTGCTTTACTGGGGGCTCCGATTGGTGGGACCACAGGGATCGAGCAACCTCCTCGAAGTGGTAGTGGCCGGCGATGGACGATTGCCATTCCGGAACGCCATGGTGAAGTTTCTGTCGTCGCTAATGAGTATTGGCACCGGCGGTTCGATTGGGCGGGAGGGTGCGATCATCCATTTATCGGCGACGCTGGCCTCCAAGTGGGGGCAGTTTGCACGCTGGCACCCGTATCGTCTGCGGTTGTTGGTGGGATGCGGAGCGGCGGCAGGGATTTCCGCGGCGTATAACGCGCCGATTTCCGGGGCGGTATTCGCCGCCTTGATTGTGCTGGGCAATTTCTCGATGCACCTGTTTGCGCCGCTCGTTTTTGCCTCGGTCGTTTCGGCCATGGTATCGCGGAGTTTCTTCGGCCTGCGTACGTGGTACAGCGTGCCGTCGTTTGAGTTCACGAGCATCGTGCAACTGCCGTGGTTCCTGATGCTGGGGTTGGTCAGCGGCATTGCCGGCGCCTTGTTCCTCAAAGCGCTGAATCGGACCGAAGCCGGCTTCCAGGGACTGCGCATCCCGATTTATGCGCGGTTAGCGCTGGGCGGATTGGCGGTAGGCCTGATCGCGCTGCATTACCCTGAGGTATGGGGTAACGGTTATGCCGTAACGAATCGCATCCTGCAGGAGAGCTACCCACAGGGGATGCGCGGCGCGGCTTATTTGGCGAGCCTCTTTGCGGCCAAAGGCGTGGCGACGCTGGTCACGGTCGGTTCCGGCGCTGTCGGTGGGGTATTTACTCCGACGTTGTTTCTCGGGGCGTCCCTTGGGGCGACGTTTGGGCTGCTACTGCAGCAGCTTGGAGTGGCTGCGGGGTTGCCGTTGTTGACCTTCGCGATTGTGGGAATGGGCAGCATGCTCGCCTCCACCACGCGCTCGCCGCTGCTGGCGATGATCATGATATTTGAAATCTCGCTGGATTATTCCCTGATGCCGCCGTTGATGCTGGCGTGCGTCGTGTCGACCCTCATGGCTCGACGCTGGCATGCGGAATCGATCTACACCGAGCCACTGCGGCGCAAGGGATTGAAAGTTTCTCAGGACGCCATCAGTTCGGAAGCGACCACGCAGCGAACGGTGGCGGATTTGATGCGCGCGCCGGTGCCGCCGGTCAGGGAAAACGCGCGGTTCCAGGAAATAGCGGAGCGGTTTTTGACGAGCTCGAACAATTTCCTGCCCGTGGTGGATGGGCGCGGGCGGATGCAGGGGATGGTTGCGTTGCAGGATTTAAAGGAATACCTGGGACAAGATCAGATTATTCCGGGTGTGATCGCTTATGATGTGATGCGTCCGGCGCCGACGTGCGTGACCCCTAATCAACGGTTGATCGACATCCTGCCGGTGGTGCTGGCCAGCGAGCAACGGAACATCCCCGTGGTAAATACGCTACAAGAGAACAAACTGGTGGGAGCCCTGTTACGATCCGAGGTACTGACCATCTTCTCGGAAGTCATTGCCGCCAGCGGAAAAACGGAAGCCTAAGTGGCGCTGGACTCAGAGCCAAAAAGCCAACAACCCCACCGTGGTGGCGAGCAGCCAGATGACCAGCACCGCGCGTTTTTGGCTCAAGCCATTCCGGGTCAGTCGGTGCGACAGGTGGTTGGTGTCGCCGATATAGAACGGCTTGCCCATTCGCCAGCGCAACCAGACCACCCAGACCATATCCGCCAACGGCACCACGAGCACCAGCAACGGTAACATCACGGCCCAGGGACGAGGGGAGAGGGGTGTGTGGAAATGCGGCAGGATGGCCAGCACCGCCAGCAAATAACCCACCAGGTGGCTGCCGGAGTCGCCCAAAAAAGCCCGGGCTTTGGGAAAGTTATAAGGGAGAAAACCCAGCAACGCGCCAAAGGCGAGGAACGCGATTAATGCCACCAGGTATTGGCCTTCCCGGGCCGCGAACATGGCAAAATACCAGGAACCAATGGCACCGAGGCCACCGCACAGCCCGTTCATGTTATCCATGAAATTGAGGGCATTGATCACCGTCAGTATCCACAGGACGGTAACGACGTAGCTGAAGGGCAGGAAGGGGACGAAGATGGTGATACGTACCCCCGAGGCAGCGACCACCAGGGCGATCAAGGTTTGGGCAAGAAACTTCGGTCCCGGGCGCAGTTCGTGTTTATCGTCCAGCAACCCGACCAGGAGCATGCCCACGGCACCGCCCATGATGCCACAGAGTTGAAGCCCACGAGCGTTGATGCCGTAGCTCAACGGGTGAGCCTCGCGGGCATCCAGGGAGCCCAGAAATCGGCCCAGCAACCCGGTGCTGGATTCGCTATCGTAACGGTCGAGTAACCAGACGGCAACGCAGCCGGCCAGGATGGAAAGTAGCATGCCGGTGGCAACCGCGAGCCCGCCCGCCAGCGGGATGGGTTCATGATGGATTTTTCGATGGCCTGGGTCGTCAACCAGGTCCGTCCGAATGCACCAGCGCCGCCAAAGCGGCAGGCACGCCCACGAGATCAGGAAGGCGCTTGCTGCCGCGGTAAGATATAGGTCGATTGGAAACAGCACTGCGGGCAAAGGCTTTGGGATCGGCGGCGAAATGTCAGCAAAAATCGTCCTGGCCTGCGGCACGGATGACTCCGCCGAGTATCCCCGGATGATAAATCAAGAGGCCCTTTTCGCAGCGATCAATCGTAAATACAAGGCCTGGAGTTCGTCCACCATACGCTCCACGGGGAAGAAGTCGCGCACCAGGAGTCGACCGGCCTGGCCAAAGCGATTGCGCAGGGCAGGATCCCGGGCCAATTCCTGAAGCCGTTCTTGGAGTCGGGCGCGGTCTCCCGAGGGTACGAGAAAGCCAGTTTGTTGATCCAGGCAGACTTCGTTAGCGCCGTCGCAATCGAAGGCGATCACTGGTTTGCCGGCCGCCAAGGCTTGCGGCAACACTCGGGCCAGCCCCTCGCGCCGGGAAGTATGAACGAGGATATCCATGATCCCGATTAGCTCCGGCACACGTTCCGGTGGTACCAGGCCAGTGAATACGAAGCGATCGGCCAAACCGAGAGCGGCGGCCGTCTGTTTAAACCGGGGTTCCCAGGGGCCACTGCCGACCATCAGGAATTTTAGGCGCGGTTCTGCCTTTAGCAATTCAGGCGCGATCGCGAACAGGTCGTCGTGGCCCTTCAATTTGAACAAGCGTGCGACTTTCCCGACCACCAGGTCATCCGGTGCGATCCCGTAGCGTGCACGCAGATCGCGAGAGTTCTGCGCGTTTAAAAAGGGTTGGAGATCGAAGCCGCTGAAAATTCGAGTGAACTGTGGCGGGGCACCGATGCCGGCGTGCAGGTATTGGCGGGTCATGGCCTCGGCGACTACCACAAAATGGGTGGTGACGCGCGCAGCCCGAAGTTCCGCAGCGCGGAAGATCCAATTGGGCAGAGCACCCTGGAAAGGGCCAAAGGAGGGGCCATGGATAGTGTGGACAATAATGGGAACGCCAGCGGCGGCGGCGGCCAGGCGGCCTAGAATACCGGCCTTGCCGCTATGGGTGTGCACGATATCCGGGCGTTGGGTGGCGAAGCGGCGACGCAACTGTCGGTAGGCAGACCAGTCTTTGACTGGGTGGATGGGGCGCACCAGGTCGGGAATAAGGTGGAGTAGCTCCGGACTGTCAGCCAGCAGCGGTTCGAGCGAACCTTCGGGCCCGGTCGTCGGGCCCGAAATCAAATCCACCTCGATGCCCGGCTTCCGGCGCAGACCAAGAACCGAGGCAATGGTGTTTTCCTGCGCGCCTCCGACGATTAACCGGGTGATGACATGCGTGACCCGCATTTCGGGATCAGCGCTTTTCCGGGCGCAGCGCTTTCAACTTCTTCGCGACCTCTTGCGCTTCCGAGGTCCAGGCGGGAGCGTTGCTCAGGTACTTTTCGAAGCTGCTAATAGCGGCGTTGGTGTCCTGCCGGTGCAGGGCGATTTCCCCGAGGCCGAAATGCGCGCGGAACTCGGTAGGATACGCTTT
Organism: Verrucomicrobia subdivision 3 bacterium UBA693; assembly: GCA_002298785.1. Lineage (GTDB taxonomy): Bacteria > Verrucomicrobiota > Verrucomicrobiia > Limisphaerales > UBA8199 > UBA693. Next base: position 69,139 of record DBMR01000110.1, read on the forward strand.
GGCAATGCTCTCGTAGTCGGCTTGCGAAGCGTCCCAATCATTTAGTTTGAAATGGCAGATGGCGCGATTGAGCAGCGCGGAGAAGTAGATCTCGTTGGCGACGGAACCCTTCAGTTCGAGGACTTTGGTCAAGGGCGGTATCGCCTGGGCATAGGCGCCGTTTTGCAGCAGGGCGAAGCCCTTATTCAGGAGAGCACTGCCATTATTGGGGCGCAAGGCAATTTGTTGGTCTGCAAAAAAGACGGCGTTGGTGTAATCCCCGGCGTTCATGAACGCCTGGACGGCGGCGATGAGGGTGTCCTCATCGTTGGGATATTGTTTGAGGGTGGCCCGAATCATTGAAACGGCTGCCGGCGCGTTCGTCTCCGCGAGATGGGTGGAGGCTTCCAGCATGACCAATTCGAAGATATTGGAGCGACTCAGGCCAAAGGCGGCCGGTTGCGCTTTGATTTCCCGAACAATGCGCATCGATGCATCCGTTTGGCCGAGGCGCAGGTAAGTTTGTCCCAGCCACAGGTGAGCGGGCAGGTTTTCCGGGGCCAGCGTGACCGTACGATCGAATTGTTGCAGGGCCTGACGGTAAAGGCCGCCTTTCACAAACAGCCGGCCCTGTTCATAGCAGAATGTCGGCTCGTCAAAGGGACCATTGACGTTCATGACCTGTTCCCAGCCCCGGTATTTGCCAAATTGATCCTCGATAGTCTTGGTGATTTGAACGTTTGGTTTGCGGCCGGCCTGCAAATCCTCGTTGGATTGCAGGTTGATCTGGGCGACTACGTTTTCGGGATAGATTTCGAGTGCTCGCTGGAACGCGGCGGCGGCGGGCTTGAGTTGCCCGCCTTTTTGCAGTTCCACGCCCCAATAGACCAGGGCTCGGGAGTAATAAGCCGCAAGGCCCAGGGCGTCCTGATTCGGTGGTGCCGGGAGGTTAAGAGATCTCCCGAGGTCCTTGATGAACTTGGGCAGACCCTCACGCGGCTGCAGACGAGCGGAAAGTCGCTTCAAGGAGGCGTCCTCAGTATCCGTCCAGAACTTTTCATTCTCGGAAACCAATGCTGGCGTCAGCGCCGGTGGCAGTAGGGCATTGGTGGGGTAGCTCTGGAGCAGGTAGGCGAGGCCATGGCATACAGGGTAGGAGGTTTCGAAAAAGAAACCGAAGCTGGGGTGCAGGTAATAGACTTTGTTCGTGGCTTGCACCTTGCTCAGCAAGGCCAGAGAGACCCGGTCTTCCAAGGGGGCTAACCGCGGAAAACCGGCGAGATTGGTCCATTGCCCGGGGTACTTTTTGGCGATAAAGGCGTGGTAATCAGGCCACCGCAGGGAAGTGGAGTCCAGGGTGAGATGCCGCTGCTCGGGGTTATGACCGGCGGCCAGTTGTACCAGAGCGGTTCGTCTAGGGTCGTCACTCAGCAGGACTACTCCGGTCGGGAGTTTGCCAGTTAGGGTCTGGACGAAATCCCGATAGATGCCGCTGTTAGTGGTGCGGATTTCGGGCATATTTCGGAAGACGAGGATGAGCGTGGCGATGGCCGCCAGGGTAAAGACACCGCCCGACACCAACTGCCTGGTGAAGCCGGAGTAATCGCGCATTAGTCGGGCCATGCGTGAAGGCGGTTTGACGCCGAACACCAGCAGAAAATACGCGCTGAAATAGCCGATGCTCAAAGCGCCGAGGTAATAGATCGGGAGCAGCAGGAAGCCGCCGGCGAACAATGCCGGATGCATGTGGCGGGGGCTGATAGAGCAGTCAAGTGACACCCAGACGCACAAGACCAAGAGGACGCCGTGGAAAATGTGCAGTATCCAGGTTGCCAGGCTCACTCCCAGTCGGCTGGAGTCGCCGAAGGAACTGGGCCATTTAATGCTCATCATCAACAACGGCACCAGGGAGGTCAGCCCGAAAATCCACAACGGATAATCCGGGTGGAAAAGAGATTGCTGGCTGAAAGGAAGACTCATCAGCAGGCTCTTTTGATTGGCCAGGTTGTATTTGAGCGCCGGCCAGAACCCGACAGCATTGACGCCCTGCAGCCAGGCGACCAAGGGCAACAGCAGGTAGAAACTCAATCCCACCGCTCCGGCCAGGAACATTCGGCCCAGAAAACGCGCGCGGAAAAAGCGGATGCCCTTCAACCGGATCAAAGCGGCGACAAAGATCGGGAAGAAGGCGATCATCGCCCAGTTGTTGGCCATGGCAGCGCCGTAAACTAAAGAACCGCGAAGCAGCCAGGACTCATTTTCATCGAGACGATATTCCAGGACGCAGCGGATGACGTAAGCGAACAGGAGTAGGTCGAAGATCTCTCCCGTGATCGCGGTGGCGCTTTCCCAGAAACTCAACTGAAGTCCACAAGCGAGCGCTGCGAACACCGGGGGTAGCCAGGCGGTTTTGGCGGAGAAAAGCGACCCGGCGCGGTGCTCGCGATCGCGTTGCTCCTGGGTGCGGTCATGGGGCAGCAAGCTTACGGAGCGGGCCAGCAACCACAAGGTCGCAGCCGCGCAGATGGCGGAAAAAACGTTCAAGGCCACCGGGATGATACTGGTGGGCAACAGGCTGAAGGGTTGTGTCACCAGCCAGAATACAGGTGCGATGAGAGTGGGCTGCCAGGTCAGACCGGCGACGCGCCCCGTCGTGGCTAAACTGCTGAAACTCACCCAGGGATTGAGCGTGACGAGGTACAGGAGCAGGGTCACGCCGGCGACAATCCAGGGCAGAACACCAGTTACGAAGCGTTTTCCGGGGCTGATTTTGGTATCGGTGGTCATGCTGCGATGCAAGGTTGGCTTAAGGCCGATGGCCTTGGCAAGTCACGATTTGCAGGTGCGCGGTCACGAATCATGCCGCAGATCCGCCACGCATTCCACATGTGCTGTTTGTGGAAACATGTCCAGGGGCACGACCCGCGTTACTTTAAAGACACCCTCGGCGCACATTACGTTCAAGTCTCGCGCCATGGTGGCCGGGTGGCAGGAAACGTAAATCACCTGGCGCGGGCGGACCTGGCGCAAAAGCTCGATTATCTCCGGTTGGCATCCCTTCCGCGGGGGGTCGAGGATGACCGTGGAAGCTGTCGGCGTGGTCTGTTGCAGAAGTTCCGGAAGTTTTTCCTCGGCGCTGCCCGCCACGAAGGTTCCGTTGCTTCGTTGCCGCGTGATCGCGTTGCGGCGCGCCGCTTTGATCGCCATGGCATCGAGTTCCACTCCGGTATAGGTTTCCACGGAGTCTGCCAATTCCAGGCTGAAAAAACCGACCCCGCAATAAACGTCCACCAAGTGGCGTGTGCCGCAGTCCACTAGGCATTCCCGGACGGTTTCAACCAGGCGTGGCAGCAGGAAGAAGTTGTTTTGAAAGAACGAATCTCGCGGCACTTCCCAACCCTCCGGAGGGATGCGGAGCACGACCTTCAATCCGCCCTTGGGTGGTGGGTGCGCGTGCACCTCCCGGATTTGGTTGCTCAAGGCCGGTTCCGCAATCTGGCATTCATCGATGTCCACCACCAGGCGGTTATCCGCCCGGATAAATCCGATATTCAGGCCCTGCTTAAACTTGTCCCATTGACTGCGGATCATGATGCGGTTGCGATAGCCGTAGGGGGAGGGGCAGGGGACCACGGGCGCAATGATTCCGGTCGCCAGGCCGCCGATGCGGGCGAACACATCGCACACCTGTTTGTGTTTGATGGCTAACTGCTCGGGATAAGCCAGGTGCTGATACTGGCACCCGCCGCATTCACCATAGTATTTGCAGAGCGGTTCGACACGGGTGGGGGACGCTTCCACGATCCGCTCGACCTTGCCACGGGCAAATCGCTTTTTCACGTCGATGATTTGCACTTCCACCGTCTCGCCCATCGCGACAAAGGGCACAAAAACCACGAAATCACCAAGGCGCCCCACGCCTTCTCCGCCGAAGGCGATGTCGGTGATTTTGAGTGGATGCGTTTGACCGATCGCAAGTTCCATGTCGGCAGCCTAGCGACTTTGTGGTTGTGGCAAAAGGCTAATCCGAAGGCCAGTCGAACACGGTTGCTTTGCGGGAAGAATCTTAACGGCGCAGGCGGGTTACTTTGCCCTTCTGCAAGGGGATTACGCCCGGCTCGTAGCTGGCCGCATTATGGTCCACGTTATGGCAGGTTAGCGAACAAACACTCCGGCGATTGCGGGTTTCAGAAAATTCCATGCGCCCGTTGGAGGAGGGAGTCACGTAAAGGCGATTGAAATTGATGAGGTGTTTGTAGTTGGCGCTGCCGTGGGAATCGTGGCACGTAGTGCAAGCCGTCTTTTCTTCCACAATGTGCTTGCGATGAAGCGGGAAGCTTTGGTCGGAAAGAATGCTGTCTCGGCTATGACATTTATAGCAGAGATTGTAGGTGGAGATGGATTCGATGTTGAAGTCGGCGATGACGAGTTGGCGCTCGAGAATGGGGATGAACCTGGAGCCGTGTGGACCGTTGGGGCCGCCGGCACCGGTCTTTGTGCCCTGATCATTATTATGGCAGTCCGTGCAATAAATAACGCTGGACGGAGTGAGGGGCGACAACAGGCTGGGGACGGACGGATTCTTTCCCGAAGCGACCACCGGATGGTAGGAGGGGTTGGCGGTGCTGAAGGCCAACCGGGTGTTGGTCTGGGGGAACTGTCGGCTAATCCGCGCCTGGCCACGCGCCAGACTGTCCGCGTGGCAGCGGAAACAAAGCTCGTGCTCGCGCGCCACCGTCTGAATGACCGCGCCGTTGGCATTGAGGCCCCGGACGCCCGCCAGCGCGCCGGACGCGTTGGGTGCGACGGCGGTCGCGGCGTTGGCGGCATGGCCGTTATGGCAATCGGCGCATTCCACGTGGCGTCGGGTGGGATTAACCGCATCCTCGAGGGGGTCGTGCACGCCGGTATTGGCGGTAATGGGATGCACGCTCATTTTGTTGAATTCCGCCGCGATATTTTTTGAGGCCACATTCCCGCTATGGCAGGAATAGCAATTCTGTTCCTCATCCGCGAACGTGAGCAAGCGGGGTTTGGTGCCGGCATTGTGAGTGGCGTGGCAGTTTTGACAGCCATTGGCGGAGACACTCTTCTCGCTGGAATTTGGCCATGGATTAACTCCAGTGCCATTCCATGTAGCGGGAGAGGTGGCATGGCTCGAGACCTGCCACTGATTCATATCGTGACAGGTGATGCACAGGGCGGAGCCATGGTTGTCGCGCACGAGGAACTTTCCGTATTGGTTGTTATGGGGGTCATGGCAGGAGGTGCATTGCACCTNNGGCGGCGATGAGCAGCGCATTGTCATAAGTAAAGGAGACGGGGTGATCATCCGATAGGTCGGTGCCGATACGTGTTGAGCCGGCCGGGAGGATAGTAATGCCCCCCTGAAACTCGATCGGAGTGGGCCGGCTGTTGACCATGCCAAGGGCCACGGTGCCGTCGTGGCAGCTCAGGCAGAGCTTGGAAGCGCCAGTCGGTTGTCCCACGGAGGCTTTCATCGTGGAACTCTGGTAGGGAGTATAAGCCGCGGTGGACAGTGAATGGTTCCACAGTGGGCCCTGGTCGACGGCTTTATGCGGCGTATGGCAGAACAGGCACACCTCGGATTCGGACACGGCCTTGATGCGGCCCGGCCCGGTAAAGGAGAGGTTATGGGGTGAATTGAGAATGCTGTCGGCCCTCGCGGTGCTGGCGGAAACCAGGCCGATGAGCAACAGGGCAGGGACTCCCCGGCGCAAAATGGAAATGACGCTCGCGATGTTCATGGCTGGCCAATGTATTTCAGGACCTGCAGACGGCGGTTATAGGAATCCGTGACGAAAATCTCGTTGGCGCTGTTGATGGCAATTCCATTCGGGAGCCAGAACTGACCCGGACGGGAGCCACTCTCGCCAACCGTCAGCAAAAGCCGGCCCTCGCCATCAAAAACCTGCAGATTGTCAAAGAGACCGTCAACGATATAAACATGCCCAAGACTATCCACGGCCACACCCTTCGGTCGGCTAAAATGCCCCGGGCTATCCCCCAGGCTGCCGATTTCCACTTTGAAGGCTCCGCTGGTATCGAAAACCTGGACCCGGCCGTTCATGGAGTCGGTCACGTAAAGGTTCCCAGCCCGATCGACCGCAAGGTGCGTCGGGAAGTTAAATTGGCCGTGGGCGCTGCCCCGTTCGCCGAACGCTCCCAGGAAATTGCCGGCCAAACCATAAGAGCAGACGCGGTGCCGTTGGGAATCCGCCACGAACAAGGTATCCTTTCGCAGTGCGACCGCGGCAGGACGCGCTAATTCGTTGGTGATCAGGAACAGCAATTTGCCTTGGTCACTCATGGCTACCACGCGGCCTGCGGCGGAGTCGGCCACGAAAAGGGTTGAGCCTGATTTGGCCACGGCGACGGGCGAGATGAAGGGCAATTTACCGGCCTTTTTGAAAGTCAGCCATTTCATCTGGCGCCGCTCAAAAATGGTTACGGTCTTTTCTCCGGAATCGGTCAGGCACAAATTGTCTTCGGCGTCGACAGCAATTCCGAAGGGTTTCACGAGTCCATCGCTGCCTGTTTGGGTGCCTGTAATCCATTTGGCGACCTTGCTCAGGGCGGAGGATTTCACTCCGGCATCGGCTGGGCGGGAGATGGTTTGGATCAGGGCGATGCGCGCGGGCAGCGGCGGCGACGGCCAAATCTGGATCGGGGCGGGATCAGCCTTCTGCGGTTTGGCGAAGGCATTGGCACCCACCACGAGCAGGCTGGCCAGCAGGCAGTGCCGGATCGGCGTCGGCCACCGGAGTTGAGCCATGGCTGACCAAAGGCGTCTGGATGGAATCGACCCGAGCGGCATATTAGAAAACGCGGCGCAGGCGCAGGAGGAACATGTGACGCATACGCTCCTCGTTGTTCAGGTAAAAGTCGTATTCGTAATCGTATTCCGCGCGAAGGGTAGTGCGCCCGACGGTATAATCGATGCCAGGTCGCACCGTGGCCAGTGTCTGGTCCACGCCTTCGCCTTCGCGACGGGAGACGCCGCCTTCGATATTGAGGGCCAGGCTGGTGGTCAGGAGGTTACGGTAACGCGTAATGAACGTGTAGGTTTGCTCATTGCGCCCCGAGTCCAGGTAACGTGTCCATAGCTCGCTGAAATCGGCGGAAATGGAAGAGCTGCCGTCCAAATTAAAAGAAACACCCTGAAAAAGGCGGGCGGAACGGTAGGAGGAAAAAGAGGAATCGTAATATTCGTATTCGGCGCCCGCGCGCAGCCAGCGCCAGCTCAGATCGGTTCCCACCGCCATGCTGAACAAATCCTGAACCCGCAGGGCGGCCTGGGCGTTATTGGCAAACACATTGACGCGCCCATAAACACCCCAAAGATTATTCCAAAAGTCGACCCGGACCGTAAAGGCTTCGTTGAGCGTTTCGTAATTCCCCTCGGGAGTAGGTTCGGCCGAGTAATCGCAGACCACCGTGTCATCCATCGTGGGCACGCCCGAATTGACAATGCGCTGCACCCGGGTCAGGGAGCCTTCGGTAAAGACCAGGTAGTCCACTCCGCTGTTGTATTGCCGGGTGCGGGCGACATTGAAGATGCGCAGGGTGGCGGCGCGGACGTTGGGTTGGTTGAGGAAGAAATTTCCCGGAGGCGCGCCACCGGTGCCGGTGGTAAAACTGTGCTGTTCGTTTTCGACCGTGCTGATGCCTTTGGAATCGACATGCTCGACCAGCAAACTATTGCTCAGGCGCAGTCGGCTGATGGTAGAAAGGTTTTTAGTGTAGCTTTCCGCGAACCCACCGCCGTACCTGCGAGTGAAGCCGTTCCCGCCGCCATCTTGCGACTCGTTGTCCGCGGCCTCGAAAATGAGCGTGGAGGTGAGGCTCTCGTAGAGTTGATGACGCAGTTGAGCCTGGCCGTAATAGTTGTCGGCCTGGAAATTGCCAGTTTCAAACCGATCGTAACTCAAGGCGTAGAGGCTATTGAGGTCAGGGCGGTGCTCGAGATTTAGGTCCGCGCGGGCGGTGGCCTCGTCACTGGGTTCGGTGCTGTTTTCCCGATGCGTGTAGCTGGCGCTGCTATACAGCGTATGCTGTTTGCGCGAGCCAAAAGATTCGTTGTCACCCAGGGCGAAGAGGTGATCCTGGCCGTAACCGAGTTGTCCGGCGTCTTCCCGGGTGTATTGATTGAAGGTGTAGTTGAATGAACTGCCACCAAACGTACGGTCGTGTCGCACGTCCGTGGCGACCGTGTCATCGTTTAGCGTGGTGATGCCGTTGAATTTGACGACATTGGTCGAAACGCCCGGGACGACGTTGGTGTAGGTATAGGCCTGGCCGTAAGAGGTCTCATCCCGGTGAGTGTAGCTCGCATTCAGGGTCCAAGGGGCGTGCGTGTAAACCGCGCGTCCGCCATACCGCCAACTGTCTACGGTGAGGCGGCTGAAAAAGTCGTAGTCTCGGTAGGAGTGGTCGTAGTCTCCAAATATGCTGCCGTGCAGGGGTTTGCTATCGAAGATATCGGCGCTGGCGCTGAAGCGTCCGATGTATTCATACTGAGTGCCGCGCGAGGCGGTGCCGGTGCTGCCGCTTTGCTGGGCCCAGCCGTAGGACCCTTCGGTGTCCAGATGGAACTGCATCAGGTTCGGATGATAAACCGAACCGTCCAGCACTACCCCGACCAGTGGGCCGACGAAGATGCGGTTGTAGGAGTAGGAACTGTTCGAATCCTCGTAGGTGGTATCTTCGATATGGCCTTCGGCATAGACACCCGCGCTGACTTCGGAAACGCGAATGCGCAGCCATTGCGGTTCGAGCGCGCGCGGATCGACGAGTTGCGCGGCCGCCTGCCGGACGGAGCCGCAGTAGGCGGCGGCGAGGGCGAGTGGCCAATATTGCAGGAAATGGAGCGGCTTCATTTGGCGGGTGCGCTCGCGCGGGCTTGAGGTTTCAGCAGGAATTTGTCCGTGCCAAAATGCGGGTCGTGGCAGGAGGCACAGGCTTTGTCCGCAGCGCCCTGGTGGCCTTTGTTGGCGGCCATCTCTTTCTCCTCGTGGCACTCGAAACAGACCTGGCGCGGATTCTTGATGAGCAGCGCCTTCTCTGCGGAGAGGTGCGGGTCGTGGCACGACGCGCACTCGCCATTGGCGGCGGGATCGTGTTTGAACTTGGCGGTCTCAATACCCTTCTGCAAATCTTCGTGGCAATCGGCGCAGAGCTTGGCGCCGGGTTTCAGCACAAGCTTTTTGGCTTCCGATTGGTGAGGGTTGTGGCAGGAAAGGCACTCACCATTCTCCACCGGTTGGTGCTTAACCTTGGCCTTGGAGAGCTTGTCCTGCAGGTCCTCGTGACAATCCGCGCACAGCTTTCCGTCCGGTTTGAGGAGCAGTTTCTTGATCTCCGCCTGGTGTGAACCGTGGCAGGAGAGGCATTCGCCGTTTTCCACGGGCTGATGCTTGAATTTCGCTTTGGTGAGCTTCTGAGTCACGTCTTCATGGCATTCGGCGCAGAGTTTGCCATCTGGCTTGAGCAGGAGCTTTTTCAAATCCGACTGGTGCGGGTTGTGGCAGGAGGCGCATTCGCCATTTTCCACGGGCTGATGCTTGAATTTCGCCTTGGTGAGCTTCTGAGTCACGTCCTCATGACATTCGGCGCAGAGTTTGCCGTCGGCTTTGGCGAGCAACTTTGGGTTACCGGACTGGTGCGGGTTATGGCAGGAGGTGCATTCGCCATTCTCGGCGGGGGAATGTTTGACCTTAGCCGCCTGCAATTTGCTTGCCGCCTCCTTATGGCAGGAGGCGCAGAGGGCTCCCTGTTCTTTAGCCAGCAGGCCTTTGAATGCAGAAACGTGGGGGCGATGGCAGGTCACGCATTCGCCGTCGACAACGGGTTTGTGGCGGGATTTTGCGGTTGCCGGAACCGGTTCGTGGCAATCCGCGCACAGGGTAGCGCCGGCTTTCACCAGCATTTTGGGAATATCACTCCCGTGGGCGTTGTGGCAGGAGGAACATTCGCCACCATCCGCGGGCTGGTGTTTGAATTTCGCCTTCTCGAGGAAGTTTTCATGACACCCGAAGCAGACTGCCTTCTGGCCGCCTTTCATCCGAACGGAAAACCGGGATTCGTGGCATTCCGTGCATTTTTGATCTTCGTAAGGCGGATGGGAGTAGAACTTGACGGGCGCGAAGGCGGGCAGGTTTGTGGGAATAACGGGCGTTACAAAGCGCCGGCCGTCTTCGTCAATTTGGTAAACCGGACGGTTGGTGGAGCCGGGTTCGGGGACCCCGTCAAAGAAGAAACTCAGCAGCTTGTAATGCTTTTCACTGGCGCAGCCGGCCCACAAAGTCAGGGCGGCGAGCGCTGCCAGCACCGGTTTCCAGGCCTGGCGCGGGCGCATTTTGCGGGCGGGTGTGGTGCTTGGGTTCAAGGCTGAGTTTCCTGGGCCGGCTTACTTCTTTTTCAGGAAGCCGTAGACGCTGACTTTTTTGTCGCCGGCCTGGTTGGCAATGTATATTAAGTGATCAATCGTATAACCGGGAGCTACGTACGACTCGAAGAAGTTAACGTTGTCATAATCCACGGCCACACCGGCGGGCAAATACAACGGGCCACCGGAACTGGGCTCGCCGAAGAACATGAGCAGCCGTCCTTCGGAATCGAACATCTGGGCCACATTGGCGGCGGCGTCGACGACGTAAACAATGCCATCCCGGCTGACGCCGATGCCCTTGGGCAGCGTGAATCGTCCCGGCTCAATGCCTTGCTCCCCGATGGACCGGAGGTAATTGCCCTCGGCGTCATAAACTTGCACGATAAACCCGCCGGTATCGGAAACGAACATGCGACCTTGCGGGTCGAGCGCGATGTTGGTGGGGGAACGCAACTTGCTTTTCTCTTCTTTCGCGTCGCGGGGAACGCGGAACATTTCCTCGCGGGTGGCCTTGTTGTAGACGTGTACGCAATGGTTGCTGAGGTCAGTTACAAAAATGCGGTCGTTCGAAAGCGCAATACCGCAGGGTTTCATGGTGCGGCCCGGGCCGATAGTGGCCGTCAAGTTGCCTTCCTTGCTGTAGATCAGCACCTGGCCACGGACGATATCGGTGACGTAGCGGTTCTCTGCCTCGTCCACGGCGACATTTACCGGGAAATGCATGGCCTGATCTCCGGAAGGTCGCAAGATTCGCAAGTTCTTTTTCTGCAAATCCGCCGTAATCAAGCTTTTGGGTTGGGTGTCGCAAATGTAAATCTTGCCTTTCGAGGAGGCCACGCCGTAGGGCTTCCAGATCGGTTTGGCGAGACGCTTTCCTCCCACCACGAACTGGCTGAACTTGCTTTGGCCGCCCAACTCGGATTCCGAAGAAAAACTGGTGAGGTACTGGATTCGAGGTTCGTCTGGCGCGGCGGGGAAAAACGTGTAGGTCTTGGGCTTCGGCGCGGTCTTGCATCCGGCCAGCAGCGCCACCGCCAGACACAGGGCGGTCGGTATCAGGTTGCGGCCAATTGTGGCTGGAAAATTACTCATCATACTTCGCATGAACGCAGTTTACCGAACGGTGCGGAGGCCGCCAAGTACCATGGCTGAAAAACGGGCAAAAAAATTCCCGGCAGCGGCGAGCACGGGCCCACCTGCTGCCGGGAATGTGTAAGCATATTCCTAGCGGTATGCTGGATTACTTGATATGGCAGTTACGGCAAATCAAGCTGCCCCGGCTGGAGGAGTCGGTGCCACTGATCTTGACCATGATGCCGCTGGTGGGAGCGCTGCCGATCTGCTTATGCGGATCGTGGCAGGAGGTGCATTGCACCTTTTGGGCGGTGAGGAGGACATCACCGATCGCCTTGCCGGTGAGCGAGCTGCCGCTCCAGGTAGCAGGAACCGGGGCCACGGTGCCAGGCAACTGCGGAATGGTGTCGCCGATCTTGTAACCAGTGCCGGGTGTCGGATCGAGGAGCGAGCCATCCTTGTCTGCCAGCGCTTTGTCGAACACGAAGGAGATCGGATGAGTGGTGTGTAGATCCGGACCGATTTGGGCGGTGGGATCGATGTAATCCGGAGTCGTGCCGGTGAGACCACCGATACCCTGGTTGATGGCGACTGTGCCGTCATGGCAGCTCAAGCAAGCCAGCGAGGCGCCGTCGGGTTTGCTACCCATGGTCGCCTGCAGCGTGGGACTTGAATACATGGTGAAGGTCGCCGCCGTGGTGGCGTGGTTCCAGAGGGGGATGAGCTGAGCCGGGTCAGTGTTGTGGACCGAGTGACAGGGGCTGCAAACGCCCTTGCGGGTGTTCCAGCTTTCCTGGGACATATCGTGAGGAGAGTTCACGACGCCTGCCTGGGCAACCGCGGGAATCGCAGCCACCAGACCGATTAACAGGAGGTTTTGTTTTTTCATACTACTTTAGCACGTGCTTCTGTTTTTTGTGTGTGACGAATGCGGCGATTTCGCCGCGTAGGGCATGCCATCTACAGGAAGGCATGCTTCCAACACGGTTTTCAACCGAGGGTGAGCTCACCCTGCGATATCCGCGTCGAAATTGTTTAAGGCTAATCATGTATCCGCTGAGTTATGTCGAGGCGCCGGGTTACTTGAGGTGGCAGTTACGGCAAATCAAGCTGCCCCGGCTGGAGGCGTCAGTGCCGCTGATTTTGACCATGATGCCGCTGCTGGGAGCGCTGCCGATCTGCTTGTGCGGATCGTGGCAGGAGGTGCATTGCACCTTTTGGGCGGTCAGGAGCACATCGCCGATCGCCTTGCCGGTGAGCGAGGTGCCGCTCCAGGTGGCCGGAACCGGGGCCACAGTGCCTGGTAATTGCGGAATGGTGTCGCCGATCTTGTAGCCCGTTCCGGGCGTCGGGTCGAGCAGGCCGCCATCCTTATCCGCCAGTGCCTTGTCGAACACGAAGGAAATGGGATGGGTGGTGTGCAGATCCGGACCGATCTGGAACGGTCCTTCGATATATTCCGCGGCGCCGCCAGTAAGGCCGCCGATGCCCTGGTTGATTGCGACTGTGCCGTCATGGCAGCTCAAGCACGCCAGCGAGGCGCCGTCAGGTTTGGTGCCCATGGTGGCCTGTATTGTCGGGCTCTTATACATGGTAAACGCCGCCGCCGAGGTCGCGTGGTTCCAAAGCGGAATGATTTGGGCTGGGTCGGTATTGTGTACCGAGTGGCAGGGGCTGCAAACACCTTTGCGGGTGTTCCAGCTCGCCTGGGACATATCATGAGGAGAATTTACGACGCCGGCCTGGATCACCGTGGGAATGACGGTCACCAAACCAATGAACAAGAGATTTCGTCTCTTCATACTCTTTAGCGGTTAATTCTTTTCTGTACTGCTTCTCTGACGCGGTTCTCGGCCGAGGGCGAACATACCCGGCGATCTCCGCGTCGAAATTGTTCAAAATTGCTCATGGATCTGCGAACTTATGCTGCCGCCCCCGCCAGGGCACCTTCGGGAACCGGTGCGGTTTCGTTAACAAACCTGGGCCGGTTGAACCGGGCCAGCAGTAAGGCCGCTCGATCGCTGATGATTTCCCGGCACCGTGCCAGCTCGTGTTCGCGGTTTTTCACGTTTTCCCGAATAATATCTTCCAGGTGATCGACGTTGTACAGGTAGACATTAGGCAATTCCTGAACCTCGGCGTCGATATCGCGGGGCACGGCGATGTCGATGAGGAACAAGGGTTGATTGCGTCGGGCGCTCATGACCTGGGCCAGGTCGGAACGATGGAGAATAGTTTGCGGGCAGCCGGTCGACGTGACGACGATGTCCGCCCGGGTCATTCCTTCCAGGCAACGATCGAAGGGAACGGCCTGCCCGCCAAATTCGGCGGCCAGGTTAAGCGCTTTATCGTATGAACGATTGGCGACGAGGACGGAGCGGGCACCTTTTTTGGCCAGGTGTTTCACGCACGCTTCGCCCATCTTGCCCGCGCCGATGATCATCACCGTCTTCCGGGACAAATCGCATTCGAAGATCCGCTCCGCCAATTCCACGGCCACGCTCCCCACCGAGGTCGAGCCGCGGCCGATGCCGGTCTCCGTGCGAATTTCCTTGGCGGTCTGGAGGGCGGTTTGAAACAGGCGGTTGGTGATCTTGCCAGTCAGGTGCGCTTCCTGAGCGGCCTGGTAGGCTTGCTTGACCTGACCGGTGATTTCCGTTTCGCCGATCACCATGGAGTCCAAGCCACCGGTGACACTGAACAGATGCTCGACAGCGGCCGCCCCTTGTTTGCGGTAAAGATACGGCTCGTAATCCATTTCCACGCTGGAGAGAGTCTCGAAGAGTTTCTCGAGCGGACGTCCGACCTGTTCCGCGACGCCGTAGATTTCGACCCGGTTGCAGGTGGAAACGATGACGAGTTCCTCAAGGTTGCCCGTCAACTTCAAACGGCAACCGTGGCAGCGCAACCGCGAAGCCTGTACTGCCAGCTTTTCGCGCACCTCGACCGGCGCGGTTTTGTAGCTGAGGCCTACGACGAAGAGATTCATGCGGCGTTGCAGGTTTTCGAGTTAATAGGCTTGGAATTCACGGAGAGTGCCTGGTCATCACTGGCCGCTGCGCAGGCTCTGATTAATCGCCGTTCCAAATTCACGTGGCCAGCCTATTAGAGGTAGCAATTCTGTTGCTCTTCCGGAATTGTCAATTACTAACCCTTTTTTGCTTTTGCGTAGCAACATTTGGAGAATGTGGACTAATCGCACAGGGTTGCTTTTTGGGTAACAATTAATGATAAGCGCCAAACCTGCAATTCCGGCCACAGTTAGAGCGGGTTGAACACAGTCTGAAGCCAACAAGGATAGCTGCTGAAAGCGGCTCATACAAGGTCGTCTCCGGGATCCACCTGCTCGGCGATGGCGCACAGTTGCCGATAATAATCGTCGCGGGAGATGCCCAGCGCGGTGCAGCCAAATTGTTCGGCGTCTGCGGGCGTCGCTTGAGTGCCGGTGTTAATGCCGGGAATCTGGCTGAGGACGACGGGGACCGCGCTGGCGGGGTCCGCTTTCAGCGCGGGGTGCACATAAATGACAAACCCCTCTTGCGGTTCCAGGCCATTGCGGGCGGTAAAGGCGAACTCGCCCGGCAACAAGCGCTCGTCCTGAAACCGAACAGAGCAAGGGTGGCTGACCAGGGAGCGATCCTCGAGGACATGCAGCAGATCGTGCCAAGAGGGACCCTGGGGAAAACGCCGGCGGATTTCAGTGGCCTGTCGGTCCAACGATTCAGACAGGTTGCCCGCCTGGGCGGTCAATACACCATTCACGGCTGCGGATTGCATGTGCGTACAAGCACCGGCAGTTGGTCACAACTTGCTGCCAGGTGGCTTGGGGTTAAGGCTAATGCAATCCAGTTTGTGCGCTAACCCAAAATTGGTCAAAGCTTATCTTCGATTGCCCATTTAGTTCGCTCGGGATGCAAATATTAGGCGAATCAGCTCTTCGGCGCCGGGTCGGCCGGCTTGGGCGTGGCCGCCAATTTGGCGTCGCCTGCCAGGGCCGCGTGATCCAGCGGGTGCTCTTCTTCCTGCCAGTGATGGGACACTTTTCCATTAACGCAAGCCCAATTGATCGGGTAGACATCTGGGTCGAAGATCACGTGATAGAAATGCCAGACAATGATCGCCAGACAGGCGAGGATCGCCTCATAATAATGGATCGCGGTGGCGACATCCACCGTCCAGCGCGGCAGAAAGTTGGTTACCTCCATTTTGAACCAAATGATTAATCCCGTGAGACCCATGATGATGGTTCCCCACACCACCGCCCAGTATTCCATCTTCTCGGCGTAACCGAACCGGCCAATTTTGGCTTTTTGATTACTGACTCCGGAGAGGTAACGGGCGTTTTCCATCAGGTCGGTGGCATCCTTCTTCACCGGCCACAGATCTTTAACCAACTGCCGTCCTTCGGGGCTCTTCAAGATGTAATAGATATGATAAAGTCCCCCGAGCAGCATCACTACCCCGGCGGTGCGGTGACTCCAGCGTCGGAGCATTTCACTCGATCCCATTAGCTTCGAGAGCCAGGAATCCGGAAATTTCAAGGCGAAGCCCGTGATCGCCAGGATGATGAAGCTCACGGCCAGGACCACGTGTTGCAGTCGTTGCGAGAGGCTCATGCGGATGATATTCAAGTTGGCCACCGAGTAACGCCACCGCACTTTACGGAAGAAGAGTAGCCCGTTATGCGCCAGCATGAACCCAATCGTGCCGAAGATCAGCACCAGGTAAATCCGGCGGACCCACCAGTTGATGTTGCCGCCGGCGTCAGTCGCCGAGGCTTCCCCGGCGGCATCGACGTGGACCTTGCTGGCGACAAAGTTCTCGGAAGCGCCGGGATGGCAATTTCCGCAAGTTTTCATCAGGTTGTTGGGATGAATGGTGGACCCCGGGTCGGTGGAACGCAGCACCTTGTGAAAACCGTGGCAACTGCCGCAATTGGCGGCGGTGGCCGAGCCGTATTGAGCGGCGAGACCATGATAGCTGCCGAAGAATGTTTTGACGCGATCTTTGGGGAGATTGTAGCGGGTGTTCATTCGCTCAGAGGCATGGCAGGTACTGCACACATCCGCGGAAATCGCGAGGGGAGAGCGGTTCTTTGGATCCTGGATGTTATGCTCCGCATGGCAATCGGTGCAAGTGGGAGCCTCACGATGTCCGGCGCTAACTGCCTTTCCATGAACACTTTCAGCAACGTCTTTGGCGGCTTGTTGGTGACACTGTCCGCAGGTTTGAGCCAAGCGCGAGAAGTGAAGGGGCGAATCCGCCGAGGCGGGCCGCATTACCGTGTGGTTGCCGTGGCAGTCACGGCAGGAGGCGACGTTTTGCTTACCCTGGCTGACGGCAACTCCATGGACGCTAGTGCCGTAGGCATGCGATTGGCGCTCGTGGCAATGGCCGCAATCCACGTGCTTCGCGGCCACCCCGTTGTCCGGATGCTCGGCGGTCAAATCGGCGTGGCAACTGGCGCAAGTATTCGTTTGGTGCACCGAAGCCTTGATTTTGGCCACATCCACATAGAGCGAAATGGCTTTGCCGGCGGCATTGGTTTTGGACAGGTCTTTGTCGGCATGGCAGTCCATGCACGCACTGTCTTTGATTTCCGCCGCAAAAGCGGTCGTCGCGCCTGGGCGGAAAAAGCCGAGCAGGGCGGTGGCGGCGATAGCGATTATTGGGAAGCATCCACGCATAGCTTTGCTTAGTTTGGAGTGGACGGGCATTAAAGGCTCTGCATGAATTGTTCATTGCTTCGCATTTTTTGTTGGGCCAAAAATTGCGGTGATATCAACAAAATCGGGAGAGCGAACCCGCTCGGCTGCTTTGGTTTGTGAGAATGTCTACTGACGAACGGGACGGCTCGGCCAGGCCCCGATGGCAAAAAGTGGTTAGTCGGCCGGCCCGCCGGGGCCAAACGGTGAGAGGCTGCTGGCGCCGCCGCCGGCGCGGACAGGCTTGATCTTCACCGTCCGCCACTTTATCGTTTTGCCCAGTTGAGCACCCCTACTTTAAACTATAATGCAGGCATTAGACCACTCTGGTTTGCGGATCTGAAGCGCTTACCGGTCCTGGATTATTACGAAGAGGCGTTCAGCAAGGCGACCGGGGTGTCGCTGACGGTGGTGCCCCCGGACGCGCCCCGGCAATGTTCGATCCTGGGGCGATCGAAAAGCGCTTTGTGCGACCTCTTGCTGTGCACGACCGCGGGTTCGGCGGCCTGCCTGGAGACTCATATTCGCGCCCAACGCAGCGTGGCGGAGAAATTGGTCGCGCAGCGAGTCCATTGCTTTGCGGGTTTGACCGTGGTGACAGTTCCGGTCTTGATCGGGGGGCGGCATGTGGCCACGTTAGTAAGCGGTCGGGCGTTTCGTCGCCCGCCCACCGAGAGTGATTTTCTGAAAGTGCTAAATCTTGTCGGAGGAGGGGTGGATAAGAATTGGGCGGAACAGGCGCGGCAGGCATATTTTGAGACACCGATCCTGACCGAGGAACGGTTCGAGGCGATCACCTATTTGCTGAATGTTTTCGCGCAATACCTGGCCGATTACGCCGCCCGCTGTGCCACCGCCTGGATGGATCACGAACCGAGCGCGGTCACCGCCGCCAAACAATTCGTGCAGACCCACGTCGAAAAACCTTCGGTGCACAAAGAGGTGCTGCAGCACGTCCACGTGAGCCAGTTCTATTTCTGCAAGCTGTTCAAGAAAGCCACGGGTATGACGCTCACCGAATATGTGGCGCGGGTGCGTGTGGAAAAGGCCAAAACGCTGCTGGTGGATCCATCCCTGCGGATAACCGACGTGGTGTATACGGCCGGATTCGGCTCCATACCGCGCTTTAATAGCGTGTTTCGGCGCTATGTCGGAATGGCGCCCCGGCAATACCGGGCCACCCTGCAATCGCGAATCTCGCTCTAAGTCCAACCGTTGGCGGCGCGCTCTTCCGGGGTTCGGTGATTCGAGCTTAGCGCCAGTTGGCACGCTTCCCCCCCCCAGACCAATGGACGATCAGTAAAAGCCAATCTCCGAGTAGTTTTTGTTTTGATCCCGCATAGGATGGTCGCGGCATCGGCCAACTTGCGGCCCGCGGTCGTTGCGGTCCGAATTTGGCGCGGAGCCGAAATCGGCCGTCAAAGTTTACCGCAGACACCGGCAGCAAAACACCGAACCACCAGACCTCATGAAAATGTTAAGAAAATTGAGCATCGCAATCGCCGCGCTGGGCGCGGTCGTGTTGCAGCAACTACCCGTTTCCGGCGAGACCGCCCCCACTATCGCCAGCATGACCAGGCCACAGGCCGGGGCCATGCAGATGCTGTTCCATGGCGGCACCGGCCCGTTCCAAATTCAGAAGCGTTTGTCCGTGGATCCGACGGCACCCTGGTATGACATTCCCGAGGCGAAAGTGACCCAGGTCAATACCGGTGTCTACATGGCGTTCTTGCCGATGGGGAGTGAGGATGCCGCCTTTTACAGGGTGTTGAGCGTAGGCGAAACGATCGTCGAGTTGAAAGGGTGGTCCCTGTTGATGAAAGTCTCGAGCCCGGCGAACGGCCTTTACTTCGTGGCAGGTGAGAGTCCCGTCGTCACCATTACCTTGCTCGATAACTTCGCGCAGGGTCTGAGCGCGGCGGATTTCTCGTCCCTTAACCTTTACATGTATGGTCCGCAAGATCCGCAAAAGACGGTCACGGCGGTGAAATTGCTGAATGCGTCCACCAATCGTGCGAATCGGGTGCATCATTACATCGATTTGAAGACCAATCCGGGAGTGCAGTTATACAACAATGTTTTCACGTATCAATTGCAGCAGGTGACGGACGAGGCTGCTGGAACCTACCGGTTGAGCCTATGGGCGGTTCGTGGTTCGGACACGATCCAGCAACTGATGAGATTTACAGATATCCAGATTGGCACCAATAAGGTTGAGCAAGCGGTAATCGCCAAGGCCACGTGCGCGGCTTGCCACGAGGGAGCCATGAGCGGCAAGACCTACATGCACCACATTGACCCGGGATTCTCCCCTACCGGCAACTGGGCTCTCGACTACCTGCCGGAGGCCAGTTGTGCCAGTTGCCATAACAACGACGGCTACGCGGCTTATACCGATACCAACGCTCCTGGTGGCAAAGTCCCTGATACGTTTGTGCGGCGGGCGCACGGTGTCCACATGGGTGAAGAACTCAGGCTGCCCTTCAATACCAACAGCGTAAACGGAGATTTCAAAGACTACACCCATGTGGTGTTTCCCGCGGATATTCGCGATTGCCGAAAATGCCATGTGGACGATCGCTGGAAGACCAAACCCTCCAGGATCGCGTGCGGGTCCTGCCATGACACCACCTGGTTTGGTGACCTGGCTCAATTGCCGCCCGGGGCGCATGGACATGGTGGTGGTCCCGTGTATACAGACACTCATTGCAGCGTGTGTCATCCGGCGGATGGAGTTTATGATCCGCCGAATGATATGTTTGGCGTGGCGGGTTCCCACGAGATCCCGGCACCGCGGATGAACGGCATCGATACCACCATGACCCCTCCTGCTAATGGCAAGTACTATGTCGCGGGCGAACGACCAGTGGTCTCGATGGTCTTCAAGAATGACGCCGGAAATTCCATTGGCGACCATACCAAGGTAACCACAGCCAATTACTCCACCGCCCGGCTTTTTGTCTATGGGCCGCGCCAGCGCGCGGTGCCGGTGCTGACCAGCACGGCCAAATATGGGGTGGACACCGCCCGGGCTTCAGTGACCTGCACTATCGATGGTCCGTGGGCCATTAGCAACAAGGTGATCCGGATCGGCATTAATGGCACCCCGCCGCAGGATTACACCATCGTGGGGACCAGTAATTTGGTGACCGCGGCCCAGGTGTGCGCCGTCCTGAATCCGGTGATCACCAATTTGAATGGCGGTGCCAAAGCCACCGTGTCGGGTGCCCGGGTGAACATCAAGAGCCTGATCCGGGGAGCGAATGCCCGCATCGAAATCTACAACGGTGAAGTCACCACGGCCATGGGCTGGAAGGCCAAGGGAGTGGTGCTGGAACCGGATGTCGCGGTCGCCAGCGTTTCGACGCCCGGCAATGACCTGCGCCCGGTAGCTGATCCGCTGGACTTCGCGGATCCCATGGTCACTCGGACGACGACAAACATCCTGTATCAACTGGATGATGTGGCTGGTTTGCCCGCGGGCACCTATAACATATATGCCTATTACCTTCCGGTGGCGGGTAAAGTGACTGGCGTCTCCAACCTTACCGGTATTGGACACATGATGTTCCAGGTGGGAACGGCCACGGCCGAAAAGAAGGTGGCGACCAATTGCAAAGATTGTCATGGCGAGACCATCTTCCACTTGGCCTCCGGTCCCATTCACGCGGAGCCATTCGATACCGACTACTGCAACGCCTGCCATGATTATGGCCATCCCAACACGGGCGACATGTTCAAGAACCAGGGCGGCACTTCGCTGAATGGCTGGAGCGGCTATGGTGCCATGCCGATCAGCCGGCGAGTTCATGGCGTGCATAACGGGAATTACCTGGAGCATCCGGAGGAGATTTATGCCAATGCGACGGTCGACACCTTTGGCCACATCATCTTCCCGCAGGACATTCGGAACTGCACCTCGTGCCATGCCGAGACCGATACCTGGAAACAGAAGCCGGCGCGAATGGCGTGTCTGGCATGCCATGATAGCGACCAGGCGAAAGTCCACGGCCTGCTCATGACCTATATCCCGGACCCGAGCGATCCCTATGGACCAAAAGCACAGGAGTCCTGCGAAGTGTGCCATGGAGCGAACAAGGCCTACTCGCCAGACAAGGTGCACAACATTACGAATCCCTATGTGCCGCCGTACCCACGGGCGCCACGCGGTGAATAAAGGTACGACATAGGGCCCCACAGTTGGGCCAGGATCTGCACGCGCTCCGGGCGAGCTAATTGCCCGGAGCGCTTTTTTGGGGTTGAAGTGGTACTTCCGAAGACTTGTCTCGAAACCGGTCAATGGCGGTTACACGTCTCAGAACAGTCTCTCTAAACACCTCAAGGTTATCGTACGGAGGCAGAGATTCTGTTGCCTGCGATGGGGGACGACGAAGAAGAACTGTAAGCGCGTGCGCACCAAGAACCCGCTTCAGTGCAGATAGCGCGCCGGTCCTGGCAGCAAGGTTGTTACTGGATTACCGGAACAACTTCTGGCTGGAAGCTTATTCGATAGTCCAGAGAGTGACTGAGTCCTGGTCCTTGATGAAAAGGCGGTTGCCGGCGACAACGGGGTAAGCGTAGGTTTGTCGGTCCGAGACCTTAAAGCGTGCCAATTCGGTGTATGCCTCGGCACTGGGTTGGAACACTGTCAACTGCGCGGTAGCGGTCAGGCCCAGCAAAACCGAGCCGGCATCGACGATGCAGCCGAAATCGCCGCGCCCGCCGGTGGGCTCGGTCCAGGCGGTTTGGCCTTTTTGGGCTTTGATGCAGAAGAATTTTCCGCGTTGGGAGAGGCCGAAGATCAGGCCATCCTTGAGCACAGGCGAGTTGAATGCCACCGAGTTATCGGGATTACTCCACAGGGTTTTGGCCTCCAAACGGTCACCTTGCTTTTCAAAACTGACCGCCGTGGCGCCGCGGCCCTGGCCGGTGTAAATCACCGTTTGGCCATCGATTATTGGGGTGGTGGCATTATATGCCATGCCTTTCGCTGCGAACGGAGTCTGCCAAACCAGTTTTCCGCTGGCAGCATCAAGGCCTACAACACTCATGGCCGTTTGCGTGATGATGATTTTCATGTTCCCAACCGAGAGCAGGGCGGGGGAGGCATAGGCCGGGCCCTCGCCGGCCCACTTCCACTTGAGGGTTCCGGTGGCGAGCTCGTACGCGACGACGGCCCCTTCGCTCTCCTTACCCAAATGAGCGATGACCAGACCGTCCACGACCAGGGGCGACATGGCAGTGTGAAATTGAGGCCAGGCACCGGGGAAATCGTCTTTGCGCCAGACTACCTGGCCCGTCGCAGCATCGAGACACGAAACGGTACCGCATACGCCGAGCGTGATGACTTTTCCATTCGCTGTTGCCGGCGAGCTTCTAGGGCCGCCATGTCCCACATCGGGCCCGACAACCGCGGGAGCGGCGTATTTGTTCTGCCAAAGTTCTTTGCCGGTGGCGGCGCTCAGACAGCGAGTGATCTCGTCGGCCTCCTGTCGGGCGAATACGTATAGTTTGTCACCCACCAACGCGGGCGTGGCATCACCCGCGCCGACGCTGACTTTCCATTTTTGCGTTAGGGCTTTTGGCCAAGTAGCGGGTGCGGAGAACCCGGTTGCCTTCCCATCGCGATTTGGTCCGCGCCATTGTGGCCAATCCTGCGCCAGGGAGGTGTGCGCACTCAGCAACGCGATGCCGCTCGCGATCGCGGTCAGTTTTGGACTCAGATTCTTCATGGAAGCTCCGGCTTGGTTGGTGGTTTTGAAAGAAGCGTAAAGGTCGTTCGATGGGACCTTAAGTACAGGTTGAGCATGGCTGGTTTTTAGGTTCGACTCAAGCGCAATTCACGAACGCATCTATCCATTCGGCAAACCATCGGGCGTGAATTGTGGTCGTTGTGTTTCAATTCCGGGTCTGATTTAATGGCGCGAAATGAAGCAAAGGCGTGCACAGCTCAAGCGCGAAACCAAAGAGACGCGGATATCGTTGCGGCTCAACCTGGACGGCTCCGGTCGGGCCGAAGTGAAGACCGGGATTCCGTTCTTTGATCACATGCTGACCCTGTTTGCGAAGCATGCGGTCATGGACCTGGAGTTGCGTTGCGAGGGAGATTTGGACGTGGATGCCCACCACACGGTGGAAGACTGCGGAATTGCGCTCGGCCAGGCCTTTCTTAAAGCGTTGGGGGACAAGAAGGGCATCAGACGTTATGGCGCTGGATTTGACCCGCGAAATCCATTTACCGGAGAGGCCTACTTGCCGATGGACGAGTGCCTCGCCCGTTGTGTCGTCGATTTCAGCGGACGTCCCTACCTGGTTTGGCGGGGGGTAGAGAATTTGTCCTATCGCGTGGTGAGCCGGGCTGAACGGGTGCAGGATATGTCCAGCGCTTTCCGCTTTGGCCTGGCGCGCGAGTTTTTCCAGGGATTTGCCAATGAGGCCCGCTGCAATTTACATTTGGAATTGTTGTATGGTGAAGAGCCGCACCATGTTACGGAAGTTTTATTCAAAGCGTTCGCCAAAGCGGTGGACTTCGCCTGCCAGCACGATCCCCGCATCGCCGGGCAATTGCCTTCCACCAAGGGGAAATTGTGAAGGGAGTTGAATAGCAGCTAATTGACCTCCGTCGAACCAATGACTGGGCACGAACATTCCTCCGCCGACGATGAAGCGTTGGTGCGGGCGGCGCAACAGGGAAACCTGGGCGCGTTCGAGGAATTGGTAGCGAGGCATCGCGATAAGATTTACGCCCGCGCCTTCAGCATGATGCGGAATGAGGAAGAGGCCCTTGATCTTTCACAGGAAGCGTGGGTGAAAGCGTGGCAGCGGCTGGCGCAGTTTCAGCGCGAGTCGAGTTTTGGCACTTGGATGACGCGCATCGTGATCAACCTTTGCCTCGATCAGTTACGCAAGCAAAAGCGGTATCGGACTGAATCGCTGGAAGCGATCGATGAGGAATCCGGCGGGGTGGAACGTCAGATGCCGGTGCTGACGGTGAATCCCACCGAGCGCTTGGAACGCGCCGAACTGCGACAGCGCATCGAGATCGCCCTCGACCAGCTTTCCTATGAGCATCGCACGGTGCTGGTTTTGCACGAATTTGAAGAAATGGAATATAAAGAGATCGCCCGGGTCATGGAATGCTCGATCGGCACGGTGATGTCCCGCCTGTTTTACGCGCGGCGCAAGCTGGCGGTGATTTTATCGGATTTGAAGAAAGACGAGGCCACATGATGGATGGTGACGTACAAATTAAACTGCAGTCTTTTGTGGACGGCGAGCTGCCGGAAGGCGAGGCCCGAGCCATGGCCAACCTGATGGCGCAGGATCGCGAAGCCGCCGCGCTGGTCGCGGAGTTGAAGTACACCCGGCAAGCGCTTTCCGGTCACGAAAAAGGCGTGCGCCTGCCTGAAAGCCGCGAGTTTTTCTGGTCCAAAATCCAGCGCGAAATCGAGCGGACGGCACCTGTGGCACCCGTTCCCCGGCCGGTTTCGTGGCTGGTTCGCGTACGTCGGATCCTCACGCCGGTGGCGGCAGTGGCTGCGGTAGCGATTGCAGGATTTATTGCCACTCGGCCGGCGTCCGCGGGCAGTGGCGTCGAGACTTCACTTTCGGACCCCGGTGCCTTTACCTACCGGGATTTCGCCTCCGGCACCACGCTGGTTTGGCTCTCCTATCCGGCGGAGGATACGCTTGCTGACGGCGAGTGACCCGGTACAATGATGGCGGCGATGAGAACTCAATTGAAACCGGGCGGGTGGATGGTGTGGGTGGTGGCTTTTTGTTGCCTTTTTACCGCGCCGGTATTGCTGGCGGATACTGCCGGCATGAAACTCGAGGCCCAATTACTTTGGGGCACCAACGATGCGACGTCCCCGAACCCGAAACACAAGCCCGTCGATGAGGATATCCGGAAGAAACTGAAGGAACTTCCGCTCAAGTGGACGAATTATTTCGAGGAAACCCGCAAGAGCCTGGACGTGACGGAAGCGGCAGCCAAACGAGTTACGCTGAGCGACCGTTGTGATATTGAGGTAAAAGTCCTCGGGGGATCCAAGATTGAAGTTACCCATTTCGGCAAAGGAGAGAAGGTGGTCAAGCAAACGCAGAATTTGCCCAAAGGCGAAATGCTGGTTTTAGGCGGCAACGCCCCCAATTCCACCGCTTGGCTGGTGATCTTAAAGCGGGTAGAATAATGGCGCAGGAAGAAAGCTGGAGAAATACCTGGGGTGCAGTTGAGGCTTTGGTGCTCGGGATGTGGTGGAAAGAGGCTTGGCCAAAGTGATTGCGGACCAGTTCTCTTGAAAGTCGCCGTGCGGCGTGGGTAGAAACGATCGAGCGATGGGCTTGAGATGGTAATATTACTCCCGGAGTGAACAGTTTTTGCTGCGAATGGTCCAAATTGTGCTAATATAAGCACTTAAAGTTACATGATTGCTCGATTGACGCCTAAGGTTGCGTTGCTGGCACTCGCTGGCAGCATTTCCCTCCCGTTTTCTATTTGGGCTGACGCGCCCATACCGGCCGACCCGCCACCCGCTGCCTCCGTCGAGAGCCATCCTAACGATAAGTCCACCAACGTGTTCCGGCCGATTCGTCCCGGCCCGGCCGATGGCCGAATCGCGTTTGTCGTTGCCAAGATGCTGGAGCAAGTGCATTACTCGCGGCAACCCTTCAACGACGGCGTCTCTTCCAAATTCCTGGATCGCTACCTTGAGATGTTGGATCCGCAGAAGGTCCATTTTACCCAGGACGACCTCCAGCGGTTTGAACTGTATCGCACCAATCTCGACAATTTGACGGTTACCCGCCGCGGGGTGGGGGACACCTGGCCCGGATGCGAGATTTTCAACCGCTTCATGATGCGTTTGCAGGAGCGGGTGGATTTCGTCGACGAAGTGCTCAAGACGGATAAATTCGATTTTACCACGGACGAGCGGATTACGCTGAATCGGAAGGAAGCCTCGCCGCCCAAAGACCTGGCCGAGGCGAAAAAGCTATGGTTGGAGCGGTTGCGCTTCGAGTATCTGCAGGAAAAGCTGGCGAAAATGGACGCCAAAAAGAAAGCCGATCCAGCGCGGATGGCCGCCCTGCCAGATGCCAAATCCGACAATAAACCGGAGGTCAAACCGAAGACGGAGCACGAAGAAATCGTCGAGACCTTGCATAACCGTTATACCCGGAATCTGCGGACCTTTAAGGACTGGGATAACGACGACGTGCTGCAGGTTTACCTGACGGCGCTGGCTCACGTTTACGATCCGCACTCCGATTACCTGGGCGCCTCATCGCTCGACAGTTTCTCAATTGGGATGAACCTGAGCTTGTTTGGAATTGGAGCGGAACTTACCACCGAAGACGGTTATTGCACGATTCGCCGGTTGCTGCCGGGCGGCCCGGCGGAGAAGAGCAAGAGCATCAAAGAGAAAGACCGGATTGTCGCGGTGGCGCAGAGCAATCAACCCCCGGTGGACGTGGTGGAGATGAGTTTGAACAAAGCCGTGCAGTTGATCCGCGGTCCCAAAGGCACGCAAGTAACCCTGACGATCATTCCCACAGGAGAAAGTTCCTCGACGCGTAAGACCCTTACGCTGGTGCGCGACGAAATTAAGCTGGAAGATCAGGAAGCCAAGGCCAAGATCATTGACCTGCCGGATGCGCAGGGTCATTCGGCGCGGCTGGGAGTCATTGATCTGCCCTCGTTTTACGCGAGCTTCGACCCGGCCAACACCCGGGGGAGAACCGAACCCAAGAGCACCACGGCGGACGTGGCCAAATTGCTGGCCAAGCTGAAGCAGGAAAATGTTAGTGGAGTCATTTTGGATTTGCGCCGCAACGGGGGCGGTTCGCTGGAAGAGGCTATTCGCCTGACCGGTTTGTTCATCAAGCAAGGGCCGGTGGTGCAGGTGCGGGACTCGGACGGAAATATCCAGGTGGATTCCGATCGTGACCCAGCGATTGCCTACGAAGGCCCCCTGGTGGTGTTGACCAGCCGTTTCAGCGCTTCGGCGTCGGAGATTCTCACCGGCGCATTACAGGATTACGGGCGCGCGGTGGTGGTGGGCGATATCGCCACGCACGGCAAAGGAACCGTGCAGAGCGTCAACTCGCTCAAGCCGTTCATGAACGTGGGGAACCTGGTTCTGACGAACGATCCGGGAGCCTTGAAGCTCACCATTAAAAAATTTTATCGCGCCAGCGGCGCCTCCACTCAACGCGAAGGTGTGACCCCCGATATCGTTTTGCCCTCGGTGCTCAACGAATCCAAGGATATCGGGGAGACGGCGCTGGAGAATGCCTTGCCGTGGGACACCATCGGGAAGGCCCCCTACGAATCGATGAACATGGTCCAACCCTATTTGAGCGAACTGCACAAGCGCTCTGACCAGCGCGTCGCCGCATCGAAGGATTATGATTACGTGCGCGAAGACATGCGCATCTTCAAGCAACGGCAGGAGGACAAGACTATGTCCCTGAACTTGCAGACGCGGCTGAAAGAGAAGGCCGAAGAAGACGCGCGCCAGAAAGCGCGGGATCGCGAGCGGTTAGCGCGAGCGGAGACCCCGGAAAAGATCTACGAGATCACGCTGAAGAACGCCGTTTTACCCGGGCTCCCGCCGCCGGTGGAAAAGACGAATACTCTGGCCAAAGCCAGCGCGCGTAAAACCACGGGAGCCGACACCAATGCGGTTGCCAGCACGGTAAGTGATCCCGTCCCTTCGACTGATCCGCTGGATGGGTCGCTAGGGTCTGACCTGGAAGAGCCCAAGCCCGCGGCCCAGGATGTGAACCTGATTGAAGCGGAAAAAATCCTGGTCGACTATCTCATGTTGCTCGGCAAACACGAGGTCGTGATTGCCAAGCCTGCCCCGCCCGCGCCGTGAAATCCCTGATTCTAGCTTTCGCGCTCGTGCTCGGTCTGCAGGCGGTCCTGGCGGGACCGGAGCAGATCATCAAGCAGCGGGCGAAGGATGCCCGCGATCAGAACAATACGCAGCAAGGGGTGCCGCCCGCTCCGCCCAAAGTCACTTCCACCCCGGCGGCAGCCCCAACCATCAGCACCATGCCGCCCCAGACGCCCGAGGCTCGGGTGGACACGGGAATGCTGAGCGTGAAGACCAATACGCCGGTGACCGCGGCGCAGATTCAGCAGTTCGCCCGTTCCCTGGCGGCAGCGGTGCAGGGGCCGAATAAGCCGTCCGATGCCACCCTCCAGAAGCTTTCGAAAGATCTCCTGACGACGCTGTCTGAAAAGGCATTGTCCCCCAACTTGCGTTCCCGGTTGCTCCAGGACTTGATGGCCGTGCTCAATGGCCCAAGCCTGACCGCAGCCCAGGCGAAGAATGTTATTACGGATATTCAGGGCGTGCTGCAAATGGGAGGCGCCTCCGCCGCCAAAGCAACCGTCGTTGCCGATGATGTCCGGGCGGTATCAGCCGAAATCCGCAAGGCTTGAGCAGCTTGCATGAAGGCAGGCGCGATGATCAAGTGCCCGACTTGTGGAAAGGCGGGGCCATGGTTGGACGGTGGATACGGTCCGTTTTGTTCGGAGCGGTGCAAGCTGGCAGACCTGGGCAAGTGGCTGGGGGAGGAACACCGGATTTCCAGTTCGCTGCGACCGGAGCATCTCGATGCCATGATGGGTTCCGAATCGCGTCCGACGAAACCTGACGAGATGCTTTGACGGGGCTGGTCTATCCTGCCCGATTTGCGTCTCCGCCAAGGTGTGTCAGGTTCTTCCAGTATGAAATGCCTGAACCCTGCGGCTG
This sequence comes from Verrucomicrobia subdivision 3 bacterium UBA693, assembly GCA_002298785.1. GTDB lineage: Bacteria > Verrucomicrobiota > Verrucomicrobiia > Limisphaerales > UBA8199 > UBA693. Next base: position 98,073 of record DBMR01000110.1, read on the forward strand.
TCGTCCTAGGCCTGATGCTATTGTCCGGGCCGGGCGTATCCGTGGCGCAAGCCGAATCTATGACGAACACAAATCATAATCTTGAAGTTGCCACTTTGGGTGGCGGTTGCTTTTGGTGTACGGAAGCGATCTACAGAATGCTGCCCGGGGTGAAGTCTGTCACCAGCGGTTACGCCGGTGGCAAGACTGAAAACCCCACTTACAAAGAAGTATGCACCGGCACCACCGGGCACGCTGAAGTCATCCAGATCGCCTTTGATCCCAACGTTATTTCCTACGCGACCATTTTGGAGAATTTTTGGGATGCGCATGATCCCACCACGCTGAATCAGCAGGGAGCGGATGTGGGCACCCAGTATCGCTCCACCATCATGTACAGCACGCCGGAACAGAAAGCGATTGCGGAGAAATCCAAAGCCACGGCGCAGAAACAGTTTTTCAAACCGATCGTGACTGAAATTGTGGCGCTGCAAAAATTCTATCCGGCCGAGGGCTACCATCAGGATTTCTATAAGAACAATCCCAACCAGGGATATTGTCGAGCGGTCATCCGGCCCAAAGTCGAGAAGTTCGAAAAGAAGCTGAAGGAAAAGACCGGCCAGCATTGACGGAGACGGCAGGCGGGTCGGAAACCGTGGTGCGCAGGGAGCGGATTTGAGCGCCCAGGCCTTTCGTTAAAGCCTGCCGGTGCGCAATTCCAGTTATAAAGGCGCTGCCGTTCGGGTGGTGGGAGGTGCCTGCCCAAAAAGAAACGGCGGCCCGAAGGCCGCCGTCGTTGAAGATATTACCTTAAAGGGCTGCTTAGATACCCTTTTGGATCATGAACTTGAGGAGGTCCGCCACGCGGCAGCTATAACCCCATTCATTGTCGTACCAGCTCACGAGCTTGAAGAACTTCTTGTTCAGTTCGATTCCCGCGCCGGAGTCGAAGATCGAGGAGGCCTTGCAGTGAATGAAATCAGAGCTGACCACTTCGTCGTCGGTGTATTCGAGCACTCCCTTGAGGTAGGTCTCGCTGGCTTTCTTCATCGCCGCGCAGATTTCGGCATAGGTGGTTTCCTTGACCGTTTTGACGGTCAGATCGACCACGGAGACCGTGGGCGTCGGGACGCGGAACGCCATGCCGGTGAGTTTCCCCTTAACTTCGGGGATAACCAGGGCGACAGCCTTGGCGGCGCCGGTGGTGGAGGGGATGATATTGACGGCAGCAGTGCGGCCGCCTTTCCAATCCTTCTTGCTCGGGCCGTCCACCGTCTTTTGGGTGGCGGTATAAGCATGAATGGTGGACATCAAGCCTTCGTCCACGCCGAAACCTTCCTTGAGCAGCACATGCACGACCGGCGCGAGGCAGTTCGTGGTGCAGGAAGCGTTCGAGATGACGTTGTGCTTGGCGGCGTCGTACCTATGGTCGTTGACTCCCATCACGACGGTGATGTCTTCGTTCTTGGCCGGGGCCGAGATGATGACCTTCTTGGCGCCGGCGGTGATGTGGCCGTAGGAGGATTTCGGGTTATCCTTGGCGGCGTCGGTGAACAAGCCGGTGGATTCGATCACCAGGTCCACGCCGAGCTGCTTCCACGGCAATTCCGCCGGGGTCTTGGCGCTAACCACCAGGATTTCCTTGCCATTGACCACCAGGACATCGTCTTCGGCTTTATCCGCCGACGATTTCTTGGAACTGACCGAACCCTGGAAGCGACCCTGGGTTGAGTCAAACTTAAGCAGGTACGCCAGATTGTCCGCCGGAACGATATCGCCCACAGCGACCACTTCCACGTCCTTGCCGATCATGCCTTGTTCGGCGATGGCGCGAAATACCAGGCGCCCGATTCGTCCGAACCCGTTAATTGCAACTTTTACAGCCATATTTCAATTTCAATAGTTTGGATGTCAGAGTCCGAGCGGGCATCTTACCCAGACGTAGTTTTTGGTCAAGATGAACTTAACGGGAAGGGCGCACGAATTCCGGCGGCACCGGCCTGGATGGGGAAGCGAAAGGGACTTTGACAGTTTGCCTTTGCAGGACGACCATAACTGATAGCGGCTGCGCGGACGATGAACTTGCGTAACACATTCACTCCCCTGAGCTTAGCTGACCGCCTGGATCGACAGACCGTCCGCGGCACCTTGTGGCGGACCGAAGGACCGCGGGTCCGTTGCTTCGCTTGCGGACATCGTTGCCTGATCGCCGAAGGCCGCCGGGGGATTTGCCGGGTGCGCCACAATGCGGCCGGGGAGTTGCGGGTGCCCTTTGGCTATGTGGCGGGGTTGCAGTGTGATCCGGTCGAGAAAAAACCATTCTTCCACGTCGAGCCGGGAGCGGACGCGCTGACCTTCGGCATGCTGGGCTGCGATTTTCACTGCGGCTATTGCCAGAATTGGGTGACCAGCCAGGCGTTGCGCGACGCGACGGCGACCGGTGGTTGGAAAGAGGTCACTCCGGCCCAGGTGGTGGAAGCGGCCATGCGGCAAGGCGCGCGGCTGTTGGTTTCCAGCTACAATGAACCATTGATCACCGCGGAGTGGGCGCGCGCGATTTTTGAACTGGGCCAACCGCAAGGCTTGCGCTGCGCTTTCGTTTCGAACGGCAACATCACCAGCGAAGCCCTGGATTATCTCGGCCCATATCTCTCCGCGTACAAGGTGGACTTGAAAGGTTTCAATGACCGGAATTACCGCACCTTGGGCGGCACCCTGGACCACGTGCTGGACGGTATCCGGCTGATCCATGATCGGGGGATTTGGCTCGAGGTGGTCACCCTGCTGGTGCCTGGTTTCAACGACAGTGAGGCGGAGTTGCGGGACCTAACTGGATTTCTTTGCGGGATTAATCCCGATATTCCGTGGCATGTGACCGCCTTTCATCCGGACTACAAAATGACCGGGCCGCCCATGACCACTCCGGCGCAACTCTGTCGTGCGGCGGAAATTGGGCGCGAATCCGGGCTGCGATTTGTTTATGCCGGCAATGCGCCGGGGCGGGTGGGGGAGTGGGAGCATACCCGTTGTCCGAAGTGCGGGGCCACGGTGATCGCGCGTCACGGTTACCACATCCAGAGTTACCATCTAAACGCTCAGGGGCAGTGCGGGCATTGCGCAGGTAGCATCCCCGGGCTTTGGCCGGTGGCGGCGGTGAAGTCCAGTCCGCTGTCACAACCGCGCGGGCCGCGCCGGGTGGAAATGCCAGGAACCATCACAGGTGGCATGTGACGGCAATTAAGACAGGAATCCAATGGGTGCGGCCGGCGGCGGTGGCCGGGAAGTTTTATCCCGGTGGCGCCGCCGCGTTACGCCAGGAAGTGCGCGCCCTATTGACTGCGGTGACGCCGGGGAAAGCTCCCGGGCCTAAGGCAATCATCGCGCCGCATGCCGGCTATGTTTTCTCAGGGCCAATCGCGGCTTTCGCGTTCGCCGAATTCGCCGGCAGCCGCGGGGCGATCAAGCGCGTCATCGTGGCCGGCCCATCGCATTACGTTGGGTTCGAAGGGATCGCAACCAGTTCGGCGGCGGCCTTCGAGACGCCACTGGGCTGCGTGGCGGTGGATCGGGAAGCCGTGGCGGTGGTGGAAGGTCTGCGGCAGGTGAAACGCGTGGATGAAGCGCATGCGCGCGAGCACTCCCTCGAGGTCGAGCTGCCTTTTTTACAGGAGCTGCTGGGTGCCTTCAGCATTGTGCCGCTGGCCGTGGGTGAAGCCTCGGCGCGGGAAGTCAACGAGGTGTTGGAAGCGGTTTGGGGCGGCCCCGAGACGCGGATTTTGATCAGTTCCGACCTCAGTCATTACCATGATTGGGCCACGGCGGCCCGGTTGGATGCGGCGACCGCGCGCATGATCGTCGCGCTCGCGCCCGAGGATCTGGGACCCGACCGGGCGTGTGGGGCGACGCCGATTGGCGGGTTGCTGCTTTCCGCGCAGCGGCACGGATTGCGCGGACGGTTGCTGGATTTGAGGAGCTCGGGAGACACGGCGGGAACGCGCGATCGCGTCGTGGGCTACGGCGCTTTCTCGTTTGATGAGCCGTGACTTTGAGCCGCTGTACCGGAGGCGCCGGACCTGAGTTTCTGCCGCGGCGCAGCCCGGCGAGCAGCCGGTAATCTTCGCTTGAACCCCGCCGGTGCGGTGTGCGTGCAGACGCACATTTACCGGTTACCCGGGAGATGTTAGTAAGAACCAGTCAGGTGAGTTTATGAAACTGTCATCGCGCTGGTTGCCCGGGGAGGCCGGGCCTGAAAAAGGACGACTCGCTTTCACGCTGATCGAACTGCTGGTGGTTATTGCGATTATCGCGATCCTGGCGGCAATGCTGCTGCCCGCTTTGGGTAAAGCGAAGGAGAAAGCCCAGGGCATCAAATGTCTCAACAACACCAAGCAACTCATGATTGCCTGGCGGATGTATGCCGATGACAACACGGACCGGGTGGTCAACAATTTCGGCGTGGTCAACACGACCGCGGAGGTTACCGGTCGCACCTACCGTAACTGGGTCAATAACGTGATGAGCTGGGACAACAACCAGATGAACACCAACGTGGACCTGGTTAAGAACGGCATCATGAATATTTACCTGGCCGGGAATATCGGCGTCTACAAATGCCCGTCCGATTCCTTCCTCAGTGGAGTGCAGCGGAGCCTCGCCTGGACGGGACGCACCCGCAGCCTGGCGATGAACGCGTTTTTCGGGGCTTACGACCCGGCGGCCAAACCATCGGGCGTCAATAACTTCTTCCCAGACTACCGGCAATGGCTGAAGCTGGCCACGGTCCCGCGGCCTGCGAATTATTGGGTGGTGCTCGATGAGCATCCCGATTCGGTCAATGACGGTTATTTCCTGAACAACCCGGCGACGGTGCCGAGCCAGTGGGGCGATTACCCGGCGGCTTATCACAACGGCGCAGGCGGGTTGGCATTCGCTGACGGCCATTCGGAAGTCAAAAAGTGGAAGCAGCCGGTAGTTAAGGTGAATTACTCCTGGGGACCACCGGGGTTCAACTCCGCGGGGCAGGGGGATTATCGGTGGTTGATGGAGCGGACGGCTCTAAAGCTATAACAAGATTTCTTCGATGGTGGTTTGGTCAGAACGGCGCGGTCACAGGACCGCGCCGTTTCTGTATCGGCTACGGCGCAGGTCGGGGCGGGATAATCGTCATGCCATGGCGCTGGAACACCTCCGCCATTTTCGCGCGGTCGGTCGGTGCGCCGGTGGCCGCGCCGATTACTGCCGCCGCCTCGCGGAAATAGGCGGGGCCCATGATCGGCGGGCTGATGACCACGAGTTGTTTGGCATCCCGGCTGCCGAAGTTATCGAAGCGGTGCGCGGTGCCCCGTGGGATGCAGAGAGCCTGGCCCGACCCCACTTCAATCGGCGTGCCGTCAACGGTCCACGTCAGCACGCCCTCAAGGCCATAGAGAATCTCCTCGTAGGCGTCGTTTTGATGCGCCGGCGCCGGTAGCTTTTGTCCGGCGGCGACGCTGAACTCGAACATCGACACGTTGCCGTTGGTATCGTCCCGCGTCAGGAGGAACCTGATAACGATCCCGCTCTGGCCGATCTGGATGATTTCTTCCGAGGGATTGATCGTCGCCTTTTGTGTGCTCATGTTCGAATGTTTTTCGGTTAGGTGGTTGCCCGCATGGTGCCGCCACTTTCCAAGGAAGTGAAGCCGAAAGGTCGCCACCCGTGGCAGAAAGTCATTACCCAGAAATCAGTTGTGGACCTCTACAAGGCGGGCAAGCCACTGCGATTGGATGTGGGTTATCGCCCACATCTGTTCGGTACGAAACATATGATTGTGTCTTGTTCTCGGGGTAGCTCTTCGCAACTCCGGGCTACACGAGGGAACCCCTGCGGGTTTCATTAGAGAGCTACGTTCATATAGCTTCTCCGAAGTTGTTCACCAGCCGGTGCTGGGTTTCCCCTTCCAGCCCCGGCAACGGCTGGAGCGCGGAATGGTTATCAGGATGGTGCAGGATTTATTGGTGCACGTGGATGTGGCGACGACACAGATCTATACGCAGGTGATGAAAAAGCCAGGGATGGGAGTGCGCAGCCCGTTGGACGACCTGTAACTGGGTCCGGATGGGCCGTCGAAGGCGGGGTTACTTGTCCATGCGCACGTCCCAGGCGTCGCGCAGTCCATCTCCGAGGAAGTTAAAAGCCAGCAGTGCTCCGACGAGGAGGGTGCCCGGGCAGACGATGAGCCACCAATAGATGCGGATAGGGTTGATCTGGTCGGCGCCTTCGGCGATGAGCGATCCCCAACTGGCCATGGGCGGTTGCACTCCGAGGCCGAGATAGCTGAGAAACGATTCGTAAAGGATAATGGCAGGCACGGTGAGAGTGACATAGACGATCACCACCCCGAAAGTGTTGGGCAGAATGTGGCGGGCCAAGATATGGATTGGGCCGGCGCCCATGGCCCGGCTGGCTTCCACGAAGGCGCGGTGCCGCAGCGAGAGGACCTGTCCGCGCACAATCCGCGCCATGTTCAGCCAGGAAACGGCACCCAGACCCACGAACAAAAACAGCAGGCGCGCCGAATGGGCCAGCCAGCCCGAGCCCGCTTGTTCCAGTTGGGATTTGACCACCCCCTCGAGAGTGGTGATCAGGACGATCACGAAAATGATCGAGGGCAGCGAGTAGAGGATGTCCACAAGGCGCATCATGATGGCGTCCACTCTGCCTCCGGCGTAACCGGCGATGGCGCCCCAAAGTACCCCGATTACCAGGCTGACGCCGGCTCCAACCAGCCCGACCATCAGGGAGATACCCGCCCCGAAGAGCACGCGTGCGAACAAATCGCGGCCATGCACATCGGTGCCAAACCAATGCGCGGCGGAAGGTGGTTGGAATTGCGCGTCGGAAAGCTGATCCGGATCAAAACGAGCGGCGAAGGCCTGTCCGGATGGGCCGGCACGGGCGGCGAAATGGGCCGCGACGGGGAGCAGGAGGACAAGCAGCACCAGCACGGCCAAGGCGAGCGCGCTCAGGACCGCGACGCGGTGGCGGCGGAAGCGGCTCCAGGCTCGTTGGGCGGGTTCAGGCATATTTTACCCTCCGGTCCAGCACGACGTAGGCGAAATCAACCAGCAGGTTCAGGCCGATTAACAGCACCGCATAAAGCAGGACCAGGCCCACGACCAGTGTGTAATCGCGATTGAGCGAGCCGTTCACGAGAAAGGTGCCGAGTCCCGGAATCTGGAAAAGGCTTTCGATGACGAAGGACCCGGTGAGCAGGTCCGCCAGTAATGGTCCGCAATAGGAAACCACCGGCAGGATTGCGAGGCGAAAAGCGTGCCGCAGCAAGACCGTGTGTTCCGACAGACCTTTGGCGCGGGCGGTGGTGATGAACTCGGCGCGCAGCACCTGGAGCATGCCCTCCCGCATGAGCCGCGCAATGCGCCCCGAAAAGAAGAGGCCCAGAGCGATCACCGGCATCACCGTGTGGGCAGGGGTGCCCCAGAGCGCCACCGGCAGCATGCGCCATCTGATCCCCAGATACATGACGAGAAACGGCGCCAGAACGAACGCCGGTATACAGACCATGAGGATAGCGAAGAAACTCCCGGCGTAATCCTGCCAGCGACCCCGTCGCACCGCGCTGAAGTAACCTATAGGGACGCCGATGCCGACGGAGAGACCAAAGGCCAGCGCGCCGAGCACCAGCGAGACCGGCAACGCCTGGGCAATAATATCATTCACGGAATGATTCCGGTACTTGAGCGAGGGGCCCAAATCGCCTCGGGACAAGTCACCGAGAAACCGCAGGTATTGTTTCCAGGCCGGTTCGTCCAGGTGATATTTGGCCTGCAATTGATGTTCGATCTCTGGAGAGGCGGGCTTGCGTTCGCGGTCGAAGGGTCCGCCGGGGGCCACGTGCACCAGCATGAAAGCTAGGAAACTGATTAGCAGCAGCAAGGGGAGAGCAAAGAACAGCCGTTTAAGGAAGTACATTTGGTCAGTCCTCCCTCGTGCGGTCGGGGTTGGTGGCGGCTGGGCGGCGGAAAAGATCCTGCAGCGGATGTTCATCCAGCAGGTTCTGATTTAAACCGCCGATCTTTTTTGGATCGAAGCAATTGAAGCCGGCGTAAAAGAATACCGGCACCACTGGGGCCTCGGTTTCGACCAGGAGCGCTTCGGCCTCACGCAGCAAACCCGCGCGCCTGGCGGTGTCGGTTTGCTGATTGGCGCGTCGGATCAAATCGTCGTAAGCGGGGTTCTTCCAACCGGTGCGGTTGTTGCCGCTGTTGCTCAAGTAGAGATCAAGGAACGTGTTGGCATCGTTGTAATCGCCGACCCAGCTTGAGGCGGACAGATCGTAATCCAGGCGTGACTGGGTGTTGTAGAAGACTTTGCGTTCGATCTGTCTCAGTTCCACGGTCACGCCGAGATGTTCGCGCCACATCTGCTGCAATTCGACGGCGATTTTCCCTTGCATTTTGGCTGCACCTCCCGCGGCGGAAAAAAAGGTGTAATTCAAGGTGGGGAAACCGCGTCCGCCAGGAAAACCTGCGGCGGCGAGTAATTCGCGAGCCTGGGCCGGATCGAAGCTCAGTCCCTGGGGCGGGGTGTAGTTGGCTACACCATTGGGGACGAACTGGTAAGCGGGCTTTTCGCCGCCCTGGGTCAACTTACGCACGATCCGGTCCTTATCTGTTGACAGGGCGAAGGCGCGGCGCAACCGGGGGTCATCCAGCGGTTTGCGGGTAACGTTGAAGCGGTAGAAGTAGGTTCCCAGGTAATTGAAGGTGTGAAAATCGGGACGCTGCTTGAGGACCTCCAGCAACTCGGTCGGGATGAGGTCTTTGTCCCACACGATATCGGCGATGCCGGTTTCGTAGAGATTCAGGGCGACGTTGGGCGAGCCGGTGGGGAGAATATCGATGACGTCGGTGCGGGTGTGAGCCGCGTCCCAGTATTGAGGGTTTTTGCGGAGGCGCACGCGGTCGTTAAGCCGCCAGTAAACCAGGGAATACGGCCCGCTGGAGGGCAGGGGACGCTCGCCAATCCAACGGTCGCCGGCGCGCTCGATGGATTTTTGCGGCACCACGGCCAGGGTGGGGAAGCAGCAGAGATCGAGAAAGAAGGCGAGCGGCGAGTTAAGCTCCACGCGGAAGGTCAGTCGGTCCAACACCCGCAACCCGACTTCGGCGAAGTCCTTGAGTTTGCCGGTGTAGAAGTCTTCCGCGTTGCGGATGTAAAAGAGTTGTCCCGCGTAATCGGAGGCCGTGGCTGGGTCCAGGGCGCGTTTCCAGGAGAAATAGACATCCTCGGCGGTGATGGGTTCGCCGGTGGACCATACGAGGTTCGAGCGGAGATGAAAGGTGTAGACGGTCTGGTCGGGGGAGATTTCCCAGTGAGAGGCGAGCCCGGGAACCGGACGGCCTTGCTCACCGTCGAGCCGCAGCAATCCCTCGAAGAGCGCCTTGGTGATGCGCATATCCGAGTAGGAGGTGACGATGGCAGGATCGAGCGATTCCGGCTCGCCGCCGTTGGCGATCACGATTTCCGCGGCCGGTTGTGGCCGCCCACAGCCGATGAGCAGCAACAGCAGAACCAGGATCAACGCCGGGAAGGCGTGGAACGAAAACGCTCCCCGGGGTTGCCGGGGAGCGTTTTGCCGAAGAGCTATCAAAGCGTCCGCTTATTTGGCCGGAGCGTTGGTCGTTGCTGGCGCGGTCAGGGTCGCCGGTTTGATTGCCGCCTGAGCAGCATTGGTGCCCACGGGAGTGGCTTCCGCGCTGGGCGGAGTTTGGGGCGCGGCGGCCGGAGCCATGGCGCCCGCCGGGATCTTGCCCGGGTTGGCGAGTGACTTCTCGAATTCGGACGTCGTGCGATGGTAGTAATTGCTTTGCAGCACGGAAAGCAGCACCGCGAGGACGAAGAAAGCGATGGCCGCATACTTCGTGATATTGGTGAGCACGTTGCCTTTGCCGGCGCCGAACAGCGCGTCGGTTGCGCCCGCGCCGAATGCGAGCCCGGCGCCCGCTTCCTTCTTAGGCAACTGCACCAGGATCAGCAGGATCAGCACGAGGCAATCCAGCACCATGAAAATGGTCAAGAGACCGATAATAAAGCCCATAAATTTAGTTCTTGCCGTTAACGATCTTAGATCGAGTTCTTGATTATATCAGCAAAGCTGCGGACTTCAAGCGCGGCGCCGCCGACCAGCGCGCCATCCACATCCGGCTGGCTCATGAGCTCGCGGGCGTTGGAGGGCTTGACGCTGCCGCCGTATTGAATCCGGACGCGACGCGCGGTGGCTTCATCGAACAATTTGACCAGCAAACTGCGGATGAAAGCGTGCGCTTCCTGAGCCTGGGCGGTGGTGGCGGTCTTGCCGGTGCCGATGGCCCAGACGGGCTCATAGGCCACGACGGTCTCGCACATCTGCTCGCGGGTCAGGCCGGCGAGGCTGCCACGCACCTGGGTTTCGAGCACCGCCTGCATCTGGCCCGCTTCCCGTTCGGCGAGGGTTTCGCCCACGCACACGATGGGTTTGAGCGAGGCGGCATGGACGGCTTGCGCCTTTTTGGAAATCAGTTCGTTGGATTCCTTCTGGTACTGGCGTCGCTCGGAGTGGCCGAGAATGACGTAACGCACCGAGAATTCCTTGAGCATGGTGGCGGCGATTTCGCCGGTAAAAGCCCCGACGCTGTTCTCGCTCATGTTTTGGGCCCCCAGCCGGAGATTGGAGTCCAGCACGGCTTTGGACACCTCGCTCAGCGCGGTGTATGGCGGGCAAACCACCATGTCCACTTCCTTAATGTTCGCCAGTTCGATCTTCAGACCGCGCACGAGGTCCAGCGCCTCGGCCACGGTCTTGTTCATCTTCCAATTGCCGGCAATAATCAATTTCCGTTCTTTATTCATAGTCAAATCCGTCAATGCTGTCGTGTTCTGATGGTCGTTCCCGCCCGATTTTACTTATCGCTCAAGGCTGCAACGCCAGGGAGCACGTTGCCTTCCAAAAACTCGAGGCTCGCCCCGCCGCCGGTGCTCATGAAAGTCACCTGGCCGCCGAGCTTGGCTTTGTTGAGCGCTTTCACACTGTCCCCGCCGCCGATAATGCTCTTGGCACCTGTTTGGGTCACTTCCGCCACAGCGCGGGCGACCGCAAAGGTCCCTTCGGCAAACCGCTTGTCCTCGAACAAGCCCATCGGGCCGTTCCACAGGATGGTCTTGGATTTCGCCACTTCCTCGGCGTAGAGCTTGACGGTCGCGGGGCCGATGTCCAGGCCAGCGGCGTCCGCCGGGCAGTTTTGGTCCGGATTAACGCGCACCTGCTGGAAATCCATGACGGCTTTGCCTTTCTTGTCGAGTTTGTCCGTCTTCACCGGCACGGCAACGACGTCATCCACCGGGAGCAGGAACTTGACTCCGCGCTTCTGCGCTTTGTCGAGGGCTTGTTTGGCGACTTCGACTTTGTCGGCTTCCACGAGGGATTTGCCAGTGGCGAAGCCCTGGGCCAGGCGGAAAGTGTAGGCCATGGCGCCACCGATCAAAATCGTGTTCGCCTTCTCCAACAATCGGTCGATGACCAGGATTTTGTCCGAGACCTTGGCGCCGCCGAGAATCACGGTAAAGGGGCGGGCGGGATTTTCCAGTTCGTCACCCAGGAATTTGAGTTCGCGTTCCATCAGGAGCCCCGCGGCACATTGGCCGCCGCGACTCGCGACGATCCGAGCGATGCCTTCAGTCGAGGCATGGGCACGGTGGGCGGCGCCGAACGCGTCATTTACATAGACATCGGCAAGTTCCGCCAACTTGGCGGCGAAGGCCGGGTCATTGGCTTCTTCCTCGTTGTAATACCGGACGTTCTCCAGCAAAACGACGTCACCCGGTTGCATCGCGGCGACGGTCTTGGTCGCCTGGTCGCCGATGCAGTCATCCACGAAAGCGACGGAGCGGCCGAGCAGGTCCGCCAGGCCTTGCGCCACCGGTCGGAGGGACATCGTCGGATCTTTCTTGCCCTTGGGGCGCCCCAGGTGGGCCGCCAAAATCAGCTTTGCGCCCTGTTCGGTCAACGCACGCAGGGTCGGCAGAGTTTCGCGGATGCGGGTATCATCCGTGATCACCATTTTGCCGTCTTTTTCTTCCAGCGGCACATTGTAATCGACACGCACAAACACCCGCTTTCCGCGGGCGTTCAAATCTCTGACGGTTAATTTTGCCATATAAAGTGGTCCTCAATTTAAGGGCCGCAAATATTACTGGAACCGGCAGACGAGTCAAAGCCATTTCGCTGGTGGTTAGCAGATTTTTGGTGGCGTGCGCATGCCGAACCTATTCCAGGCAAGCTACTTGCCGGTGCGGACTGATGCCTGAGAGCGTGTGGAATTCCCATAGACCGGGTGAAGAGCTTTACCCGGCAACGATTTGGAGCGCGGGCTCGCAGGCGCATGCGGCTCAAAGGGGAGATTGAAAATGGTGCTCGGCACTGCCAAGGGAATTGGTAGCCGCTGGTGAGACGGACATTTTTCATCCGAATTCGCGGGCGGCCTGGAATGGTGATATGTTGCCCGCCATGTGTTTGACCCGGAAGGCGGAGAGTCCACGGCCCGATAACATGGAGGCAGTGTGGTCCGATCCAGCCGACTCTCGACCGCCGACTCCGGCAGAGCGCAACCATCCCAGCCAAAAAACACCAAAAACCAAATGCAAAAAACCATCGTCCAACCATACCTCTTCTTTGGCGGCCGCTGTGAAGAAGCCCTCGAATTCTACCGCAAAGCCCTCGGCGCGCAGGTGGATTTTCTGATGCGTTTCAAGGAAAGCCCGGAGCCGATGCCCCCAGACCGCCTCCCGGTCGGCTACGAAAACAAGATTATGCACAGCTCCTTCAAGATCGGTGAGACGGCGCTGATGGCGTCCGATGGATGTGAACCGGATTCGAAGTTTGCCGGGTTCTCGCTCTCGATCTCCGTGGCCAATGAAGCCGAGGCGGCGCGGGTCTTTGCCGCTTTGGGCGAAGGTGGGCAGGTGCACATGCCTTTGGCCAAAACGTTTTGGTCGCCGTGCTTTGGAATTCTCGCCGACCGCTTTGGCATTAGTTGGATGGTGAGCGTGGGCGCCTGAAAGCGTCGCTCCGGCGCGCGATGCCGGGTGGACGAGGCGGCGTGGGTGTCGCCGTCGGCTGATCTAAATATTGTAATGATTAATAGTTAAGATCAGTTCCGTTGACAATACCAGGAACGGGCTTACGTTGCTCGATACTCGCTGGCGCGCGCTCCCACCCGTTGCGGTGGGACTGGTATTGCGAGCCAGTTTGTGGATCGGTGGCGGTTATGAGAACGAAGCGCTTCTGCGAGAGGATGGCCGGATACTGTACGGGAATCACGGTTCTGTTGCATTGCCTGCCGGTGGCGGCGGCGCCGCTGACTTGGTTTCCGGGCCCGCCACTGGGCGAGAGTCGCAGTGGTGCGGCGGTGGTGAAAGACCCAGACGGGCGAATTTTCCTGATTGGTGGTAACCCGGCGGGCGTAACCAATGTGCTGGTCTATGGCGGCAACAATGCCCAACCGCTTCCCGGAACTCGAGTCAGGCCTGGAGCCGGAGCCTTAAGCAGTGGCGCGTTTTACGTTTTTGGCGGACGCAACACCAATGCGGTTAATCCGGTCACGGCTGGAGCGCTGGCCTATAGTCCCAACAACCCGGCCGCGGATGCGGATCCGAACATCCTCCCGGTTTCCCCCCTGAACACGGCACGGTACGACCTGGGCTATGCGGCGGACGCGGCGGGATTCGTCTACGCCATCGGTGGCTTGGGGAGAAACGACGCCGTGCTGGCGTCGGTTGAACGCTACGATTCGCTGCTGGACGTTTGGACGAACGTGGCGAGCATGCCGGAGGGACGGTATCGGTTCAGCGTGGTGTTCGATGGCGTGAATACCTTCTACACGTTTGGTGGGCGGACCAATACGACTTCGGGCGGCGAGACCGCGACGGCGTATGGATACGACGTGAAAGGGAACAGTTGGGGCACTTTTACCTCGATGCCGGTCGCGACCGCGGGCAGCGCCGCGGCGTTGGGGCCGGATGGGAAAATCTACGTCCTGGGCGGCACCGCCGGGGGTGTGGCCACGCGCCTGGTCCAGGTTTTTGATCCGGTGAACAACAATTGGCAAATGATGACGCCGTTGCCGGTCGAGATTACTGATGCGGCGGCCGCAGTGGATACTCTGGGTCATTTAGTCTTGCTGGGGGGAGTGGATACCAATGGGGTTGATTCCACGATGACCTGGGCAAGTCAGCAATTGAACCTTTCCGATGCGGCGCCGGTTTTTACCAGTTCTCCTTTGACGCAGGCCAGTTGCCTGGTGGAATACAACTATGCGGCGCACGCCAGTGGCAATCCGCAGCCGACCTATCAGTTGCTGACCGCGCCGGAGGGAATGACCATGGACTACTATAGCGGTGCAATGGTTTGGACGCCGCAGACCAACCAGCTCGGTACCAATCTGGTAGTTATTGCGGCGGGCAATTTTTCTGGCAGCACCACTCAGAGCTTCAGCATCCGCACGATCGGCCCGCCGCTTTCGGCGCCGACGAATCTTGTGGAAAGCGGCGCCACGACTAACTCTGTCACTCTGTCCTGGGATCCGACTCCCTACGTGGTCGGACCATTGAGCTACGATCTTTACGAGCGCACGTTCCTGCACAGTCCGCGCGGAAGCGGGGGTACTTACATCTATCACGCCGTGGCGGCCACATCGACGACGTCAGCCACGGTTGGCGGATTAAAACCCGGTTCGGCGCATATCTACGTGGTCCGGGCGACTGCGGCGGGAGCCATCTCCGCATACAGCACGACGGCCGTGGCAGTCGTGCCGCTCCCGGTCAACCTGACGGTGACCGCGCCACCGACCTTGGACGGAGGGTTTCGATTCACACTGCAAATCGGCGCGTCCGAGACGACCCGCATTCAGGCGACCACCAACCCGGCGAATCCGGAGGCCTGGGAAACCCTCGCCACCAATCCGTATACCAGTGGCACGCTTAGTTTCACGGATCGCAACGCCGGCCTGTTTCCGCAGCGCTATTATCGCGTGCTCAGTCCGTAACCCGGGGTGGCGCCGGTGCGGAAATCATAGTCTTCGGTCTGCGGGCCGCGGCCGTAGGTCCACGCACTAATACGGGCCAAACTCGCAGAGCTTTCGCAGCCTTCGCAAATTTGCTCCCTCGACTTTTCATCGTATGGGCCGCTGTGATCCCTGATCCGGTGCGCGCGGGCGAGGGTGAAAAAGAATTGGCTCAGATCAATCAGGCTGCGTATGATCCCGGGCGTCAGCCGCAGCGGGCGCAACAAGTAAACATGGATTTCGCGCTCCGGCGGTGGTAATTCCAAAAGTTATGGAAAAGAAACGATTGATCGAGAAAGATCCGAAACTGAAGAAGGACGATCTGATAGTCATCGGTGGTGCCGGTGGCTTCATTGGGGGAGCCCTGGCCCGGTACTTCACCGACAAGGGATTCACCAACATCCGCGGGATTGACAAGAAACCGTTGCCGGAATGGTACCAGCGGGTGCCGGGAGTGGAATGCCTGAATCTGGATCTGAGTAACGACAAGAATTGCGAGCGGGCGTGTGAAGGGGCTGTGGAGGTTTACAACCTGGCGGCGGATATGGGTGGCATGGGCTTCATCGAGCGGTTCCGGGTGGAATGCCTGCGCAGTATCCTGATCAATACGCATATGATCGAAGCCGCTTACCGCGCCGGGGCGCGCCGGTACTTTTTCTCCTCTTCGGCGTGCGCGTACAACACGCAGTTGCAGCAGGATCCCAAGGTGACTGCGTTGAAGGAAAGCGATGCCTATCCGGCCATGGCGGAGCGGGGCTACGGTTGGGAAAAGCTGATGAGCGAGATGTTCTGTGAGGAATATTGGGCTGAACGCGGCCTGAAAACCGCCATCGCCCGGTTCCACAACGTATACGGTCCGAACGGTACCTGGGATGGTGGGCGGGAGAAAGCTCCGGCGGCGATTTGCCGCAAGGTCGTGGAGGCGATTGACAGCGGTTCGGGCAAGATCAGCATCTGGGGCGACGGCAGCCAGACCCGCAGTTTCATGTATATTGACGACTGCACCAAAGGCATCGACACGATCATGCACAGTGATGAGTTGATCGCGACGCCCATCAATCTCGGTTCGAGCGAACTGGTGTCGATCAATGAACTGGTCAGCAAAGTCGAGCGGATCGCCGGGGTCAAACTGCAGCGCGATTATCAACTGGACGCACCGCGGGGTGTGGCGGGACGCAACAGTGACAACACCTTCATTCGCAAGATGCTCAAGTGGGAACCGAACACCACGTTGAATGCCGGTCTCAAGGCCACCTACGAGTGGATCAAAAAGCAATTTGAGGCCAGGAAGAAGGGGCGGCGGGTAGTGGAATAGCCCGTGGGATGTTCACCCGCACCGCGGGCCTGGTTCGATTAACGCGGTGCGGTCGCATAATGGCCCTTTCCTTGGAGAGGGGAAACCGTTAGGGTTTCAACTTGTCGGTTCCAGTAGCCGGTAGCCTTGCGTGTCAGCACCGCGAGGATCCGGGCGCCCTTAAGTTGCCTGCCGTGCAGGTTTCAAAGTGGCAGGCGGTTAGTTCAATATGATCACGTCACATCCCAAAATCATTCAGGGCGGCATGGGAGTCGCAGTGTCCGGTTGGCAACTGGCACGGGCGGTGTCCCGGTTGGGGCAACTGGGAATTGTCTCCGGCACCGCTTTGGCCGTGGTGCTGGCGCGTCGGTTGCAATTGGGGGATCCGGAGGGTGCGTTGCGGGAGGCTTTGAAGCAGTTCCCCTTCCCGGAAATGGCGGAGCGGGTGGTGGCGCAGCATTACATTCCGGGCGGCAAGAGTGCCAAGACTCCGTTTCGGCTCACCACGATGCCGACCATCAACTTGCGGCGGGATTTGCTCGAGTTGACGGTGATCGCGAATTTCGTGGAGGTTTTTCTGGCGCGGCAAGGCCATTCCGGCCCGGTGGGGATCAATTACCTCGAGAAGATGCAGATCCCGACATTGCCGTCCATATACGGAGCCATGTTGGGAGGTGTGGATTATATCCTCATGGGTGCCGGGATTCCGCGCGCTATTCCCGGGATCATGGATCAACTGGCCCGGGGCGAGCGGGTGGAACTGCGGTTGGATGTTGAGGGAGCGGGTGCCAATGAAGTGTACAGCACGAAGTTTGATCCGCGCGATTTTTGTGGCTGCGAGCCGCCAGTTTTAAAGCGCCCCCAGTTCCTGGGGATTGTGGCATCCGCCACATTGGCCATGACGCTGGCCAAGAAGGCGAGCGGCCAGGTGGACGGATTCATCGTTGAAGGACCGACGGCCGGTGGTCACAACGCACCGCCACGTGGCCCGATGCAACTGAGCGAGGGTGGGGAACCGGTGTACGGCCCGCGCGATGCGGCGGATCTCGATAAGATCCGAGCGCTGGGTCTACCGTTTTGGCTGGCGGGCTCTTACGGTCGACCGGGAAAACTGGGTGAAGCCCTGGCTCTGGGGGCTGCCGGCATCCAGGTGGGCACCGCGTTCGCGTTTTGTGAGGAATCGGGCATTTTGCCGAGCCTCCGCAAGCAAGCTTTGGAGATGAGCCGTCAGGGGAGTATGCGGGTCTTCACCGATCCGCAGGCATCCCCGACAGGTTTCCCCTTCAAAATGGCCCGGCTGCCGGGAACGTTGTCCGAGCCCGAGATTTACGCCGCGCGGGACAGAATCTGTGATTTGGGTTATTTGCGGCACCCGTATCGCAAAGCCGATGGCACAGTGGGATACCGTTGCCCGGCGGAGCCACCGGAGAATTTCCTGCGAAAAGGTGGCAAGGTGGATGAGACCGCGGGGCGAAAGTGCATCTGTAACGGTTTGCCTGCGACCGTGGGGCTTGGTCAATATCGACCCGAGGGCGGTCTGGAGTTGCCGGTCGTTACTGGCGGCGATGACCTGGCGGACGTGGCCGCCTACCTGGCGCCCGGCAAGGAAAGTTATACCGCGGCGGAGGTAGTTGCCCGGTTGCTCGAAGGCGTGGCGCAGAGCTGAATCGATGCCGGTCGTGCGGCGTTGGCAGTCGGATAGTTTTTGGCAGGCGCTATTATGGTAGTCACACTGTTCATACCCTGCTTCGTGGATATGATGTATCCCCGGGTGGGCATCAGCATGGTGCGCATTTTGGAGCGGTTGGGCCACTCCGTGCGCTGTCCCGAGTCGGCGGCGTGCTGTGGCCAACCGGCGTTCAATTCCGGCTATTGGGACGAGGCGCGAACAGTTGCCGAGAAAACCCTCCAGGCCCTTGCTGATTCCGAGGTGGTGGTGATTGCTTCCGGTTCCTGCGGGGCCATGATCAAGAAGTTTTACCTGGATCTGTTCCGGGGGACCCCCAATGAGCGCGCGGCGGCAGACCTGGCAGGGAAATGTTATGAATTTTCGGACTTCCTGGTAACGCGCCTGGGGGTTACGGATTTGGGCGCTCACTTTCCCGCCAAG
Organism: Verrucomicrobia subdivision 3 bacterium UBA693; assembly: GCA_002298785.1. GTDB lineage: Bacteria > Verrucomicrobiota > Verrucomicrobiia > Limisphaerales > UBA8199 > UBA693. The sequence continues at coordinate 116,554 of DBMR01000110.1, forward strand.
GTCACTTTCCACGACGGTTGCCACGGACTGCGCGAACTGCGCATCAAGAGTCAGCCGCGCAAATTGTTGGAGAAAGTGCGCGGGGTGCAGTTGGTGGAGATGGCTGAAGAGGTCTGCTGTGGTTTTGGCGGAACGTTCGCGGCGAAGTTCCCGATGATATCCACGGCCATGGGCGAGGTGAAATGCAGCCACGCGCTGGCAACGGGAGCGGAGTACATTGTATCCAATGATTCCAGTTGCCTGATGCACATTCAGGGATTGTTGGACCGCCAGAAGAGCAAGCTCAAAACCATCCACCTGGCGGAGGTGCTGGCCACGACATGAACACCAGCGCGCGCCAATTCAAAGAGCAGGCCACTTTGCTCACGCAGGATCTTCGGCATCGGCAGTTGATCCAAACCGCGATCGGAAAGTACGAAGTGGTCAGAGACCGGGTGCGCAGCCGCTACCAGGACTGGAATGCGGCCCGGCAAGCTGCTGCGGAAATCAAGTGGGAGGCGGTCAACCATTTGGACGAGCATTTGACCCGCTTTGCGACTCAACTTGAGGCCCGCGGCGCGAAGGTTCATTGGGCGAGTACCGGCGCGCAGGCGCGCGAGATCATCACCAATTTGCTACGGGAAAAACAGGCCCGATCGATCATCAAATCCAAGGCCATGACCTCGGAGGAGATCCATTTGAATGCCGCGCTGGAGCAAGCGGGATTCGAAGTGGTGGAATCCGACTTGGGCGAGTTCATCGTGCAACTGCGCAAGGAACCGCCGTATCATATAGTGTTTCCCGCGATGCATTTGACGCGGCACCAGATCAGCGAGTTGTTCACGCGTGAGTTGGGCAGTGCGCCGACCGCCGATCCGGAGGAACTCACGCTCATTGCCCGCCGGGTGCTGCGGCAGAAATATGTGCGCGCTGACGTGGGCTTCACGGGCGCAAACTTCGCCATCGCCGAGACGGGCATGATCTCGATCACGGAAAACGAGGGGAATGCGCGGTTAACGGCGGCTTTGCCCCAGGTGATGGTGACGTTGCTGGGGATTGAGAAGATTCTGCCCCGACTGGAGGACCTGGCTTTGTTTCTGCCGATGTTGGCCACGGTGGGAGCAGGGCAGGGATTGACTTGCTACAACTCGTTCTACGGAGGTCCGCGGCGGCCGGGCGAACCGGACGGGCCTGAGGAATACCACGTGGTCTTGCTGGATAACCGGCGCACTGAACTGTTGGCGGATGCCGAACAACGCGACAGCCTGCACTGCATCCGCTGCGGGGGCTGTTTAAACGTGTGCCCAATTTATCGCAACGTCGGCGGGCATTCCTATGGCACCACGTATTCCGGACCGGTGGGCTCAGTCATCACCCCGCACCTGCGCGGATTGCTGGAATGGAAGCACCTTTCTTATGCCAGTTCCCTGTGTGGCGCCTGCACGGATATCTGCCCTGTTAAAATCGATCTGCATCACCATTTGCTTCAAAATCGCCGCAACGCTTCCGCCTCCAAGCCGTCGCGACTTGAAAGGCTGGCGTTCAAAGTTTTTGCCTACGTGATCAATCGTCCGGGCTGCTACGCGTTGGTCAAGAAGGTGGGGCGGATGGCGCAGCGCTTGCATCCCTTGGTCAAGGGTTCGCGCCTGGATCCCGCCTATGCGTGGACGAAGACTCGTGACCTGCCCCCGATTGCCAAACAGACATTCAAAGAATACTGGAGCAGCCGCAAATGACGGAGCGTGAAAAAATTCTTGGCCGCATCCGGGAGGCGCTCAGCGTGGCGGCGCCGCGTCCGGGCGGTGCCCATGCTGAATCGACGCCCGCCGCGGCTTCAGTAATGGCGCAAAGCTCGACCCCGCGATCCTGGTTGCCGAAGGTGGGGGAGGGGTATGCGGAGCGCCTCGAGTTGTTCCGGCAGCAGTCCAGTGATTTGAAAACCGAGTTACGGGTCGTGGCATCGACCGGCGGCTTTCGCGATGAACTGCGCCGGTTGCGGGAAAGTGACGGGTGGAAGAAGATCGGCGCCCACGCGGGGACGTTGGTGAAGGGGGCGATTGCGGATTTGGGGCTGCCAGTATGTTGGACGGATAGCGGCTATAAGGTGGAAGAATTGGAAAACTGCGATGCGGGAATAACCGAGTGCGATGCCCTGGTGGCACAAACCGGCAGTGTGCTCATCACCAGCCGGAGTGCCGGTGGGAGGGCGTTGTCCGTGTTGCCGCCGCACCATGTGGTGCTGGCGCGGCGCAGCCAATTACTTGCCGATTTGCCGGAGGCTTTTGCTTTGATTCGACAGCGCTACGGCACGGATTATCCCAGCTTTATTTCATTTGTGACCGGTCCCAGCCGCACCGGGGATATCGAGCGTATCCTGGTTCTGGGCGCGCACGGGCCCCGCAAATTGACCATTCTGCTGAGCGAAGAATAGCTTCGCGTGGGCGCTCACCTGCCTGGCCCGAAACGACCTCGTCGGTTCAGGCATTTTCACCATACAACAAGTAGCTGAAAGGCCTAAAACGGACCCGTAATCGCGAACAAATTCCCAACCGCTCCATTGGCCAGGGATGACCAGGAGCGGTGTGGGAGGATTCCGGGCGGTTCATGCTACGGCACTACAAAAGTCAGAATGATATTTGAGCCGGCCCGGCTGATATTGGTGATGCGGGTGGCCCGTGGTCCGTCCAATGCATAAAAGCGCGCCGTTTGTGCCGCTGGCACGGTAACCGTGCCACCTACGACCATCGCATTCATCGGCAGACCGTTGTCGATGCATATGATGTCCGTGGTATTCAAGGAGCAGGTGGCGGTGGGTTCCACCGTGAATGGCCCGGTGACCGTGCTGGAAGCCAGGCACGCGAGGGGATACCACGCTTTGACCACGCCCGGGGGATCAGTCGGATCATTCAAAGCGATCTCCGAATTGTCGCCCAGATTGACCGAAGTCACGTTGAGCACTGCCCCACCTCCGGCTTGCTCCCACACACACCGCAAGGGGTAGAGTCCGGCGGCTTCCACGACAAAGTCAAACGTGGTGTTGGCCGTGTTATCCGGCGCTTCCCAAATGGTCATCATGCCGGGGCCTTTCAAGCTTCTGCCGGTATAAAATCCAGCCCGGTCGTCGGTCACCACATGGAACCGGTGCAAGCCCGCGGTGAGCTCGAGGTAGCCGAGTGTTTCTACGGCAATATTCTTAATTTCACCCGCCGGGCACAGTCCCGGAACATTGGTTGGACTGCCGTTCTGGTTCCAGTTCAGCACCTGGACGATGCTGGTTGCCGCCCGGTCGTGCGCGATTTCAGGTGGAATCGCCAACTGCTGTTCTGCTCGAATTAGGGTGTTGTCCAGGTTGACGCCGCTATTATCGGTTTGGACCATGCGAACGTCAAAACCACGCACTTTCAGACTTCCCAGCGGGAGGGCGGAGGCAGCGCGCAGCAACTGATACGAGAGGGTCCAGGTCCAGTTATTCGTTTGGAAGATTCCGTCGCTGTCCTGGAAAATCAGGGTATTGGTCACCACCGTGTCAGGCGGCGGCAAGGGTGACAGGGTGGCGGAAAGGTCCGCACCGGTTGCGGTCGCGGTTTTTTGAACGGTTAAAGGAATACCGTTGGCCAGCAATTGGATCGAGCCCAGGTTTACGGTCGTGTCCCGGTTCACCAGGCTGGCGGTGATGGATGGGGTGGCGGAATTGATCGAAATATTTGGCAGCGGTGAGACCAGGGCGACGAACGGTCGGAGGGTGCCCGGGTTGGGTGCTGGGATAAGCACCAGGTAGTTCTGCTCGAGGTTGCCGATGTCCAGGTCGGCATTGCCGGTGGTGCGGTTCATCACGCGCAGTGTGTCCACGGCGCCGGAGAAGCGGACCACCAGGGGGTTACCCGTTCCATCCGTCAGCGGCACGTTGCGGAAAAGTCCGAGCCCGCTCGGTAACCCCATGAAAGAACCGAGAGAAGCTGTGGTTTGGTTCGTCTGCGTGCGATCTCCGGTAACGCGTTCCAGGGTCACTAGGGAGCGGGCGATCTTGAACTGAGCTTGCCGCAGGAAAACATTGAAGGTGCCCGCCGGGTAGGTGTGGGTGTAGTTCAGCCAATCTCCATCGTGAATATCTTCGACTTCCTCCTCGAAGAAATTTGCGGCGCCGCCACCCGCAGCCGTGTATTTGGCGCGTACCAGATCACCGGAGCGTGCGGTGTAAACCAGGTCAAAGGGGCGGAACGTGTGATTCGCGTCCGATGGTCCGCAACTGAAGCAGGTTCCCCGGTTGTCATGAAAATCCACTTCCGGTGTGCCGGGTTGGCCGTTATAGGCTCCTGGTTGTGTGGTGCCCTCGGCAATCAATAGCGGCGAATCGAAGAAAGAGCCGCCGGTAGTGCCGCTGTCCGTGCTGAAGTTGTATTCCTCCGACTCCACCGTGTAATTGTTGGTGAGGAAGGTGTCGAACGCCAGGGCGTAAGTGGAGAGCAAGCCGGATGGACCCCGGGCTTGAATGTTTCCCAGGTAATTCAGATTCGGGCTGAGCGCTCCGGACAACACAAAGTGCCGGCTGGTCGAGGTGGCTCCACCGGGGGTGATCGCCACCCCGGGCGAGCCATTTGTGTACAGCGTGCCGTTGAGCGTCACGGACAATTGGTCGAGGGGCACATTGGTCGAGTCGGTGACGTCAAAAGTGACGGGGGTGGTGTCGGGCAGGAAATTCAATCCCTGATCAGGGGAAATATTTTGGATCTTCGGAGCGGCAACTGGGGGCAGGGTGAGATTGACCACGGCGTTGTCGAAGATAATTTCGGCCCAGGCCGGCGGCAGCGCGCCGGAATTGAAGGTGGAGATGCAGAAACGGCCGTCAAAATTCAAATACGGAAACGCGTTTCCATTAGCGGCTTCATTCAACCCGGGATCGGCGGCCGGGGTGTCGATGAACTCGGTTTGCCAGACGACGCGGGAGGGGGCGTTCAGGTCGGTGACGCTCAAGTCTTCAATGCGGGTCTCGACGCGGCAGTTGGCTCCTTCTCCCGTCATGGTGAGTGTATAGCGCGCGCCGGGCGGGGTGGTGGGTGGTTGGATGTCGTTACGTCCGCCCCACCACTCGTTGTAGCCCTTCCCATTTACCACCACGGTGTGGCCCGTCTGATCGTTGGCCACATGATACTCCACGATGCCATAGATGAACTGCGGCGTGGCGATGGGCAGGTAGCCGAGCGCCGAGTAGGAGTTTACCCCGCTAATGTTGTTGACAACGTCGAGTTGAAACTCCACACGGCCACCATCAATGATCTTGTATGTATTTGCGGAATAGACGCCGGCAAAGCCGCCGGATGCGTCCGCGATGGTCGCGAGCACGTCCACTTGTCCGTTCACTACGGAAACCGAGTCGCCCAGGCCGGGGTTCTTTTTGAACACATTCCATCCGGATATTCCGGGATTGTTATCGAAATTATCCAGGATGGTATCATTCATTTCGAAGACTTGGAGGTTGGCAAACGCCACAGTGGCACCCCCGGCGGCGGCGAGATTCTTGACGCCCAGGGCGGCGTTGCCACCAACTCCAACCAGTCCAGAACCGTCAATCACGGTGTATTCGGCAAGCACTGTAAAATACTGGCCGATCAAGCCGGCGGCGACCCGCTTGTAGATCCTCGCATTCACGCTCACCGCCCCGGCGTTCGGGGTCATTCTAAGGACCATGGTAATGTTCGTGTTTTGGATGTTGGTCCCGGCGGTCGCGTAATTGGTGGTATAGAGCACGGACGAGCCTTTCCGGATGCTCAAACTCCCGGCGCTTTGGACCAGGCTGTAACCGCTCCCGAGAACGGCGCCGCCAGAGGGAACCCAAGCCAGGATCGACTGTGCGTTGGGGTCGCGGTCGCCCGGAGTGACGCCATTAATATCCACCCGAAACTCCAGGGTGTGATTGTTTTGGTTGGTGAAAGTGGACGAGGTCTTTTTGCTGTAAGTCAGGGCGCCGGAGGCTGGGGCGGTGCTGACGTTAAACTGTCCGCCCACCTGCGCGATCGTGCCGCTGTTCAGGGTGTCAGTCCACCCGGTTTTTGGTCCGCTGAAATTGTCCAGCACCGCCGCTGGCAGCGCATACACCGAGGCCAGCCACAGAAACGCCACCCAACCCCGACGCCTTGCGAGTGAAAACCGACACGGGGCAAGGGTGGCCATCGTTGAGGTAAGCAGAAGGTTCATGCTGTTCCTTTCTACAATAGGAGGTTGAAAACTTACGACATGGTCGTGACGAATGGGATTTCATTTAAACTCCGGCTGAATACACACTTTGTCAAGCTTCATTTTGCGACAGTGCATTTACATTCGCGATTTGATCGAAAAGCAACCCTACTGTGGCGCAGCGAATTCCGGGGGACGGTTTGGGCGGACCCCAAAAGAGGGCGTCAAGGATTGACCTATCGCGCCGACGTGGTGGGTCGGACGATGGCCGCCATTTATAGGCTTCAAAATCTGCGGCTTGTCACGGGTGCGGCAGAAAGCATATAAGCATGGTGGTTATGAGACTAACGGCTTTGTTGCCGGCTGGTTGGCCTCGGGTGCTCCGGCCCTGGTTGGGGATGTGTTTGATGCTGGCGCCCGGTTGCCTGGCTGCTGGCTTGCTGGATCAATTCGCTGGCGGGGCGTTTTCCAATGTCACCGACTTTGTCTTCGCCGCCCGGAAGATGAACGACACGGATGGTCATTGGTACGCAAACATCGGCTATTATGCTCACGATCCCGGGCGCAAGGCGTGGCGGGAGGGGGCAAAGCTCTATCGCTGGAACCGAGAAACGGGCCAGTTGCGGACACTCTTGGATGATCCGCGAGGGGGAATACGCGACCCGCAGGTGAGTTACGATGGCTCGAAGATTCTATTCTCCTATCGCAAAGGAGGCACTGAGAATTACCTGCTGTACGAGATCAACTCGGCTGGATCGGGCCTGCGCCAGTTGACGACCGGTGACTATGACGACATTGAGCCCTCGTATCTGCCTGATGGTGGGGTGGTGTTCGTCTCCACGCGCTGCAAGCGCTGGGTAAATTGCTGGCTGACTCAGGTGGCCACGTTGCACCGCTGCGATGCTGATGGAAAGAACGTGCGGCCCATCTCGAGCAACAATGAACAGGACAACACCCCCTGGCCAATGAGCGACGGGCGCATCCTGTACACCCGCTGGGAGTACGTGGATCGCAGCCAGGTGGATTATCACCATTTGTGGACCGCCAATCCGGATGGGACCGGCCAAATGATCTGGTACGGCAATCTGCATCCGGGAATCGTGATGATCGACGCCAAGCCGGTGCCGGGTGGCGATCAGGTTATCGCCATCTTTTCTCCGGGGCACGGTGGGCGCGAACACGCTGGGCCGGTGACGTTGGTGGATGTGAAAGGCGGGCCAGATGACACCTCGCGGGCACGAAAAATCAGCGACGATCGGCCGTATCGCGATCCGTGGGCTTTTTCCAGCCATTGCTTCATGGCGGCGCTGGATGGTACGTTAGTGCTGATGGACGATCGCGGCGCGCGTCAGAAGATTTTCACCCTGCCCGAAGCCGATCTCAAGGCTGGCATGCACCTGCATGAACCGCGTCCTTTGGTGGCGCACGAAGCGGAAAGTGTCATTCCAGACCGTGTTAATCCCGGCAAACCCACCGGACGCCTGCTCCTGGCCGACATTTACGAGGGGCGAAACATGCAGGGGGTGAAACGTGGTGAAATTAAGAAGCTGCTCGTGCTGGAAAGCCTGCCCATGCCGATACATTACACGGGCGGCATGGATCCCATTAGTTATGGAGGCACGTTTACTTTGGAGCGGGCGGTTGGGGTCGTTCCGGTTGAGGAGGACGGCTCGGCATTTCTCGAATTACCCGCGCTGCGCAGCTTTTTCTTCGTAGCGCTGGACGAAGGGGATCTCTCAGTAAAGCGCATGCAGAGTTTTCTGACGGTACAGCCGGGGGAAACCACCTCGTGCGTGGGATGCCATGAGCAGCGGCAATTGGCGCCCAAAACCTCGTTGGTCACACCCATGCCTCAGGCTGCCCGGCGGGCTCCCAGCAAGATCACTCCGATCGAGGGGGTTCCTGAAGTCCTGGACTTTCCGCGCGACATTCAGCCGATCCTGGATGAACACTGCGTCAGTTGTCACGGTTACGAAAAGGGGCAGGGCGGTCCCCGAGCCGGTGGGCTTATTCTCACGGGCGATCGGGGCCCCATGTTCAGCCATAGTTATTACATGCTCACGGTGGCCCGGCTATTTGCCGACGGACGCAACGAACCGCGCAGCAACTATGCGCCGCGCACGCTGGGTACCGGGGCCAGCCGCATCCTGGCTTATGTGGACGGGGCGCATTATGGCGTCAAAATCGGTGCGGATCAGCGGCGCAAGCTGATGGTCTGGATCGAGACCGGAGCGGCCTATCCTGGCACCTACGCGGCGCTGGGCACGGGAATGATTGGCGCCTACGCGGAGAATCAGCCGGTGGAAACCGATTTCGAATGGCCGACTACCAGGCGTGCAGCGGCAGTAATTGCCTCGCGCTGCGCCTCCTGTCATAACCACCCCGCCCGGTTGTTGCCGACGGCACTCTCGGACGAGCGGGGCGTTTCTTTTTGGCGCCCGAGCATGGATGATCCGCGGCTCAACACCAGTCGGCACCTTGTCTTTAACCTCACCCGGCCGGAGAAATCGCTAATGCTGCTGGCGCCCTTGGCGGAAGCTGGCGGGGGTTGGGGGCTTTGTCGTGATCCCAAGAGTCGGGACAAGGTGGTGGTCTTCAAGGACGTCCGGGACCCCGATTACCAGGCGTTGCTGGACTGGTGCGAGGCGGGCAAAGCGCGCTTAGAGCAGGTTAAGCGTTTTGATATGCCGGATTTCACGCCGCGCCGTGACTGGGTAAGGGAGATGAAGCGGTATGGCATCCTTCCGCCGGAACAGCCTGAACTGAACGCGAAGGTGGATGTTTACGCGGTGGAGCGGAAGTATTGGGAATCGCTCTGGTACAGCGCGCCGCCCGGTCGCTGAGGATTGTCGACAGGGCCGAAGCGTTGCGGGTGATCAGGACTTCTTTCGGAACATGCTGGCGGTGTCCGCCATGTTGAGCACCGACAGGTCCAGACCGCCGCCGGGGTCGCGTTTTTGCGCGATGGCCAGTTGATTGGCGATGCGGGCGCTCGCGGGGAGCGCGAAATACTTGACCGCGCCGACGCCCACGGCCGCGGGAAAAATCACGGTGAGCAGGCAGTGCTCATCGATGGCCAGCACCAGGAGATTGAACTTCTCACCCTGGTGATAGACGCTGTTGAAATTGGGCTCCTGGACCATGTTGGCGATGGTTTGGGTCGCCATATAAGCCCCGGACGCGAGTGCGGCGATGCTGGTGAGGTCGAAATCCTGGGCCTCACCCGCGCTGGTGATGAGGAAACCGCCTTTGTCGATCACCATGGCCGTGGCGGCCTCGGATCGTTGCAGCAGTTCCTTTAGCTCACGATCGAGCGATCGGATATCCTGCTCCAGCAGTTGGGGAAGGGTGCCCATGATTGATCATGCGTATTGGGGCGTGCCTTGGCTGATGAATTTGTGCAGGAGCATGCGCGTGATCATGTTGAGCGTCTCGAAGACTCCTTCGCACTTGTGTGCGGTGGAACTGAAGCAAGGCACCTGCAAATCCCGGTTGTTCAGCAGGTATTCCAGGTACTCGATTGGCGCCGCGTTCGGCAGGTCGCGCTTATTGTATTGCAGGACGTAAGGAATGGAATTGAGGTCCAGCTTCAGCGTGCGCAGGTTCTCTTCGAGGTTGTTGAAGCTCTCAACATTCTCCGCCATTTTTTCGTATTGGGAGTCGGCCACAAAGACGATGCCATCGACGCCGCGGAGGACGAGTTGCCGTGTGGTGTTGTAGATCACCTGTCCGGGCACGGTGTAGAGCTGGAACTTGGTCTTGAACCCCTTGATGGACATGGCCTCGATGGGGAGGAAGTCGAAAAACAGGGTGCGATCGGAGCTGGTAGCCAGCGAGACGAGTTTGCCTTTGTTGCCGGCGTTGGTTTGCACGTGGTCATGCACCTGGACAAGGTTGGTGGTCTTGCCACCCATGGCCGGTCCGTAATAGACAATTTTGACCTGCAGTTCTTTGCTAGCCTGGTTGATGATAGCCATAATTAGAGAATTATTTGTTGTGGTCGAGTTCGGCGGCCAAGGCGGCCAGTTGTGCCGTGGGCAGTGGTTCACCCGCCCGGCCAAACGCCGCGAAATAGATGGCGTTCACGCGGAAGATCTTCCATGGCACATTGCCAACGGTGAAGTTGAGATTGTTCAGCTCGCCCATTCGTAATTCTTTCGTGGACTGACTTACTTTGCCGAAAATCTGGGGCAAAAACGCGGCGATGGTCTCGCTGTTGAGATCGTTGGACAGCCGGCTGGCCACGAGCAGGCCATCGGGCAGCGCGATCAAGGCGCCCGCCACGCCTTCCAACGCCGCCGCCCTCGAGACCACCTCGTTGGGAGTCGCGTATTTGGAGACGAACTTGGTGCCTGGAGAATTCGTGGGTTTGGCGACCTGTTGAGTTTGTGGGCTAACCTGTTCCGTCGCGTCATCCCAAATGTAATAATTCGTATCTTCGGCAGTGGTCTTAGGGGCCTCCGGCTGGGGGAAGCCAAAGAACAGGTTGGGAATCTCTTTATCGACTTCCACCTTTTGGCGGTCACTCAAGCGCTCTTTTTGCCGGGCCAGGAACAAGGGAGCGACGACTTTAAGCGGCAGTTCCAGGGTTGTTGCATCGGCAGGGGAGACCTTTACCGTGGCGGGCGGCCGCAGCCATTCCCGGAGGGTTTTCCAGGTGACGACGACTCGGCCCTGCTTAAGCCCTTGCTCGAGGACTTCTGCTGGGATATTCACCTCGGCTTCCACGAGTCCAAATTCCAGAATTTCTTTGCGAATCGGTTCCGGCCAGGCTTCCGCCAGGCGGCTTAATGCCGCGACGATAGGCGCTTCACCACTTTTGACTCCATCGAAGCGAGCTTTGGCGGGCGCACCCAGTGGGTTGGTGTGAGCGGACGGTGTGCGAGGCGGCTGCTGATTTTGCGGGACCGAGTTCGCGGAGGCAGGTTGAACCGGTTCAGACGGCAAATTGAAGCGCGAAGCCGCAGACGGACCGCCCTGGGGCGTCGCGATTCCATGGGAACCATTGGGTTTGCCGTTGCCGTTGCCATTACGATTGGCATTCGAGTTTCCCTGGCCATTCGGCTTAGCAGATGCAGGAGACGAAGGTGGCGGCGGTAGATGCGCCGTCGGCAGGGGATTGGCCGGTTTGCCGTTGCCGTCGTGCCGGGGCCGAACCAGGGAGACTTGTGCCGGGGGCGGATCAAGGGCTGGCGGAGGGCGATGGCCCACCTGACCGGTCGGGGTGGTACCGCGAGGTTCGAAGGCGGATTCTTGTGCCGACCCGACGGGGTCGGAAGTTAGTAGTGTGTCAGTATCTCCACTCGCCTTTGCGGGCGGCGCACCCGTGATCCGGGCGTGATTACTCGGGTCGAACGGACTGCTGATCTCCTCCGGGACTTCAACATGGCGTTGCACTCGACGACGGGTGATCAGGGCAGGATTCAACTGGCTCAGAATTTCTCCGAGAGGCAGAGGTACCAAACTGGCATCCCGATCAGTGGCCGCGGCGAAAACATCCGGTGCCAGCCGGCGAAGTTCTCCAAAAGTCAAACGCACCGCCCCGCGGGATAATTGCGGCAGGACTTTTTCCAATGGAACCTGGACCAGGCGATGCTCGGTGTCTTGCGTTAACACATGCGGATGCAACTCCAGTGGCAGACTGGCGATGATCCTTTGGAGTGGGACCACGAGGGTCTTTCCGGAAAGAGCTTCCGAACCTGTTCTGGGACCGGAACGGGCAACGGCCGGGGCTCCGACCTGGGCCGAAACCTGGGGACGCCGCATCGGAGCGGCGGGCTCGCACGCAGACCGTGAAGCAGGTTCTGCCTTCTTGCCAATGAGGCCCCTGAAAAATTTTAAGATGTTGTCCTTCACGCGTTGTGCTTTGTTGCTGTTATCCAATCTCAGTGGCTACGGGCATGCCCAGCCCGGTTCTCCCGAATCCACCCTCGGAGTCCGGGATTTCCACTTCGGCCACAAGAAGACCAGGCACTGCATTTCTCTTGTGGACGCTCACATAGCATTTGAATTGGGCAATTTTCGTGCCATTTGAGAGCTGATGGGAGCGATTCTTAACAATGAGACCGCTTTCGGACGCGTCCGTGGGAAATGGCGCGCTGGCAAGTACTATAGGAGCCTTGGTGCAGTGCCGAAATTGTCTCAGGGTTGGACGGCGCTGTCCCGTGGTGGCCTTGAACTGTGGCGCGAGCAGAGTGGCGGTTGGTGGCCAGGCGCTCCGAACGACTTGATTTTCTAAAAAAGTTTGGGAAAGTTCCAAGTACGGAACGCGCCTTGCTTAGTCGGCGATTGAATCGCATAGACCGTTATAGCGGTCGGGTTTTTTAACGCGGGCATAATGATTCATGGCAATCCGAAGCAAAATATTGTTGGTGGATGACGATCCTGCCTTGCTGGAGACGTATCGGCACTTATTGCAAAGGCTTCCCAGCAATCCAGAAATCGAAATCGCAACGTCGGGTCCGAAAGCCTTTGCCCGGCTGGAGTCCGATTCTTTCCGGCTGATGATCTGCGATTTGAAAATGCCCAAGATGGATGGCCTGCAAGTGCTGTCCATCGTGCGGCGCAAGTTTCCCAAGCTGCGTACCGTGGCCATCACGGCGCTGCAGGATGAGCAGTTCCGCTCGCGGGTTTATGCCCTGGGCGTGGATCTTTTCTGGCACAAACCCTCTAATGAACAGGAGATCACCCTGTTCCTGGAATGCCTGGAGTCGCTGTTGGGAACAGAGGAGGATTCCGGTTTTCGCGGGGTTCAGAGCAAGAGCCTGATGGACCTCGTGCAGTTGGAGTGTCTCTCCCAGAGTTCGTCCGTGTTGCGCATCACCAATGGCATGCAGACGGGTAAAATCTGGATTCAGGACGGCGATGTAGTGGATGCGGAGGCTGGCGATTTGGTGGGGGAACCCGCATTTCGACGCATTTTTTCGTGGCGCGGCGGGGGGTTCGAGTCCCTGCCGGCTGAGCCGACGCGTTCGCGCCGGATTACGCAATCCTACAGCGGGCTGTTGCTGGACTCGGCCCAGGCGTTGGACGAAGCCAACTTTGGCGGGGCAGAGGCGGGGCAGCGGAATGTGCCCGGTTCGCCGGTGTTCGTGCTGGGCGGGTTGCCGGAGTTGAGCTTTGGAGTAATCGTCGATAATGGCGAAGAGAAGACGCAAGTGGTCGGAGCGGTGGAAAACCCGGAGGGCTTAGGAGCCTGGACCAAACAAGTTCTGGCGGATTTTCGTGAGCTGGGAGATGAACTGCGGGCGGGTCCAGTATCCCGTCTTGAGGGCCGTAACGCGACCCAGGCGATCACTTTGTTTACCGCTCCGCTGGCGGACGTCTGTATCGGCTGGAGGCCGGGCATCGAACCCGCGCGTATCCGGGATTTAACCAACCTCGCGTTGTCCTTATGGGCCTCCTAAACCTTTTCAAGAACGCCGAACCCACTTTGCTGGCCCTGCCCGCCGGCAGTTTCACCGTGGATGGTACCGGGGAAATTCTGGCCTCGACCGTGGCGTCATCTTATCCGAACGAGCAGCTCCGAAAAGTCGCCCAACGAGTCCTGCAGGCGTTCAAATCCGCGGACGCCGCGGGATTGCCCCTGGACGAACTCAACATCGAGTATCCAAGTATCAAAATCACCGCACGCGAATTACGCGGCGGTGCCGTGGTGTTCCTGGTTCCCGTCTCCGCCGGTGCTCCTAAAAATTTAAACTAGTCCCCCTATGCAGAACAAGAAACTGGACCTATTGATTACCCAGATGGAGAACTATCTGGAGTGTTGGAAGCAGTTCAATCAGTTCCTCAACCTCGCCCGGTCCAAGAAGTTCGGCCCGGAGGACGACGCGCAGTTCCTGGAAATCAAGAGCCTGATCGTGCAGGAGTTGGAGACGATCCTGGCGTCAGTGGATGTCGCCTCACCCACCAAAGAGGAGATTCATACTTTGATTGGCAACGCCGCTTCACTTCGCTATCTGAGCGACATGGGGGAGGGGCCGCTACGCAATCTCGAAAGCCAGTGGCACAAAATCTATATCGGATGGCATGCTATCCTCGGTCAGCTCAAGGTGCGCCAGCGCGAGGAAGAGTCCAAGTCTTCTCTGGGTTCGATGTTCTCCAAAAAGAAGTAATTCTGCCGGTCCAGGCCGGCCCGGGTCGCGTACCTTGCCGCATGTGGGACGATTCGAGGCTTGTGTTTTGCTGATGCTTATGATTTCTACCGCGAATGCCTGACTGGCTCGCTATCATATTGCTCGGAATCATTGAAGGGATTTCCGAATTCCTGCCCATTTCTTCTACCGGCCACCTGTTGATTGTGGAGCATTGGCTGCCGAGCCAGTCGGATTTGTTCAATATCGTGATTCAATCCGGGGCGGTGCTGGCGGTGATTCCCTTGTTCAAGACGCGGGTGTCACAATTCCTGTTTCAGTGGCAGCAGCCCGCAACGCGCGACTACCTGGGCAAATTGGCTGTTGCCTTTGGCATCACTGGCGCTGGGGGGGTGCTGATGGAGAAGATGCACTTCAAGCTCCCCGACAACGCCGTTCCCATCGCCCTGGCCCTATTGATCGGGGGCATCGCTTTTATCCTCGTTGAGCGCGGCCTGAAAGGGCGGCAATTATCGAGCGACGTGACGTGGACAGTGGCGGTTGCGGTGGGGCTTGGGCAATTGCTCGCGGCCGGTTTCCCGGGGACGTCGCGCTCCGGCGCCACGATTTTGCTGGCGTTGATCCTGGGAATCAATCGGGTCGCGGCCACCGAGTTTACGTTTCTGGTGGGTATTCCTACGATGCTGGCGGCTGGGGGACTGAAAATCGTCAGCGCCATTTTCAAAACGCATGGCGCGCCCACGGAAAATTGGTCGATGGTAGTTCTGGGATTTTTTGTTTCCGCCGTGGTTTCGTTTGTCGTGG
This sequence comes from Verrucomicrobia subdivision 3 bacterium UBA693, assembly GCA_002298785.1. Taxonomy (GTDB): domain Bacteria; phylum Verrucomicrobiota; class Verrucomicrobiia; order Limisphaerales; family UBA8199; genus UBA693. Next base: position 131,601 of record DBMR01000110.1, read on the forward strand.
TGAAGTGGTTGCTCCGGTATGTGCAGACGCACACGTTCGTTGCCTTCGGCTACTACCGTATCGCGCTGGCCGCCTTCGTGTTCATACTCTGGAGCGCTGGCCACCTGCCCCCGGGCCATCACTGAACGACTTGTCGCTCAGGGTGCGATCTCGAGCTTGAAGCCGGTGACAATCACTCCGGATTCTCGACCACGCCTGCATTCAGCGTCGACCAGGACATGGTCGCCTAGGCGCAGGATGATGATGGCGACTCCGGAATCCAACCCGCGTAATTCGGTGCCATTCTTCGCGGGAAAAACCGCGCTGAAGCGATCTTCCGGGGAGAATTCGCAGGCTACCACCTGGTGTGGATCCGCGGTTTTGAGCAGGACTTTGTAGGGGCGGATGAAAGGAGGCTTTTCAAAGCCGGCGACGATACCGCGAATTCGGAACTTCCGTTTTGCGAATCTTTGCTCGGCTGCTTTGGGATCGAACTTGAAGTAATTGGCGAGGTCTTCGGCTTCCACGATGTCGTGCTCCGTCAATGGCGGCAAGGTGGTAATAGCCGGGCTGGTATTCGTGGCCGGCGCAACGCCGGGCAGGGTGGCCAATTTGGCATTAGCTTCCTGGTTCTGGCGCTGTAATTGAACATTCTCAGCTTTGGTCTTGTTCAAGTCACCTTTCAGCCGATCGAGTTCCGCCGCTTTCTTCTCCAGTTCGTCGAGCCGGGACTTGGGGATGGTCACATTTTCCTGGGCCAGGCTCGACTGCGGCATCGAGGCAAGGCAAAGCAGGGCCGTCGCCACGCTCAGGCTTGGGATTAGCGCTTTTGTCATAGGGGTTTGCTCAGATCTGAGATTCAAGGAGCGGGAATAAACAGCTTTTGACCCGCGCGCATTTTCTCGGGCTTCAAGCCGGGGTTGGCTTTGAGCACCTGGTCCATGGTGACTTTGATGCCCTTTTCCCGAACGCGCTGGACGATAACGGAGAGCGAGTCTCCTTTTTCCACCACGTACTCGAAACCGGCCTCCGGGCGTGCTGGTTTATCGGGAGTGATGGACTGTTCGGTGGTGGGTGTCGGGCGAGTGCGGGGGCGCGCTGGTGGAGCAGTCACGGCATTTCCCAATTTGACGATTTCCGCGCGAATCTTCTCGTAATCGTCCATTCGTTTCCGGTCCACTTCCTTGATGGTCTCGGACAGGCGTTTGAGGTCCTCATTGCTCGCGTAATCGACAGCGGGTTTATTGGCCGCCTGGTCGCGCAATTGCGCCACTTCGCGGGAGAGGCTATTGACCTGTTGCTGCAAAGCCTTTTGGGCGGAAATCAAATCCTCAATCTGGCCGCTCAATTTATTGAGCCGCTCTTCGGTCGCCGCGTCCTGCGCCAGCAATGGACCGCTCGTCAGCAAAGCGACGCTGAATACAAACCATCCAAATCGTTTCATGACGCCGAACATAGAAACGGCATTCCTGCAATTCAAGGTCTAAAGCGCCAATTCTGGATGGCCGTTGGCGCCTAGGAAACGAGTGCTGAGGAGGATAATGAAGGGCGTGCGGGTTTGTGAGGTGGTCCTGTGAATTTCGAGGGAAATCCGCTTTCGACTTTGCTGGCGACGCTTTCTCCATACATTGTGCGCGTGACGGTTTTGGAAACCATTCAACGCAGCACGGAGTATCTGACCCGCAAGGGGGTGGAATCGGCGCGCTTAAACGCGGAATTGTTGCTCGCGCGGGTTTTGAGCCTGCCGCGGATGCGGCTTTACCTGGAGTTCGAGCGGTCGCTGGCCTCCAAGGAGACCGATCTCATGCGCGAGTATGTCAAGCGTCGCGGTCAGCGTGAACCGCTGCAGCACATTCTTGGGGGCACGAACTTTTGCGGGTTGGAGATGTTGGTTACTGCGCGGGTGCTGGTGCCGCGGCCGGAGACGGAGATACTCGCCGAACTGGCCTGGCAGTTCTTGAACCGGTTACCGGGCGAACCGCTGGTTCTGGACTATGGTACTGGAAGCGGTTGTTTGGCCGTGACCCTCACCCGGAAATCATCGCGTTGCCGGTGTGTGGCGCTGGATGTCTCTCCAGAGGCGATCGAAGTAGCCAGGAAAAACGCCGAAGCACATCTGGTAACGGAGCGGATTACCTTTTGCCTTAGCGATCGGTTGGCAGGATTGTCGCCCGGGACGCGGTTCAACCTGCTGGTGGGGAACCCGCCCTATGTTTCTTCGGGTGAAATTCCGCTCCTGGACCCGGAGGTGCGTCAGTTCGATCCGCTGCTGGCCCTGGACGGCGGCGCCGATGGGCTGGACCATTACCGGTATCTCGCGGAGCATGCGGCGGAGTGGCTGGCTGACTCAGGAAAGATGATGCTGGAATTTGGCGATGGGCAGCAGGATGCTATTCGTAGCTTGTTGGAAGGCCAAAACTGGATTGTGGAAGCCGTGGTCAACGATTACAGTCAACGACCGAGGATCGTGGTGGCGCGGAGACCGGTATCGGTACAAAAATGACGATATTTGAAGGACAATATAGTTGCTCCTTTGGTTCAGCGAGCGGGGTGGGTGAGTGCTCGAGGTGTGATCGTGGGGCCAGAACAATATAAATTAAATGGATAGTTTTTTGATCAAAGGCGGAACTCCGCTGCACGGAACAGTAGCCGTGAGTGGAGCAAAGAATGCCGTTTTGCCAATCATGGCGGCCACGCTGCTGACCAGCGAACCGTGCGTGATCCGGCGCGTGCCCAACCTGAGCGACGTGCGATTCATGGCGCAGATTCTGACCTGGCTCGGGGCCGAGGTTAGCATGAAAGAGGGCACGGTCCGCGTGCAAGCCCGCAAGATTCGGGGAGCCGGCGACTATGACCTGGTGCGCAAGATGAGAGGTTCCATTTGCATTATGGGACCTTTGCTGGGTCGTTTGAAGAAGGCCATGGTCTCACTTCCAGGCGGATGCGTGATCGGCGCCCGGCCGATTAATTTGCATCTGAAAGGATTTGAAGCGTTGGGAGCCAAAGTGGTGATTGAGGCGGGCTACGTGCAGGCCACCGCCAAACGCCTGGTCGGTTCCGCGATGTTTTTGGGAGGCAGATCCGGTTCCACCGTCCTGGGCACGGCCAACGTCATGATGGCTGCGGTGCTCGCTGAAGGGGTAACCGTGATTGAAAGCGCCGCGTGCGAGCCGGAGGTAGTGGACCTGGCGACCTTCCTCAACGCCATGGGCGCGCGTATCACAGGAGCTGGCAGTCCCACAATGACCATCACTGGGGTTAAAGAACTTCATGGTGCCGAGCACGAAGTGATTCCCGACCGGATTGAGGCCGCGACCTACGCCATCGCCGCGGTGGCCACCAATGGCGATGTCACCATTCGCGGCGCCCGTCCGGACCACATTCATGCGATTCTCGACAAGCTGAAAGGGGCCGGGGCGCGCATTGACTGCACCAGTGATGGGCTGCAGGTCCGGCGCAATGGAAAGCTAAAGCCGGTGGATATCACGACGCTGCCGTATTCCGGGTTTCCCACCGATGCGCAGGCACAGATGATGGCGTTGATGACTCTGACACCTGGCATCAGCATAATCACCGAACGGATTTTCGAGTCGCGCTTCATGCATGTGAGCGAGCTGACTCGTTTAGGAGCGGACATCGAGATCGAAGGACCGAGCGCCATTATTAAAGGGGGCAAACCACTTAGCGGGGCGCCGGTGATGGCCAGCGACCTGCGCGCCTCGGCTGCCTTGGTGATCGCCGGCATGGCGGCAAAAGGCACCACCCAGGTCAACCGGGTATATCACATTGACCGCGGCTACGAGAATATCGACGGCAAACTGCGACAGCTCGGCGCCCGGATCGAACGTATCGAGGAATCATGACCAAACTCATCGCGGCGGTCATCATTATTGCGTGCTTGTGGGGCGGCTGGGAGCTGTTTTTGTACTGGGATTCCATCAAAAACGAACAGGAAACCGCCAAGAAAGCGGCGGTGGCTTCGGTGATCGTGCCGGAGCAGCTTCCAGGCTTGCCGCAGTCCCTGGAATCTTCATTGCAAGCGGCGCAGCGCCAGGGTGCCACCGGCCTGCGCAATTGGCTTAAAACCTACGGCCAAGCGGTTCAGGACCCGCGTAAGGCCTGGATAGAACTCGATTACTGCGTCGCGCTGTCCCGGGAGAATCCCAGTGAAGCCAAACGCGTATTCAATAATGTCCGGGAGCGGACTGGTCCCGCCTCGCCGATCTGGAAGCGAGTGAAGGAGCTGGAAAAAACTTATCAGTAAAGCGTTTTTTCGCTGGCTTCTTCGGGTAGTTGGGGATTAGCATCTGGCAGCAATCCAAACTAAAAAGGCTCCTATGGATGTAATCTTCAACTGCCCCAAATGCGACCAGGAACTAGCCGTGGATAGCTCGGGCGCCGGCTCCGAGATCAACTGTCCCGCCTGCAATACCCTCATAACCATTCCCGAACCGGAGACGGTGGTATCGCGCCCGAGCGCGGAGGCCGCGGCAGCGGCGCGGGTGGAGCCGCATCCAATTAATGCGATTGCTTCGTCCGCCGCAGCCAAAGTCGAGATGCACTTAAAGGTGGCCTCGAACAAAGCGCCGGAGAGTTTGATCGCCAAGCCACTGGCCCCGCTCGAGGTGGCCGCCCGGGAGAGTGACCGGCGGCTCCGCGTCAAAACCATCAAGCATACTGACTGCATTGAGGTCGGCCACGATCGTTACGATGAAATGGTTTCCAACTTCCTCATCAAGGTGGGCGAGGCGCACATTGTCAATATCAGCCCCATCAATTATTCCCACATCGACATCGGCTCCCAGAAAATCCTGACCGATTTCGGGGTGATGATTGTCTATAAAGGTTAGCGCTGGAATTCGCGAATGCCGTTGAGCATGAACTGAATCGCGACGGCGGCCAGCAGCAGCCCCATGACGCGGGTGACGATGTTCAGGGCGATCGGGCTCAGCCATTTCGTGGTCCGCGCGGAAACGCGCAGAATCAGATAGGAGGCCAGCGAAACGGCCATGATGACGAGGTAGAGCGCGATATGCTGAGGAACTCCCACGGCTTGGTTGTGCAGCAGAATTGCGGTGGAAATGGCGCCGGGACCTGCCAGCATCGGAATAGCCAGAGGGGCAATGGCAATGTCGGTCTTTTCCGCGCCCGCAGCCGTTTCTTCAGAGGTTTCGTGAACCCGGGAACGCTGGGCGCGTAACATGTCTAGCGCCACCAGCATGAGCACTATGCTGGCGGCGAGTTGGAAAGCGGGCATGGTGATCCCCAGGAATTTGAAAATCCACTTTCCCGCGCTCGAAAAGGCGATAAGTACGCCCGCAGTTACACAGCAAGCCAGCCGTGCCATGCGGATGCGTTGCTCCACCGAATCGGTGGGCGTCATGGCCAGGAACGCGGGCACCGTGGCCACGGGGTCAATAATCACGAACAGGGAGCTGAACGCCAACAGCGTATATTCCGCCAAGCTCATGCGGTTTAGATTGCCACCACCGCCGCACGGAGGCGATGAATTATTTGCTGGCCCTTTTGGGCAAACTGCCGGTGCGGTTCCCTCCGTTTAGCCTCTACGACCAGGCGGTAGCTTGGTACGAAAGCGAATTATTGTGCCTCGACTCGCCAGAACTTCGGCTGGCCGGAGGGCAACGGCAGGGAGATGACCTGCGGATCGCTGGTTAACTGCACTGTTTTGATCGGGATCCAGGCGGTGCTGGCGGGGGATGACGCTTCCAGGATGCGATGGGTGCGTCCCACGTCGCCGTGGATCGTCAGTCGCAGGTCGGTGGGGGAACTGGACAGAGCCAAAGCCGGCGCCCGCGGTGGCGGGACAGCCAGATCATCACTTAAGTCCGGGATGCCGTTGTGATTCGAGTCGTTCGGATCATCGACCGACAGCGTCCATCCCACATAGGAGCTGTCCCAGGATTGAAGTGCGGCGGTGTAATTCGTCCCTCGCTCCAGGTCACGGTTTAAGGTTCCCGCGGAAAACGTCATTGGGCCATTGAGGTTATTCGTCCACGTCGCACTCTCGAAGGTCAGTTGATTGAAGCGGTTGGTGGGCGACTTCTGCAAATCGATGGGACCGGCCAGTTTCAATCCGGCATCACCGACCTTGGCGAGCGAAATGGTGGCGGCCACGCTGTTCGAGCCGGGGGTGTAGGCCAGCGTGCCTTGATACTGAACGACATCGAACGTGTTTTGGAATGGGCCGAGTTCGCCCAGTATGCTGTCTTTGAGGGTGATTTTGCAGGAGCCTCGCGTGGAGCCTGCGGTTCGGGCCCAGATCGCGATGATGACCTGTGTGCCCCAGTCGTTTTCATAGGTCCCCTGGGTTCCCGCGGAGACATTCTGGGTGGTATCGAAAATGTCCGGAATGCCGTCACCGTTCGAGTCGGTCTTCGGCACATCGAGTTGCGCTAAGGTGGTTGATCCGTACATCGAAGGATCCTCCAGGATCATGAAACTCCAGTGCGTAAAGCCTGCGGGCTGCGGCTGCGGGGCCAGTTCCTCGTTGGCCAGACTGGGATCGTCGGTATTGAAGGTCGAGAAATGCAAATAGTAGATCAGGCCGAACCCGCACGAGCAGGCGCCCTGGTGCATTTGTATGGACCGATTGTATAATTTTGCCTGCGCGGTCGCCCCGCTGGTGAGGTTGAGGGGTAGCAAAGACAAGGCCGCGAGAAGTAACCAGGTTGATGTATTGCTGCTCATATTCCACTCCAATGAGACCAACTGATCAAACCCCTTTTTGCACAAAATGTCAAGTACCTCGTCGATTGGAAAAGCAACCTTCATGGTGAACGAATTGTGATGGCATTTACCGCCGGGTTTGCGATGCTGGCAACTGGATCAGGCAGGAAGCCAACTCTCTCGGTGGTGGGATCAGCGGTGCAAGTCCTGGCGCCCGGAACCAAGATGCGCGGATGGGGATTCGCAACGGCTCAATGCTGAGCTCGGCGGGTATTCGAGACGGGCTTCATGCCGTTCCCAGTGGGCCAATTTATGGAGACCGCATTGAATCGTGCCGGCCGAACACCTGGGTGTTCGGGAAAAGCGGGTGTGGGATTTACGCTGATCGAGTTGCTGGTGGTCATCGCCATCATCGCGATTCTAGCGGCGATGTTGCTGCCATCCTTGAGCCGAGCCCGGCAGAAGAGCCAGGGGGTGGCCTGCCTCAATCACCTTAAGCAACTAATCACCGCGGCCACTCTTTACGCTGGTGATTACCGGGATTTCTGGCCGTTGAATAACGCCGGCGACGATAATGTGGATCTGGCGAATCCGCCGGTTGGCTATATCCCCAAGGTTTGGGTGGAAGGTCGCGAGGGTTCAAATCTCACCGACGAGCGAACCGCGGATGGCATGGTCTCGGAGAGAGTCTCGTTATTGGCCCCTTATTTGAAATCCAAAAGGGTGTTCCGATGTCCAGGCGACACGAAGCCCTGGCGAATTAATAACCAATGGGTCACGCGGCCCCGCAGCTATGGGATGAACGCGTATGTTGGCTGGAACACCGGCCCCTGGAGTGGCATGCCGAACGCGCAGGTCTACCGCATTTTTCGTAAGACCGCCGATTCACAAAATGCGACAATGATCTTCGTCTTCGGTGAGATTCATCCCAGCAGCCTGTGCCGCCCGATGTTCGGGATAAACATGGATTCGCAGACGTTATATCATTTCCCTGGCAACTACCATGGGAGGATTTCCAATTTCGTTTTTGCCGATGGCCATACCGAAGTACATCGCTGGTTTGATAGCCAGTTCAACGACCCGGCACCTGCGCCGGCCAATTGGCACGCTCATACTGCCAACACGGTGAAGCCCTCCAGTTATGGTGATTTGAATTGGTTGAAAACTCACGCTACCCTCCGGAATTAGACTTGGAAGGTGATCGTCGGTGGAGAGGACTGGTTGCCTCTGTCTATTATCCTCGGCCGGCCTGGGCCGCATCGCTTCAGATGGCGGGAGACTCGCCCGGATCACCCCGGTGGCGCAAGGCGAGCACCGTGATATCGTCGGATTGCGGAGCATTCCCCGCGAAACCAGCGATGGCCTTCTCCAAATTCTCCACGATTTCAACGACTCCACTGCCATTTCCAGGTTGGGACATGGCGGCTGCCGCCCGCGAGACATTGAATATTTCGTGATGCTCATTCTCCGCTTCGGAAACCCCGTCGGTGTAAAGCACCAGGGTGTCACCCGGCTCCAGGATCATTTCCTTTATGGCAAACTCGGCGTTTGGTTCGAAACCCAGCAGCTTCCCTTTGGGCGGGTCCCAAACGCGGAAGGGTTGGCCGCGGGAGGAGATCAAAGGTGGATTGTGGCCGCCATTCAGGTAAGTCAGCTTGCCGGTTCGCGTGTCGAAAAGGGCGACTGCCAGCGTGACAAACATGGCTTCCTCGTTGGCTTCGCACAAGAGCCGGTTTATGGCGGGGAGGACGGCGGCCGGGTTTTGCTCCCGCAACAGGCAAATGCGTAGCAAGGTAATCACGCGCACCATGAAGAGCGCGGCGGGCATTCCTTTGCCGCACACATCCCCTACGGCGACGCACAGACTGTGCTCGTTAATGGCCAGCGCATCAAAGAAATCGCCGCCGACCACCTGGGCCGGTTTCATTACCGCATGCGCCTCGACTTGGGGATGGTTGGGAAACAGGGGGCGGACATTGGGCAGAATGCTGGCTTGTATCTTTCCCGCGCTCTCCAGTTGGCTTTGGAGGACCTCGTAGCGCACCTTGCGCTCCAGCTCCTTCAAAAGTACGCCATCCGTTTTCCGCACCCGTGCGATTAGCAATTGCAGGAGGTTTCGAGTTGCCTGGGGGATGGGTAGAAACTCCTGCCAAAACATGTGCTCCGGCATTACCAGGAGGGTGCTGGGTTCCTCGGCCACGACCCAGGCGGAGACAGGCCGGCCTTCGATGATGGACATTTCGCCCAGGACCTCTCCCACGGGAATGAGAAAACAATTTCCGGAGTCGCGGGAATCCAGGTGGACTTTCAGTTGGCCGGATAACAGGAAATAGAGAGTGTGATTTTCTTCGCCTGGAGTCAGGAGCACCTCGCCCGGTGCGAGCGCGATCTGCTCGCATTTCTCCACCAGGGCCTCCATAACACCCGCCGGGATGCCCTTGAGCAGACGGTGGGACTGGTAACGTGCGAAGTCGAACGGGCGGGCAGGGGACAGGCCGGGAATTATCGGCGGTCCCTGGATCGGACGGCTCAACGGTGAATTTTGCGGTGTCGAAAACATTCAGCCCAATGGCTCCTGGAGATCCCTGAGCAGCCTGCGCCCGGATTCAGCCCTGCGGACCCAATCGATGTTATTCAGGGCGCAATGGGTTGCCTTTTGAGTTCCTCAAATGCCAGTTATTAGCAGCATAGCTGATTTTGGGCAAAAAAGGAAGCAAAATCTGACTTAGGCAGCAATGTCGGAAGCCAATC
>DBMR01000067.1 GCA_002298785.1 Verrucomicrobia subdivision 3 bacterium UBA693
TTTATCCGTGAGTCAACGGGCCGTGGCCACGGTCGCTCTGCTTAGGCCTTCGCGAGATTCGCTGCTGCTGACGGGTTTATTCAGTGTGAGCCTGCTGCTGTTGGCCTGGATGCTGGTGCGTTGGCGGCAAGTGGTAGCATGGATTCACGAGGCGGCGCCCGCCCCGGGCTGGCTGCAGGAACTGCTGGATGAAAGCCGCCGGCGGGCCGGGATCAAAGGCGCGGTGCGACTGTGTGTGATCGAGCAGGCAATGTCCCCGGCGATTTGCGGGATGTTCCGACCTACCATCTGCCTGCCCCGCGCCCTCATCGAGCGGCTCTCGCCGGAGCAACTGCGCCCCATCCTGCTGCATGAACTGATCCATCTCCGGCGAGGAGATGTCTGGGTGAATTGCGGCCAGACCCTGCTGCAAATCGCGTACTGGTGGCACCCGTTGCTTTGGTTTGCAAACTCCCGGATCCGAGGTGTGCGCGAGGAAGCCGTGGACGACGCGGTGATGCTTGAACTGGGGGAGGAAACCGCGGTCTACGCCCCAACCTTGCTCGAGGTGGCCCGGCTCGCACTTCGCCGCCCAATCGCTACTCTCGGACTGGTGGCCATCCTGGAATTCCCCGGTTCGTTAAGGCAGCGGATCGAGCGGCTGATCGAATTCCGCCCCCCACGCCGGGCCGGGCTAACCCTCGCTTCGCTCTGTTGCATTCTCGTATTTGCCGCGGTGGCTGTGCCCATGGGACCAGCGCCGGACGACGCCACGACATCAAAGCCTGACCCTCGGATTCAAGCCTGGTTGCAGGAAACAAAATCGCTGTACGAGACCAGCAAGGGGTTCGAAGCAAAAGCCAAGGTCCTTCAAGTGCTCGCGGTCTCGCCAGACAACAAAGTCGCTCAATACTACCTGCACCTGATCCAGGATTCCGAGACGAGGCGGAAACAGCAATCCGAACAGACGGCATCCCAGGCCAAAAATCCCCAAACTCCCACCGCGGCGACGAATGTGTTGTATACACGCGTCTTTAAGCTCGAACCGCGAGTTCTGGAGCATAACCTTTACCGAGTCACCAGAACCTCTCCGGGAGGCACCAATCGGACTGCGGCCTTGCTTAAGGATTACTTTAAGAGCACAGGGCTGGATTTCGCGCCGCCAAAGGCCTTCTTTTACAGCGAGCGCGAGGCACGCTTGATGGTAAGAGCCTCGCTGGAGGACCTCGAAGCGATGGGGGCCGGAATTGGTTTGCTCCAAACGCCGCCAGCGCAGGTGAATGTGAGGGTCAAATTCGTGGAATTGCCGGTAAAGCTGGCCAAAGAATTCTGGAAGGGACTTACGAACAACGCCGACCGGGTGGCCATTCTTACCGATCCGCAATCGCAAGTGGCCTTGAAGTCACTGGAATCGAAAGAGGGAGTAAAGGTCCTGACTCAAGCCAGCGTCACCACCCTCAGCGAAAGGCAGGCCCAGGTCCAATGTGTTGAAGACATCGCCGTGGTGGTACCGACTAACACGCCCATCAGCACTTCCGCCTTACAACCGAGCTTGCTCGTGACGAACCTGGCCCAAGTTGGTTCAGTGATCGACATCTATCCGGTAGTCACCACCAACGGAGATGCGATTCAGCTCACGGTTTCTGCCGCCACCACGGAATTCCTGGGTTACGATGACCCCGGCGCATTCGTACCGCAGGCCGATTTGGACGGCAAAGTCCTGCCGCTTCGAGCGGTGTCGCCGCTGCCTCATTTCCGTCTCGTTCAAACCCCGGCTCGGACCGCTACGGTGTGGGATGGCGAGACCCTGGTGCTGGGGCCCACCGAGGAAATCCGCGCCAACCAGATTCCAGTCTTCGGCGGCGACCAACCACTGGTCGGGCGCCGAACCCCTCAGGAACCGCGGGACAAGGTCTACATTGTCTTCGTGACCCCGACCATCATTGATCCGGCTGGAAATCGGGTTCACCCAGGGACCGAAAAACCGCGTTCCGGCGCACAACTCGAGGGCCGCCGCTAGCCAGCTCCTGTTGCTTAGGCACAGCCCCAGTCGAGAGGGGCGATCTTGCATGGCCTCGCCCACCGTGCCGCCGACTTGGATAACTTCAAGACCGAATTGGTGCTCCCGGATGAGCTTGACGCGGTGAATGACCCCGGGGTTCCGAGGTCTGTCTGATCCATCTATTCATAAATATTTTGTAATCCAGAACCACCCCGAACTTTCATGCTCATAGGGTCTATTGCTAATGGAACGGCGAGATGACAAACGCCCGTCCGAACATAAACGAAACGATAGACACCTTATAATTATGAAACTCAAAGTAACCCTCGGAGCGATACTCGTGGGCGCATTGCTGAGCGCGATGTCGGTAAGTTTGATTGCTCAAAACTGTCCCGGTGGCGGTCCGAATGGAAAAGGATATGGCGGGCCACCCAAGACCGAACAGGAGCGTGCGGCTCGGCAGGCAGCCTGCCTGCAAAAGAACGGCGGAGTGTGCCCGAATGGTGGTCCTCAGGCCAACTGCCAAGCCGGCAGCCAGAAGCAGTGCAAAGGGGGCAAGGGATGGGGGAAGGGATTGCGTGACGGAACCGGTCCTCGCAACGGCAGCGGCACTTGTCCGATGACAGCGCCCAAGTCGGAATCAAAGTAAGTCCCCTGGGCGGGACGCCCGAATTGCACCGTAAGGGAGGTAGTGGCGCGAACGCGTTGCTTCCTCCCTCTCGTCCTTAAGACCGGCACCGTAAACGGACAGTTAATCCGCAACCTCCCACGCACCCCAAGCGCGAGCTCGAACGGGGTGGCTAAGCGACAGGAGACCGAGAACCATCCTAAAGCGCCGGGTCCGGCTTCAAAGATAGGGCAAAGCAGGTATGGCCCGGTCGGCTTTCTTTTAGGATGAGCTTGCCCTGGTGAGCGAGAACTATTTCGCGGGCAAGACTCAAGCCAAGGCCCAAACCATCCCGATTGGAGGACTCGGACTGCCGCACACGGTAGAAACGATCAAAGATTCTTGGTTGATCAAGCGGCGGAATCCCAGGGCCGGTATTGCAGACAGTCACCACGATTTCAGGTTTGGCCACCAACGTCAGCCCGACAGAACCCCCCGGCACATTGTAACGAACGGCGTTCTTGATGAGATTCAGCAGGGCGATGCGGAGCAGGCCACGATCGCCCTTCACCATAACGCCAGGCGGCAGGTCTAAATTGAACTGAATGTTCGATTCCGCCGCCAGAATGCGCGCATCCTCGACCATCCCCTCCAACTCGGCGCTGATGGGAATATCCTCTACGGCCAGTTTGAGTTGTCCGGAGTCGGCTTGAGCCAGTAACAGCAGATTGCCGGTGATTCGTTTAAGGTGCTGGGTTTCTTCGAGCAGATTACTGAACACCCGTTGCTCCGGCGAACCGGGCGGAGCGCTTTGAATAGCGCTTTCCAACTCCCCTTGCATGATCGCAAGCGGGGTCTTGAGTTCATGAGAGGCGTCGGCACTAAACCGGATTGCCTGACGAAAGCTCGCCTCCAGGCGATCGATCATCCCATTGAGCACCTGGATGAGCCGGGTGATCTCCGGGTCTTCGTTCGAATCCGGGATGCGTTGGTCCAGGCCGCGTGCGGTAACCTGTTCGGCTGTCCGGGCGATTGTCTTTAGCGGCCGCAGGGCTCGCCCCGCTACCATCCATCCACCCGCACCAACCAGCAGCAAGGCCACCGGCATCGCGAGCAGGTAGAGGTTTCTCAGCCGATTAAGTTCGGCTTGCACTTTGTCATAGTTGAGCCCCACCACGAGCCGGAGATCATCGTTGCCCATGATCCCGAGGCGCCAGGTCGAATCAGCCGTTCTGGCCGTGTAAAACCGCGGAATTCGATTAAAGACCACCGGCCCCCCACCTCGCCCGGGACCAAAGCCGCGCCCCCCGCCGCTACCGGGGAGTTGGGCGGGGACGGTTGGATCAATTCCCAGAGAACAATCAACTTGCTCGGGAGATATTCCTGAAGGCCATTCAGCAGATACGTAAAGGACCTTGCCCTGCGAGTCCTTGATCAGAAGGATAACCTGGCCTTTGTGCTCTTCGCCAAAAATGAACTCCAGCGAGGAACTCAGCCGATCAAAGTTGGCGCGGTTGGCCAACCACCCGGGATGGCGCGTGCCCAGGGATCGAATCTCCGTGTCCACTCCCTGGGCTTTTTGCCGGTAGAGCAAATACCAGGAAGCCGCCCCGAACCCCAGCAAGACGACGCCGGAGACCAGTGCCGAAAGCAGGGCGATCCTCAGGCGAAAAGAGGGGAGCTTCATGCGGGTGCGTTCAGCCGATAGCCTACGCCGCGGATGGTTTCGATCAACTTGACCGAAGCCGATCCATCAATCTTTTTCCGCAGCCGTTGTACATAAACCTCGACCAGGTTTGTTCCAGGGTCGAAATTGTAGTCCCACACTTGCTCGCAGATTTGAACCCGGGTCAAGACCCGGCCTGGCGTGCGCAGCAGATGCTCCAACAGCGCAAACTCGCGCGGGGTCAGCTCAATCATTGTTGTTCCCCTCCGAACCTCCCGGGTCAGCAGATTCATGGTCAGGTCTGAGGCTGAAAGGATGCTCTGGATTGCGCCCGCGGCGCGGCGAGTCACCGCGTGGATGCGAGCGATCAACTCATCTATAAAAAACGGTTTGGTAAGGTAATCATCCGCGCCGAGGTTCAACCCTTCCAACCGTTCGTTGAGTTCACTCCGCGCGGTAAGCAGGATAACCGGCAACGCGACCTTCTTCTCCCGCAGATTGCGAAGAATGCTCAATCCATCGCGCCCGGGGAGCATGATATCCAAAATCAGCACGTCATAAGATCGTGTGGTCGCCAGCAGGTAACCTTCGTCACCATGCTGCGTCGAATCGACGACAAAACCGTGGGCCTCCAATCCCTTCCGAATGAGGGAATTGATCTTCTTTTCGTCTTCGATTACCAAGACCTTCACGAATTCTGTAATCCGGTTAAGTGCGGCGGCGAGCCAGAACCTGCGCCATGGTGCCGGGGGCGGTGTGCCCCGGTCACTCGATCACCTCGCATTCGAGTTCCTGGCCAATCAATATGGTTTCGATTCAACATTCACGTGAGCTGAGCGAGGTGAGGAGGTTACGCCCCCCGCGACCCACCCGGCGGCCCTCTTAACCATTGAGTCGCCAGACACCAAAAGGTTACAGGAATTGAGCCTGGAATTGTCCGGCAAAGCGATTTTATGCTAAATGGGATGAGTGTCACGATCCCGGTTGGAACTCACCACCACCAAAGCGCGGATCCTCAGCGGCGGAACAACTTTACCGGAGCCTCGGCAACCTCCCCCTCGAACACGATGACGCGTCAATAAACCCATGGGATAAAGCGCCTGACTCGCCGTTCATAATCGGCATACCCTGAGAATTGAGTCCGTAACCACCTCTCCTCCTGCCGCGCTTTGCGATCGAAAAAGGGACCCAATAAGAGTGCCGCCGCTAGAGATGGCACGCTGCCCCAAACGATGGACCATCCCATCGCGGCGCAGAACACCGCCGTGTAAAGCGGGTGACGAATCAGGCCGTAAATGCCCTGACAAACGAACGTGCTATTTGGTGCAGGCCTGGGAAACGGAGTGAGGTTTCGCCCCAAAGCGGCAGCGCCTAAAACCCCACAGAGGGCACTTACCAGCAGAAAGAAGATCCCCACGAGGGTGAAAGCGGGGCCGTTCCAGGTGCCCCGGAACCAAATACCGCAAAGAACCACCACTCCCAGGAGCACTCCCTGGAAAATGACCCACAGCCCGCCGCGTTGGATAAAGTTACTTTTCACTACATGCTATGTGGAATTTAATCTCGGACTTCAAGCCCCGGACGCCCGAGGCGCGGTCACTTTCGAATAAGAGACCGTGTATGCCTGCTGGTCGCGACCCGCATCCTTCCATCCGCCAAACACCGTAAAATCGGTCAGAGTATGCGCGCCGGCGAACCCGGCGAGTGAATAAATCACCTGCGAACCCGCGCCGTAATTGTTGCCGCAAGTCCCATCGTTCAAAGTGGTGTCCAGGGCGGTAGTCAGGCCGGTCGCCAGGGTGACTTCATCGAGATACCAGGAGCCCACCGAACGGGGTTGATTGCCAGATTTCAGTGTCATTTTGCGTCCATCCCGCATCGCGGTGCGGTCAAAAACCAACATATCCGGCCGCAGGGGCGCCCGTCCATAGCTACCTGCGGACGGAACGCGAAATCCGCGAACTCCTGCTTTCAAAATTGAGGCTCGCTCCATAGAATAAACTCATGAAGATGCTCATTACCCTACTCGGCGCCGCCCTGACCTGCCTGGGCACCGCGCGCGCAGCCGAAGCCAACGGCTTCGAAACCAGCCTGGGAAACCTCTCCCGGGTGTCCAACGCCAAATCACGCTCGATCAGTCCCGAGAATTTTACCGGGGAGAAAGGGAAAGCCGGTATGGCGACGGAAGGCACCGGCAAGCGCGCGGCGCGCGAACTCGGTGCGCCCTGGAAGATCTCTCCGTCCGTGGTGATCAAGGCCGGCACGACCTTTACCCTGGGTGAGATCAAAGGGCCGGGCTCCATCCAGCAGATTTGGATGACCCCCACCGGCAATTGGCGCAAATCGATCATCCGCTTCTACTGGGATGGCGAATCGGAGCCTTCGGTGGAATGCCCGGTGGGCGACTTCTTCGCCTGCGGCTGGGGCAAGTATTGCCAGATCAATTCGCTGGCTATCTGCGTGAATCCTGGCAGCGCCTTCAACTGCTATTGGCCCATGCCGTTCCGCAAATCCGCCCGGATCACGATGCAGAACATCGATTCCAAAGACATGGTGGTGTATTACCAGATTAACTACACGTTGACCGACGTCCCGAAGGATGCCGGGTATTTTCACGCGCAATTCCGGCAGGAAGCACCGCTCAAGGAAAAGGGTACCTATACCATTCTGGACGGCATCACGGGCCACGGACAATACGTGGGCACTTACCTGGCCTGGGAAGTGCACAGCCCGGGCTGGTGGGGCGAGGGTGAAATCAAGTTCTACATGGATGGCGACAAAGAGTTCCCCACGATTTGCGGGACCGGCACCGAGGATTATTTCTGCGGCTCCTACAATTTTGAAAACCAGGAGACCAAGAAGTACCAGGTATTCTCGACGCCATACACCGGTCTGGCCCAGGTGCTGCCGCCGGATAAAGTCTACGAGGTCGGCCAGAAGTTCGGCCTGTACCGCTGGCACATCCAGGATCCGGTCCGGTTCGAAAAGGACCTGCGCGTCACCATTCAGGCGCTGGGCTGGAAATCCGAAGGCCGCTATCTGCAACTCGAAGACAACATCTCCTCGGTCGGCTTCTGGTATCAAAAAGAGCCGCACGCGAAGTTCCCCGCGCTTAACCTGAAGTAAACGCCGCGCCGCATTCCCAAGCCGGAGCCGCCAGCCAGCGAGCTCCGGCTGCCGGCCACACCTCAAGGCTCGAACGGTCCGCGCTCAGGCGCGGGCCAGGTCTTTGCGGTGAGCCCACACCTTCTGAAATGCTTTTACGTACAGCGCCACCACGTCGGGAGCAGGTTCGTAAAACGCCGGCAGGAAAATGTGATTGGCGTTCACGTAGGCATTTCCGGGCATCTCGGACGGAATCACCGGCGGGTGATGCCACCATTTTTCTTCCGCGTAGATCTTGAGCTTGTGCTGCTCGGGGTAATCCCAAAAGCGCGCCGGCACCCCTTCCGCCAGCAAGGCTTTCACCAGCGCATGCCGTGAAAGACTCAGCTTCTTGAAATCCACGAACAGCATGTTGCCGTTGTAATAAACTCGCTTTTGGTCCGGGCGGCACCGCGGTTCAGTAATCCCCGGCAACTGCGTGAGCTGCTGGTTCAACGACTTTATGTTGTCCGCGACCACGGCATTCATGGCATCCAGGCGCTTAAGCTGCTGCCGCGCCAAGGCCGCCGCCAGCGGGTGCATCCGGTACTTCTGGCCAAACCCGGTGCCTTCATACGCATGCACCGGGCTGTCCTTTGAAAATCGCGCCGGATCCAGGTATTCCCCAAAGGCCGCGGCCCGCTCGTAATGCTCCCGCTGTTGGTACATCCCCATGCCTCCCTCGATGGATGGCAGCACCTTTGACGCCTGGTAACTGAAGATCCCCATCAGGCCCCAGGCACCCATCATCCGGCCCTGCATCGAGGCCCCTTGCGCATGTGCAGCGTCTTCGAGCAAGATCAATCCCTTCGATTTCGCCCACGCTTCGAGCTGATCCATTTCACACGGCAATCCCCACGAATGCATCGCCACCAGCGCCCGTGTCCGGGGTGTCAATTTGCGCTTTGCGTCCTCGAGATCGAACGTCGCGGTCGTCGGGTTGATATCAATGAAGATCGGCACGTAACCGAAGAAGCGCATCGCCAGGCAAGTCGCGACGAAAGTGTAGGACGGTACCATGATCTCGCTCCCCGGAGGCAGGTCCAGGGCGAAATACATACTGGTCAAAGCGCTGGACCCGTTGATGTGCGCTTTCACAAACGGCGACTTGGTGTAATCCTGCCACTCCTTTTCAAAATTCGTCAGCTCAGGATAAAACTGGTTGTTGTCCAGCAAGGCACAGAGCGCCTGCTTCTCCGCGTCGCCGTAGCGCGGCCAGCGCGTCAGCGCCGCCATGCGCGCCGCCGGGATATCAACCGTCTTGGCTCCGCCTGCAACCGCCAACGTCTCGGCGGAGACTGGGGTTGCATACTTGGCTACAGACAAACCGGCGACCGCCACACTGCTGGCTTTGATAAACTGCCGCCGGGAAACTCGGTGGTGACTGGAGTTCTTGCTCATACGCTTTGAATTGGATTAAAAACAGTCAAGCCACAATCGCCCCCAGCCTGCCCCTTGGCAAGCGTTTTGCATCACCCCAAACCTTCCCTCGACGCCGTGGGCGCTTGAAGGCGGATACCTCGAAGACGAGTCAATTTGAACGAGCGATTCCACGGACCACCAGAATTCATCGCATTGTTCTCCTGGATTATTGGGGTTGGCCCCGATTCAAACCTGTCCGTCGACGGATGCTTTTGCGTCCACTGCTGTGGCCGTGCTATCCTCTGCGTCGTGCCGAACAGCGCTTCCATGCCGCCCAGGTTATACGATGCCCATAACCACTTGCAGGATGAACGACTGCCGGGCGGGTCCGCGGAACTCTGGGACGCCTTGCGTCGGGAGAATGTTGCATTGATGGTGGTCAACGGAGCGGCGGAGTCGGACTGGCCCGAGGTCCTGGCCCTGGCGCGCCAACACCCGGAGGTGCTGCCATCGTTCGGATATCATCCCTGGTATGTGCGGGAACGCAGCGCGGAGTGGGAGACGACTTTGCAGCGCTGCCTGGACGCCGTCCCTTCGGCCATCGGCGAAATCGGCCTGGATCGTTGGATCAAAGGTCACGATTTGGATGACCAACAAGAGGTTTTCCTCAAACAATTGCGCCTCGCCGCGGAGAGGAATTTGCCGGTGAGCATTCACTGCCTGCAAGCGTGGGGCAAACTCCTCGAGTGCCTGCGGAATTCTCCCCGGCCTCGCTGCGGTTTGGTGCTGCATTCCTTCGGCGGCCCGCCCGAGATGATCCCCGCTTTGTCGGAGCTGGGCGCCTATTTTTCCCTCCCCGGTTATTTTGCGCATGAACGAAAATCCCGGCAGCGGGAGACGTTTCTGAAAGTGCGGCTGGACCGGCTGTTGATTGAAACCGACGCCCCAGACCAGAATCTGCCCGAGGAACGCGTGCGTTATCCCCTGCCGACCAGCCCCGACGGTAAGCCGGTAAATCACCCCGCCAACCTGGCCGCAGTTTATCAATTTGCCGCCGAGCTATTGGGGATTTCGCTGACCGAACTAGCCGCCCAGGTGGAGGTTAATTTCCTGAGCGTCTTTGGCGAGGTCGCGCAGCGACGCACCCAATCGCCGCTTTAAGGCGCAGCTAGCGGCCCCTGTTGAACCGAAGGGAGACCACCGGCTTCAAGCGGATTCGGAGGCCGGCACCTGCCGTTCGCTAAACGGAAGCGTTAAAGCGCGCACGACCCGGGAGGCGGCGACAAAGCCAAACGTGCCAGTCACGAAACAAGCGGTGCCGTAGCCACTGCGACAATCCAGGCGGAGGTCTGGATTCTCGGGACGCTCGGTGCAAACCGTTCCATCACCCCCTGGGAACACCGCCGATTCCCTCGAAAGCACGCATTCGACGCCAAACGCCTGCTGGTTCCGGGGAAAACCATATTCCCCACGCAAAACCCGGCGCACCGCCATCAGCAGGCGGTCATGACTCGAGAACGCGAGATCGGTTACCTCGATGGCTGAAGGGTCGCGCCGCCCACCGGCTCCGCCAGTGACCACGATAGGCAAACCGCGCTCGCGGCACTTCGCAATCAGCAGCGCCTTTCGCGACGGAGAGTCAATCGCGTCGACCACGTAATCGAACTTCGGCGCCAACAATTCGTCCGCGTTGGATTTAAGAAAAAAAGCCTGCAAGGCATGAACTTTACATTCGGGATTGATCCCTGCCACCCGGCGGGCCATTGCTTCCACTTTGGGTTTGCCTAACTCGGATTGGACGGCGTGAAGCTGGCGATTGGTGTTGGTGATGCACACGTCGTCGAGGTCCACCAGGGTCAATTCCCCCACCCCGGAGCGAGCGAGCGCCTCCACCGTCCACGAACCCACCCCACCGATGCCCACCACGAGCACGTGAGCCGCGCGCAGCCTTGCCACACCCGGTGTCGAGCACAAGCGGCCCATGCCGCCAAATCGTTCTTCAAAACCCGTCATTCGATCAGTTGGTAACAGTTTCAGCCGGCATTTGCCAAGCCGGGAAGACCGGAGCCCGGCGCACGGGAAGCAATGGCGAAAGCACCTCCACCAGCCTGAATCGCAGCTCCGCCATTACACTTTCGGCTTCGAAGAATCGTCGCGCGGCCCGGGCAGAGGCTGCGGGGCGCGCAGCTTCTTATAGATCCAGGTCTCCAGCGGTTTCAACGGCCGCAGCAGCCGGTAAAAACGCGGAGAGTACACCAGCCAAATGCGCACCGCGGAGAGGAACATGGTAAGTGAGGTGCGAAACAAGGTGACTTTGGAACCGATCTTATCGGTCCATTCCGTCGGCACTTCGAGAATTTTGAACCCGGCGCGGTGCAGAGAATACAGCAGATTGATGTCGAAGGCCATGTCGGCGATGCGCAGGTTGGAATGGATGCTTTCCACAGCATGACGGCGCATCACTTTGGCCCCGCATTGAGTATCGCGGATGTGCATGCGAAAGAGACATTCCACGATGAAATGGAAGACCCGGCTGGCGAACTGGCGTTTGCCGCTCTGCTCCACATGCAGCACCGCACCCTCGATCCAGCGGGAACCGATGACGCAATCCGCCTGGTCGGTGCGCCGCACCAGGTCATGGAAAGCGTGCGGAGGTGTCGCGCCATCCGCGTCCACGTAGCCGATCAGGTCGGCATGCAGAGCCAGTTTCAAGCCCTCAATCAGCGCGCCTCCCTTGCCGATGGCCTCGGCGAATTCCAGGGCGCTAATCGCCGGAAACTCGGCGGCCACCCGGTTCACCACGCCCAGCGTATTGTCGCGGCAGCCGTTGAGCACCACCACAAGCTGGAATTTGCCGGAATGATGGTCCCGGAAATACGTCGCGTATTCGCGCAACACCGGCTCGATGCGGCGTTCCTCGTTGTAAGCGGGAATCAGCAGCAACAAACTTTGGGCATCGGGGGGTGCCATGGCGCTCACGCGTCAGGTGATATTGAGCTCGCGCTGGATGGAGAATTTCTCCAGCCGTTTGCGCAGAGTGGCGCGGGTGATCCCCAGCAACCGGGCGGCCTGCACCTGGTTGCCGCCGCATTCCTTCATGGCCTGGATAACCAATTCCCGCTCCACGGCGGAGATGATCTTGCGTTGCGGATCGCGCCGCGCCCACTGAAACAATTGCCGGGCCAATCCCGCCACTTCAGTTGCCGAGCCTTCACCGATCCCCGGGCTCTCCGCCACCGGCATCACGCCGGCTCCGGAAATCTCCGGCGGCAGATCGCTCGGCAGGATGGGAGTGCCTTTGGACAGCGCCACCACGCGGTGGATCACGTTTTCCAACTCGCGCACGTTGCCTGGCCAATGGTGATTTTCCAGCAGCTTCAGCGTGGCCGCGGCGATGGAAACCGGTTGCCGACTGGTCTTGCAGAGCTTGCGCAGAAAATAATCCACCAGCAGCGGAATATCTTCGCGGCGCTCGCGCAGCGGCGGCAGTTGAATCCGCATCACATTCAGCCGGTAAAAGAGATCCTCGCGAAATTGTCGCTCGGCGACCGCCCGCTCCAGGTTTTTGTTGGTCGCCGCGATGATTCGCACATCCGACTTGATTTCCTCGTTGCCGCCCACCCGCTGAAAAGTCCTGGATTGCAGCACGCGCAGGATCTTGGTCTGCGTGGCGGCGGTCATGTCCCCGATCTCATCCAGGAATAGCGTGCCGTGGTTGCAGAGCTCAAATTTTCCGACTCGCTGGTTGGTGGCTCCGGTGAAGGCGCCGCGTTCGTGCCCGAAAAGCTCGCTCTCCAACAATTGCTCCGGGATGGCGGCGCAGTTGACCGCCAGGAATTTTTGCTGGCTGCGCTGCGAGTGCCGGTGAATCTCGAGCGCCACCCTTTCCTTGCCAGTGCCGCTCTCGCCCGTGATGAGCGCGGTCACATCCGAGGCGGCGAGTTGCCCGATCAACTTAAAAACTTCCTGCATCGCCGGGCTGTGCCCCACGATATCAACCTCGTAATCCTCGGCCTGCAAGTCTGATTTGTAGGACACCACCTGCTTCATGTCCCGGGCCGCTTTGAGGGCCGAATGGACAATCTCCTTCAGCTTGGGCACGTCGAAGGGCTTCAGCAGGTAATCAAAAGCGCCCAGCTTCATGCCTTCAATCGCCGCCTGGGTGGTGCGATAGGCGGTCATCAGGATCACCGGCAGCTTGGAATCCAACTGGCGAATGCGCCGCAGCGTCTCCAAGCCGCTGATCCCGCCCATCCGGATATCCATCATGACCAGGTCGGGCTTGAGCTGGGGAATCACCTTCAAGGCCTCTTCTCCGCTCGCCGCCGTGGCCAATTCGATTTCCGCGGAATCAAAGATCCGCTGAAACGAGTAACGCACATCCTCTTCGTCATCAACAACCAGTAACTTGCTCTTGCTCATTATTTCGGGCTGACACCGCCTGCCCGGGGAACTGTAACTCATTCCCGGGGTCTAGCCAGTCGATTTTGGGCCTAAAGTAACCCGCCCAACAACCGATACAACTGACGTCTTGGTAGATGGGAAACGGGCCGCCCGAAAGGGCCCGGGGCACCCGCTGGACGCCCAAAATTAAAGTCCGGCTGACGGCAAGGATGCTGTCATAGAACCCCCTTAAACGGGGTGACTCACGGAAAGAGTCTTATGGTCATCAATACTAATATCGCCGCACAGACGGGCTCCCGCCTGCTCGCGGACGCTTCAAGTCAACTCTCGAAATCACTGGCCCGCCTCTCCTCTGGCTCCAAAATCATCTCGCCGGAAGACGACGCCGCCGGCCTGGCGGTCTCCACCAGGTTCCAGTCCCAGATTAACCGCGTGGGCGCCGCCTCCGCGAATGTCAGCAACGCCATCTCCTATGGTCAAACTCAGGATGGTTTCCTGAAGAACATCGGTAAGGCCCTTGACCGCATGAGCGAACTCGCCGTGCTCGCCCAGGACCTCACCAAAACCGATCCCGATCGCGCGCTTTACCAAAAGGAATTCCAAACCCTCGGCCTATACGTCTCGGATATCGCCAAAAAGGACTTCAACGGCGTCAGCCTCTTTGACGGCGCCACGCGCAACGTCACCACGGACGGAGAAGCCGGTGCGGCCTCGTTCTTCGCCATGCAAGGAATCGACCTGACTTTGCAGGATTACTCCGACGCCGTCGCCGCCTCGGTGGCCACCACCACGGCCGCGGTCGCCGCCCTCACTTCGGTGAAAGCCGCGATCACCAAGCTGTCCGAGGCCCGTGGCTCGGTCGGCGCCAACCAGGCCCGGCTCCAATACACCAACGAGCAGTTAGCCGTGCTGAAAACCAATCTCAGCCAATCCAGCAGCCGGCTTACCGACGTCGATGTGGCCGAAGAAAGCATGCGGTTCGCGCGCTACAATGTCCTGGTGCAATCCGGCACCGCCATGCTCGCGCAGGCCAATACCGCGCCGCAATCCGTGCTGCGGCTCCTCGGCTAACGCCTCGTCCACCGCCGCTTGTTCCCTCGCGGCCCCGCGCCGGCTTCAACGCCGACCGGGGCCGCGCACGTTTCTTCCCGCCCCCGCAGCAGCCTATTTGCGGCATTGGCTTTCGCCGTTCCGCCGGATATCCTTTATTTTCGATTGTTGGAAATGAATCTGCCGAACAAACTAACCGTCTCCCGTTTCGCCATCACCGGGGTGTTTCTCGTGGTGATGTTTTCCTCCATGGCCTACCGCGAAACCCTGGCGCTGATACTGTTCGTCGCGGGCGGTATCACCGATTTCCTAGACGGCACCCTGGCGCGGCGCCACGGGTTGATCACCAACTTCGGCATCCTGATGGACCCGCTGGCGGACAAGATCCTGGTGTGCTCGGCGTTTATCGCCTTCGTCGGCCTGCATTGGATGCCGGCCTGGATGGTGGTGCTGGTGGTGGCACGCGAGCTGTCGATCACCGGATTGCGTCTGCTGGCGGCGGCCAAAAACGTGGTGCTGGCCGCGGAACGATTTGGCAAGCATAAGACCATTTCCCAAATCGTAGCCATCATCTCGATCCTGGTGCTGGCCTCCTACCAGGAATGGGGTTCCCCAGGCCGGATCGTTTTTGGATGGCACATCGACGGGCACCCTTGGGTTTGGTGGTTCGCCGAATGCGCCAAATGGCTGGCCGTCGCCCTGACCTTTCTCTCGGGCGGGATTTATCTCTGGAAAAACCGGGCACTGTACCTCGACGACATGTGACCTATGCCGGGAGGCGACGCTAAAAAGATTCAGGTCTGGATCGCGCAAGGCTTCGGGGTGGGTTGGGTGCCGTTTGCGCCGGGAACCTTCGGAGCTGCGTTGGGCGTCGGCTGGTTCCTGGTGCTGCTAATTCCCGGCAGCGTGGCCGTGCTGGCGCTGGGCGCCGCCGCCACCGTCGCCGCGTCAGTCTGGCTCTGCGGTGTGGCGGAAAAGGCCCTGGGCCAAACCGACCCCGGCTCGGTGGTGCTGGACGAGATTTGCGCCATGCCGCTCTGTTATGTGAGTTGGGTCGCCATGCTCTATCATCAACTCGGCGCTCTGCCCCGCCCTGCTTATCTCTTCCAGGAAAATCGCTGGCTGATCACTCTCGCCATCTATGGGGCGTTCAGGTTTTGTGATATTGCCAAACCATGGCCGGTGCATCAGAGCCAATCCCTGCCCGGAGGCTGGGGCATTACCGTTGACGACGTCCTCGCCGCGGTGCAGGTGAACCTGCTTTTCCTGGTGTTCGCGCTGCTCTTCATGCGTTGAATGGACCAGGCCCGCTCCGGGGCGCGCGTTTTTCTCCGTGCAATCTCCCGCCAGTCAAGGTAAATCGGCAGTGTGAAAATCGCAGGTATCATTCCGGCCCGGTTCGCTTCCACCCGCTTCCCGGGCAAGCCCATCGCTCTCATCGCCGGCAAGCCGCTGATCCAGCACGTGGTGGAGGCCTGCCACCGGGCCAAGAAACTCACGGAAGTAATCGTCGCCACCGACGACGATCGCATCCGCGAAGTGGCATCCCGGTTTTGCCGCGTGGAAATGACCTCCGACCGCCATCCGAGCGGCTCCGACCGGATCGCGGAAGTGGCGGCCCGGCTGGATTGCGACGGTGTGGTAAACGTGCAGGGCGATGAACCGTTGATG
Source organism: Verrucomicrobia subdivision 3 bacterium UBA693 (assembly GCA_002298785.1). Lineage (GTDB taxonomy): Bacteria > Verrucomicrobiota > Verrucomicrobiia > Limisphaerales > UBA8199 > UBA693. The sequence continues at coordinate 15,886 of DBMR01000067.1, forward strand.
GACCCGCGCGTGGTCGACCAGGTGGCTGAAGGCCTGACGCACACGGAAATGACCACCGCCGCCGCCCCCATCCGCACCGAAACGGATTACGACAATCCCAACGTCGTCAAGGTCGTGGTGGGCGTGGATGGCCGCGCACTCTATTTTTCCCGGCGCACCATTCCCTGCCTGCGCGATGCCGCCACGCGTCCGACCAGCGAACAGTTGGCCGCCTTTCCGTTCCTCAAACACCTGGGCATTTACGGTTACCGCCGCGAAACCCTGCTTAGGTTTGTGCGTTACCCGGTCTCACCCCTCGAGAACGCCGAAAAACTGGAACAACTGCGCGCCCTCGAACACGGGATCCCGATTTACGTGGCGCAGGTGGATTATGAAAGCACCGGGGTCGATGTGCCCGCGGATGTCGCCCGGGTGGAAGCGCTGCTGGCCCTCAAATTCATTGGGGCGCCCGAGTAAGCCGCAGCCGGAAGAACCGCTGTCCGCTGTCCGTGGTTTCGGTGAAGCTGGTATTACCCGTAGTGAACCACTCGGCCGCCGGCACCCAATGTTCCAGGTCCGTGGATCTTTCGAGGACGTTTGTGCGGCCCGCGAACAGCCGCAGATTGACTTCGATCTTACCCGGGGCAGGCGTTCGCACGCCATGAACTACCGGCCGTAGCATCACGTCTCCGTCCATCTGCACGTAATAGCCGTGGAGGCGACAGCACGCGAACGGCGCGTACGGATCAGCTGGGTCTTCACCGGTGAGCGTATAGCTCGTGTTGGTGAAATCCACCCCGGACCAGTTCGCTGGCGCCGGTCGGTTGGTGTCTGACCGGCAGAACAAGGCGGCCGGCCAACCGAACAGCGGCCAGCCGTCCGAGTTGGTGAGCGAACTGAAGTCCTGCGGCATCTGGCCCAAATGTTCCTCCGCCCAGACACGGACGATCAAGCCGAGCATTCGCAGTTGGTTCGCGCAAAACGCCTCGGACCAGGCCTCGTTGGTGGTGAATCCCGCCGCCCCCGGTTCCACGCGGAGCGGCGCTTGCAGTGACTGCACCTCCCCCTTCGGATTGGTCACGCGCAGCGAATAGAGCCCGGAGTCGGTCTCCTGAACGCCAACCTGTTCGAACGTTGAGTTGGTTGCCCAGGAGATTGGAATCGAGGTGAACACCGGCTTCACGTTGGTCTGCCAATAAACCCCTCGCGGATCGTCAGGATTGGTGATCTGAACGACGTTTGTGACATAGTTCAAAGTGTCCCGCTGCCACTGGTAAGTCACCGGCGGGAGCGCGTCGCCCACCACGCGCGCCTCCCAGCGGACAGTCTCACCCGGCGTGGCGGTCACGACCATCGGCGCGGCGGCCAAGTGTGGCCAGCCGGGGCGGTAGCCGCCCATTTTCACCTCTCCAGACCAGAGCCCCTTGTGCTCGTGGATGTGGCAAATGCCGGCGACATTGGTCGGGTCGAACCAGCCACCAGGCGCCAGCCACTGGTAATCGACCTGGCCCCAATCCAAGCCGTCCCAATTGGTGGCGCGACCCATTCGGGCGTTGGCGGGACAATAAAGCAAGGCAGGCGACCCCAGCGTGTTGGTGAAGGCCGGGAAACCGTCCGGAGCCTGGTCGAGGTTGTCGATGGCCCACACTTCGGCGGCGTGGAGGATCGACACCAGGTGCTGCGCGCACCCTACCGATTCGGCACGATCATGGGCCACTTGGATCCCGTTGATCGGCCAATACAACACTTCGGCGGTCGCGGCGTTGCTCAGCCCGGCGATGATCCCGACCGACAACGCCAGGATAAGCCGGCCTAGGTGGCGGCAGCGGAGTTGGGGGAAACGCGTTCCGCACTGAAGCCGGTTCTCGCCGGATCGGTTTGCTCCTAAAGCAGTTGTCATGTGGACCTCGCCCTGGTCTGGTGAAATAGAACTTCGCTCACGGCCCGTCAACCCTTGATTTCGAAAGATCCGGACGGCTCGTTGCCACAAGCATGCGGGGACCCGGGCACGGGAGGCTGCAGTTCCTGCCGGTCGAACCGTTGGCGCGCGCCGCGTTGTCGAATGTCGTTGTCAATCCCGGCACCCTGCCCGTATATTTGACGGGCCTGCGAATAGTCGCAAGCGCAAGGCCGCCAGTGGTTCGGTCCGCGAACAGTTGGCGGCATTTGCTTTTAGGCCCTTTACCGCGGGCGCAGGTGCCGCCCGGCAGTCTGCAAACCTGACAAAGTTAACATGAAATACATTTTTGTAACAGGCGGTGTGGTGAGTTCGCTGGGCAAAGGTTTGACCGCAGCCGCGCTGGGAACACTGCTCGAGAATCGCGGTCTCAAGGTGGCGCTGCAAAAGTTCGATCCCTACCTCAATGTCGATCCCGGCACCATGAGCCCATATCAGCACGGCGAAGTCTATGTGCTCGATGACGGCGCGGAGACCGACCTCGACCTGGGCCATTACGAACGTTTTACAAACTGCAAACTTTCCCGGCTCAATAATCTCACCAGCGGGCAGGTTTACCAAACCGTCCTGAATAATGAGCGCGAAGGCAAATACCTGGGCAAAACCGTCCAGGTCATCCCCCACGTCACCAACGAAATCCAAAACCGGATCCAGGTCCTGGGCGAATACACCAAAGCCGACGTCATCATCACCGAAATTGGCGGCACCACCGGCGACATCGAAGGATTGCCTTTCCTCGAAGCCATTCGCGAGTTCGCGCTCGAAGTCGGTCCGCAGAACGCCTTGTTCCTGCACGTTACCTATGTCCCGTTCATCAAGGCGGCCGGCGAACTGAAAACCAAACCCACCCAGCAATCGGTGGCCAAACTCCGGGAAATCGGTATCGCACCAAATATCCTGGTCTGCCGCTGCGAACGTCCGCTGGACAAGGAACTGCGCCAGAAAATCTCGCTGTTCTGCAACGTGCCGTATGAAGCGGTCATCGAAGAGAAGGACGTGGACCACAGCATTTACGAGGTCCCGCTCATGCTGCAGCGGGAACGCGTGGATGAACTCGTCTGCCGACAACTGCACCTGGACACGCCGCAGCCCAACATGGCGCACTGGCAGGAGATCATCCGCAAGATCATCGCCCCGCAGCACCGCGTGCGCATCGGGGTGGTCGGCAAATACGTGGAGTTGCAGGACGCCTACAAGTCCGTCTACGAAGCCATCATCCACGGCGGCGTCGCCAATGATTGCGGCGTGGAAATCGAAAAACTCGACGCGGAAGACATCGAGCGTGACGGCGCGGAGAAACACCTCAAGAGCGTCGCCGGGGTGTTGGTTCCGGGCGGGTTCGGCGAGCGTGGGATCGAGGGCAAGATCATGGCCGCCCGCTACGCGAGAGAGAACGGAGTGCCCTACCTCGGGCTCTGCCTGGGCATGCAAATCGCCACCATCGAATTCGCCCGCAACGTCCTGAAACTGGCTCACGCGCATTCGACGGAATTCGCCCCGGACACCCCGCATCCGGTGATTGCGATGCTGGACGAGCAGACCCGGGTCACGCGCAAAGGCGGCACCATGCGCCTGGGCGCACAGCCCTGCCAGCTCACCGTAGGCACCCGCACGGCACGGCTCTATGGCGCGTTCGTGGTTAAGGAACGCCACCGCCACCGTTATGAATTCAACAACGCCTACCGGGAGCAATTCGCGCAGGCGGAATTCGTTTTTAGCGGCCTGACACCGGACTCCAAGCTGGTCGAGATCATCGAACTGCCGAAGCACCCATTCTATATCGCCAGCCAATTCCATCCCGAATTTCAAAGCAAGCCGCACCAGCCACACCCGCTGTTCACCGGCTTCATCGCGGCGGCGCACGCGCGGTCCCACGCCAAGCCGCTCTAGCCGTGCGGCATGACTTACGCCGAATCCATCCAATTTCTGTATAACCTGCGGTGGTACGGCACCAAGCTAGGCCTGGCCAACACCCGGCGCCTGGCCGAATTGGCCGGCCGTCCGCAAGACCAGCTCCGTTTCATTCATGTCGCCGGCACCAATGGCAAAGGCTCCACCTGCGCCATGCTCGAGTCCATCTATCGCCAGGCCGGATGGCGCACCGGACTCTTCACCTCGCCTCACCTCGTCAAGTTCGGCGAACGTATCCAGGTCAATCGCCAGCTCATCCCCGAGGCGGAAATCGTTCGGCTCGTGGAACAAATGCAGCCGTTGCTCAGCCGGTTCTCGGCCGAGGAGCACCCGACCTTTTTCGAAGTCGTGACCGTGATGGCCTTGCGCTACTTCGTCGAGCGCCAATGTGAACTGGTAATCTGGGAGACCGGACTCGGCGGCCGCCTCGACGCCACCAACATCGTCACCCCGCTGGCTAGCGTCATCACCAACATCCATTTCGATCATCAAAAATGGTTGGGGGACACCCTGGGCGCCATCGCGGCGGAAAAGGCTGGCATCATCAAGCCGGGCGTGCCGGTCATCACCGGGGCCGAAGCCCCGGAAGCACTGGCGGTGATTCGTGAAACCGCACGGCAGCAAGGCTCACAGCTGGTGGAAATTACCGGCACCTCCGCGCCACCACCGCTGCTTCAGAACCTGCGGCTACCGCTCCCGGGCGCGCATCAACACCTCAATGCGGCCGTGGCCGCTGCCACTGTCGGCACATTGCTGACCACACTGCCGGTCCCGGACGGGACCTTGCTCCAGGGCCTCACGCAGGTGCATTGGCCCGGGCGGCTCCAAAGCTTGCGACGGCCCGGCGACCGCACCCTGTTGCTCGATGGCGCGCATAACATCGCCGGCGCGGAAACGCTGGCCCGCACTCTCCGCACCGATTTTCCGGGCGCACCTATCACGCTGGTGCTGGGCATCCTCGCGGACAAGGATTGGCCTGACATCTGCCGCGCGCTCGCGCCACTGGCCCGCCGCATCCGCCTCGTACCGGTGCACAGCGAGCGCACCGCTCAGCCGCACGGCCTCTCCGGACCCTGCCGTGAAGCCAATCCCCTCGCCGAAATCACCGAACACTCGTCGTTGGCGGAAGCCCTGCCGATTGTCGCCGACGATCCGTTCGTGGTGATTTCCGGCTCCCTCTACCTGGTGGGCGAAGCCATGGAATTGCTCGGCATTTCCCCCACCACCAGCCAGTCGGAACGCGGCCTGAACGAATGGGGCACCAGCCAGGCTCCGCCCACCCGCGCCTCATGAAACCCGCCGCCCCTCCCCGAATCAAAGCGATCTCGTTTGATGTCGGCGGCACCTTGATCGAACCCTGGCCCTCGGTGGGCGCGGTTTACGCGGAGGTCGCCGCGCGCCACGGCTACCCCGAGCTGGACCCGGCTCTGCTCAAGCAACGCTTCCTTCGCGCCTGGTCCCAACGGCGCAATTTCAACTATACCCGCGCTGAATGGGCCGCCCTCGTCGACGAAACTTTTGCCGGCCTCACCAGCGCGCCGCCAAGCACCAGCTTCTTTGACGCCCTCTACGCCCGCTTTGCCGAACCGGACGCGTGGCACGTTTTTACTGACGTCCTCCCCGCGCTAAACCAGTTGGCCTCTGCGGGCTTGCGCCTGGGGATAATTTCCAACTGGGATGAACGCCTGCGTCCCCTGCTCCACCGCCTCGACCTCGCGCGGTGGTTCGACCCGATCATCATCTCCTGTGAAGTCGGCCGCACAAAACCGGACCCCAGCCTGTTTGAGGCGGCGGCGCGACATTGGCAACTACTCCCGGGCTCCCTGCTGCATGTGGGAGACAGCGCAACGGAAGACATCGCAGGCGCTCGGGCGGCGGATTGGCAGGCGCGCCGGCTTGACCGGAACGGCGGCGCGAACGGGGCGGAGACAGTGGCCAACCTTGGGGAATTGGCGCACAGTATCACAGCTTACAATAATATTTAGTGGTGCTAATGTTCAGGCAAATCAGTTTAGTTCCTTGACGCGCCGCCGCTTAGCACTAAATTCTTTTGCCGGTTCGGTCAGAGCGGAGCCCGCGCGAGGCGCGGTTGAGCAACTCCCATGAATATAATCGCATATTTGTTTAAATCGTCGCTGGGTAAGAAGTACATCATGGCGGTGACAGGTTGTTGCCTGTTTCTGTTCGTGGTGGGTCACATGGTCGGGAACCTGCAAGTGTTTCTCGGCCCCGAAGCGATCAATCGCTATGGCCATTTCCTGCAGTCGAACCCGGAGTTGATCTGGCCGGCGCGGCTGGGGCTGCTCACCATGGTGGCGCTCCATATCTGGTCGGCGGCCCGCCTGAGCGTGGAGAACCGGGCAGCCCGGCCCGTGGCGTACCAAACCTACAAGCCGATGGGCTCCTCCTACGCCTCCCGGACCATGCTGATGGGCGGTCTCATCATCGCCACCTTCATCATCTATCACCTGCTGCATTTCACTTTCCAGGTCCAGGCCATCAATTTCACCGGCCAGAATTTTGTGGATTTCACCGACGCGGAAAAGCGGCACGACATTTTTAAGATGATCGTCACCGGTTTTCGAAATCCCCTGGTCTCGGGTTTCTACCTGCTGAGCATGAGCTTGCTCTGCCTGCACCTGAGCCATGGCGTCAGCAGCATGTTCCAGTCGATCGGCTGGAAGAATGACACCTACCGCCCCATTATCGACAAAGGCGCGTGCCTGGTCGCCGGGGTCATTTTCCTGGGTTACAGCTCCATTCCCGTGGCCATCCTGCTCGGGTTCGGAAAGGACGTGGTGAAGTAATATGGCTCTCGAATCCAACATACCATCCGGCCCGCTTGCGCAAAAGTGGGACAAGCACAAATTCGACATCAAGCTGGTCAATCCCGCCAACAAGCGGAAGTTTGACGTGATCGTGGTCGGCAGTGGGCTCGCGGGCGCTTCCGCCGCGGCCACGCTCGGGGAGTTGGGCTACAAGGTCAAATGTTTCTGCTACCAGGACAGCCCGCGGCGTGCGCACAGCATCGCCGCGCAGGGCGGTATTAATGCCGCGAAAAATTACCAGAACGACGGCGACAGCGTTCACCGGCTCTTCTACGACACGATCAAAGGCGGCGATTTCCGGGCGCGCGAGGCTAATGTTTACCGGCTGGCCCAGGTCAGTGTTAACATCATCGATCAATGCGTCGCTCAAGGGGTTCCGTTCGCCCGTGAATACGGCGGTTTGCTATCCAATCGGTCCTTCGGTGGCGCCCAGGTGTCGCGCACGTTCTACGCGCGCGGCCAAACCGGCCAGCAACTGCTGCTCGGCGCTTACTCGGCGCTGTGCCGCCAGATCGGCATGGGCACCGTCAAGATGTATCCGCGCACCGAAATGTTGGATGTGGTCGTAATCGACGGGCACGCCAAGGGCATCATTGTGCGGGACCTGGTGTCGGGCGAGATCTCCTCGCATGCGGCGGACGCCGTGGTGCTCGCCACCGGCGGCTACGGCAATGTCTTTTTCCTCTCGACCAACGCCAAGGGTTGTAACGCCACCGCCATCTGGCGCGCCTACAAAAAGGGCGCTTACCTGGCCAATCCCTGCTACACCCAAATCCATCCCACCTGCATCCCAGTCAGCGGCGAGCACCAATCCAAGCTCACCCTGATGTCCGAATCGCTGCGCAACGATGGACGCGTTTGGGTGCCCAAGAAGAAGGAGGATTGCGACAAGGCGCCCGGATCAATTGCGGAGGACGATCGCGATTATTATCTCGAACGGAAGTACCCCAGCTATGGCAACCTCGCGCCACGGGATATTTCCTCGCGCGCCGCCAAAGAGGCTTGTGACCAGGGCCGCGGCGTCGGACCGGGCAAGCTGGGCGTTTACCTGGATTTTGCCGATGCCATCAAGCGTCTCGGCCTGAACGTCATTCGCGAACGCTACGGCAATCTTTTCGACATGTACGAGAAGATCACGGGCGAGAACGCCTACCAGGTGCCCATGCGGATCTATCCCGCCGTGCATTACACCATGGGCGGCACGTGGGTGGATTACAACCTGATGAGCACGCTGCCGGGCCTGTTTGTCCTGGGCGAGGCTAACTTCTCGGATCACGGCGCCAACCGGCTGGGAGCCAGCGCTTTGATGCAAGGATTGGCTGACGGCTATTTCGTGCTGCCGTATACGATTGGCAATTATTTCGCCTCGAGCAAGCAAGCTAAGCCCTCGAGCAGCCACGCCGAGTTCAAGCGGGCGGAAGAGGAAGTGCGGAAGTTCACACAGCGGCTGCTCAGCATCAAAGGCAAACGAACGCCGACCTCGCTGCATCGCGAACTGGGCAAGCTCCTCTGGGAGAAGTGCGGCATGGGACGCAACGCCGCCGGGCTCAAGGAAGCTTTAAAACGCATCCCGGAATTGCGCGAGGAATTCTGGAAGACGGTGAACGTCACCGGCGAGGCCATGGAGTTCAACCAGGCGCTCGAATACGCCGGGCGCGTGGCCGATTTCATGGAATTCGGCGAATTGATGTGCCTGGACGCGCTCGATCGCAACGAATCCTGCGGCGGACATTTCCGCGAGGAATTTCAGACCCCGGATGGCGAAGCGGCGCGTAACGACGAAAAATATGCCTACGTGGCCGCCTGGGAATTCCGGGGTCAAAACCAGGCTCCCGTCATGCATAAGGAGACGCTGGAATATACGGAAGTTCACATGAGCACGCGGAGTTACAAATGAATTTGACACTCAAAGTTTGGCGCCAGAAAAATGGCCAGTCCGCCGGCCACTTCGACACTTACCCCGCGCGCGACGTGATCGAGGACATGTCGTTCCTCGAAATGTTGGACGTGGTGAACGAAGACCTGATTGCCGCCGGCAAGGATCCGATTGCTTTTGACTCGGATTGTCGGGAAGGCATCTGCGGCATGTGTTCCCTGGTGATCAACGGCGTCCCGCACGGCGGGCACCGCGGCACCGCCACCTGCCAGTTGCACATGCGGCATTTCAAGGACGGGGAAACCATCACCATCGAACCGTGGCGCGCCGAGGCGTTTCCGATCATCAAAGACGTCGCCGTCAATCGCGCGGCCTTTGACCGCATCATGCAGGCCGGTGGCTTCATCTCGGTCAATACCGGCGGCACCCCGGACGGCAATGCCATCCCGATATCCAAGGCCGTGGCGGACAAATCGATGGATGCGGCTGCGTGCATCGGCTGCGGCGCTTGCGTGGCGGCCTGCAAAAATGCTTCCGCCATGCTGTTTGTGGCGGCGAAAGTGTCGCAGCTCAATCTCTTGCCGCAAGGTGAGCCCGAGAAGCATCGCCGCGCCCTGGCGATGGTCACGCAGATGGACAAGGAAGGTTTCGGCAGTTGCACCGTCACCGGTTCTTGCGAAGCGGTGTGTCCGAAAGAAATCAGCCTCAGCTTTATCGCCAAACTCAATCGCGATTACGGCATCGGCGCGCTTTTGGGCAAATAGGCCCGGCGTCGAGCTTACTTCGGCATGTTCTCGGCATCCAGCGTGCTGGCGAGATCTTTTTCCGCCAGCACCCAGTCCTGAAGGGTCAAGGGATGCTCGGGTAATTTGTCACGAAACATTTCGAAGGCGTGTTGCCGCACCATGGCCCGCGTGAGCCCGGGGGTGAACGGCGCCGGCTGTTCCACTTTCTGCTCGCTCGTCTTTTTCATAACTGCTCCTTCTGGGTCCAAGCATAAGACTTCCAGGGCGACTTGCAACCCCTCTTCCTCCGTCGTTGCGGCTTGCCTTGCGCCCGGTTTTGCGGAACCGTTGGTGGATTGGCGGGAGCAAAGCCGCACCGGGCGGCACTCCCTGCCGGCACCGGAGTATGTGGAACGCCTTTTGGATATTTGTCGGCGGCGGCCTAGGCAGCGTGGCGCGATGGGGCGCCTCGGGCTGGGCGGCCCATCGCTTTGGCGAAACTTTCCCCTGGGGCACACTCCTGGTGAATGTCACCGGTTCTTTTGTTATTGGGTTTTTTGCCACCTGGACCGGGCCGGACGGGCGCTGGCAGGCCGCACCGGGATTTCGGCAATTCTTCATGCTGGGGATTTGCGGCGGCTACACGACCTTTTCCTCCTTTAGCCTGCAGACGCTCACACTGGCCCAGGAAGGGGAATGGCTCCGGGCCGGTGGCAATTGCGTGCTCTCCGTGGTCTTATGCCTCGTGGGAGTCTGGCTAGGCCACGTCTTGGCCATGACCCTCACCACACTGAAAGGCAGCTAACCCCACCCGCAATGCCCGTGCGTTACTGGAGACTCCCCCTGCGACTAAGCTGATGGCGACTCGTCAGTAGCCGGCACTGAGAACCGTTCCCGCACATCAGCACTCACCCGAGTCACTCTCCCGGTCTGCAGGTCGATCGGGCACCACAATGATCGTGCGCGGGCCAGAACTTTCAAATCCCGCTGGCGCAGGATTTCGGTATGGCGCTCGAAAAGATGCTTGCGCGACACCCCCACCCAGGTGCGGACTAGAATCACGTCCTCCAGTCGCGCGGGATGTTTGTAGTCGATTTCATGTCGCGCGACCACCCATCCCAGCGCTTCGACCTGTTCTGGAGTAGCAGCCGCGGTCCAATGGGCAATTGCCACCTCCTGGACCCAGCGAAGATACACCACGTTGTTGACGTGCTCCATCAGGTCAATGTCCTGCGGCCGAACCGTCAGGACCAGTTCGAATCGCTCCTTTGGCGTTTCCAATGGCATAAAATGTTGCTTTCAGCGCCGTGGCCGGTTTCTGTTAACCATGCCCGACCGCCCGGGCGCGATGCGCCAACCGGTATTTTCGCGGAGGCATCCCCATCGCACGATGAAACACATGATTCAAGTATTGCGGGGTACGGTAACCCGTCCGGGCGGCGATATCCATTACCGGCAGGTTGGTTTGAGTCAAGAGTTCCTTCGCGTGGGCGAGCCGCAGGCGGGCCAGCTCGGCTCCCGGCGTTCGACCCACTTTCTCGAAAAAAACCTTCTCGAAGCTGCGCCGCGACAACCCGCTCGCGCGCACCGCGTCTGCGGCGCCGATATTTCTCGCAAAATTCGTTTGCAGAAATTTGAGCGCGCGCCGGCACGGCTCATGGTGGATCGCCAGCCCTTCCGTGCTTCGCCGCACCACAATCCCCCGGGGTGGAATAAGCAGAGGTTGCTCAGGTGCCGACTGCCCCTGAATCAGGCGGTCCAACAGCGCCGCTCCCTCGTAGCCCAGACTGTCGAGGTCATGGTGAACGCTGGATAATGGCACGCTTTGCGATTCGCAAATCAATTCATTGTTATCGATGCCGAGAATTGCGATTTCATCCGGCACCACGAAACCGCCGGCCAGGCAGGCATCCAGCACATTCGCAGCGTCCGAATCACGAAACGCCAGCACTGCGGCGGGCTTGGGTACGGCTTGCAGCCGCTGCACCAGCCACTGGCACTTGGCACGCCAAAGGTCGCCCGGGTGCCGCGCCCCCGGTTGCCAGATCCAGCTTTCCGGGTGGAATCCCTCGCGGGCCAGCGTTTCCGAAAAGCCACGCCAGCGCTGCTGGGTCGCAAAGCCGGTATCGTTGGCGTGCCAGGCAAAATGGTGGAAGCCGCGCTCCAGGAAGTGCTCTGCCGCCAGTGCCCCGATCAGGTAATGATCCCCCACCACCCGGGGCAGAGGTATGTCCGGTCGATTCAGCGAGACATCCACCACCGGCACTTTCGCCGCTTTGATGAACCGCACCAGGTCCGGCTGAAACTCGAGCGCCGTGAGAATGCCGTCGCCTTTCCAGCCTCGCGGGAGCCGGCCCCAAATGCACATCTCGCCATTTAGATGCCAGAGCCGCTGCCCGGCGTAACGCGCCACCCCGCGGTGAATGCGGTAATCGTAGGTGCCCAAGGCCAGCAACACGTTAGGCTGCCTGCGTTCGAGATGCTTTGCCATAGTGCCTGTTGCGCAAAAGTGTAATTCTCGGGCGCAAAATTGCAATTGCGTTCCCCGGGCGGAATCAGTCACGCTCACGAGAGAATAAAGTGGCGCAGGGCAGGCTCGTGCATTCCATGAGATGTCTGGGCGCCTTCCGAATAACCCTGCCATAGACATACCTGTCATGAATACTCCGACCAAAACCCTCTTGTGTATCTCGCTGACGGCGCTGGGGCTTGCCCTGGGTCCAACCGCCCGGGCAGCCAGTGTCACTTACATCGGAAAAGCCAATGCCAATTGGAACAACATTACCAATTGGTTGGGCGGCACCCTGCCTGCTGCCGGGGACGACCTGGTGATCGCCGATCTCACCACCAACAACAGCATCACGCTCAACGACAGCTCGCACACGGTCGGAATTCTGCAATTCGGGGTGACCGGCAACCGGGCCAATCCGGGTTCGGCGCAGTTTGTCATTAACGGCAACACGACTGCCTCCAGCTCCTTCGGGCTCACCATCACCAATGGCGTGGTGGCCAACGGTAACTTCAACGTGAGCGGCACCGCCGGTTTTCAAACCAAGGTCCCCATTACCGTGCAAGGTGACCAGACCTGGTCCATCGGCGGGGCGCTAGGCAGTTCGACCGCCGACTTTGGCCTGCAGCTCACCGTCGGCGCCAATGGCACGCAGCGTCCGCTGGTTCTAAACGGCAAGCTCACCAAGATAGGTCCCGGCCAGCTCGGCTTAGTTGGCCAGAACGTCGGCAACGGTGATATCATCGTGAACCAGGGCTCGCTCAAATTTAATGCCGGCTCCTCCACCATCCTCACCGTCGGCGGAACCGGAGCGATCACGGTTAACAATGGCGGGAGTTTGTTCATCGCCCGCAACAGCGGCACGCTAAACCTAACCAAAGCGATTGTGTTGAACAGTGGATCGACCCTGCGCCTGGGTGGTAATAATGCGGGAGCAAATGTGGTGGGCTCGCCCTTCACCATTAACGGGACCGTGCCGATCCTGGTGGAATACTCCAGCATGTTGCTGGATTTCACCAATAACTGGAACGGCACTCTCAACAGCGTCATCACGGGCACTGGCGGCATCATGACGTTCTGGGGTGATAATTCCGCCCTCGCCGGCTTAATCAACAATAGCGGCACGTTCCGCATGCGTTTCGGGGCGGCCAAATCAAGCACGCCCAGCGTGGAGTGGTCGCTCAATAATGCCGCCGCCATCCTGGAAATTTACGGCCCGGCAACCGAGCTCGTCCTCGGCGCCCTCAGCGGTTCGGCGGGCACCGTGCGCAATAGCAACACGAACAATGCCGCCGCCACCCTCACCGTCGGCGGACTTAACACCACCACCACCTACGGCGGCCTGCTCTCGGACAGCACTGCGGCGCTCAGCCTGGTCAAGGTCGGGACCGGCACCCTGACGTTGAGTGCGGCCAACACCTACTCCGGCACCACCGTGGTCAGCAACGGCACAGTGCTCGTCAAAGGTGTCGGCGCCACGCTCGGCTCGGGCAACGTTACTGTGTATTCCGGCGGCACGCTCGGCGGTGACGGATCAGTCATGGCCCCCATCACGGTGGCGGCAGGTGGAACGATACGCTCAGACGGTGGCTCGACGCCCACTCCGCTCACAGTCAATACGCTCACGCTGGGCGTCGGCGGCGCCGACCAGACCACCACCCGCATCAACGTCTACCGGGGCGGCAAAATCGCCACCTCCGGCCTGATCGTAAACGGCCAGAACACCATCGATATCGCCAGCTCCGCCCCCGGGGTCGGGGTTTATGATCTGATTACCTACAGCGGCGTTATTGGCGGCGCCGGCTTTGCCGGATTCAAGCTCGGCACCCTGCCCTACGGCATCGCCGCTCATTTGCAGGATTCAGGCACGGCCATCCAGTTGAATGTCACGGCCCTGACCGCCGAGCCCAGCGTGTGGACCGGTTCGGTGGTGGGCGCCTGGAACCTGGGCGGGGGTCTGGAATGGAAGGGTGCCACCTCCGGCACTCCTCAGTCCTACCATGATTTGGATGTCGTCACCTTCGACGATTCGGCCGCCAATTTCGCCGTGAATATCACGGAAAATGTTACCCCCACCACGGTGAACGTGAATAACAGCACCCACGCTTACACCTTGACCGGGACCGCGTCCATTATTGGCGATGCCGGCCTGGCCAAGAGCGGTTCCGAATTGTTGGTTGTCCTCAATACGAACAATTACCTGGGCGGCACGTTCATCACAAACGGCGCCATTCAAATGGGCAACGGCGGAGCCGGCGGCGTTATCAATGGGCCAATCCTGAACAATAGCAGCCTGCTCTTGAACCGTTCGGACGCTTTTGCCGTCAGCGGCGTCATTAGCGGAACCGGGACAATCGAGCAAAAGGGCTCCGGCATCGCCACGCTCAGCGGCGCCAACACGTTCACCGGTGTTACCACCGTCAGTACGGGCACCCTCGCCACCGGCAACGGTTCCGCGCTCGGGGATACCAACACCGGCACCATCGTGGCCACCGGCGCCACGCTGGATGTGAACGGCCAAAACCTCGGCATGGAACCTGTCACCGTGCAGGGTGACGGAGTGGGCGGCGCGGGTGCGATTGTTAACAACGCCGCCGGCGACCAGCAAAACGCCCTGCGCTATGTGACCCTCGCGGGCCAAACCACCTTCGGCGGCGCACGCCGATGGGACATCCGTGATCCCGCGAGTTCCCTGGCCTCCGCGGGTCTGAACGCCCTGCTGCAAGGCAACGGCAATAAACTGACGAAAGTCGGATCGAACGTCGTAGCATTTATTAATATTGGCGAGACCGCGCTGGGTGATATTGATATCCAGGGCGGCACCTTGACCTTTTCGCGGTCAACGCGCATGGGCAACGCGGCCAAAACGGTGAACATCTTCCCGGGCGCCACACTTCAGTTCCATCGCACGAGCGAATTCGAGAACAACGTGCTGAACAAGGTGATCACCATGACCAACGCCCTCATTGCGGTTGAAGGCAACGGGCTGACGAACGTGTTCGCTGGCCCCATCACCGCCAGCGGTTCGAATAGCGTCAGCCTGCCAGCCGCCACCGGTTTGAATCTGCAAGGGTCAGTGACCGGCCCGGGTTCGCTCAACGCCTCCGGCGGCGGCACCTTGATCATCTCCGGCAACAGTTCGTACACCGGCGGCACAACCGTCAGTGGAGGGGTACTGGAAGTCGACGGCACCCTCGGCGCCGGCCAGGTTCCCCTGTCCCTGAACAGCACCATCCTGTCCGGTAACGGCACTATTTCGGACGCCGTCACCGTGCCCTCCGGCAGCACCTTGTCACCGGGCAACGGCGACATCGGGGCCCTGACCATCAATAACACCCTCACGCTGGGCGCGGGGAGCGTCAGCCGTTTCGAGATCAACAAGGACATCCTGACCAATGACGTCGTCCGCGGCGTCACCAGCGTCACGTACGGCGGCACGCTGCTGCTGACCAACACCGGTAACACGGCTTACGCACCCGGCGACAGCTTCAAGCTGTTCAACGCCTCCAGTTACAACGGCTACTTCGCCGCTTTCTCGCCGGCCACCCCCGGCTTGGGCCTCTTGTGGGACACCAATTCCCTGCGGGTCGACGGCACTCTTAAAGTCATGGTGCTGCCCACGCCGCGCCCGCTCGTGGTGCTCTCCGCTTCCAGCTTGATCAATCGGGAAGTTAACGTCGTCTTTGACACGTTTGTCGACCCGATCGTCGCCCAGGACCCCTCCAATTACACCATCAACACCACGAACGTGATCCAGAGTGCTACCGTGGTGAATGATACCAACGTGGTGCTGGTTCTGGATTCGCCCATCGCCAAGACCAGCTTCACCGTACAAGTCAAAAACGTCCGCGACCTGTCCTACGTTCCCAACGTGGTGGTGACCACCAACGTCCCGGGAGTCGCACTTGGCTTCGAGGAAAAATCCTACAGTGTTATTACCAACGGCTCGGCTTTTGCCTTCGGCGACAAAATCAAGGTCTACGCGGACGGTGCGGATATCTTCAACGTTTCCGATCAGTTCGAGTATGTCTATAAGCAGGTGACCAACGACTTTGATTTCAGCGTGCGCGTGGAATCATTCCTGATCACCGACCCAGCCGGTAAGGCGGGGATCATGGCGCGCGAAATCACCGATCCTGCCTACTTGTATCCGGCGGAGCGCATGGTCATGGCCACTGCTTTCACGCCTGACCCCACGCGCAACCAAAACCTGATCCAATACCGAGACGTCGCCGATACCGCGGCGGTGGCGCTGGCGGCCCCGCGTCCGGCTGCGACCTACCCCAATAACTGGCTGCGTCTCCAGCGCGTCGGCGCGATGTTTTACGCCTATTGCAGTTCGAATAACATCGACTGGACCTTCATCAATTCGCTCGACACGTCCACCAATACAACCGGCGCCTTCAATTCGGTGCTGCGGGTCGGCTTGGCCGCGACTAGCCATAACGCGGCCTTGACCACCGAAGTCGTGTTCAGCAAGTTCGGCGCTCCGAAGAATCGCGTGCCGCTGACGGTGACCACTTCCGGCGGCAATGTGGTGTTGAGCTGGCCGCTCGAGGGCCTCGGGGCCACCCTGCAGTCCAGCCCGGGCCTGGAATCGCCCACGACCTGGACCGCCGTCCCCGGCAGCACCTCCACCAACCAGGTGTTTCTGCCCCTCGGTCCCAACAGCAAATATTTCCGCCTGACGGTGGATTAAGCGCTTACGCCGCTGGCGGCTCGACCGCCGGAGCACTCTCTCACCAGGCCGCCGCCCGGTTAACC
>DBMR01000092.1 GCA_002298785.1 Verrucomicrobia subdivision 3 bacterium UBA693
TTTATCCGTGAGTCAACGGGAGCACGCCATCAAAACACTTTGACGGACATTTGGACTCATAGCATCATTAAGCCATGAACTTGATCCTTTCGACGCACAACTTAACGATTACCAAAGCCATCGAAGATCACATTATCAGCCGTATCAACAAGCTGGAACACCTGGACCGATTTGCCATTAACGCCCGCGTCACGATTGAACACGACAAGACCAAGGCGCCTGAACGTCAGTTCTCCTGCTCCTTGCGCCTGGAAGTTCCCGGACCCGATCTCTTTGCCGAGGATGTCGAAAGCGATCTCTACGCCGCCATTGATCTGGTGGCCAAGAAAATCGAACAACAGATCCGCAAGAAGCACAACAAGCACAAAGCTCGCAAACACAAAGTCGCCGCTCGCACCAAGCGCACCCGGCAGGACAAAGGGCTTTGAATTGACGAGCTGCGCGGCTCTGGCAGAAATCCGGTCGGACGCCCTCCGGTCGGTCGTTTATTAATATCATGATCCTGCGGGCGCGTTTCGTGCTGCCTTTCGCGGGGCCACCCGTCGAAAATGCCAGGATCGTGATCCGCGGCAGCCGCATCGCGGCCGTTACTGCCTGGGAACAGCGCTCCCTCTCCCGCCGCAACGTTGTGGATCTGGGAGAAGTGCTCGTCCTCCCGGGGTTGGTGAACGCGCATTGCCACCTCGACTACACGGACATGGCGGGTCATTTCCCGCCCCCAAAGCGGTTCACCGACTGGCTCAAAAGCATCACCGAAACCAAGTCGGGATGGGACTATGCGGACTACGCGGCGTCCTGGCGGCGAGGAGCGGAGATGCTGGCGGCCACCGGCACTACCACGGTGGGTGATATCGAGGCTGTCCCTGAGTTGTTACCGGAAGCGTGGACGGAGACCTCGCTGCGCGTGATTTCTTTCCTGGAGATGATCGGCATTACCAATCGCCGCCGTCCGCAGGAGATTCTGAATGAGACCCTCCGGCTCATCCGCCGATTGCCTCATGGCCGTTCCTGGGCGGCTCTTTCACCGCACGCACCCTATTCCACCTTACCCGAGTTGCTCCGATTGTCCGCCGGCGCGGCCCGTCGGCATCGTCTCCCGGTAAGTATTCATGTGGCCGAGTCCCTTCCGGAATTTGAGATGTTCACCCGTCGCCAGGGTGAAATGTTCGAGTGGCTCGCACGCAGCACCCGGGACATGTCCGATTGCGGAGGGGTTTCACCGGTGCGGCACCTGGCCAACTGCCGACTCCTCGGGCGGAACGTCCTCGCGATTCATTTGAATTACCTCGCGAAAGGAGACCTCTCGTTGCTGGCGCGCAGCGGCACCCACGTCGTCCATTGCCCGCGCAGCCATTACTACTTCGGGCACGATCCTTTCCCGTTAGCGCAACTCTTGCGCGCTGGTGTCAATGTCAGCCTGGGCACCGATAGTCTGTGCAGCGTATGCAAGACCCGGGGTCAGCCCCTCGAGTTAAATATGTTCGAAGAAATGCGCTCTTTGAAAAAGGCATTTCCCCAACTCCGGTCGGAAATGATTTTCCGCATGGCCACCGTGAATGGAGCCAAAGCTCTCGGCTTGGAAGGCCAGGCAGGGGAGATTTCGAGATATGCCTGGGCGGACCTGATCACTATCCCGTGGAAAGGAGGGAGACACCAAAAAGCCTTGGACCATGCGTTACACTTTTCCGGAACGCTCCCGCACCGCATGATCGCCGGGCGATGGCTGGGCGCCACCCCCTTTGAAACCGCCCGCCCTGCCCTCAGGTTCCCTTCCGGGCTCAGAAAATCAACCAAGCCGGCCCCCGTGCCAGCGCCACGCGCATGAGCCGATTCGAATCCGAGCTCCTGAGGAGGCTGGGGGAAATCCAGTCGGCCAACCTGGATCGTCATTTGCGACGCCTGGACTCCCCACAACAACCAGGGATTCAAACCGGCGAACGTGCATTTCAAAACTTTTCCTCAAACGACTACCTGGGGTTTGCCAACGAACCATCCATTAAGGCTGCGGCCACAGAGGCGGTCGCGAAATTCGGAGCCGGGTCGGGGTCATCCCGATTGATCTGCGGTTCCCTGGCCCCGCATCATGAATTGGAAGAGGCAATCGCCACGTTCAAAGCTCAGCCGGCAGCGCTCTCTTTTTCCTCCGGTTACACTGCCGCCCTGGGGACAATTACTGCGCTGGTCACCAAAGCTGATGTCATCATTCTGGACAAGCTATCGCACGCCTGCACCATCGATGCGGCTCGGCTTTCCGGTGCGACCCTCCGCGTTTTTGCTCACAACGATGTGGAGGACCTGGAACGTCTCCTATCATGGGCTCGCCAACGTTCCCGGGACAACAAGGTGCTAATCGTGACCGAATCGGTCTTCAGCATGGATGGTGACGTCGCGCCATTGCCGCAAATCGCCGACCTCAAGGACAAATACGAGGCCTGGCTCATGGTGGACGAGGCTCATGCTACAGGACTGTATGGTGAAAACCTTCGAGGACTGGCCGAGGCCGTCGGCGTTTCATCTCGTGTGGAAATCCAAATGGGCACCCTCGGCAAGGCGTTGGGATCCGCCGGCGGGTTTATCTGTGGCGCTCGTCCGCTGATTGATTTGCTGGTCAACCGGGCCCGAACTTTCATTTTCTCCACCGCCCCCGTCCCAGCGGCTTGCGCTGCCGCCACGGCCGCGATCCAACTCCTGCAAACCAGCACCGGGAAGTTAAGGCGCAAGGCATTGTTTGATCGTGTCAACCAAGTGTGCACTCGCTTGCCCGCTCTGGCAAAACCGGTGCCCAGCCCGATTCTGCCCGTTATCATCGGCGATGAAGCCGCCGCCGTCGCCGCCGCTGGCGCCCTGCGCGAACGTGGTTATTTCATCCCAGCCATCCGCTACCCATCGGTGCCACGAGGCCGGGCGCGCCTGCGCTTGACCATGAGCGCCAGCCACACCACCGGTGAAGTCCAAAGCCTGCTGGACGTCCTAAACACCCTGGGAATTAATGGCGCAGCCGTAACACCAGCTCCGCCATCTGCGTGATGCATCCTGTAGCCAAATTGGATCGTGCCTTCGTGTGGCATCCCTTCACCCAAATGCGGGATTGGGCCAAGTCCGAGCCCATTGTCATCGCTGACGCTCAAGGTGCGGTGTTGCGGGATGTTTTTGGCCGCGAATACCTCGACGCGAATTCCTCCATTTGGACCAACATTCATGGGCACAATCATCCTCGCTTGAATGAGGCCATTTCGCGCCAACTCCGGCGCATCTCGCACTCTTCCGCACTCGGACTGGCCAATGTTCCCGCCTCGCAACTCGCCGCTGCCTTGGTCAAGACCGCCGATCCCGCACGTTGGCGTCGCTCGGGTCCCACCTTCTCGCCCTGGCCGGAACTACCACTAAAGAATCCTCGGTTAACCAAGGTCTTCTTCAGTGACAACGGATCCACAGCCACCGAGGTGGCCTTGAAATTGGCTTATGAGGTCAGCCGCCGAGCGCGGCCAAAAACCAAACCCCGCTTCTTGTCCCTCTCGGGGGCTTATCACGGCGATACTATCGGCGCGGTTTCCCTGGGTCACATCGATCTATTTCACAAAGCCTATCGCGGTCTGCTATTCCACACGGACCAGGTGACCACTCCCTACTGCTATCGGTGTCCCTTCAATCGAGCGCGTCCTGAGCGCGCCGATGCCCGCACGTATCGGAAGTGTCAGGGCGAGTGCCTTGGCGACCTCGAACAAAAGCTTGCACGCCAGACTCGGCGCGGAACGCCTTACAGCGCGTTCATGTTTGAGCCGCTGATGCAAGGCGCGGCGGGCATGATCGCTCAGCCCGAAGGATATTTGCGCCAGGCCGCGGCGTTGGCCCGCAACCACGGAGCACTGCTCATCGCCGATGAGGTCATGACCGGCTTTGGCCGCATGGGCTTCCGCGCTGGCAGTCCGCCATCTCTGTTCGCCAGCCATCTGGAAGGTGTGCAGCCGGATTTCCTTTGCCTGGCCAAGGCACTCTCCGGAGGCTACCTGCCCATGGCCGCAACTCTCACAACCCCCACCGTCTTTAATGCCTTCCTGGGCGAGTACGAGGAATTCAAGACCTTCTTCCACGGACATAGTTTTACAGGGAACCAACTCGGATCGGCAGCAGCTATCGCCAGCCTGGACTTGGTCCAGAAGCCGGCCACCAGCCGGAAGCGGATGCACCTGCAATCGTTAATGCAGCAGGAGTTGGCCGGCCTGTGGGCCCTGCCTAACGTGGGCGACATTCGCCAAATCGGGTTGGTCGCCGGCATTGAACTCGTAAAGGATTGGCGTTCGCGACAGCCTTTTGATTTGCGCGAGCGCGCCGGCATCCGGGTCTGTGACGCCATGGCGAAACAGGGTGTGCTCACCCGTTCCATCGGCAGCGTCCTGGTCCTGATGCCGCCCTACTGCACCACTCCGATGCAGTTGCGGCGCATGGTCTCCTCCATGGCCGAAGCCATTCGCGAGACGTTCGCCCCCGGGCCTCGCTAGCCTTGCTCGGGCAAGTCTCCTACTTCCTGGGAGTGGCCTCAGCACCCGGCGAGAAAGGGGGCACCGTGACGCGCTGACCAAGCAGGATGCAATTGAAAAGCGCTCGGCTGACCTGGTAACGCGTCAGAAACCGGTTGCTGCCGGGAGCTTCTTCATGAGTCACCACCACCTGGTGATCCAGATCATAAATTCGAGCCATCAAAGTCTGTTGCTCCCAGACCGCTGGATTGGCGAGATCGATATCCGAGGCAAAGTGGAACAGCTTGTGACCCCCTTCCCAGAACACCCAGGTCTCATTAGCCACTGGCGAGAGCGGCGCCAGGTGAACCACCTGCTCGCCGGTAGGAGCATTCGTCCCAAGCAGTCCCTCTTTAGCCGCCTGCCGACGCAGTGCCACCCGTAACCGTTCGACCAGGGCGGGGTCCGGGAAGTCCAGTTGATTGCGGGTGCGAAATAGATAATCCCGCATTTCCTGGACGTCCACCGCCACCACCGCGCAAGCCTGGGGTTGCCGAGTCAGCGCCAGTCCGCGAGTGACCTGGACGATTCGGAAACTGCTGCTCTTAACCTCCACGCCCATTTCATCAATGTGGTAATCCGCTTTCTTGACCTTGACCCCCATACCGACCCGTGGCAGGAGGATCTCGGCGAACTGGCTGTGATCGTCAGGGTCTAGACGGCTTGGGATCGGCCTAACCCAAAAAACAAATTCCTTGGCGCTCATGATCCGCTCCACCTCCGACTCGTCCAGTTGCCACCGATAAAGATGACGCACGATCTCATAAAGATACGAGGTCTGCGTGAGTTCCGAAGGCAAAGGTTGAACGGATTGTCCGTGTGACGGTTCAGGAGAGCGACATGCAGAAAGCAGGCTCACGACCGCCAGCACCAGGAGGAGACCGAGTGATTTGCGAATCATCATTTTGGCGTCTTTCTCAATGTGAAAAACCGATTCCCCCCCAGTGAACCGTCCTCGCTGGAAGGAATTGAAACAAAATTCCCGCCGGGATGGTAGGAGTCCACATCGGTCATCCAGGAATAGGCCCGCCCAGTGACCTCGACCGGTCCGACACGCCGCAATGCCGCGTAGCGATCGGCTTCTTCAATGCCTGCCTTCACATAAGCGCGAGCCAAGCCTTGCCCGAAGTTTAGCAACCCCGCAAAACGCCCGGGTTTGTTACCGCTATTGGCGATCCTCAGCAGATACTGCAAACGTTCCTCCACCCGTGGGGCCGTGGTGGCGCGCCCCTGGTCGTCACGATAGAATCCTTCGCACTGACGCCGCCCTCCCGTCCCGGTGATGATGTCGATAATGTTGGTGGAACGAAGTCCGGCCACTTGCTGTTGTTGATAGCCGCTGGGAATGATGCTGACCCGACAATGCAGGACCCAAAGAATTTGCAGCATGCTTGCCTGGGAATTGGCCTCGCTTTCGTAGGCTCGCTCCCCCGGGAACGGCACCTCATTGATAAGCAGCCGGGCCAGGTAGCCACTGGTGGTATCCGCCCGATCCAATTGAGCGAACGGTGGCCCCGTCTGGGCTCGGACCACCTGGGCCATGTTAACGAGCAAGAGCAAAGCCAAACAAAATCCCGATCCCCACCGCGCCACCCCATCGAGCCAGCGTGATGGAACCGCGGCGCAACCATGTGCGAAAGACGGAACGACACCGCAGAAAAAGCCGTTGCCAATGCTATTCATACTTCCGGCGGGGGCAATGGTTGATCTCTTAGACAGTCAAAGTTCTAATACTATTGAAGAAATCTGTCCACCTCGAATCATCGCGGACCTGCCCCTCCTTGGGGATGGGGTCTGGTTCGATAACCGACGGAATTTCATGAGACAGTTGGAGCGGATGGTTCCAGGCCGATTTCGAGAAAAGAATCCCATCCCAGCCCTGCCTTTACAGCTTCGAGACACCCGGACTTTTTCTAACTCGCTTTCCGAATTGACAACCAGCGGCAGGCGTCCGAATACTCAATTCAAATTATGAACGATTCATCCCTTCTCCATACTTCCCGACGCGATTTTCTTAAGACCACCGGGCGCCTGGCAGCGGTATCCGCGCTGGCGGGTGTGGCCATTCCCCACGTGCACGGCGCGAGCGGCGACACCATACAAGTGGCGCTGGTCGGCTGCGGTGGCCGCGGCGGCGGCGCAGCGCGCAACGCTTTGAGCACCAGCGGCGGCCCCATCAAACTGGTGGCAATGGCCGATGTTTTTGAAAACCGGCTCAACAGCGCTTATG
Organism: Verrucomicrobia subdivision 3 bacterium UBA693; assembly: GCA_002298785.1. Classification (GTDB taxonomy): domain Bacteria; phylum Verrucomicrobiota; class Verrucomicrobiia; order Limisphaerales; family UBA8199; genus UBA693. The sequence continues at coordinate 6,748 of DBMR01000092.1, forward strand.
AAGGTATCAAAGCCGAGCACGGCGACAAAGTGGATGTGCCTGCCGACCGGCGCTTTATCGGATTCGACGGCTTCCAGAAGGCGATGGATTGTTTGAAAGCCGGGGATGTGGTGATTCTGACCACCCCGCCCGCGTTTCGCTGGGTGCATTTCACCTATGCCATCAAGAAGGGCTTGCATGTCTTCATGGAAAAACCCGTTACGGTGGACGGCCCGACCAGCAAACGCATGCTGAAACTGGCTGAAGAAGCCTCAGCCAAGAACCTGAAGGTCGGCGTAGGTCTGATGTCCCGGCACAGCCGGGCTTTGCAGGAACTGCACAAGCGGATTGAAGACGGGGAAATCGGGGATGTCATCCTGATGCGCGGCTACCGCATGCACGGACCGGCTGGTTCGGCGTTCTCCACCCGGTGGCCGGGCGAGCCCAGCGAATTGCTTTGGCAAATTCGACACTTCCACGGCTTCCTCTGGGCCAGCGGCGGGTGTTACAGCGACTTTTACATTCACCACGTAGACCACCTTTGCTGGATGAAAAACGCTTGGCCCGTCAAAGCCCAGGCGCTGGGTGGACGGCACTACAAAACCAACCCGGATGGCAAGCCGTACGTGGATCAGAACTTTGACTCCTATGCGGTCGAATACACGTTCGCGGACGGGAGCAAGATGTACATGGACGGACGTTGTGTGAACGGTTGTAATGACATTTATTCGAGCTACGCCCACGGCAGCAAAGGGATGGCGATCGTATCCAAGGCAAACGATTGTGGCGGTCCCTCCAGTATTTTCAAGGGCCAGGCCATGCAACGTTCCAACATGCTGTGGAGTTCCAAAGTCGCTCCCGGTCAGGAAGATCCTTACCTGAACGAATGGAACGACCTGATGGAAGCCATTCGCGGCGACAAACCGTACAATGAAGCCAAGCGCGGAGTCGAAGCCAGCCTCGTCTCGAGCATGGGCCGTATGGCGGCTCATACCGGACAGGAGATCACCTTCGAAGATTTGCTGAATGGCGACCACGAATTTGCCCCGGGCCTGGACACCCTGAAAATGGACTCTCCTGCCCCACTCGTGGCTGATGCCGAAGGCAGATACCCGATACCCATGCCGGGACGCACCACAAAGCGCGAATACTAATCCGCAAATCTCCGGGTCATTTACCGGATTAATCAGCGCCGACACGGCCGTGAACGTGTCGGCGCTTTGTTTTTCCAGTTAAGCGGCGGGCCGAACCAACTCCTGACGAATCGATTCAGGAAAATTCCAAATCATAGGCCATTGCTGGCAGGCTTTTGCTGTGGCCAACGCAATTTCTGACTGATCCCCGAATGGAGTAAGGCTTCTTACACTGTGGACATGCTGCCCTGCCCTTGCCACATTGGCTGACGTCCGCAGCGCGAGACTTTCTTCCTGACGCAGCGGATGGCAAAACATGAGATCGAGAACAACGACCAACTTCATCGGCTTCGGCCCATCGCTCTTGAAACACGCTTCCTCCGCAAACTGCATGCTCGCACTAAGCGTCTTGTTGAGCATCGCCGGAGGAGTCGCCTCCTCAGCCCAGGAAATCAAGGATTGGCAGAATCCGAGGCTCACCGGCCTGAACAATCAACCGCCACACGCTTCGATGGTGATCTGCCCGGACTTGCGCACCGCACGGGAAATTCGCTACCACGCCAACAGTGAGCGAATCAAATCCCCGTATTACCGCTCGTTGAACGGGCGATGGAAGTATCATTATGCCGCGAACCACGACGGCCGGGTGTCCGATTTCTGGCGGCCGAGTTTTGATGATTCGCACTGGGATGAGGTGGCGGTGCCTGCCAACGTGGAGCGTCAGGGCTACGGGATTCCAATCTACGTCAACATCACCTATCCCTGGCCCGGTCCCTGGACCCCTCCTTACATTCCGGAGAATGACCCGAACAACACGGTGAACTCCTACCGGAAGACCTTCACGATACCAAAAGAATGGGATGGCCGCCGCATCCTGATCACGTTCGACGGAGTGAATTCGTTCTTTTACCTCTGGGTCAATGGCCAGAAAGTCGGCATGGGCAAAGATGCCCGGACTCCGGTCGAGTTTGACATCACCGCGTTCGTAAAACCAGGAGCTAATTTGCTGGCGGTGGAGAATTTTCGCTGGTGCGACGGTTCCTACCTGGAGGACCAGGACTTTTGGCGTTTGAGTGGCATCTTTCGTGACGTTTACCTGTGGTCGGCTCCGACGGTGCATTTGCGCGACTTCGAGGTGACCACAGATTTTGAAACCGCCAGCGGCAACGGCCGAGTGCAGGTGCGCACTGCCATTACCAACTCGACGACCGCGAATCAAAGTGTCCAAATCGAGGCCAGCCTGTTTAGTCCAACCGGAGAAGCGATCGCCACGCTGCGCACCGGGGACCAGGTAAAGGCGGGCGGGGAGTCGCGATCAGAAATGCGGATCACGATTGCGCCGCCGTTGCGCTGGTCAGCGGAAACCCCCAATCTGCACCGGTTATTTATCACCGTGCGCAATGCGGCGGGCAAAGTGATCGAGGTCGTTCCGGTCCAGGTTGGATTCCGCAAGGTCGAAAGCACCGAAGGCAATCTCCTCGTGAATGGCAAGCGCGTTATTTTCCGCGGCGTGAACCGCCACGAATTTGATCCCGACCTCGGGCAGGCCATCACTGTGGAGGGCATGATCCGGGATATCCTGTTGATGAAGCAGAACAACATCAACGCCGTGCGTACCTGTCATTACCCGAACCAACCGGCCTGGTATGACCTGTGCGATCAATACGGGATTTACCTGGTGGACGAGGCTAACATTGAAAGCCACGGCATGGGTTACGGCGACAAAACCCTGGCCGCGGTGCCTGATTATCAGGAGGCGCACTTGAATCGCACCATTCGCATGGTGGAGCGGGATAAGAACCATCCCTCTGTAATCTTCTGGTCGCTCGGCAACGAGGCTGGCAACGGCTCGAATTTCGAGGCGACGTACGATTGGATCAAGCGGCGCGATCCAACCCGCCCAGTGCAGTACGAAGGCGCCGGGCTCAAGCGCAACACAGACATCTTTTGCCCCATGTACCCTTCGCCCGAGGAGTTGGCCAATTATTCTGCACGGCGCGCCACCGATCCGAAAGCCGGCAACCTGCGACCGCTGATCATGTGTGAGTATTCTCATGCCATGGGTAATAGCGGCGGGGGCATGTGGGCGTATTGGTCCCAGATTTACGAGAAACCCTATTTGCAGGGCGGTTTCATTTGGGATTGGGTGGATCAGGGCCTGCACAAGGAGGTGCCCCCGACGTGGATTCTGCGCGATCTCAGCCGCCACGCTGTGGTGCTGGAAGTGCCACGCGGCCAGCAAATCGAAGGCATCCTTTCCGGCCCGGTGCTTTTGCCTGCCGTTTCCCAACTGGAGTTGATCAACGCCTTCACTCTGACGGCGGAAGTCAAGCCCTCGCGATCCAACGGCCACCGCAGCATCATCAGCAAAGGCGACAACCAATGGGCTCTGCAGGTTTCAGGCAGGAACCTGGAGTTTTTTGTCTATGACGCTGCGCGATCCCGTGGATGGGTCACCGTCAGTGCGCCGCTCCCGGAAAACTGGGTGGGCGAATGGCACCGTGTGGCCGGAGTTTTTGACGGAAAGGAACTGCGGCTCTTCACAGACGGCCGGCAAACCGGCGCCACCGCATTTAGCGGCACTGTAAACGCCACGGCATACCAGGTGATGATTGGCGCCAATTCCCAGGAACCAAATCGCAATTTCCAGGGACTGATTAAGAGCGCTCGCGTCTACAGTCGCAGCCTTTCTGCGAACGAATTATCCGGATCGGATTTGCCGGTAGACGCCTCCCTGGCTTTCCGCCTGCAATTCGATCAAGCCAAACTGAAGCCCCGGGCGAGCAAGGAAACCTTCTATGCGTTCGGTGGGGATTACGGCCCGCCGGGAACACCGAGCGATCAGAACTTTTGCTGCAATGGCCTGGTCAGTTCGGATCGCCGTCCGCATCCGGGATTGCACCAGGTTAAACACATCTATCAGTCCATCCAAACTCGTCCGGTGAATCTTTCGGCGCGCCAGTTCGAGGTGCGTAATCGATACAATTTCCTCAATCTGGATAAGCTGGTGAACGCCCATTGGACGCTCACCGCAGATGGCAAGCCCATTCAATCCGGCGTGGAGACCAAGTTGGAAGCCAAACCCGAATCCAACACCACCCTGACCATTCCGGTGAAATCCTTCACCCCAGAGCCGGGCTGCGAGTATCACCTGGAGATCAGCTACCAGCTAAAGGCAGATCTGCCCTGGGCACGAAAAGGTCATGAAATTGCCTGGGACCAATTTGTGCTCCCAGATGCTGCGCCCGCCCGCATTATGGTGACCTCCGATATTGCCGCACCCACTCTGACCGAAACCACAAACAATGCTGTAATTCGCACTAGCACCGCGGAGTTCGTATTCGACAAAGCCGCCGGCACCCTCACCACCTGGAAGGTCCTCGGCCAGAATTTGATCACGCAACCGTTTCGTCCGGATTTCTGGCGTGCACCCACCGATAATGATCGTGGGCGCAACATGGCGGCGTCGCAAGGCATCTGGCGTTTCGCTCATTATGGTGCGGAACTGCAGAAGTGTGGGATTCAAAAAGCAGAAAATACCATCGAAGTCGTATCCGAATACCGGCTGCCACGCGCGGGCGATGCCCTCTGGACCACTCGCTACACCATCACCGGTCGGGGCGAACTCCTGGTGGATGCCTCCTTCCATCCTGGCCGAACCAATCTGCCACCACTGACCAAAATCGGCATGCAGGCGGTGCTGCCCGCCGCTTTCAAGCGGATTCGCTGGCTCGGCCCGGGGCCACAGGAAACTTATTCCGACCGAAAAGACGCGCGCGTGGGAGTCTATGAAGGAACGATTCGTGACCAGTTTTGTCGGGATTACGTGGAACCGGGTGAAAGCGGCAACAAGACCGACGTGCGCTGGGCAGCCCTAATGATGGACAATGGCCCCAGCCTGCTGATAACCGGCAGTCCCTGGCTTAATGTAAATGCGCTGAACCACTCGACGGATGATTTGCAGAACGCCGAACATCCCTTTGAGCTCCCGCTGCGCGACGAAGTGGTGCTAAGCCTCGACTTGGCGCAGCAAGGCGTTGGCGGCGATGACAGTTGGGGGCGCTGGCCGCACCAGGAGTTTCTCCTGCCGTGTCGCGATTACTCCTATCACTATGAGCTTCGCCCCTTTAGTCGAGGGGAGGATCCGGCACGATTGGCCCGGTTGCACCGCTGGCCCGCTCCTGCCGGTCAATCGCCCTCGAAGTAAGCGTTGCGTAATGAAACTTGCAAACCGGTCTTAACGGCCCAATATGCTCCCAGCAACACCCACAACCATCAGTGCTATGAACTCGACTAAAACCACGGCCACTCAATCCCGCAGACAATTCCTGAAAACCTCCAGCGCCGCGCTGGCGGGAGCCACTCTTGCTGGAACCCTGGGACGGCCCGGGTATGCGGCGGAAGACAATACCATCAAGATTGCGCTGGTGGGTTGTGGCGGACGCGGTTCCGGTGCCGCCGCACAAGCACTTTCCACCAAGGGCCCAACCAAACTGTGGGCGGTGGCGGACGTCTTCGAACACCGGCTCAACAGTTGTCTTTCCAATGTGCAAAAGGGACGGGAAAGCCAGGTGACCGTCCCAGCTGAACGGCAGTTCATCGGACTGGATGCCTATAAACACGCCATTGATTCCCTTGATAAAGGTGATGTGGTGCTCTTGGCGACGCCGCCCGCTTTCCGCCCCATCCATTTTGAGTATGCCGTTCAAAAAGGCGTGCACGTGTTCATGGAGAAATCGTTCGCCGTGGACGCCCCGGGAATCCGCCGCGTCTTGAAAACCGGCGAGGAAGCCCAAAAGCGGAACCTCAAAGTGGCGGGCGGCCTGATGAGCCGCCACTATGTGCCACTGGAAGAAACCATCAAGCGCATTCACGACGGCGCGATTGGTGAAGTCATCACCGAGTACGCCTATCGCATGCACGGCCCGGTCGGCGTTAATCCTCGGACGACCGGAATGAATGAACTGGCATACCAGATCGCCAATTACAGTTGTTTCACCTGGCTCAATGGCAGTTTCCTGGTCGATTGGCTTATCCACAACATTGACGTCTGCTGCTGGGCCAAAAACGGATACCCGGTGTCGGTGCAGGCGATGGGCGGGCGTCAAACCCGCCAGGATCCAGACCAATTGTTCGACCATTACGCCGCCGAGTACACCTTTGAGGATGGGACCCGCATGGTGGCGCAAGGACGGCACATTGCCAATTGCCACGACTTCTTTGGAGATATCATCCACGGCACGAAAGGCTCCGCTATCCTGGGTGAGGGCCAACCGAAGCCCCGGTTGTTCAAAGGCCACAAGCAATCCTCCAACAACCTGCTCTGGAGCTACTCAGGACCGGAATGCGACCATTACCAACGCGAGCACGATTTGCTCTTCGCCGCAATTCGTGAGGATAAGCCGCTCAATGAGACCGAGCGTTGCGCCAAATCCTGCTTCACCGCGATCATGGGCCGTATGGCTTGCGAATCCGGACGCCTGCTCACTTGGGATGAGGCCCTGGCTTCGAACTGTGAATTGGCTCCCGGCCTCGACCAGTTGAAATGGGATGACGCGGCGCCGGTGATGCCCAATGCGCAAGGCAAATACCCGGTTGCCATGCCCGGACAAACCCAACCCTGCTGATTGCATCTCCACCCGCTGCAGCGCGATTAGTCATCGACTGGGCCAGAAGGTTCAGCATCGGCAGACGAACGACGGCAATTCCCTGCGATTACGCAGGACTGCGCCTGGGTTGTGTGCTACGGAAGCACACGCAACTGCTCCTGGCGTTCGGTCTTGTGCAACTTCGCTAGACTGCGGATCGCCGCGTAGAAGCCCGGTAATTCGCCCTGATGGGCCGCGAGCAACGCCTCAAACCGCGGCACAAGGTCATAGTAGTTGGCGATGGAATTCAATTTCGCATTGTTGAGTTCCACCCTAAAGAACGCTTCGTAATCACGGTACTCACCCCAACCGGCAATAAGATTCCGGTAATCCCGTTTTAGCTCTTCGAGGATGGCCCGCTTCGATTGCCTCAGCGCGGCTGCTTCTCCCACTTTAATTTTCTTTTTTGCCCGGATTTTTCCATCCGGGTCGCGCTGATCTCCGTAGAGCTTTTCGAGCCGACCCCGGGCCGCCAATACCAGGCGCACCACCTGGTTATCTCGCTGCAAAGCCACCTGGTAGGCCTGCAGCGCGTTGGTGTCACCCCGGCTTGCCAGCCAGCGTCGAGCCCCCTCCTGCCCCACGCAGGTTGCAAATGCCTCGTTGAAATCCGTATCACCATGAGCAAACGCCACTTGATGCCCCAGCTCGTGGAATATCAGTTCTGCCAACTCGACGTCCGGCAAGAACAAAAAAGTACTTAAGACCGGATCCTTGAACCAACCAAGGGTTGAATACGCTTGCACGCCCCCACAGTAAACGTCGTTGCCATGTTCCCAAAGGTGTCGCGCGTATTTCGAGGCTTGTGCTTCCTGGAAATAACCGCGGTAATCCAAGCTGCCGAGGAACGGATACCACCAGGTTCTGGCTTCCAGCGAGAATTCCGGCGCTGCCTGGACATTCCACACCACGAAAGGCCGATGCAGATCCACGTATTTGCGATAGTGCCCGTTCACGGGCAAGTGCAGTTCCCGCTCCGCAAACTCCCGCAATCTTTCCAACAAAACCAACTGGCGCCGCAGTTCCGGAGCGGTGTCCGGTTTTGCCAATAAGGCTTCAATTTTCTGCTGGTGCGTAATGATCTCCCATTGGCCCGCCAACGCCTGACGGTAAAATCCCAGGGTGCGGCACCCGGTGAAAAGCAAAGCGCCGCCGGCCAACAAGAACACCAGCAGCCACCGCCATTTACGAGAAACCTGGATTTCCTGGAACATTGACAATGGCTATTTGTTTAGTTCGTATCACCGCCGGGCGCAACCCGGAATGCCTAAACTTTGAGTTCCCACAGGCAAAACTACAACTCCTTGCAGACTCCAAACCTCCTGCCCTGCCTTGCCTTAGTGCAGATTCCGCCCTAAGCTCAGCTCATGTTCACGGGACAACTTTTGCCGCACGCCGCCGCATGAGACGCTGGCTCCTTCCGGGGTCGGGAAGTCCCGTCCCTTCGTCGCTCATCTCCACTCTCTGCCGACGGCTGATCGGTCTGGCGGTTAGCCTCGTGATCTTGCCGGCGTTTTCGGCACCGCCGCCAGAACAACTTCTACCGAGCAACTGCGTGGCCGTGATTGCGACACCGGATTTTCCCGGTTTACGAGCTGGCGTGGACAAAATGCCATGGTGGCAAGCCTGGCAGGACCCTGCCGTGCAGCCGCTGCGCACCAACCTGCTTAATGAATTGGAGCAGGCGGGTGGTCGATCCTTAAACCGGACTTTGCCGGCGCCCCTGCCCAGACTGGTGGATTTGCCCATGGGCCAAGTATCACTGGCCCTGGTGGAAAACGGCTGGCTCACCAACTCCGCTATCAGCCCGGCTCTGCTTTTCCTTTGTGATGTGGGTTCGCATCGGGAACTGCTAAGCACCTATTTCGAGAGCTTCAATCAGCCTCAGACCGAATCGGGAACCGGAAGAAAGCGCCACATGATCGGCGGTCGCAGTTTTTCGGTCATTCACGTGCCTCTGGATCACCTCCCCGAGGCGGCGGCGAGCTTTCTGCATTCAACCGCCGAAACTACATCCGTCTCCAGCAGCTCAAATGCTCCCGTAACCTCAGGTCCTCCGGCCATGGAATGGTATTTGGGCCAGGCGGAGTCGTTCTTTCTCGCCGGCACCGACATTCCATCGCTGGAGCAGGTATTGGTGCGGTTGACTAATTCGACGGCAGGCGTGCTGGCGGAAAACCCCGGCTTTCAGTTGGCACGGGCCACCGCACTCAAAGGTGCGCAAGGTTACATTTGGATTAATACCCAACCCTTGTTGGGAAGCTACCTGGGCGCGGCCGCTGGAAAGCAATCTGTGCCCTTAAACGCCGCCACCACTCCGCTCGCGAGCGTGCGACTGATTTTGTCCGCCTCAGGCCTGGGCGCCTGTCAGCAAATCGCCTTGTCGATGGAAAACCATACCAACGGTTTGGCAATTCAATCGTGGCTGGGGCTGCCGGAAGGGCGCAGAAGCGGCCTGTTTAAGATCCTCCCAGGGGAAGTCCGTGGGCTCGATCTGCCACCTTTTATTCCGGTGGAAGTGGAGAGCTTCCGCCGATGGAGGTTGGACGGCTCCAAATCATGGAATCTCCTGGAAAAATGGATGGGCGATGACTATCCGCAAATGTTGCGCCTGGTGAACTTCCTCCTGGACTCCGTCAACCAAGCGGAGCGCGAGTCCGTGCCGGGGTTCGATGTGCGCAAACAGTTGATGGGCAACCTGGGCGACGACTTGGTGGTTTACGCGAAGAAGCCATTGGTCGGCACGAATCTGGCCCCTGCGGCAAGCACACTCTTAATTGTTGGCGCCACTAACGCCGACCAGGTTGCGACCGCCATCAAACCCATCTTCCTGCTGCTGAACCCACAGGGTGGTTCGGCTGAAACTCGCGATTTCCTTGGGCACAAAATCATTACGGTACCTTTTCCGTCGATCCCGGTACCCGGCGTCGAAAATGCCGCGCCGGGGAGCAAGCTGTATTACGCCGCCGTGAGAGGCTACGTGGCATTTTCCGCCGAGGCCCCGCTTCTGGAGGAATTCCTCCACAATCTGAGCTCTCCCACCAATGGCCTACGGGAACTCCCAGGGCTAAAAGAGGCCAAGCCTGCCGTGCTGACTCAGGGCGCGACCATGCTCTCCTGGGATAATAACCGCGAACACGCCCGGCAGGATTATTCCGAGTGGAAATCGGGAGACGCGGCGCTGCCGATTGGCGGAGCCGCCAATCTATTCCTGAGCCTGGTCAAGCTAACCTTGCCGGAAGGCACCATTAAGAAGTGGCTCAATCCAGCAACCGCACCACCGTTTGAGCAAATTGAACGACATTTCTACGTCTCATGCAGCGGCGCCGGCGCCGATACAAACGGCTTCTGGTATCGGACATTCCTCCCGTTGCCCCCTGCCCAGTCTCCAACTCAGCCCGCCGCGGCTCCGGCAAGTGCAGACAAATAGTTGCATCCAGGGTTTAGGGAACTATATTTGGATGATTGGGTGACCTTCGTTTGCGTCAAACTATGCTGGTTCACGTTTTAAAGTCGAAAATTCACCGTGCCGCCGTCACTGCCGCCAATGTGGCTTATGAGGGCAGCATGAGCATTGATTTGGACCTGATGGAAAAGGTCGGATTGCTGCCGTACGAGAGAATTCTGTGCAGCAACATGGCCAACGCCGCCCGGTTCGAGACCTATGCCATTCCGGGCAAGCGCGGGTCGGGCGAGTTCGTCCTCAACGGCGCGGCGGCCCACCTCGGCAAACCTGGTGATCGCCTCACCATCATGAGCTTCACGGAACTCGAAGTGGAGGAAGCCAGGAAGTGGGCTCCGCAGGTGATCGTCCTTGGAGACAACAACGCCGTCATCAACGAGCGTGGAATCTAACCTGGCGCGTCAGACTTACGCTGCCTTCGTTTAGTTTTCTTAACTGTGGCCTGCTGCGGTGTAGGTTTTCGCTGCTACCAGCCCGACCGTTTGCGCACGCAATAATACGGACGGGTTTCAGTGATATTGCGCGTTGCTCATTCCGCCATGGTTGGAGCTATAATGCAGGTCGCGTATGAAATCAGAGCTTGTGTATCTGGAGGCTGGATTTCCTCTCAACCACAACACCTCGTCGCAACCTTCTACGGCCCTGGCCGAGGCTGCTACTCCCGCGATCCCCGCCGCACCAATTCCGCCGACACTGCAAAATCTGCCATCCACCTGGTGGGAGACCTGCTGGTTCAAGGAATGGGAGCGCGTGGCGCGGCACAACTGACCCTTCCGGTCGGGTGAACGGCGGAGCGGCAAGCGGGCAGATCGTGCGCTGAACCACGATCGAAAAGAACCGTTGCGGGCAGTCGCCTTTGACCGGATAGTGTGGCCGTCAGTATGAGCACACCAAGTGCAGCACGACGGCGCGCCGTTTGGCCAGTTTTGAATCCACGGATCTTCGTGGTGGCGGCTATAGTGTCAGCAGTTGGCTGGGGCGCTGGGACCTTCTGGCAATCGCTTTTCCATCCGGCTGAAATTCGGGTAAATACGCCTGGCGAAATCAGCTTGCGCCCTGACTTGCTCCCCAGCCAGCGATTAACCGCGCAAATCGATGAGACAGATCTCCCAAAGTGCCTCCTGATGTATTTGGAACTTACTGGTCGCAAGTTTTGGCCTGCGACCAATGGATTTGTGTCCCGCCTCGATGAGGCCAGTGGTGGTCGGTTAACCCGATGGCGCTTGATCAACCCCATCCCCCAACTTGATTCGGGGATCGCCTTTCACGCTGACGGGGCACTCAGCGCGGCGGAGACCAAGGCTAAATTGGAGGCGGTGCTGCGCCGCGCAAACCTGTACCTGATTCCAGTAGGAATGAGCTATTTCCAGATCCAGACTATGGACGCTTCGAATCTCGGCATTAAAGGTGCGTCTGTCGGAGTGGCTTCACCGGAAAACCGAGGCAACCCCGGCGCCCGCATTGACGGCGCATCCGCCATTCCGTAACTGGTTGCATAGGGAAACCCAAAGAGCGATCCGGCGGCAATCGAAATCCAGTGGAGGGAACTGAAGCAGGCGTGGTCCCCACCTAACCCTCTTCCACCCGGCTGCGAATCTCCCCAGTGCGCAGTCGGGTTTTGATTTTATCTCCAGGCTGGACCTGACCGGCGTGACGGAGCAACGCGCCAGTCTTCGCGTCACAAGTGATGGAGTAGCCCCGAGCCAAAACTTGTTCTGGCCCCAGCAGCCGCAACTGGGCGGCAGCGGTGGCCGACCGCTGTTTCAACGCGTCAAATCGATGCCGTGTCAACTCGTGCAGACGCCGGATCTCCTGCTCCAGCATTTCCCGCTTCTGACGTAACAATACCGCAGGTCGCACCCGGCTCAGGCGCTCCGACAGATGCGTGAACGTAACGGTCTGTTGGTTCAATCCCAACCGGGCACAGCGAGCCAGGCTGGCGCTCAAGTCGTCCAATCGCTGCAGGCATTCATCCAGGCGCCGACGGGGGTGAACGCGGATTAAGCGATCCTTCAGGAGCATTGCCTGCTCCGCCTTCCGCTCCCATTGCCGCTGCACCAGGATGGCTAGACGCTCGCGGACCTGCTCCAAAAACGCGACGCTGGAGTACACCCCTTCGGTCACGATCTCGGCTGCCGCACTGGGTGTGGCCGCGCGAACATCGGCCACAAAGTCGCTGATGGTGAAATCAATCTCGTGCCCAACCGCCGAAACCACCGGCAGTGCGGACTGATAGATCGCTCGCGCTACCGGTTCCTCGTTGAACGCCCACAGGTCTTCGAGACTGCCACCCCCACGGGTCACCAGAATCAAATCCATTGGTGCAGTCGCTTGTTCGAGGTGCCAGCGATTCAGCAACCGGATCGCGTCAGCAATTTCCTGAGCCGCCCCCGAGCCTTGCACCCGGCAAGGCGCCAGGATGATCTCGAGGCTAGGATTGCGGCGCCCGACCACATGCAGCACGTCGCGGATGGCGGCGCCGGTAACGGAGGTGACCAATCCTATTCGAGCCGGATACTCCGGCAATGGGCGCTTGCGCGCCGCATCAAACAACCCCTCAGCCTTCAGTCGCGCCTTCAACTGTTCAAAAGCCGCCTGCAGTGCTCCTTGACCTTCCAATTCCACTCGCGTCACCCGCAATTGGTATTGCCCGCGGGGTTCGTAAACCGTGATCTCCCCTTCAAGGACCAATTTGCGCCCGTCCTGAATCAGGGATCGATCGATTTGGGTCTCCCCTCGGAAGAGCACGCAACCGACCTGGGCCTGCGCATCCTTAAGGGTAAAATAGAAATGACCCGAACTTTGCGCCCGAAAGTTGGTGACTTCTCCCGTAACCCGTACCTTACCCACCTGCTTTTCCAGTGTACGTTTGATTTGCGCCGTCAATTCAGAGACGGACAGCGCTTTCGGCGCTTCGCGCGGAAACAGCTCGCCAAACTCCCACTGGGACTTGAATGATTTCACAATTTTCTATGCGTCGGACCTAGCACACTTCCATGTACGGCTCGGACACCCGCGTGATGTTCACCGCATGTCCGGAAAAATTATCCACTTCGATCATGGCCCCCTGCAAAAAGATGCGTTCCTTGGCCACATCGAAGCGTTGCGGTTGCAGTGTGGTGAACCGCCGCACAATCGGCTCAATCTCGCGTCCGATTACACTTTCGTGTGGACCAGTGAACCCACCATCGCAGAGAAACGCCGTCCCTCCTGGGAAGATCTGTTCATCCGCGGTCTGTACGTGCGTATGGGTGCCAACCACGGCACTGACCCTCCCATCCATCATTCGGCCAAAAGCTATTTTTTCCGAAGTCGCCTCGGCATGAAAATCGACGAAGATAATCCGGGTGCGCGCCCGCAGTTTTTGCACTTCCTCTGGGCCGCACAAGAAGGGATTTTCCAACGCCGCCATAAATGTTCGCCCCTGCAGGTTGAGCACGGCTACCGGAGGCAGATTGGGTTTTTCTATAACGACACTCCCCTGGCCTGGCGTATCCGGCGGATAATTCAGCGGGCGGACAAAGCGCGGCTCGTTCTTCAGCAATTCGGTGACTTCCTTCTGGTCCCACAGGTGATCCCCAGATGTGATAACGTCAACGCCCCCCGAGAAAATCTCTTCTGCGGTCTTCGTATTTATTCCCGATCCACCGGCGGAGTTCTCCCCATTGGCGATGACAAAATCGAGGCTGTGCCGCCTTCTCAGGAGGGGCACGAGCGCTTTCACCGCTTTTCGCCCGGGCTGGCCCACGATATCCGCAATGAACAGGATTTTCACTCCTTCAAAGTAGCGTTCGCCTGCGGTGCGGCAAGCGCATAACGACTCGTGAGAATACCGGGAGATCATTTGACAACCCGACGCCGGGAAAGCAGAGTCTGATCATTAGCCATGCCAACAATTATTGGAAGCTACACTCATATGCGGATCTTTCACGAAGATGGCACACCGATGATCGCCCGTGTTGCCTACAACTTGCTCGTAACGAAGCCTTGAGACGATGAGACGCGCCGCGTCCAGGCAGATGCTCCGCACCCCGACGCACGCGGGCCGGTGGCTGCTTAATCGTCGGGATTTCCTGCGCTTAGGCGGCACAGGGCTGGGAGGAATAGCGCTAACCACCCTCTTGGCCGAACAGGGACTGTTGGGGGCGGACAAGACGCCCATCCGGCCGAAATGGACCCCGGAACATCCCGGGGCACCACGATCGCCGCATTTCACCCCCAAGGCATCCAGGGTGCTAGTCATCTTTTGCTCGGGCGCATTGAGTCATATCGATGTTTGGGACTACAAACCAGAACTCATCAAGCGACACGGGCAACCGCTGCCTGGAGGTGAAAAGCTGGTGACCTTCCAGGGAGCGAATGGTGCGCTGACCAAACCCCTCTGGGAATTTCGTCCCAGGGGTCAAAGCGGCAAGATGATCTCGGATATGTTGCCACGCTTGGCGGATTTGGCAGATGACCTGTGCTTTGTGCACTCGATGACCGCTCGGTCGAACACCCATGGGCCTGCGGAAAACCAGATGAGCACCGGCTTCACGCTCGAGGGGTTCCCCAGCATGGGTTCCTGGGTTAGTTATGCCTTGGGCTCTGAAAACCAGAACTTGCCTTCGTTCGTCGCCATCCCAGACCCGCGCGGGGTGCCCCAAGTCGGGCCGAACCATTGGAACTCAGCCTTTTTACCGGCAGCATTTCAGGGGACCGCTTTTAACGCGGATAAGTCCATCCCCAACCTCGAAACACCCAGCCAGATCGGATCGGCTGCTGACCTGGCTAGTCGCGATCTTCTAGTCTTGTTGAATGACCGGCATTTGACCAGGCATCCCGGCGACACCGATCTGAGCGCCCGTATCGCCAGCTATGAACTGGCCGCGAAAATGCAACTCAGCGCAGCCGAGGTAACTGACCTTTCCGGCGAGAGCCCAGCCATGCTCGAGTTTTACGGCGTCAACGACCTGAATCCTCTCAAAGCACGCTTTGCTCGGAATTGTATCCTGGCTCGACGTTTATTGGAACGCGGGGTCCGTTTCGTGCAACTGTTCAACGGCGCTTACGCCATGGGCGAAGGTGTAGGTAACTGGGATGGACATAAAACCCTCAAAAAGCAGTATGAGGTCCATGCTCCCATCCTGGATCAGCCATGCGCGGCACTGGTTCGCGATCTAAAACAACGAGGACTGTTGGATAACACTGTCGTCGCGTTTGTCACGGAATTCGGGCGAATGCCGACCTTTCAAAAGGATGCCAGCGGACGCGACCACAACCCCTCCGGATTCACCGTCTGGCTGACTGGCGCGGGCGTAAAGCGGGGCTTCTCTTACGGCGCGACCGACGATTTTGGGTATAAAGCCGTGGAAGACGTTGCCACCATTTATGACTTGCACGCCACCCTGCTCCATCTGCTGGGCCTGAATCATGAACGCTTGAGTTTTTATCATAACGGCACCGAGCGCAGGCTGACGGATGTCCACGGCCAGGTGATTCATGAGGTGCTGTCGTGAGTCGGACCACGCACTGCCGGCTTCTCTTTGGAATAATACTCCTTGCCTGGAGCTTGTTCAAGTCGCCGGGGGAGACTCCAGCAACCAACAATGCAGTTGAGGTTCCCCACGCCTCGACCATAAAAGAGTCAACTCATTGGTCCCTTCGTCCCATCCTCCGCCCCCCAATTCCACCCGCACCAAAGGCCGATTGGAAAACACGCAACCCTATTGACCAGTTCATCCAGGCCAAGCTGTGGGCCAGCCAACTTTCACCATCTCCAGAAGCGGAGCACCGCGTCCTGGTTCGCCGACTCTACTTCGACCTGATTGGACTTCCACCCACACCGGAACAAATTCGAACCTATGAAAAGGATGCTTCCGACACGTGCTACGAAAAGCTGGTGGATCAACTGCTGGCATCGCCGCATTACGGTCAAAGTTGGGCCAGTCATTGGCTGGACGTCGTGCGTTTCGCTGAGACGCATGGCTTCGAGATGAACAATCCCCGACCCAACGCCTGGCCCTATCGTGATTATGTCATCCGGGCTTTCAATGAAGACAAGCCATACGACCAGTTCGTCATGGAACAACTTGCCGGGGACGTGCTTGGCGAGGATGCGGCTACAGGCTTTCTCGTAGCTGGTCCGTGGGACCAGGTCAAAAGCCCTGACCCGGTACTGACTGCGACGCAACGGGCGGACGAGTTGCACGACATCGTCAGTACCACGGGAAGTGCCTTGCTTGGGTTGACGGTCGGTTGCGCGCGTTGCCACGACCACAAGTTTGATCCCATTCCTCAGGTGGATTATTACGCCCTAAAGGGCTGTTTCGAGGGCGTACACCACGGGGACCGCCCGTTGCGCAGCGCTGACCTGGTGGCGCGGCAACAGCAGACCGTACTAACGAAAAGCGAACTGGCTGACGTAGACTACAAGTTGTCCGGCTTTGAGCCGTTGGCGCGCCCGGGCAGTCAAACTCAGCACGCCGTCCTGCGCCCTCCGGTTAACCCGCGCCGCAATGTCGAAAACTTCACGCCTGTGGACGCAAAGATCGTGCGCTTTACCGTCACGGCCACAACGGATGCGGAGCCTTGTATCGATGAACTGGAAATCTATACCGAGGACCCCAGCGAGGGAAATGTGGCTTTGTCCAGCGGCGGAGCAATAGCCCGCGCCTCCAGCGTTTACCCAAACTCAGAACTTCACAGGATTGAGCATCTGAATGACGGGCTCGTGGGAAACAGCCACAGTTGGATCTCCAACGAACGCGGGCGAGGCTGGGTCGAGGTAGAATTCCCTCGAACAGCCCGGATCAACCGCGTGATCTGGGGGCGTGATCGCGAGCAGAACTTCGGTGACCGACTTGCCACCGGCTATCGAATCGAAGTGTCGGTGCCTTCAAAGGAATGGGTGGAAGTAGCTTCCTCAGCCGACCGCAGACCTTATGATCCAAACGGGAAGATTTCGGTAGAGATTTCCTTCGCCGGACTTCCCTTACCCCAGAAGCGGGAGGCAGAAGAGCTTTTGACCAGGCGACAAATCCTGGAAGATCGCTTAAGGGACCTCACACGCACCCCCATGGCCTATGCAGGCACCTTCATGGAGGAACCACCGCCAACTCACAGGCTCAATCGAGGCGATCCCATGCAGGAAAAAGAACTCGTTGCTCCGGGAGCGCTCGAAGTCGTGCCAATTAAGTTTTCCCTGGCCTCGGCAACGGGCCAAACGGGGCCGTCGATCGGGTTGAACGTGCCGGCGCCTATCCCTACGCGCCCCCTTACTCAAGATCAGCAGCGCCGGTTGGCGTTGGCGAAGTGGATTACTGATCCGGCTAATCCACTGCCGGCGCGTGTGATCGTGAATCGGTTATGGTTGTATCACTTTGGTGAAGGTCTCGTAAGCACCCCGAGCGATTTCGGCAAGAATGGACAGCGGCCCAGCCACCCCGAACTGTTGGATTGGCTGGCCGCGGAATTAGTGCATCCAACAGCTCAATCGGGAGAAACGCCTCCACCAAAGCCCTGGAGCCTGAAACACCTCCAAAGACTGATCGTGACCTCCGCCACCTTCCGCCAAAGCAGCCAAGCGCGGGCGGATGCTCGTGCGGTGGATGCACAATCTCGCCTACTGTGGAGGCTTCCTCCCCGGCGGCTCGAAGCCGAACCTTTACGAGACGCAATCCTGGCGGTCAGCGGCAGACTCGACTGCCGGATTGGCGGACCAGGATTCAGCGTGTTCGAGCCAAACGACAATTATGTCCGCGTCTATAATCCCAAACAGGAGTTTGGACCGGTCGAATGGCGTCGAATGGTATACGCTACGAAAGTCCGCATGCAGCCCGACGCGACCTTTGGCGCCTTCGACTGCCCGGATGGCGGTCAAATTGCCCCAAAACGCATGCGCAGTACCACCCCTCTCCAGGCCCTGAATCTGCTCAATAGCAAATTCATGTTGCAGCAGTCGGAGATGCTCGCTGCGCGACTTCAACGAGAGGCCGGAAACGGAGTTCAGGATCAAGTGCGGTTGGCATTTGAACTGTTGTATGGCCGCACACCCGAGGCCCCGGAGGCTGCGGCGGCGGGTCAACTAGTTTCACAACACGGCCTGTCGGCCTTATGTCGCGCACTGTTCAATAGCAACGAGTTCGTGTTCCTCGAATAAACGGGCCAGCAAACTTCTGCTGGCGATTCGGGGAAAACTCAGCTAACCCTGAATTATGGCTTTGTTCCCTGTCAGTCCGGAAAAGGAGTCGCAACTGCTTGCGCGCATGAGCAACCTCTCGATCGCCGAGAGCGATATCGCGGAGACTTTTGTGCGTTCGGGCGGTCATGGGGGACAGAATGTCAACAAGACCTCCACCTGCGTCATGCTGACCCATCGCCCGAGCGGCGTGCAGGTCAAATGCCAGGAAACCCGGCAACAGGGATTGAATCGTTACCTCGCCCGCAAGCTTTTGGCGGACAAAATTGAAGAGCAGCGAGAAGGTCGTCGCTCCGCTCTCCAGCAGGCCAACGAAAAAATCCGCCGACAAAAGCGTCGCCGCAGTCGCCGCGCGAAGCAGCGCATGCTGGCCGATAAATCCGCAAACGCCGTCAAAAAGGAACTCCGACGCCGAGTTTCGGACGACTAATTCGCCGTTGTTGGTATCCTCGCGGGCTTGACGGAGCTTATCGGGAACAACACTCTGCGGGCATGCGTTTTACTTTTTTGCTGCTTGGCGCGTTGTTCGCGACGGATCTGGCATCGGCAGACACTCTTTATCGTGGGTGGAACGACCCGGCCCTGAAGGAATTTCAGCCATTGCCGGCTCCCTGGACTTCCCAGCTAATGATAAAAAAGGGTGACCGTCTAGCTATTTGCGGAGATTCCATCACCGAGCAAAAGATGTATTCCCGGCTTATTGAAGATTACCTGACCGTTTGTGTGCCCCAATACGAGGTTACCGTACGGCAATACGGCTGGAGCGGTGAACGTGCCAATGGATTCCTCGCGCGCATGACCAATGACTGTCTGCGGTTCAAACCGACTCTAGCCACCACTTGCTATGGCATGAATGACCACGAGTATCGCCCGTACGAGCCTCGCATCGGCGACAGTTACCGCAAGTACTCGGATGGGATCCTGCGTGCCTTCAAGGCTAACCAGGTGCGGGTCATTCAAGGCTCCCCCGGGCCGGTGGGCAAAATGCCCTCCTGGGTCAAGTCCGCCTCCGGCACGGTTCATGACCTGAATCTCAATCTCTGCCGCTTGCGCAATATCGGGATCGAACTCGCGCTGGAGGATGGCACCGGATTCGCCGACGTCTTCTGGCCGATGTTTTCAGCGGGCATAGCCGGCCAGGGCCAGTATGGCGCGGATTACGCCATTGCCGGCAAAGACGGCGTACATCCTGGCTGGGCCGGACAAACGATCATGGCTTACGCGTTTCTGAAGGCGATGGGATTGGATGGCAACCTGGCGGAATACAAGCTGGATTTCCGGCGCCAGCACCTCGAAGTCTCGAATGGGCACAAGGTCATCGAACAAGCACCTGGGGAATTCGTGATCGAGAGCGAGCGTTATCCTTTCTGCGCCTGCGCGCCTTCCTCTAAAAACTATCCAGCCTGCGGCTCCAACGATCTCGGGCGCGACGACACCATCCGGTCCGCGCTCGGCTTGATCCCTTTTGACCAGGAACTCAACCGCTTCATGTTGGTGGTGACGGGGCTGAAGTCCGGTAATTATCGGGTAACTTGGGGAACCGAGAGCCGCAGTTTTTCTGACCTCGAACTGAAGCAGGGCGTCAACCTGGCGAAAGCTTTCCCCACCAATCCATTCACCGACGCTTTCGCGCGTGTGGATGAAGCCGTTGCGGCCAAGCAAGCTTTTGAGACGAAACAGGTGAAGGAGGTCTTCCACGGACAGGAAGGCAAAGCCGACATGGTCGAAGCGGTGCGTCGGACGGAGGCGGAACGAGCCCCGTTGGCGGCGGCGATCCAGGCGGCTTTCGTGCCGGTGCGGCACAAGCTTCAAATCGTGCGCGAGTAAGCCCCGAACGCGGGTAGCGCTACTCGTAGCGCAACGCCTGGATGGGGTGCAAGCGGGCAGCCTTGAAGGCCGGGAACAAACCGGCCACCACCCCTACCCCAATACTAAACGCGACGGCGATCAGCAAGGCCCCGGTCGTGATCACCGGCGCGTTGGCCGTGGGCGACACCAGTTCCAGCACGCGTACAAATCCATAAGAGGCCATGACGCCCATGGCGGCTCCCAGCATCGCGATCACCACGCTCTCAATCAGCACCTGGATGAAAACCGCCAGGCCCGTGGCGCCAACTGCTTTGCAGATCCCTATCTCCCGGATCCGTTCATTAATGCTGGCCAGCATGATGTTCATGATCCCAATCCCACCCACCAGTAGGCTGATCGCCGCGATGACGCCCCCGCTCATTCGCGCGTTGCGGATTTGGGTGTTTATACTTTCCAATTGGTTCTCCTGCGTGCGGAAACCAAAATCTTCGATACCGCGATGAGTCAGCATCAGGACGTTGCGGGCCTGCTGCAAGGCCGGCTCCAGTTCGCTCATGTCCCCCACTTTCAAATCAATATCGCTCAGGCGTGGGTCCGGTATGCCGTCTTTGTCGCCTGCGGCCCGAAAACGCACCCAGGCGGTGTTCAAAGGCATATAGATCGTGAGGTTTTTTCTCTGAAAAGCCCAGTTGCCACGACGGCCCCAACCACGCTGACGTGAGGGCCCGGCGACCTCCTCCGCAGGCTTGGTTTTCGCCAATTCCCGTTCCTTCTTTTCCCGCTCCCCTTCATAGCGCGCGAACATGCCCACAATCGTGAACGGTTGGCTGTTGATCTGGATCACCTCTCCTATCGGCACGATTTCCTGCCCCACCTGCTCCGGTGAGCCGAACAGTTCGTCCCGGATCGCCGTGCCAATGACGCATACTGGATTCGCATGTTCCTCATCCAGTTCGGTGAAGAATCGTCCGTGCTCCAGCGTGTGCAAATTCATTTCCACGACGGCCGACCAGACTCCGACACATTCGGAAGGCATGCAGGTTTTGTCCGCGCGCGTAAGCAGCACATTGTTGACCGCCATTTCGGGAGAGACCACCCGCAACATTGGCGCGGCCTGTTTCAACGCCTGCACGTCGAGCATGGTGCGTCCGGGAGCCTGGTCCGCAAGATGCTCCTGGTCCACCGGCACTTCCTGTTGTTCGAGCAAAACCTTGTCCGCGCCACCCATCGCGATCATGGCTTCTTTCATCCCGTTCTCCATCCCCTTGATGATCGCCGCCATGCCCACCAGGCTGGCGACTCCCAGAATGATCCCGAGCATGGTCAGCACCGACCGGAATTTGTGCGTCCACACTTCCTTGAACCCGACTAGAATTGTATTTAGCAACGGCATGAGAGGCGGGATTATTCGTAACGTAGCGCCTGGATCGGGTTGAGACGGGAAGCTTTAATGGCCGGGAAGATCCCAGCCAGGATCCCTGCTAATACGCTAAAGGAAAATGCAACCAGCAGCGTGAGCGGCGTGATGATCGGAGCGTTGTCGGTCGGGGAAAAGGAACTGAGCATTTGCACCAGGCCAAACGAGGTGGCCATTCCTACCAAACCGCCTACCACCGCGATGATCACCGATTCCACCAGGATCTGGATGAATATGTCGCTGGTGGAGGCTCCAACGGATTTGCGGATGCCAATCTCCCGCACCCGTTCGGAAATACTCGCCAGCATAATGTTCATAATCCCAATCCCGCCCACCAACAGGCTGATCCCGGCGATCAAACCACCGCTCAATCGGGCGTTGCGCACAAACGTGTTGATCTGCTCCGCCCAATCTTCCTGGGTTCGAAACGTAAAATCCTCGATCCCTTTGTGTGTCGACATCAAAACGTTCTGAACCTGCTGCAAGGATTCCGGCAACAAATCCACTGACTGAATTTTAAGTTCCAGAGACGATAGACGAGGATCGCCTGTGGCGCCGCCTGCGCCGCCGGTTTGCTGAAAATTGCCACCAAACCCGGTGTAACTCATGCCCGAGCGAAACTTCATCCACATCGTGTTCAACGGCATGTAGATGGTCGCGTTCTTGAGATAAAACACGAAATTACCCCGGCGCCGCCCACCACCTCCATGTCCACGATCCCGCGAAACACCGACGGCGGTCTGGTTTTGCTGGGGCTGTTGCTGGGCCTGCAACTTCTCCAACTCTCGCGTCTTACGTTCCTGTTCACTCTCGTAATGTTTGAACATTCCCACGATCGTGAACGGAGTGCCATTAATGAAGATCGTCTCCCCCACCGGGATGATCTCTGTCCCTACCTTGTCGGGAGCCCCCCACAATTCGTCACGAGTGGCAGTACCAATGACGCAGACATTTCTGGCCATTTCCTCATCCAATTCGTTGAGCATGCGCCCGTGCTCGACCACGTGCTCACTCAATTCAAAGGCCACCGGCCAGACGCCTGAACAGACCCAAGGCCGATACGTCTTTCCCTGGGCGGAAACCGAGGCGGGCAGCCGCATCTCGGGGGAAAGTCGGGTAACCAACGGTGCGCTCGCCTGGAGCGCGTACACATCGTTAATCGTAATGCCGACCGCCTGATCCCAAAGATGACGTTGATACACGGGCAGATCCTGGGACTCGATACGCACCTTCTCCAGGCCGCCGATGGCAACCAGAGCTTCCTTAGCCCCTTTCTCCATACCGGCGACCATTGCGGACATGGCAACCAGGCTCGACACCCCGAGGATGATCCCCAACATCGTTAGTAATGATCGGAATTTGTGCGCCCAAATCTCGCGCATGCCGGCCAGCACGGTGATCCAGAACTGGGCGCGTGAATGCTGCAGGACTTCCTGCGAACTTTGGAGGTCGAGTCCCCTCATGCCGACGGTGAAGGCTGTGATAAGTTGGCGGCTGTTTGGCGTCCCGCCAAACCCGCCAGAGTCAAATCCACCTTGGTCGCGATCTTGCCGTCGCGAATTTCAATGCGCCGGGGTGTCACGGCAGCGATTTCGGGGTCGTGAGTCACGAGGACAATGGTGCGCCCCTCCTGGCTCAAACGCCGGAACAAGCTCAGAATCGCGTCACCGGTATGGGAGTCCAGATTCCCCGTCGGTTCGTCGGCGAAAATAATTCGCGGATCATTTACCAGCGCCCGGGCGATGGCCACCCGCTGTTGCTGGCCGCCCGAGAGCTGGCTGGGCCGGTGTTTGGCACGATTGACCAGGTCCACGGCCTCGAGTGCGGCCAGTGCCCGCTTGCGCCGCTCCTTGCCATTAATGCCGCTATAGATCATCGGAAGCTCGACGTTCTGGGTCACGTTCAGCTTGGGGAGCAAATTGAAAAACTGAAAAACAAACCCGATTTTTCGATTTCGCATCGCTGCCAATTCCCGTGCCGAAGCGTTCTGAATCATCACCCCGTCGAGTTGAATGGTCCCTTTCGAGGGTGAATCCAGGCAGCCCAGGATATGCATCAAAGTGGACTTCCCGCTGCCGGATGGGCCGATAATCGAGATGAACTCCCCCGAGTCTATATCGAGAGACACATCGTCGAGTGCCCGAATCTCCTCGCCTCCGAGTTGGTAAATTTTGCTGACGTTGCGTAGTTCAACAAGGGCCATGGGATAAATGAATTAGGCTAAACTAACGATTAACTCGGGCCCGATCCTGGACGGCTCGCCGGACGATCAACGGCAGCCGGACGCTTCGCCGCGCCATTTTCCGCGCCCGCAACCGGAGACGCGGGTGCGGCGGGAGTCGGAGTCGCATTAGTGCCCGCCCGAGAGGTTACGACCGGACCAGTCCCTCCACCGGGTCGGGCCCCGGCGATCTGGTTCTTCTTCTTTTCACGTTCTTCCTTGGGCATTTCGAGCGACACCACATCACCGGCCTTCAGCCCTTCCTGGATTTCAGCGAAGAAAAAGTCGGAGACGCCCACTTTCACGTTTTTCCGCTCATACCCGGCGCCCTGTTGGATGTAAACATACCGCTCCATTTGCCCGTTGTCTGGATTGCGCTCGGTAAATACCGCTGACAAAGGTACCGCCGTGACGTTATCCGCACTGGCGACAGGGATCTTTATATTCGCTGTCATGCCCGGGCGCACCCGGGGATCCACATTTCGCAACACGATACGAGCGGCAAATCCCTTGATATTATTCTTGATGCTGGCTTGGGGTGCGATCCGCTCCACGGTTCCGCTAACCTTCAGGCCTGGAACCGCCTCGATCGTCACTTCCACAGTTTGATCGACCTTTAACCGGGGCACATCCGCCTGATTAACGTGGGCATTGATGATCATGGAGTTCAAATCCGCGATGGAAAGCACCTCCGTACCGCTATTGAAGCCGCCGGAACCAGACACGGCCTGCCCGATAGAAACCGGGCGCGTGAGCACCGTACAATCGAACGGTGCTCGAACCTCAGTCTTAGTCAAGCGCTCTTCGATAATTGCCAGGTCTCGCTGAGACCTCTCCAAGGCATTCCGGGCGAGCTCAAATGAAGTCTTTGTGTCGTCGTAAAGTTCCTGGGCGATCAAGTTATCGGCCAGCAGTTGCTTGGCACGCAGATAGTCCCGCTCCGCCTTAGTGAGGTTCAATTTTGACCGTTCAATGTCGGTCAAGCTTGACGCTTTTTGTTGCTGCAACTCTTTGTCGTCCAGTTTGAAAAGCAGATCGTCCTTTTTGACACGGTCGCCAAGGTCCACGGGCAAAACCTCAATACGGCCATTGATTTCCGGTCGCACGGAAACCTGCTCAGCCGGGCTGATTTCACCCGCCGCATTCACGGCAAAGCTGATATCCCGCAATTCCGCCACCGCCGTGCTCAGCCGGGCGGGCGCTTCCGCCATCGAGCCGGGCTGTCCCCAACGCTTCCAGAGGGCGAAGCCACCCCAGCCCAAGGCCACGACGATTACCAACGCGAACAACTTTTTCATTCAATAAGAACTTCCATGATAGCCAACCAAAACCGCACAGGCAAACTGTTATAATGAACCGTTTCCACTGCACCGGCGGCAAAACCGGTGAAAATCAGCTTGCCACCTGTCGAGCAAACCTATTCCCTGCGCCGCGCGTACTTAGACGCGCATGAAGCCGTCGCATTTAATAATTTTGCTGTTAATGAACTTTTGCTGGGCGGCAATCTATGCCTCCTACAAGATCATCGGACCGGATTTGGCGATCGGCGGGATTGTCACCCTGCGTTTTGGGCTGGCGGCGCTGGCTTTCCTGCTGCTCTGGCCCTGGTTGCCAGGACCGACCCCCAAAGGCAAGGATTTGGTGATTTCGTGCGGCATGGGGGCGATGCTCTTCGTCCTCGGCCAACGTTTACAGGTTTACGGCAATTACCTGGGCACCGCCGGAAATTCTGCGGTGCTGATGGCCTTCGAGCCGCTCGTAACTTCTGTAGCCGCAGCCCTTTTCCTGCGCGAGCACATCGGTCCCAGACGGCTGGCAGGCTTCGCACTCGGTCTGCTCGGCATGGGCTTGCTCAACGGCGTGTATCGTTCGGATTTCCAATGGACCAGCCTGACCGCCAGCCTGATCTTCACTTCTTCTTTTGTCTGCGAGGCGGCCTATTCAGTGATGGGCAAGCCCATGGTAGTCCGGGGCGGCAGTGTCATGAAGATGCTGGCGATTGGACTCTTCGTCGGCACCGCGGTAAATCTGTTGATCGATGGCCAGACCACTTTCGCCGCCGCGAAGAGCCTGCCGTTGCGCGCCTGGTGGTTGCTGCTGGCAATGGCGCTGATTTGCACCGTCGTCGGTTATTCCGTCTGGTTCGTTGTCATCCGGGAATGCCCAATTAGCGTGGCGGCGCTTACCGTGTTCGCCCAGGCCGTTTTCGGAGTTGGCATCGCCGCCGTCTGGCTACATGAACCGCTGCGTTGGGCTCAACTATTTGGCAGTTTGACGATCGCCGCCGGACTGGCAGTCGGGCTTTCTCGCCAGGTCAAAAAGGCTCCCAAGCCTACCGCTACACCAGCGTCCGCTAATTGATCGCGTTGCGAGTCTCCAATCGAGAAGCGCCAACTCGGAGTGCGGATGCGACTGACGCTTGCCAAGCTGTTCCAGTCGCCTTAGGTTGCCCGCCACTATGGAAAAAGTTGTGATCATCGGCTCAGGTTGCGCAGGTCTGACCGCGGCGCTTTATACCGCGCGAGCGAATCTCAAACCCCTCGTCTTAACCGGCCGACAACCAGGCGGTCTGCTTACCACTACCAGCACGGTCGAAAATTTCCCGGGATTTCCCGACGGCATTGATGGTTTTGAACTGATGACCCGCATGCAAAAGCAAGCCGAGAAATTCGGCGCCCGTGTGAATTTTGCCACCCTTGAGGCGGCGGACCTTTCCCGATCCCCTTTCAAGTTGACGGTGGATGGCGAGGTGGTGGAAACCGAGACCCTCATCATCGCCAGCGGAGCCGGACATCGCCACGTGGGTCTCCCCAACGAACACAAACTGGAAAACAAGGGCGTTACTTATTGTGCCACCTGCGACGGAGCTCTTCCGATGTTTCGCAATCAGCCGCTGGTCGTTGTTGGCGGCGGTGATTCCGCCTGCGAAGAGGCGTTATACCTTACTCGCTTCGGATCGATCATTTACTTGATCCATCGACGCGATTCCTTGCGAGCCTCTAAAATCATGGCTGACCGCGTCTTGAGTCACCCCAAGATCAAGCCAGTTTGGAACACTGTGGTTACCGACGTCCTGGACGTCACCCAGGATCGTGTCACCGGTGTACGGTTGCAGAACGTCGTTGACCGCTCGGAATCGGTTTTGGAATGCGGAGGTGTGTTCGTCGCGATTGGACACATCCCGAACACGCAGGTTTTCCAAGGCCAGATCACCACGGATGAAGCCGGCTACATCGTGCCGGCTCGCGGAGCCGCCACCAATGTTCCAGGTGTATTTGTGGCCGGGGATTGTGCGGACCGCGTTTATCGTCAGGCCATTACCGCCGCCGGAATGGGCTGTGCCGCGGCGATTGAAGCGGAACGGTTTTTAACGACCCTGAACCAATAATTAATGGGTGGCCTGGGGCGTTTTGCCACGTCTCGCTGCCAATCCGGCCAGCACCGGCAGTGCCGTCAGGCAAACACAGGCCCATCCAAACACGTCTCCGTGGCTGGTATAAAAGGTGGCGGGACCTCGGGAGATCGGTAGCGGCACCTCCACCAGCATGGTGCCTCGGCCATAAATGCTCCCCTGCTCATCCTGAAAAACCTGGCGCAGATTGCCATGGCGATCCACCATGCAAGTGAGGCCGTTATTGGCACACCGGACCAGCGGCAGGTTATTCTCCACGGCCCGCAAAACAGCGGAGGCACCATGCTGCCACTGCGCCGCGCTTTCCCCAAACCACCCGTTGTTCGTCAGGTTCACCAGCACATCGGTATCCAGGCTGACATATTCGCGGACCAGGTGGGGAAAAATGTCTTCGAAACAAATCAGCACAGAAGCCTTAACCGGCGGCTCCTCAAGTTCGAACGGAACTGGTCCATTTCCGGGCGTAAACCCGCCCTCGATCGGGGTGAACCACTGCAGGAACGGCAGCCATTTCACCAGCGGAATATATTCGCCGAAGATGACCAGCGCGCGCTTGCGATAGCGCTCCCGCAATTTTCCTTCCGGGCTGATCAAAAAGCTGCTGTTATAAAAGAGCGCCTGCGGCTCTTTGGGGCCCGGCTTGGTGGCCGGCGGCTCCGCATCGTCGGCACCAACGATCATCCAGACCTGGTGGTGCCGGGCGAATTGCGATACCGCTTCGAAGGTCTTCTCGTCATACCGCAGCAACTTCGGCACTGCGGCTTCGGGCCAGATAACCACTTGCGGATGGTTCGTCATACCCTGTTCCGACAACGCCAGTAATTCGGCAAAGCGTTCGTCGTCCTTGTCGGAATTCCAGATCAAGGTTTGTGGAATGCTGGGCTGCACCAGCAGGGCGCGCCAGGTGCGTCCACTGATCTCTGGCGCGCGAATCGAACGAAAGCCCTGCGCGTAGACCAAAGCGACGATCGCCAGCGGGACTACCATGTCCGCCGCCCACCCCGAACGACCGCCACCCAGGATTGAACGTCCCACCGCACTCAGTCCGCAAGCCGAGGTCCAAACCAGCAGAAAGGAAATGCCATACACCCCAGTAACAGCCGCACACTGAATTAAGGGCAACATGCGATATTGAGTGCTGCCCAGGAAGTTCCACGGAAACCCGGAGAGGAACCGCCCTTGAACCATTTCCAAACCCACCCAGAAGGCGGCCGCGAGCAGCGCCAGTCGCATGCGCCCCGACCACCGCATCTCCCCCAGGCCCCGTAACGCTTGTCCCACAGTCGGTTGAGCCGGGAGATTCAACTTTGGCACCGCGTAAGTGGCTGCCAGCCAGGCCCAGGTGGCAGGATAGAGAGCCATGAAAGCACTCAAGGCCAGCCAACCTAACGCCGGTCCGAAGGGAATTCCGTGCCAACGATAAGGGATCAACAACAGCCAGTAGAGCAGCACCAGGTAAAACGTGAGCCCTCCGAAATAGCCAACGCGAAAGGCGGCCCAACCGCGTCTTCCCAAGGCGGCCGCCAGCAGTGTTCCCGGTGCGACCCAGGCGAAGCCGGCCACCCCAAACTTCTCAAACGCCAAGGCCCAGAGAATTCCAGCCAGCATCGCCAGGGCGATACGTCCGGATAGCCAGGTTTTGAGCCGGGTCAAGGTCACCGCTTCCAGCTTGCCCTACCTCACCGCAAACGCAAGAACGCCATGATTTTCCGGCAGAATTCCAATAAATTCGTGCTTGCCAAGGCCAAAACAACGCCTAAGGTGAAACTCAGAACTAAGCCTGTGCCTGGTCATCCTATGAACCAGTCAATTCGACAGCGGGGCTTCACGCTCCTCGAATTGTTAGCCGTGATTGCAACGATCGCGACTCTCGCCGCATTGCTGTTGCCCGTCCTCGGTAAAGCCAAAACCAAAGCCCAGCGCACCAATTGCATGTCAAACCTGCGAAATCTGGGCTTTGCATGGAATATGTATGCCCAGGATAACGGGGGGCTGCTGGTGGAATCCTATCCGGTGGATAATGCCAATGTGTGGGTCCAGGGCGATATGTCGCGCGCGGATCAGGCGGGAGACACCACCCTGCTCCAAAAAGGAAAGCTCTATCCGTATAATCAAAACACCGCGATCTATCACTGCCCCACTGACTATGGAGTGAAAATCGATGGCAAGGTGGTACCCACCGTTCGCAGCTACTCCATGAACTCCTTCATGGGAGGGCGCCGCGCCGGCTCACCGCTCGTACCTTCCACCGTTGGCGATAAGTTCGTTCCTTTCTTTGCCAAAGACGCCGATCTGCGCAAGCCCGGCGAATTATGGGTGTTGCTGGATGAAGATGAGCGCAGCATCAACGACGGCTTTTTTGTCACTGATCCCACCGGTCGCATCTGGTTCGATTTCCCCGCGATTTCCTCTCGTCGCCATGATTTCAGTTTTGCATTGAACTTCGCGGATGGCCATTCCGAGATCTGGCATCATCAGGACGCGCGCACACGCAAGGTCACGACCAACAAGACCGAGCAGGCAGGCAATCGTGACCTCGAGACCCTCGCTGCGCGCAGCACCACACCGCGCCAGTAACCGCGCGCCCTCCCAGCCGCCAGTAAACCGTCACAATATCGCCGGCGGATAAGCCATGTCCGGCCAATTTTTCCGACTCTTTTCCAGCGCGTTGCAGACCAGTGGCTGCAGCGACTCGAGGTTCGCCCGTGCGCAAACCAGCACTACATCCTTCTTGTCCACCACCAACACACAGACGCGAGTTTTGCCCAGGGTCATGCCTTTACGAGGACAATACACCGCCACTAATTGCCCCGGCTCCATCACCCCCACGACGCGATCCCACCCACGGCCATTCATTCGTGCATCGGCGGCAGCAAGCACGGTCCGCAACTCCTTCTGTCCACAAGTCTTTTCCAACTCGCACACGCTCACATCGGCACCGCGGGCTGCGCCGATCGCTGATTTGGCCTCAGGCGGCAAAGGGGCCAGCACGATCCCCAACCGCGTCAGCGCGCAGGTGCCCGCACCGATGTTGACGCAGACACGGGTTTTAACCCCGCCAGGGACCGCCGACTCCACGCTCCGCTTCAAGCTGCCAACCTCCGCACCCGGTCGAACAAATCCGATCGCGGAAGCGACGCACCAACTTGTCAGCGTCAGGATTGGGACCAGGGCAATCATTGCGGTTTCTCCACAGCTTTGCCGGCCTTCTTGACCGACTCGAGGTGCAACCGCTCGCCGAGCATCGAGAGTTGCTCCGGACGGATGTTGCCGACGACGTTGATAAACACGGCCTGCTTTTTCTGCTCCATCACCACCACCGTCAATCCCCGCACCGAGTCCTCCCCATTCGTCTTAAGGTAAATATTGACGTCCTGACCCTTCTGCTGCGCAGTGACGATCTTCTCCCAACCGGACTTCTGGAGCGTTCCCCGGATTTCTTTGGCTCGGCCATAAAGCGATTCCCGATTGCCGTCGTCGAGTCCGATGACGTTGACCTGGACGGATTCGATACTGGCCAACATCTTTGACACCTCGGGCTCCTGTTTCTCGACCAACTTCGCCGCCATCGATATCAGGGTGTTTCCAATATTGACCTCAACAAAATCCCCGCCGGACTGCGGCGGCGTGAACTGTCCAAATTCCACTTTTCCATCGGCGGCTTTTGCGGCCCAGGCACACTCCGCGCCACCCGCCACGATTACGCAGGCCATCAAGCCCGCCGTCAATTTGCTTCTCATAATGCTCATAGTTTTATGTTTGGTTTATCAGAAGGCTCCACGCCCTGTCATGATTACCCGCAAGGCTTAAGAAAAGTTTCAGGAATCTCGCTGTCTCAAACGCGCGGCGGCCACAACCGCTGCTGGCTAGTTTCTGACTGCCGCAACAAGGTACAGGCGCACTGCCGGAAAACGGTGTGAGCGAGCACTTTGCCGACCGCCCATAAATTGAATTACGGGGTGCAAACCCAGCCTATCTACGGCGAAAAATGCAGAGGCGTTGCCGTTTTTCCGAGGGAAAGCCAAGGAGCATGTCAGAAATCTTCATCAAAACCCAGGGCTGGAGTTTATTGATGCCGTTCTTTGTAAACACGTAATCCTCGGCGATATAGACGCACATGTGCAAGCCGTCCCCCGCTTCGTCTACCAGGGTGACCAGGTCCCCATAGGTGGGCTGTTGCACCAGAAAGTAGTCACGCTGTAACACCTGATGCACGACCGCCGGATCCAAGAATCGCATATCCGGCTGCTCGTTGAAGAAGTTCATTGAGGTCCAAAAGCAATCTTCCTTGGTCACTTGCGGTTCGGACCAGGCATCGGGAAAGGTGTTCAAACGGAGCCGCGCGAACGGCGGCAGCAAGTAGCCAATGCTAATGGTGACGCCATTGGTGGCGGTCACTTTCGTGAGCGACTCCAGCAAGGGCCGGATCTTTTTCTCCCGATTGCCTTTGCCCCAATAGCTGACCATAGCCGCAACGTCAGTATCAGGAAAGACCCGCACCCGCAGTCGATACGCAGGAAATCGATAGAGGAAGTCGATGACATCATTGAATTCATCCTTTGACAACACCTCCGGCAGAGCCTGCAGGTCGGCGAAACACAAGGTACCTTGGTTGGTGTAACAAAGGCCGCGAACAAGGTTCTGGGTGTCCAGAGCCAGACCGCTCTCGGCAAAACGCGCATCAACATCTGCCAGGCCGAAACGGAACGGAAAGCACTGCGCGTAATTCGAAGAACTACGAGCCAGCACCGCATAAAGCTGCTGACGCGAAGCGGGGTTGAGGTCACGAAGCAGCGAATTCCCAGGCAATACCAGGCAGCCATTAGAAGCCATCTTCCAGCGGGAGGAGTCCAACAATTCCTCCCTTTGCTTTGCATTCAATCCGCAAGAGCGCATCAGGTCCGCCAGTTGATTCGAACCAAAGCCCTGAAAAAACCAGTGCGAAGGTTGCAGGCGCACGGGACGGTCGGCGAAAATCTCTTCCGAGTTGCCCAGCGGTATTTTTACCGCTTCAAGCTGGCCCCACAGCGGGGGCGTGCCTGGCGCGCGCGTGGCACGTGTTGTGGACGCGGCTGGCGGCGCCTCGCTCACCGCCAAGCGCTTCAAGCCGGCGACGCCGAAAAGGGTAACCGACACTCCTATAATGAAGCCGAAGCCACAGGCGACCCAGGGACTTCGGACGAAACTTCTCGTTAACATGTCACGATGCTCAGTCTGAAAGATAATGCGCCCATAGCAATGTCCAAATCATTTCCGTTGGAAAGCAATTGTATCGCGAGCTGCGTCCGCTGGTGATCCTGCTTGCGAAACCAACTCCTGGAGCTACGCTGGGCATCCCAGTAAATTAGCGCCTGGGCAGACAGTCCGATCTTGCCGATCCAATCAACAGCACTATGCAACCGGCGCAACCTTACACCCTCCGGCAGGCCAGCAATGCGGACCGGGATGCCGTATGGGCCTTGATTTCTGGCGTGCTGCAGCGGTATGGAATTCAAACCAACCGGCAAACGACGGACAAGGACCTTACGGACCTGGAGCTTAATTTCACCAAACCGCATGGGGCCTTTTTTGTCCTTAAACATGTGGACGAGATCGTGGGCACAGTGGCTTTGCGTAGTTATCCTCACCAACGCGTCGAGCTCTGTCGCATGTATCTCCTGGAGACTCACCGCGGGAAAGGATTGGGGAGAATGATGCTGGAACACGCCCTGGCCGAGGCCCGCAAGATGGGAATGAAGACGGTTTTCCTGAAAACCGCATCTGTGCTTGGCGAGGCCATCGCGCTCTATCGGAAAGCGGGTTTTGAAGCAGTGCCAGGAGCCACAACTTGTGGCAATTGCGACATGAGGATGGAGAAGACGCTCATGAGCGAGGAACCGCGCCGCTCCCGACCCGGGCAACCGGGCTCTTGACTTGAGCCGGGAGCTTGCGGAAACCTTCCCTAGGTTTAGCTCAAAACGACGAATCAGACATTGAACATGAAATACGGATTGAACCTTGCAGAAACCGGGGCTTACGACTTCCTATCATTGGGCGCCCTGGTGCATCGCCTTGACCCGGGCCTGATCCCATTCCGCAAAGCCAACCACTGCGATATTCACGTCAGCGGCGGCGAATTTAACGTCGCCGCGAACCTAGCAGACTGTTTCCGGCTCAACACCGGGGTTGCCACGGCTATGGTGGATTACCCGATTGGCGACCTGATTGCCGAGCGAGTGCGCGCAATGGGGGTTAAACCGATTTATAAGCGCTTCAAACATGACGGTGTCCACGGCCCGAACATGGCCGCCGTGTATAGCGACCGCGGCCAGGGAGTGCGCGCGCCCGTTGTGTTCTACAATCGCTGCAATGAAGCCGCCGCCCAACTGAAACCGGGAGATTTTGACTGGTCCGCCATCTTTGGCTCCGGCGTGCGGTGGTTCCATAGCGGTGGGATATTTGCCGCGCTTTCCCCCACCACCGCCGAACTCATTGTGGAGGCCATGCAGGCGGCGAAGGCTGCCGGCGCAGTCACCTCTTTCGACCTGAATTACCGAGCCAAGCTCTGGAACATCTCCGGCGGCCATGAACGGGCAGTTGCCGTCCTGGACCGAATTGTCCGCAATGTCGATGTGCTGGTCGGAAACGAGGAAGATCTCCAACTCGGGCTGGGTATTCCCGGCCCTGAGGTAGCGGCCAAATCCAAACTCGATCCCAGCGCGTTCATTGGTATGATCGACAAAGTCACCGCCAAACATCCGCAGGTAAAAGTTGTAGCTACCACTTTGCGGGAGGTCCACTCCACCAATCGCCATAGCTGGGGAGCGGTGGCGTGGATCAACGGAAAGACCTGCATCGCACCGACCTGCGAATTGGATGTGCTCGACCGGGTGGGCGGCGGCGATGGGTTCGCTTCCGGCTTGATATATGGTTTGCTTAAGGGATTACCCGAGGAAGAGGCTGTAAAATTGGGCTGGGCCCATGGCGCCCTGCTAACCACGTTCCCGGGGGACACGACGATGGCCACCCTGGACCAGGTCGTCGCGTTCGCCAAGGGTGGCTCGGCGCGAATCCAGCGCTAAACCAATCTCACGTCAACGCTAGGTGCCCTCGCGCTTCCAGGCGGAGAGCACGCCGCCAAAATCAATCCAGGCGGCTGGGTTTCAAATCTGATTCAATCACCCGGCCGTCGAGGGCGGAGATCCGAACTTCACCCACTTTGGCATCCTTGGCCGTATTGCTGATGCGAGTAGCCCAGAGCTTGACGGTCCACACTGGTTCTCCACTCCCCTTACCGACTCTCTTAAGCTCAAGCTCGGTGGACGTGATTTTGATGTTCTCCAATAACGGCTGACTCATCGCCGTTTTAATGGCATCATCTGAGTCCACTTTCAGTTCCTCGAGCGTCATAGGAGAGCCTTTACCCACGACCCAATCGAAGGGGCGGGCCGGCTTCTTCACCGTCATCATCTTGCCGGCACCAAATTTCACCTCGCTCGACCGCTGATTATTGATGGGATCAAAATACGCGATCAGCCAGATGTTGGGCGTTACGCTGCCGACGGACTTTTCGGATTCAATCCGTACAATCTTGTTTTTTGATTGCTCGCCGACATAGCGATTACCTTCCTTGACGAGGTCAAAAGCCGAGTTGGCCGCCAAGGCCGCACTGGACAGAAGGGCACTACCCACACCAACGATTACGAGGCGAATTACCGCAGCAATAGTTCTTTGCATGCGATAAATATACGCCAGGCCCTTACGCTAGCCAAGTTTCCGTCTAACCCTAAACTTGGCCGCGATCAGGTCGCTTCCAGAGGCATTATTCGGATTTTGCTGGAGACGATCTTTTCAGACTTCGCTTTAGCCCCACCCGAAAACGCGAGGTAGAGCAGGGCCAGCAGGTTTACGCCCGGTAGCAGCAGGAGGAGAGCGACCACCGCGCTTTTGCCGCAGGCTTTGGCAATCCCAAAGCTCCACATTACGATCGCCACCACGTTGAGCAGAGGCACAAATAAGCCCAAAAACCACCAGGGCGACATCTGAGCAGCTTTGAAAAGCGGGATCAATTGCAGCACCGGTACCCAAATCAACGCGGCCTTGTCTACACCCGCATTCCTGCAAATCGACGCCAGCACCAGGCTGAAAAGCAAGTGCAGAGCAAGAGCGCTTCCCAGGATTATTGCCAGGACTTTGGGAGCCAGCAACTCCTTGGGATTAAACTCCTCGGGTAGCCGCTCCTCCAAGGTTGGCGGCAGATATTGGCGTGCCTGCTGCAAATCCGGCATTTCGACTGCCGGCACGTGGCTCCTCACCCATGCGACCGCCGCATTGGTTACCGGCACACGCGGATCCGGATAACCCAGTTTTACCAGGATATCAACATCGAGATTCGTCAGGCTTACGCTCTGCAATCCGCGCGAATGCACCAGCAACACGGATTTTTGACCTTTAACTGTCACTGTCACATTGCTGTACGTTTCTGTACCAACTTGAAGCAGCTCAAATTGGACCGGTTCCTCCTTCGCGGCATGCAGTGACAAGCCGGTGAAGCACAAGAATCCCACCATCCATAAGGCTCTCGGGAGTTTCGCTGCCGTAAAGAATGCGCACATAAAATCAAATTCTGGTCATAAAACCGTTGCGTTAAGGACTTAAGCACGAAGCGCGCCAAGACCTTCGGCGGAATCGAGACTGCCAACGGCCGTGATTCTGCGATTGTCTCTAGCCTCCGCTTCACGCATGATCACACCCCTTATGGCATCAGGACGCAGACAGTATCCATTCCATTTGCTGGAGCCGAAGTGGCAGCAACGCTGGGATGAAGTTCAGGCTTTCAGAGCGTGGAACCCGGGTGAACAACCGCCTTCCGACCACCCACTCAGCCTGCGCCACGCTCCTAAAAAACCAGAAACCCTGCCCAAGTACTACATTCTGGACATGTTCCCCTACCCCTCGGGCGCGGGGTTGCATGTTGGACATCCCGAAGGCTATACCGCTACCGATATCCTCGCACGCTACCAGCGGGCGCTAGGACGCCATGTGCTGCATCCGATGGGCTGGGNNCCTTCGGCCTGCCCGCCGAGCAATACGCCATCAAGACCGGGCAGCATCCGCGCAAAACCACCGAAGCGAACGTCTCCACCTTCAAACGCCAAATCAAAGCCCTCGGCTTTAGCTACGATTGGAGCCGCGAAGTGGATACGACCGATCCGGAATATTTTCGCTGGACGCAATGGATTTTTCTCAAACTATACAACTCCTGGGTTAACCCTCGAACCAACCGCGCCGAGCCGATAGACACGCTCGAATACCCCGAAGACCTTCGTTCGGCTGCGGGGCCGGAGGCCGAAGCCGCGCGCAGAACTTACCGTGACAACCGAAGGCTGGCTTATGTCACCGACGCGCCAGTCTGGTGGTGTGAGCAATTGGGCACGGTGCTCGCCAATGAAGAAGTGGTAGACGGCAAGAGCGAGGTCGGTGGTTTCCCGGTAGTGCNNAGTGCGCAAGCCGATGAGGCAATGGATGTTGCGTATAACGGCCTACGCGGAGCGACTATTGAGCGACCTGGAACACATCGATTGGAGCCATTCGCTGAAAGAAATGCAGCGGAACTGGATCGGTCGTTCCGAAGGTGCTGAAGTGGATTTTGCTGTCCAGGGCAGCGCCGACAAAATCCGGGTCTTCACCACGCGACCTGACACTTTGTTCGGGGCCACTTACATGGTGTTGTCGCCCGAACATCACCTTGTGGACGTCATTACCACGCCCGCACAGCGCGAGGCGGTTCAAGCCTACAAAGTCGCGGTGGCCAAAAAGTCCGATCTGGAAAGAACTGAACTTGCCAAAGAAAAGACCGGGGTCGCGACCGGAGCCAGTGCCATCAACCCTGTCACCGGCCAGGCCATCCCGATCTGGATCGCTGATTACGTGCTCATCAGCTACGGAACCGGCGCGATTATGGCGGTGCCCGGCCATGACACGCGCGATTTCGAATTTGCGACGTTGTTCAAATTGCCGATCGTCCAGGTGGTGCAACCGCCTGCCGGCCAGAACTGGCAGGGCTTTGTCGATGATGGAGTCGCCGTTAACTCGGCCAACGCCAGGATCTCCCTGGACGGGCTCTCCACTCCGGAAGCCAAAGCAAAAATAACCGCCTGGCTCCAAGCAGAGGGTCTTGGAGTGAAAACGGTGAACTTCAAGTTGCGTGATTGGCTGTTCAGCCGACAGCGCTATTGGGGGGAACCGTTCCCGATCATCTGGAAACAGGACGCGGCCGGCAAAGCGTATCACGAGGCGCTGCCGGAGAGTTCGTTGCCTGTTCTACCCCCGCAACTGGAAGACTACAAACCGACTGCCGACGGTCAGCCACCGCTGGCGCGAGCCACAGACTGGGTGCAATTGCCCAATGGCGTGGTCCGGGAAACGAATACCATGCCCCAGTGGGCAGGCAGTTGCTGGTACTATCTGCGCTACCTCGACGCGCACAACTCGGGTGAGTTTTGCACCTCTGCCGTCGAACGTTACTGGATGGGCACCGACGCTCCGGAAGGGGCAAAGACCACCCCCGGCGTCGACCTCTACGTCGGCGGGACCGAGCATGCCGTGCTCCACCTGCTGTATGCCCGGTTCTGGCACAAAGTACTTTTCGACCTGGGCCATGTTTCAACGCCAGAACCGTTCTACAAGCTCATCAACCAGGGCCTGATCCTGGGTGAAGACGGCCAAAAAATGTCCAAGTCCCGCGGCAACGTCATCAATCCCGATGGCGTCCTGGCCGAATACGGGGCGGACGCGTTCCGGCTTTACGAAATGTTCATGGGGCCGCTCGAAATGACCAAGCCTTGGAATACCAAAGGCGTGGAAGGCGTTTATCGTTTCCTCGGCCGTGTCTGGCGCCTTTTCGTGGATGAACAAAGTGAAACGGATTATGAACAGAATTCTGCTGCCGATCCGTCGCGCGCCCTGGAGTTCTTTCAGCAGATTCGCTTGCACCAGGGCATTCAAGACACCCAAGCCACGCCGCAACAATTGAAGGCTTTGCACGCGTGCATTAAGAAGGTAACCGAAGACCTCGACGGCATGCGCTTCAACACCGCCATCAGCGCCTTGATGGTGTTCGTCAATGAGGCCGTGGGGTGGCAAACCCGCCCTGCCTCGGTGCTTAAAGACTTCCTGGTGTTGCTGCAGCCATTTGCCCCGCACTTGGCGGAAGAACTTTGGAGCCGTTTGCAGACTGGGGCTGCGAGCCCGCGTTGCATGGCCTACATCGCCTGGCCAAGGTTCGACCCTGCATTGCTGGTGGAAGACACCATCGAGGTGCCTGTGCAAGTTAATGGCAAATTGCGGGACGTGCTCAAACTGCCCGCCGCCGCCACGCCAGCCGAGATTGAAGCGGCCGCCAAAGCATCCGAGAAAGCGCAGCCATTCCTCGCCGGCAAAACGATTAAGAAGGTGATCATCGTTCCAAAAAAGCTGGTAAACATTATCGCGGCCTGATTTACGTCGCCGCCCGGCTCGATTTACGGATTGAGCTTCAAAGCGCGCGATGCTACGCTGTCCACGTGATCCGTCTGACCAGACAGGAATGGAAGGTTCTCGGTCTGCTGTTGTTTTTGTTGGCTACGGGATTAGTCGCGAGATCCTGGAAGGACTCGCACCCTGCCAAAAACACGGCCGGCTCACACCCATAAAATGCACGAAGTCAGTTTCGATGAGGCCTTGGAATTAATCCGGGGCAAAGACCCGCGCTATGCGCGGGACTGTTACCTATTCATTCGTGAAGCCCTGGACCACACCCAAAAAACCATCGGGAAAGACAATCGCGGTCGCATCCGGCACGTAAGCGGCCAGGAACTGCTGGGGGGCATCCGGGATTACGCCCTGGCCCAATTCGGGCCCATGGCCATTACCGTCCTCGAAGAGTGGGGAATTCACCAATGCCAGGATTTCGGCAACATGGTTTTCAACATGGTAGAAATCGGTCTGCTGGCCAAAACCGAGAAGGACAGCCAGGCCGATTTTGAGGACGGTTACGATTTCTACGAGGCGTTCCGCAAGCCTTTCCTGCCCAATTCGAAACTAACCAGCCCGCCCAATGACGTGAAGACCAGGGCTTAACCAGGCCGAGCATTCCTTACCGAGCCCCTCTCCGGCGGCCCGCCAACCGCATCTTCCCCGTCCGCATCCAAAAATTATTATGACCGCCCCCAGTTTACCGACGAACCCCGAATTGCCAGCCATTCCCCCGGGAGTACTTTTAACCCGGCTGGAAAACGGTTTGACGATCATCGTCAAAGAGGATCGAAGTGCGCCGGTGGTATCCGCACAGGCCTGGTGCATGGCCGGCAGCATTCATGAAGGCAAATGGCTGGGAGCAGGGTTGTCGCACGTGCTGGAGCACATGCTCTTTAAAGGGACCACCACCAGGCCCGGGGCGCGTATCGATCAGGAGGTCCAGGCTGCCGGCGGCTACATGAATGCCTATACCTCATTTGACCGCACGGTTTATCACATCGATGCTCCGAATACCGGCGCCACGGTGGCGGTGGACATCCTCTGTGACATCATGCAGCACGCCAGCCTCCCCCCCGATGAACTGCAAAAAGAAAAGCAGGTAATCCTGAGGGAAATGGACATGAACGTGGATGACCCGGGCCGACGGGCGAGCCGGCGCCTGTTCGAAACGGCCTACACCCACAGTCCCTATCGCTTCACCGTCATTGGTTATCCGGATATCTTCAACGAGCTAAAGGCGGAGGATATCCATGGTTACTACCAGGAAAAGTACGCACCCAACAATGTCTTCTTTGTTGTCACCGGCGACATCATCGCGGCCACCGTTGTGGAACAGATTCGGGAGGCATACCGTCAGACCAAAGCCCGGGCCGCAGCGCCGGTCTACCTCCCCGAAGAACCGCGTCAAACCGCGCCGCGCGAAATCGTGGAGGAAGCGGCCATCGAGGTTGGCTATTTGCACTTTGCCTGGCACATACCGGATATCCGCCACCCGGACACTGCCGCCCTGGATGTGCTGGCCGTGCTCCTCGGCAGCGGGCGAAGCTCCCGGTTGTATCAACGGGTGCGCGAGAAGCAGGGTTTGGCCCATTCCGCTGACGCCTGGTTGTACAGCCCTGGCGGCCCCGGGCTGTTCGGCATGTCCGCGATCGTGGATGCCGACAAATACCCGGGGGCGCGCCAGGCCATGCTGGCGGAGGTGGAAGAACTGCGCCACCGACAGGTTTCAGCCGCAGAGTTGGCCAAAGCCGTGAAACAGTTCATCTCGGCCTCACTGGCCACGCGTAAGACCATGCAGGGCCAGGCTCAGGATCTCGGCGGCAGTTGGCTGGCGGCGAATGACCTTAATTTTTCTGAACGTTACCTGGCGGCTGTCAAGCGCGTCACTCCGGAGGACCTCCAGCGCGTCGCGATTCGATATTTATCACCCGAGAATCGCACCACTTATGCCCTGCTCCCCGCGGGAAATAATCCAGTCGTGGCGGTGGGCGAAACCGGCTTTTGCCAGGCACCAGTGCGGAAACTGGATCTCCCGAACGGATTGCGTCTGCTGCTGAAGGAGGACCATCGTCTGCCCTTCGTGGAGTTCCGCGCCGTGTTTCGTGGCGGAGTCATGGCCGAAACCGCTGAAAACAGCGGCATCACACAAATGACGGGCAAGTTGCTGCTCAAAGGCACCACTTCCCGTAGCGCAGAGGATATCGCCCTGGCCATCGAGTCGGTGGGAGGCTCCATCGATACCTATGGCGGTAACAACAGCTTTGGCGTGAACGCCGAGGTTTTGAACGGCGACTTTGCCACCGGTCTTGATCTGGTATTCGACGTGATTCGCAACCCGCGGTTTCCGGGTGAATCACTGGAACGCGAACGCGAAGTACAACTGGCCACGATCCGGGCCCAGCGGGATCACCTGCTCCAAAGTGCCTTCAAATCCATGCGCCGCGCCTTGTTTGGCGCCTGCGGCTACGGCCTGGACGTCCTCGGTTCCGAAGAAAGCGTCAATGCGCTGCGCCAGTCCGATCTCCAGCAATTTCACCAGGAATTTGTACGACCAACCAATTGTGTGCTGGCAATTTACGGAGACATTGATCCTGAAGCGGTGGAACGCGCCGTGAAGACAGCCACCGCCGATTGGCAAGGTTCGGGCCCGGTGGGCAATTTCGAGAACGGCCAGGTCACGGAGCTCAAATCCATCGAGCGAGTTTCGGAAAAGCACGACAAGAAACAAGCTGTTCTGGTGATCGGCTTCCGTGGGGCCACCCTGAAAAGTCCGGATCGATACGCACTCGATATCCTCCAGGAGGCGTGCAGCGATCTTGGCTCACGGCTTTTCCTTCGCATCCGGGAACAGCTTGGGCTCGCCTACTTTGTAGGCGCGCAGAACTTCATCGGCGTCACCCCGGGATTTTTTGCTCTTTATGCCGGCACCGCCCCGGAGCAGGCGGCGCAAGTGGAGTCCGAATTGCTGCAGGAAGCGGCCAATCTGCGCGAAGAAGGGCTCACGCAAGAAGAGTTGCAGCGCGCCAAAGCCAAGATCATTGGACAACACAAAATTGCGCGGCAAGACCTGGGTGGCGTGGCCATGACCCACGCGCTCGATGAGTTGTACGGACTCGGTTACAGCTATAACGACGCCGAGGATGCCCGCTATGAAGCGGTCACTCTCGACCAGGTGCGAGCGGCCGCTCGCAAATATCTTACCGCCGAGGCGCTCGTCGTCACGGTGCTCAGTCCGTAAATCGAGCTCTTGCGAATCCGGAACTGCCGCTCCATTCGCCGGCCTTAAGAATCCCGCGAGATTCGACTTGCGTTGCGCCTCGGTAGTTTGTCCTTTGTGCCGATGCAAACGGACGTCTCCGTAACCATCCCTGCTGCCGCGGCCACCGCACGCACCCGCGCGCAATGGATGGTCCTGCTCGCGGCTTTTCTGGGGTGGATGTTTGACGGAGTCGAACAGGGCATTTTCCCGTTGGTTGCTCGACCCGCCTTGCAGGATCTGTTGGGGGTCGAATCCGACAAACTTATCGGCACATGGATGGGCTGGATCACCGCGCTGTTTCTGCTCGGCGCTGCCGCCGGAGGCCTGGTGTTCGGCTGGCTGGGGGACCGACTCGGCCGCGTCCGCTCCATGATGCTCAGCATCCTCGCCTATTCCCTTTTCACCGGATGCATTTATTTCGCAACCGCGCCGTGGCATCTCGGACTCTTCCGGTTTCTCGCCGCGGTTGGCATGGGTGGAGAATGGTCGCTCGGCGTCGCATTGGTAATGGAATGCTGGCCGGAAGGCAAACGTCCGCTGCTGGCCGGAGCCATCGGCGCGGCGGCTAATCTCGGCTTCGGCCTCGTAGGCGCCCTGGGAGCAGCGTTCAGCGTGACCCGGGACTCCTGGCGCTGGGTGATGCTCGCTGGTGCCGCCCCTGCCCTGCTCTGCCTGTTTATCGCTTATTTCGTGCCGGAGTCCGAACGCTGGAAATCCTCCGTCCGCAGTGCGGCGGCCACGCCTTTGCGCGAGGTGTTCTCCCAGCGATTGTGGAAGAACACCGCCATTGGCATTATGGTCGCCTCCATCGTCCTCATTGGCACCTGGGGATCAGTCCAATGGTTACCTTCCTGGGCGGACCAACTGACCAAAGGAAAGATTAATAACGCCAAAGGCCTCACCCAAATGCTTTCGGCCCTCGGTGCCATTATTGGCTGCTTCGTCGGCCCGTGGATTGGCGGCCGCATGGGCCGCCGTCCCGCCTATTTCATCCTTTGCCTGGTGTCCCTGCTGAGTTGTGCCTTTCTGTTTCGTCACGTCGAAGCATACGGCCCGCTGTTTCTGCTAATGGCGCTGCTGGTGGGAGGAGCTACAGCCGCCTTTTTTGGGTGGCTTCCGTTATATCTTCCAGAGTTGTTTCCCACGCGGGTTCGCGCCACCGGCCAGGGTATCTGTTACAATACCGGCCGCATTTTCGCCGCCGTAGGCGCAGTGCAAATGGGACTGCTTATGCGCTACTATGAAGGCAGCTATGCGCGCGCTGGCGCCACGATTACCCTGATTTACGGCGTGGGAATGATCATCATCTGGCTGG
This sequence comes from Verrucomicrobia subdivision 3 bacterium UBA693, assembly GCA_002298785.1. Classification (GTDB taxonomy): domain Bacteria; phylum Verrucomicrobiota; class Verrucomicrobiia; order Limisphaerales; family UBA8199; genus UBA693. Next base: position 50,079 of record DBMR01000092.1, read on the forward strand.
CACCCGAGACCAGGGGCAAGCCACTGCCGGATTAGCTCCTGTGCCCCTCCGGATTCAAAAAGTCACCGGGTTGCGCTTGTGGTTTCTGCCCGTGCAGACTCGCATTCCCCTGAAATTCGGCACGGAAATACTGACTTCCGTCGTTTGCGCGCGGGTCTGGATTCGAGTTCGTGGAATCGATGGAACCCCGGCCGAGGGTTGGGGCGAGACGCCTTTGAGCGTGCAGTGGGTTTGGCCCTCCAGCTTGCCGTTCTTCCGCCGCCAGGAACGCTTGCAGCAATTCTGCCGGGAACTGGCGCAGTCCTTCGCATCGGTCGACCTGGCGGGACACCCTCTTGTCATCGGGCACGACTTTCAGCAACAGCAATTGTCAGTACTGCTGGAAAAATTCAACCGCCCAACCCCCTCCACCCCCGATACGCTTCAGGACAACCTGCCCTGGCTGGCGGCCCTGGTGTGTCTTTCTCCTTTTGATCTGGCGCTGCACGATGCCTTTGGACAACTCGCAGGCCGCCCGACTTACGAACTATACGGGCCTGAGACGCTGGAACCTGACCTCGCCTGTTTGCTCGAACCCGCCGCGCCCTTCCGTTGCCGATATCCAAACGACTTCTTCATCTCCCGACCATCCTGGTCGCTACCTGTGTGGCACCTGGTAGGTGGCCTGGACCCTTTGACATCCAAAGAGCTGGTGGGCGATGAACCGAAGGATGGCGAACCCCTGCTGCTGGCGGATTGGATAAAGAGGGACGGCCTCCAGTGCTTGAAGATCAAATTGCGGGGCAACGACGCCGCATGGGATTACCAACGATTGTCCCAGGTCGGGGCCATCGGTCGAGCCAATGGTGTGCAACATTTGTCCGCGGACTTCAACTGCACCGTGACGGACCCCGCATATGTGAACGAGATTCTGGACGACTTGGCGCTCTGGGAACCAGAGACCTTTCAGAGCATTCTCTACGTGGAACAACCCTTTCCTTACGATCTCGAACGCAACCCCCTGAATGTCCATTCAGTAAGCCGCCGGAAGCCGCTGTTTCTGGACGAAAGCGCTCACGATTGGCGCATGATCCGATTAGGGAAGGAACTGGGTTGGACCGGGGTGGCCCTCAAGACCTGCAAGACCCAGACGGGCGCCATCCTAAGCGCTTGTTGGGCCAAAGCCAACGGGCTGCAGCTTATGGTGCAGGATTTGACGAATCCCATGCTGGCGCAAATCCCTCATGTGCAACTGGCCGCCCGAGTGGGAACCATCATGGGAGTGGAAAGCAACGCGATGCAGTTTTACCCGGCGGCGTCCGCCCCTGAAGCCGCTGTTCATCCCGGGCTGTATCAGCGCCGTAAAGGAGTGCTGGATTGGTCCACCGCCGCCGGGCCAGGTTTCGGTTACCAGGTCCAGCGCATCGCTCGCAACTTGCCAGAACCTGCGGTCGCATGGGGTGAATGGTGAACCCAATCTCACGGGCACTGAAAGAGGCAGGTAGAGGTGTCAGAAAACAACAAGGGTCGGCATAAACCCATGGAATTTTGAGGGCCACTAACGCCACGTTCCAGGATCATGTCGACCCAATGCAAACTACGCCCTGGCGCTAAAATCACAAGCGGCATTTTTTCAAAATCTTTCTCCTCCGTGCAATCGTCGCCAACCGGGGCGCGTTACCGGACGGAGGCTGCCGCTCCCAAGCGTTATGGATCGTCAAGGGATCAACTCCACCACAGATGCGCATTGCCACCGATTTCGCTAATTGCTACAAACAACTGGCATTTGCGGATACATTCCTGAATGAATCTGCACCATTCCTGATATGAAAAAAAACCTTACGCAGTGGCTGGGCCTGGGACTGGGAATGTGTCTGCTCGCAGGATGCGCCGGCCAGAAATTTCAGGCGGTTCCATCCGGCTTCCTCTCCACCTACGAGCATCTCAAGCCAGTCGACACCATGACGTGGCGCTATGTGGATGCGCCCCGACTAGCCATCTATACCCAGTTCAAAATTGCGCCGGTGGAGATCCTGGTGAAGAACTACAATGGCCGCCCCGTCACTCCGGAACAGAAGCAGAGAATGGCCGATTACATTCGGTCTTCCGTTATCGCCGCCCTCGAAAAGAGCTACGCCATCGTCGATGGCCCTTCTCCGGAAACAGCGGAAATCCGAATCGCCGTTACCGATGCCTATAAAGCCGACAACCGACTCGGCATCAGTGTGGAAGGGGAAATACAGGACTCCCTGTCATCGGCACAGGTTGCCGCCGTCATGCGAGCCGGCCTTGGGGAACGCTACCTTGGGGACTGGTGGGACGCCACCAGCGCACGCCAAATCATTGACCGCTGGACGCATGGACTGCGCCAGGCGATTGACACCGCCCATGTGTGGTAACGGACGAACGAATCCTGGTCTAAATAAGGCACATCTAATACCTATGAAACGAAACTCAAATTCTATGAAACCTCTCGCTTTGGGGTTCGTCATGCTCACTGGAGCACTTCTGTTCACCGGATGCGCCTCCACCAAGCCCACCATCAGCGATCCCAACGAAGCCCGCGCCCATTTTGAGACGGCCCGCTCGAACTTTAACACCACCAAAGTCCGCGCCCTCAACGAAGTAATGAAACTCACCGTTGCGGAGGCAAACAAATTCTGGCCGATCTACCGTGACTACGAACGGGACCTGGCGATTGTAGGCGACCGGAAACTGAAGCTGATCAGCGACTACCTCACCTACCACAAAGCCGGAAGCTTGAACGACCAAAACTCGAAGGAACTGGCGGCGCGATGGTTGCAGAATACACAGGACCGGCTGGATCTCTGGAAGAAGTACTACCAGCAGATCAACGATGAGGTGTCACCCATTCGGGCGACCCAATTCCTTCAAGTGGAAACCCTGATGGCCAACTATGTGGATCTGAACGTCGCTTCGGAACTGCCGGTGGTCGGTGACCAACGTAAAGGCCATTAACCCCTGGACGCGTTCCTGTGGTTCAAACCCTCAACTCCTTCAGGCTGCGTTGCCGCGCTGTAACCTCGATCGTGACGGATCGCCTCCGCCAGGCCGGTTCTTGTAGTCAATTGGTGGCGTTCACTGACCTCGCTGCTTTTGGCCCCATTTCCATTCCAGCAATATGAGACCATCGCCACCCGGATTATGGCTCAAGGTTCCGGCGCTGACGATTGCCCTTTGCGGACTGGCCATGCCGGGACGAGGTGATGTGCTCATCGGCACGAACGGCGACCGTTTCACCGGCAGAGTAATTTCTGAAACGGCGGAGTCCGTCATATTCGAGTCGGAACTTGCCGGCCGGTTAACCATACCCCGTGCGCGCATTCGCGAGTTGCAGCGGGTTCCGACTAGTGAAATCCCCTCCCTTTCCCCGTTTACAAATGCGCCGCCAACGACCGCATCCCAATCGACAAACAATTTGTGGCGCCCCCCAGGAGTCGGCAAGGACGGCTCAGACTGGCTCGAGCTAAAATCCGGTGAATGGCTGAGAGGCGAACTGCGCTACATTCAGCATCGCAAGGTGGAATTCGACAGCGATGAATTGAATGATTCCTCCTTGAAATTGAAGGATATTCGCCAGGTCCTCCCGTCCAAACCGATGTTTACCAAATTTGAAGGACGCGACGACATCTACGGCACGGTGGTCATCAGCAATGAGACGGTCCAGGTTTTCGGTCCCGAGCAGCTTAATCTGTCCCGCGATCAACTCACCGGTATTACTCCGGGGGGAAAACGGGAAATCGACTTTTGGTCCGCCAAAGCCAGCATCGGGTTGAACCTGCAGTCCGGCAATACCCGGCAGGCGAATATGAGCGCCAGCGCGGAGCTGGCACGCCGCACTCCCTCCACCCTCATGCAGTTGGATTACCTCGGCAATTATAGCGTGGTCCAGGGGACGGAGAACGTGAACAATCACCGGTTAACCACCACCTATGATATCCGCCTGAATCGGCACTGGTTCCTGCAGCCCTTGTGGTTCGAGTATTACCTGGACCCCGTGGCGAATATCGCCCATCGGGAGACCGTGGCCGTGGGCGTCGGTTACTACATCTTCGATCAGGATGGTCTCGAATGGAACTTTTCTGGCGGCCCCGGCTATCAAAATACCAGGTTCAAGACCGTGGAGTTCGGCCAGGACAGCTCCGCTTCGACTCCAGCGGGAGTGCTACAATCCAGCTTTAAGATCGACCTGACGCGGAAGCTCAAATTCAACCAGACGTTCTCCGCCACGGTTATGAGCGAGCATGCAGGGACTTACAGTCACCACACGGTTTCGGCGCTCGAGTTCGAAATCAAACGGCATCTGGACCTGGACGTTTCGTTCGTCTGGGACTACCTGCAAAATCCGCAGCCCGAGGCAGGCGGCGCTATCCCCCAGCACAGTGATTTCCGGCTTAACGTTGGACTGGGAGTGCGCTACTGATAGGCAGTGCACGGAAGGTTCCGCTAATTTTTTGATGGCCCGCAAGTGTCTCATGAAAGCAAGCGCAGCGACCCAAAGAAGTCCGTGGCCGCTAGCCCCGATTTCCATCCTGGCCACGGCCTGGTTCATCGCCGGAACGGACCTTTCCTGGTCAGCTTCCAACGCGGTGCCGCCCGCGCCGCCAGTTTCCGCTGAGTCGTCCGCCTATGCGGGATCGATGAGCTGCCGCGATTGTCATCAGAAATTCTACAGTCTGTGGTCCACCTCCTTTCACGGTTTGGCGATGCAACCGTACACTGCGGATCTGGCCAGGACCCGGCTGACGCCGCAATCCAAGGAGATTGTTGCAGGCAAGTATCGTTTTAGCGCGGACATTGCAGCCGGCACAGTCATCGAACGCGACGGACAACAGGAGCAGCGTTTTAGAATCACCCAGACCATGGGAGGGAAGAATGTATTCTATTTCCTGACTCCTTTGAAGGCCGGCTGGCTGCAGGTGCTGCCGGTTGCATATGACGTGCGGCGACAGGAATGGTTCGACACCACCGCCAGTGCCATGAGGCACTTCGGGGACCAGCATGACGAAGCGCTCTATTGGCAAGAGCGGCCGTTGACCTTTAACACCTCCTGCTTCGGTTGCCATGTCAGTCAACTATCGAAGAACTACGATCTAAAATCTGACAGCTACCACACCACCTGGGCGGAGCCAGGCATCAATTGCGAGACCTGTCATGGCCCTTCAGCAACTCACGCTCGCATGTTCCGCGAACTTCCAACCAATGCACCGGCACCAGCCGATCTTAAGTTGGTGGTGACGAAAAAGCTCACCATCGAACAGCGCAATGCAATGTGCGCCCCGTGCCATGCCAAAATGTCCCCGGTGACCATGAACTTCGCGCCCGGGGAGCGCTTTTTCGACCATTTTGACTTGGTGACCTTGGAAAGCCCCGATTTCTATCCTGACGGCCGCGACCTTGGTGAGAATTACACCTACACTCAATGGCGACAAAGCCCGTGCGCCAAATCAGGCCAACTCGACTGCATCCACTGCCACACCTCCAGCGGGCGCTACCGTTTCAAAGCAGCGGCAAATGCCAACGACGCCTGCCTGCCCTGCCATGAAGAACGGGTGAAAAATGCCACTGTCCACACCCATCACCAAAAGGACTCGGCTGGGAACCAGTGCATCGCGTGCCACATGCCGATGACCGAGTTTGCTCGCATGCGACGCAGCGATCATTCGATGCGCCCACCCACCCCGGCAACCACCCTTGCTTACCAATCGCCCAACGCCTGCAACCTGTGCCATACCAACCAAACGGCCGGATGGGCCGATAAGCTCGTGCGGGAATGGCGCCAGCGCGATTACCAGAAACCAGTCCTGGAACGCGCGGCTCTCATCGCCGCCGCACGCAAAGCTCAATGGCAGAATCTACCAGCCATTCTAGCCTATCTCAGCAGCACGAACCGCGAAGAGATCCAATCCTCCTCATTGGTGCGCTTGCTATCCAACTGTCCCTCCGAGGATAAATGGCCAACGTTGCGGAAACTGACCAGTGACCCTTCACCCTTGGTTCGAGCCAGCGCCGTGGCTGGCTTGGGAGAACGTCCGGACCAGACGAACGCTCTGGCCCTGTTCAAGGCCGTTTCCGACGATTCACGCCTGGTGAGAGTGCGGGCGGCCGCCGGCCTGGCCGGATTGCCCGAGGACGACATCCCCAATGAACACCGACCGGCAGTGCGCCGGGCGATGACGGAGTTTATGGATTCACTCCGGTCGCGCCCTGACGACATGGCGTCCCACTATAACTTGGGCAACGTTCATCTGGCGCGGGGTCAACTTTCGGAGGCGGTTGCCGAGTTCGAACTGGCGAGCCGGCTGCAGCCGGAGGCGTTGCCACCTTACGTGAACGCTGCCCTCGCTTTTAACGCCTTGGGGCAAAACGAAAAGGCCGAAGCCAGCTTGCGCCGCGCCCTGTCACTGGACCCAACCAATAGCGCTGCCAATCTAAACCTCGGCATGTTGCTCGCGGAGATGGACAAGCTGCCGGAGGCCGAAACTGCTTTTCGCGCAGCGTTCAAGTCGGACCCACGCTCCGGCCAGGCAGCGTATAACCTCGGCGTCTTGTTGGCGAAAAATCACCCCGAAGAAGCCTTGAATTGGTGTCGGCAAGCCGCGGAACTTGGCCCCGACCGGCCGCAATATGGTTACACCTACGCCTTCTACCTTCACCGTGCCGGCCGCCTGGAGCAGGCACTCGCAGTGATCCGCTCGGTGCGTGCGCGCCATCCCGCTCATCAGGAGAGCGCCCAGTTTGAACAGGCCTTGCTCCAGGAACAGCAGTCCGCGCGGAAGCGTCCTTGATCGTAAAGCGACTTTTGATTTGCCAGCACCGTACAGAATATGATAACGGGCCTTGTGGCATTTCCTCAACACAGCGCTCCCGGTTTGGCCCTCGCGATCGAGATTATGGCGCGGGTGGGTGAAGAGTTGGCTTTCGTTGAGGCGGGCAAGGACACCGGTCTTTTGCCCATCAACAGCCTCATCATGGACCTCGAGGAAGTGCCGCGCGAGGGCTCACCCGCAGAATATGCAGCAAGTTTGACCGCCGTCCGATCAATCCTGGATCAGATCCTGGACGGATCCGGAAAATTTACGGACGAATCCATCCAGTTTCTAAATGACTGGCACGCGGGGATGAGTTCCATATTGACGGCATGGGAGCGAGGCGGAAAAACGCCCGCGCCTACCTCCTCGGAACCGTCGGCCAAAGTTCTAGCGCCGACTTCAGTCGCTCCTCCCGGAACGGCCCCCTACAGATCACCGGTTGCGCAACCGGTCGCAGATGAGCCGGCGATCCGATTGAATCTCGCCGAGGATTCCGAGCTGCTTCGCGAATTCCACGGCGAAGCCCAGGAACTGCTGCAGAACATCGAGCAAGGCGTGCTGGTGTTGGAGGAGAATCCGGGTAATGCCGACACGATCAACTCCATCTTCCGCGCCTTTCACACGTTGAAAGGCGGCGCTGGCCTGCTCCACCTGGACACGCTGCGAGAACTCGCGCACGATTTGGAGTCACTCCTCGACGCGGCGCGCCGCTCCGAGTTGAGCATCACTTCAGAGGTCATTGAACTCATTCTCGCCGGCGGAGACACCCTGAAGCAATTTATCCGGGAATTTGGCGCCCAACTCCAAGGCGTGAACCCGGGCGAGCCCATTGCCATTCCAACCCGCACGCTCAGGCAACGGGTGCGCACCACAGTGTCCGGAGGTCGCTCCCCTGCACTCCCCACGGTTCCCACGCCATCGCCTGCGGCCCCCCCGACCCCGAAACAACCTGAATCCACCGCTCCAGAAAGCTCGGTAAACCAGTCGCCCTTGCCAGCACCTGCATCGGAACCGGCAGCACCCTCGACGCCAGCCACAGCCCCCGCCAAAGCGCGCAGTGAATCCGCAGCTAAGACGGAAAGCGCCACTGGCTTCGTCAAGCTTGATACCCGGAAACTGGACAGCCTGGTCGACCTCGTGGGCGAGTTGGTCATCGCCCAATCCATGGTAGTTCAGGATCCTGATGTGCAGCAGTTGGCCAACCGCCATTTGGCGCGTTGCCTGCGTCAACTCAGCCGGATCACGACCGATTTGCAGCGCACCGCCATGTCGTTGCGCATGGTGCCAATCGGCCGGACCTTCCAGAAAATGACGCGCCTGGTACGCGACCTCGCCGCTCAACAGCAAAAGCAGGTGCAGTTGGTGATGGAAGGTGAAGAGACGGAATTGGATCGTAACATCGTGGAAGAATTAAGCGACCCCCTCGTCCACATGATCCGAAACTCCGTGGACCACGGTATCGAACCGCCCGAAGTCCGCATGGCCCATGGAAAACCGGCTCTCGGCACGATACGCCTCTCCGCCTCCCATCAACGCGGTGGCATTGTCATCAGCATTCAAGATGACGGCCAGGGCCTGGACCGCGACCGCATCCTGTCCAAGGCGCGGGAACGTGGCCTCATCAAGCCCAACGCCACCCTGACCGAAGCGGAGACCTTCGCCCTCATCTTCGCCCCGGGCTTCTCCACCGCCGAGGTGGTCACCGATGTCTCCGGCCGGGGTGTGGGCATGGACGTCGTCCAGCGCAACATCGAAAAGCTGCGCGGCAAGGTTGAAATCCAGTCCGTCGCCGGCCAGGGTACTATTTTCAACATCGTTCTGCCGCTGACCCTGGCCATCATTGACGGAATGCTCGTGGGAGTGGGCGATGACCGCTACATCATCCCAACCTTGTCGGTTCGCGAATCCTTTCGCCCCCGTCCCGGCATGGTAACCACCGTTCACGAGCGCGGCGAAGTGGTTAGCGTGCGCGGACGGCTAACGCCTCTCTTGCGCCTGGGCCAGCACCTGGGCACTCCGGGCCGGGCAACTGACCCGACCGAAGGGATCATCGTCGTCGTCGAATCTGGCGACGCCGCTCGCGGACTGCTCGTCGATGAATTGCTCGGCAAGCAGGAGGTCGTCATCAAGAGCCTGGGCGAAACTTTCCGAAAACAGGATCTGCTGGCCGGCGCCGCGATTCTCGGCGACGGCCGGGTCGGGCTGATCCTGGACGTCGATACGCTGGTGAGGTGTGAAAGAACCAACAACCCCGCCAATGGCGATCTCGGTTCATGATCTTTACGAACCAGACAGAGCGGATGCGGACAACAGGCCAATCGTCTGGCCAGGGAGTTATGAAACCTGTCGGCAGGCTCCCCTACGTGATCGCCGGTGTAAAGGATCTGCAGCTCGCGGTGTCCGCGAAATACGTGCAGGAAATCGTGCGCACGCCACGGTGGCACGAGGTTCCGCATACGCCTCCGTACGTCCGCGGGGTGATCAACTTGCGCGGCAAAGTGCTGCCGCTGGTGGATTTGCGGCTGCGCATGGGCCTGCCATCGGCCTTGGATGATGTCCAGCAGATGATTACTATGCTTGACGCCCGGGAGCAGGATCACGTTCGCTGGCTCAAAGAGTTGCTCAGCGCCGTCACCGAGGGACATCCTTTCACCCTGGCACGGGATTCCACCGAATGCGCTTTTGGGAAATGGTATTACGGCTACAAACCGGAGGATATTGGATTTGCGTCGGTGATGTATCGCTTCGAAATGCCTCACCGGCGAATCCACGCCATCGCTGATACCGCTCTGAAGTGCGCCGCACAGGGGCGACACGCTGAAGCCAGGGAGATCATCCACCGCACTGAGCAAGGCGACCTCCGCACGGTGATCAACCTGTTTGCAGAGGCGCGGACCGCTTTTCGCCAGGCGCATAAGGAGGTTGCCATTGTAATCACCAACGGCAGAAAGCAGCTATCGCTAACCGTAGACCAGGTTGCTTCGGTTGAGGCAATTCCCGAGGAGACCATCGCCGATGCCACCTCCGCGATTGGCGGCGTGAAATCAGATCTGCTCACGAAGGTCGCGCAGAGGGCAAACGACAAGGGAGTCGTCTTCCTTTTGAATGCGGAGGCGCTGCTGGCCGGTGATGATCGGCTTTCGCAAAGTTGCACTGAATGAATTTATGAAGCAGGAACCTCCTCCACTAAATATCGCGGCCAAACCCGGACGCTACCTGACCTTCAAGCTGGGCCCAGAGTCCTATGGGCTGCCGGTCCTCGGCGTGCGCGAAATCATCCGCTTGTGTCCTATCACCCCCGTCCCAAAGATGCCAGCTTACATCAAGGGGGTCATCAATCTCCGCGGTAAAGTGATTCCGATCCTCGATCTCCGGGCCAAGTTCCAACTCTCCAGCGAAGGCTATGGCGAGCGTGCCTGCATTATCGTGGTCCAGGTCGGCACGTCCCCCACCACCCAGATGCTGATGGGGGCCATCGTGGACGCCGTCGAGGAAGTAGTCCAGTTCAGCGCAGCCGACCTGGAACCCACACCCGATTTCGGAGGCGCTCCCAGCACTGACTACATCCTGGGTATGGCTACCATCCATGGCGGCGTGAAAACCCTGCTCGACCTCGACAAGGTATTCCTCCAGGAAGGCCTGCTCACGCTCATTACTCCCGAGACACAGAAATCCAAAACACAAATAACATGAACTCTTGGACTATATCCCGTCGGATTATCTTCGGCTTCGCCGCGATGCTGTTGATCTCGGCCGCCTTGGGCGGCTTTGCGCTCTGGCGGATGGAGGGCCTGAGCCGATCCCTTGCCATGGTGGCGGATATGAGCCTGCCCAGCGTGCTCACCCTCCAGGAGTGTGCTTCGCTGGCCCGCGACAATATTTTTGCCTGCCAACAGTTTGCCGACACCGATTCCGCTGAGCAGCGAAAGGAAGTCGAAGCCCGGATCTCCGCGAACCGGACGCGCATGGACGAGCTGTTCAAGAAATACGATCCGGCACTGATTGCGGACAGCGAGGATCGGCGGCTTTTTGAAGAGACGAAACGAACCCGCGAGGCCTTCGTCAAAGTCCGTGGCGCGTTCCTGGAACTGGTGCGTCAGGGCAAAATGGAGGAACAAAAGAAACTGTTCTCGGAGTCGCTCATCCCTGCGTACGAAGCCTCCGTCAAGGCGGTGGATGCGAATGTGGAATACAACAAAAAGCTGGGCATAGACGCGAATGCAGCGGCAAAGGCGCAGGCTAGGTCCAGCATCATTCTGATCTGCATCGCGCTCGGAGCGGCCCTGGTTGTGGCCGGCCTGCTCACCTGGCAAATCGTGCGCTCCACCACACGTGTGCTGCGAGAGCTCGCGGGCAATCTCGACCAGGGCGCCCTGCAAACCGCCTCGGCGGCGCGCCAGGTTTCGGCGGCCAGCCAGACCCTCTCGTCGGGCGCCAGCGAACAAGCGGCCTCTGTCGAAGAGACCAGCGCTTCCCTCGAGGAAATCTCGAGCATGATCCGCTCCACCGCCGATAACGCGGAGAAGGCCAAAACGCTGGCCGGCGAGGCCCATGCCGTGGCCAAGGGCGGTTCTCTTACCATGGTCGAAATGACCCAGGCAATGGCGGCCATTGACAAGTCCAGCGCGGAGGTGGCCAAAATCGTCAAGAACATCGACGAGATCGCCTTCCAGACCAACATCCTGGCGTTGAACGCGGCGGTGGAAGCGGCGCGCGCCGGCGAGGCGGGCGCTGGGTTCGCCGTCGTTGCGGACGAAGTCCGTTCACTTGCCCAGCGCAGCGCCGCCGCTGCCAAGGAAACCGCGGATAAAATCGAGGCCGCGATCGCCAGCAGCCGAAACGGCTCACAAAGCTGCGACAAAGTACGGGACTCCCTCACTCAGATCGCCGAAAAGGTGTCCTCTACTGACTCCCTGGTCGGTGAGATTGCCACCGCCGCCCGCGAGCAGGCCCAGGGCATTGAACAGATCAATACCGCCATCACCCAGATGGACCAGGTAACTCAGAGCAACTCCGCCAGCGCTGAAGAAAGTGCCAGCGCCGCGGAGGAACTCGATGTTCAAGCGGCAGCGCTCAAGGACATGGTGGGACAACTTCGCCAATTAGTTGGCGGGGCCAGCACCACCATGGCGCCTTCGCCCAGCCCAACTCCCAGGCCGGTCGTCTCGTCCCATGTGGCCGCTTTCAGCAGCCAGCCTGCGTCACGGCCTCGGGCTCGGCCTCGGGCTGAGTCGCAAAAAACGCTGAGCCAGGGCCAGCGCAAGGCCATCCCGATGCCCGATGATAACCGCCCGGCAGTTGAGGTCGATGACGACAACTTCAAGAACTTCTGAGACGGCCGCCGGTGGGATCGCGGTCCCCCGCATGCATCCGTCGTTCACTGCAAAGTTGTCGGCTGAGGCTTATCGCACTCTCACTGCGCTGGTCTACCAGCACAGCCGAATCCGATTGGGCCCCGACAAGCAATCCATGCTGGCGAACCGCCTGCGCAAGCGCTTGCACGCACTGGGACTCACCTGCTACGACGACTACTGCCAAGTGCTACACTCTGACCGGGGCCCGGATGAAATCGAGCAGTTGGTGGATCTCATTTCCACCAACCACACGCGGTTTTTTCGAGAGCCAGAGCACTTTACCTTCCTCACGGACCGGGTTCTTCCGGACCTGGTGACACGTCTCACCGCCGCCGGCAGTCCGCTGCGCGTCTGGTCCGCAGCCGCATCATCCGGCGAGGAGCCGTACACCCTGGCGATCGTGCTGGCGGAGTATTTCCGCACGCATCCACCGGTCGAGTGGCAGATCGAGGCGTCAGATATTTCGCACCGCATGCTCGCTCACGCCCGGATGGGAATTTATCCGCTCGACACCTGGCACGAGTTGGCGCCGGATTTGTTGCGGCGCTACTTTCAACGCGGCGTCGGCGACCGCGCCGGAAAATGCCGGATCAAAGCAGAATTACGAAACCGAGTGCGGTTCCACCGCCTCAACCTCTTTGAGGCCGAATACCCGGTGCCCCGCGAACAGCATGTGATTTTTTGCCGCAATGTAATGATTTACTTCGATCCGCCGTCGCGCGCCATCCTGGTGCAAAAACTCACCCGCCATTTGGCCCAGGGAGGCTTCCTGGTGATCGGGCATTCGGAGAGCCTGATGGGTATCCGGCACGATCTCGAGTCCGTCCGTCAAAGCGTCTTCCGCAAACCATGACCGCTAATCGTAAGATCCGCGTTCTGATAGTGGATGACTCGGCCGTCGCCCGACGCGCTATCCGTGAAGCCCTCAGTCGGGATCCCGAGATCGAAGTCGTCGACGTTGCCTGCGATGCTTATGTGGCACGGGAGAAGATCCTGGCGCTCGATCCGGACGTCATTACCCTGGACCTCGAGATGCCGCGCATGGACGGGCTGACCTTCCTTCGCATTCTCAACCAGCACCACCCGGTAAGGACCATCGTGGTCAGCTCGCTCACGCCGCAAGGATCCGCCAAAGCCATGGAGGCCTTGGAGGCCGGAGCATTGGATGTGCTGGCCAAGCCTAATGGCCGTCAGACCCTGGGGGATATGGCCGATCAACTTGCCTGCCGCGTCAAGGCCGCCGCCCGCGCGCGCCTGCAACCTCACAGCCCGGAAACCAGCCCTGCCCCATCGCCGCCGGCTCTGCAAGCCATCCCACCCGGAGAGTTCTCCGCACGTCGAATCATCGTAATCGGCGCCTCCACCGGTGGTGTCGAGGCCTTGCGGTTCCTTCTCCCACGCCTGCCCGGCGGCCTGCCCCCGATCGCCGTCGTGCAACATATTCCGCCAAATTTTTCACGGTTGATGGCTGAACGCCTGAACGATTTATGCCCCTTTGAAGTCCGTGAAGCGGTCGAGGGCGATACCTTTCGACCCGGTCTGTGTCTCGTGGCCCCCGGGGATTTCCATCTTGCCTTGGTACCCTTCGGACACAGCTACCGGGCCCGACTGACCCAGTCACCTCCAGTGCACCACTGCCGTCCCGCGGTGGACGTGCTCTTCCGCTCCGCTGCGGAACATGCCGGCGCGCAGGCGGTGGCGGTCCTGCTCACTGGGATGGGTGTCGATGGCGCTCGCGGCATGCAGGCGTTGCGAACCACCGGCGCCCGGACGCTCGCGGAGCACGAAGATAGCTGTGTGGTTTATGGAATGCCCCAGGCGGCGATTAAACTCGGGGTGGCGGATGAGGTGGTCCCCCTCCAGAAAATGCCCCAAGCCATTCTGCAGGCGCTCTCCCAACCGGTGCGCACATGACTTTTGATTCCCTTAGACCAGACCTCCGGCACATCGGCGAAACTGCTTTCACGGAGGTGCTGAGCATTCTTCTCTCCCTGCCAGCGACAGTCCGCGAATCGCCGGAGCAGTGTGACTTTCCAAGTGCCCGGGATTGTCTGACCAGCTCGGTACTCCTCGCCGGCCATCGCCTTTCCGGGAGCGTGCACCTCCAACTCCCCGTGCCATTTGTAGCTCACGCCGTCAGTCTCCTGACCGGCCTCCATCAGGACTCACCGGAGGCCTATAATCTCAAAGAAGATACCTCCGGGGAAATCGCAAACATGGTTGCTGGCCGTGTCGCAGCCCAACTGGCAACATACGGCTACCCCTGCACCCTCAGCACACCCTCCGTCACCCTCGGCCCGGAGATTCCAGCCGAGAACCAATCCGGAATGGACCACGGAAAGACAAACTTGTTCTGCGATGGTCATTGGTTGTCAATCGAACTAATATGTCGGTATGCGACCTCATGACACCCAAAATTCTTAGCATCGATGATAGCAAGACGATTCGCTTGCTCCTCGCACGATTATTTCGTCCGTTTGCGTGCGAATGGCAGGAGGCGGCCAACGGCGAGGAAGGCCTGGCCGCCGCCACCCGGGAAAAACCCGACCTGATTATCCTCGATCACAATATGCCGGTCATGGATGGAGTCACTATGCTCCGCAAGTTGCGGGATGATCCTGCATTGAAGCGAACGCCCGTCCTCATGCTGACCGCCGAGGCCGGGCCGGAAAACCTCGCCCTGGTGGCGCGTCTGGGTGTAAGAGACTACGTGACCAAGCCCTTTCGCGAGGAGGAATTGCTGGCCAAAGTCGGCCGGATCATCCCGTTGATTCCGCGGGCAAACCCGCATCCTTGAATAGCCAAACGAACCACTCCGCTATGCACGAGGAAAAAACCCATCCCCAGCCGCCCGCACCTCCAACGCCAACTGCAGCATCCGCTGCCACCCTCGCCACCAACCCCTTGCACCAGGCCGCCGTGCTGGTGGTGGACGACAGCCGCACCATGAGGCTCGCGTTGGCTCGCGCCCTCAACAACCTGGGCTTCCACAACCTCGCGGAGGCCACCAACGGAAAACACGCGCTCGAACAAGTTCTAAAAAGCCCTTTTGACCTCATGCTGCTCGACATGGAAATGCCCGAGATGAACGGCATGGAGGTCCTGGCCGCCCTCAAAGCAAATCCGGACTTGAGCGGCTTGCCGGTGATCGTCATTTCCGGCGCCGAACAAATGGAAAGCGCCGTGAAATGCATCGAGGCCGGCGCTGAGGATTTTCTGCCCAAGCCCTTTAATCCCACCCTGCTCCGCGCCCGCGTCACCTCCTCTCTCGAGAAAAAGCGGCTCCGTGACCAGGACCGGTTGCGGTTGGTAGAGCTAAATGTAGCGAAGGAAAAGGCCGAGGAAGCCACTCAGATGAAGTCCATGTTCCTCGCCAACATGAGTCATGAAATCCGCACGCCGATGAATGCCATCATCGGACTCTCTCATCTCGCCCTCAAAACCCAGCTCACGCCAAAGCAGCGCGACTATGTCAGTAAGGTGCACAACGCCGGCACCTCGCTCCTGGCGATCATCAACGACATTCTGGATTTCTCGAAGATCGAGGCGGGCAAACTGGACATCGAAACCACGGATTTCAAGCTGGACGAAGTCATTGGTTCCGTTACCACACTCACGGCCCAAAAGGCTCACGACAAAGGCCTGGAGTTTTTGGCCCACGTCTCGCCCGAAGTTCCAGAGCACCTCCAGGGTGACCCGTTGCGCTTGGGGCAGATTCTTACCAACTTCGTCAATAACGCGGTCAAGTTCACGGAACGCGGAGAAATCTGCCTTAACATCGACTTGCTCGAACGCACCGGCGAAAAGGTTCAGCTCAAGTTCTCGGTGCGGGATACCGGCATGGGCATGACCAGGGAGCAGTCGGCCAAGCTGTTCCAGCCTTTCACCCAGGCCGACATGTCCACGACCCGCAAACATGGCGGCACCGGGTTGGGGCTGACGATCTGCCGGCGCCTGGTCGAGTTAATGGGAGGCAGGGTCTGGCTCGAAAGCGAACCCGGAGTCGGCAGCACTTTCTACTTTACGGTTTGGCTCGGAGTCGGCTCCGCGACGATCTCCCGTAAGGTAGTTCCGGAAAAGCTATCCAGGCTCCGCGTGTTGGTGGTGGATGACAATTCCGCCGCGCGCGAAATCCTGCTGGAACCCCTAAACACTTTTGCCCACCGCGTGGACGTCGCCGCCTCGGGCAAAGAAGCCCTCGCCGCCATTCAACAACAGGATGCCACCGAACCTTACGACATCGTGTTCATGGACTGGCGCATGCCCGGCATGGATGGTTTGGAGGCCAGCCGCTGCATCAAACATGACAAAACCTTAAGACACCCGCCGCACATTGTCCTCGTCACCGCGTTCGGACGCGAAGAAGTCCGGGAAGAAGCCGAACGCTTGAATCTCGACGGATTCCTCGTTAAACCGGTAACCAAATCCATGATCGTGGATACCCTCGTAAATGTGTTCGCCCACGAGGATGGTGAGGCCAGTGTCGCCACCGAAAGCACGACGACGGCCCGATTGCGCGGCGCGCGGATCCTTTTGACCGAGGATAACGAGATCAACCAGCAGGTCGCCACCGAACTTCTTGAAAGTGAGGGAGCCTCGGTGAAGATAGCGAACAACGGACGCGAAGCCGTTGAGATCCTGACCGGCGGACCTCAACCACCCCCTTTCGACCTGGTGCTGATGGATCTCCAAATGCCGGAAATGGACGGCTACCAGGCGACCGCCAGGCTGCGATCCGACGCTCGCTTCCAAGCATTGCCCATCATCGCCATGACCGCCCACGCGACCATGGAAGAGCGCCAGCGTTGCCTCGCCGGCGGCATGAACGAGCACCTCTCCAAACCGATTGAGCCCGACAACTTGTTCGAAACGGTCGGACGCTTTTACCGACCGGCAGCTTCAGCCACACCGGTTCCTCCAGCCGCAACTCCCAAAACCGACGCCCCGCCGCCACCCACTCCCCCGCAGGGAAGTTCCGAACCCGGCCCAACGAACGTCACCGCTACCACCAGCAGTCTGGGTTCTGCCGATGACCTGCCGGCCATTGAGGGATTGGATGCCAAAGATGGCCTGTCACGCGTCGCAGGAAACCGAAAGCTCTATTCGAAATTGCTGCGCCAATTTGCCGAACAACAAGGCCCGGCTGTCAGCCAAATCTCCGCGGCTTTGGCCCAGGGCGACTTCCCCCTGGCGGAACGGTTGGCCCATACGCTCAAAGGTGTGGCCGGCAATATTGGCGCCAAGCCCGTCCAGACCGCCGCCGGCGTCCTCGAAAAACTCCTCCGCGACCGATCGGCTTCAACTGAAGTGGAGTCGGCAAAAGCCGGCGTTTCCGCAGTGCTCGATCCCTTGATAACCCAACTGCAAAGCGCGCTGGTGCCGCTCCAAACCCAGGCTCCACCCGCTACCCCGCCGCCCTCTGCCACGCCTGGAGAAATCCGCGCCGCCGCTGCGCAGTTGACGAAGCTGCTGTCCGAATTTGACCCCGGCGCGGTGGATTTCATCGAAGCCAACCAGGCCGCGCTACGCCCGTTGCTCCCCGGCGACAAGTGGGGACAATTCGAGCAAGTCGTGCAGAATTACGCCTTCGCCGACGCACAGGCCCTTTTGGAGCAAGCGCTGAAAGAGCTGCCCGCCGCGTGAACCAATTCCACCGCGAGGCGGTGGCGGTTGGCCGGCAAAGATACGGCTGACCGTGGGTGGTGCTCGCCGGACAGGGCCGTTGAAACTTGAAGAGTTGCTTAAAGTTACTTATTGACAGGTTTTAAGTAATGAGACAAACTGCCTGAAATTCGTTGGGGGTTTTTGCCGCTAACATTCTCTGCGGTTTTGGAGTACTGCAAAAAAAGTCGGAAACGGTCGGATGGGAGTCTGCCTTGGATCAGGTGCGTACAGCTTCACGGTTACCAACGCCTCATTTTAAGGAGGCGAACTTATGCGTGTCTAATTCCACTGTTCCAATTCGATGAAAGCAAATCTCACTCTCATTTTCGCCGCCACCCTGCTTATTCTCGGCTCGTCGAGCGCCCAGACACCACCAGGAACCATTCTTTGGACGTATCGATCGTCGAGTAGCACGGATTGGATCCTTTCCTCTCCCGCACTGGCCGCGGACGGGACTGTGTACATCGCGTCCGGTGGCTTGCTGTGCGCCGTCACCAACTCCGGCTCCACAGCCTCTAATAAATGGACCCTTCCAGTGCAACCGGGACGGACGGTCGCACTGGGTGCCGACGGTACGATCTACTGCGCGGACGGAAATCTTTACGCCATTAGTCCTGACGGAACGCTCAGGTGGACATTTCCAGGAGGCGGCACGGGCGGGTGCTCGCCAGCCATTGGTAGCGATAATACGATATATTTTGTGTCGGGCGGACAACTTCACGGTGTGTCGCCTTCCGGAGCGAGGAAATGGGGGCCTTACCCTGTCGACTATCCGACAGCTCTGCCCATTTCTCCGATCATCGGTGAAGACGGGACTATTTACGTCGGTTCGCGACTTGCGAGCACGCTGTACGCTTTCAGTCCTCGCGGCACCAACGAATGGTCGATCGATGTGGTTCAACCCGGAGACGATTCGCTGGCCATCGGGGCCAACGGCGCCATCTACTACACCGCCAGGTCGTTGTGGGCCTTCAATGCGGACGGTACCAAACAGTGGTCAACGGGAAACTATTTGTTCCAAGGCACTCCGGCTGTGACCAAGGAAGGCACCATTTATGCCCCCAAGTACCACGTCCTCTACGCGGTCAGTCCCGCCGGAGAGTTTATCTGGCATGCTTTGGGAACAATCGGGGCCCGGGTCGGTCAAACTTCCCCTGCGATCGACGCCGCAGGCAAAGTCTATTTCTCCGTCTCAAATAGTGTCTGGGCGCTAAACCCGCAAGGGGAAGTCCTGTGGTCTGTTACGGAACCGGGCGACCCGGGGCCAGGCAGCGACTTTGCGGTCACCTCTCCAATAATTGCGCCGAATGGGACACTTTATGCGGCACTGGGTCCAACACTGTATGCTATAGCCACCGGCACCAATGGTCCGGCTGATTCGCCTTGGCCGATGTCCCGCCAAAACGCCCGTAACACCGGGAAAGTGGAAAAACCCGCGCTCAAGTCCCCGAAGAAGCGCGCCGATGCCAATTTCGATTTGCAGCTTTTCCCAAACCAACTCGGGTTGACCTACACGGTGGAGAATTCGAGCAACCTGGTGGACTGGGTGGCGCTGACGAATTTTGTGGCCACCAATTCTCCAGTCGAGGTGCCGGACCTCACCGCCACCAACGCTCCGGTTCGGTTCTACCGGGCGTTTTCCAACGCGCCGCCATGAATTCGAACAGGCAAAATCCATTTCGCCTAGAGCGCGAGCTGTTGATCCTCGCTGGAATCATCTCCTTCTTCCAGCAATTCGCCGTGGCCCAACCGCCACCCGGAACGGTGAGGTGGACATTTGATCTTCCGCCGCCGGTTTACTCCGCTCCTTGTCTGGCGGACGATGGGACGGTGTATTTGGTAACTTCCATCGGTTTACACGCCATCACCAACTCCGGAACTGCCGCGTCGAATCGGTGGATTTTTCCTGTTCCAGGGGAACGATCGGCATCGATCGCTCCCGACGGCACGATCTATTACGGTGACTCAACCACTCTGGCAGCCCTGCATGCGGTCAATCCAGATGGTTCGGCTAAATGGCAGGTTGCTTTTCAGCCCGGTGTCAATGAGAAGATCAGTTTCAGATCTTGTTCAGCAATCGGTGCAGACGGTTCGATCTACGCTGTCGCAGGCAATCGTCTGTATGCGGTTACCAGTCAAGGCCTGCGGAAATGGGAGCGGAACATTTTCAGTTCCTACTCCGAACCCCTTTCTCCAATTGTTTCGCCGAATGGAACAATTCTCGTGGGAGCTTGGTGTTTCAACCCCGACGGCGGCACGAATTGGTTCCTGGCTGGCGAGGACTATGGCCGAGGCGAGTCGGCGGCGGTCGATGCGGATGGAACCGTTTACCTTAGCGAAGGAGGGCGGTTGGCTGCCGTGAATCCGACTGACCAGATCGTCTGGTCCACGACCGGTCCGGATTTCAGATATGCCTCCCCCGTTTTGGGTGTCGATGGGACGGTGTATCTGGGCTCCTACCCCGAAAAGAGCCTCTACGCTTTCAGTGCGGGAGGCGAGCAGAAATGGCATGCGTTTTCTGAAAACTACTGGAAATATCCTCCGCCTGGGACGACGCCGGCTATCAACTCCAAAGGCGAGATTTTTTACTGTGTCTCAAACAGCGTGGTGGCCATAAACGACCGCGGTGAACCTCAGTGGGTGGTGTCTGGCGGCGAACCAGAACTGGGTTCCTATTTTGCTCTCACGTCCCCCGTCTTAGGACCGGATGGGACACTATACGCGGTCCTGGGCAGCACTCTGTATGCGATCGCCACGGGCACGAACGGCCCCGCCGATTCACCTTGGCCCATGTATCGCCAAAACGCCCGGCACACCGGCAAGGTGGAAAAGCCCGCCCTCGCGCCGCCCAAGAAGCGCGCCGATGCCAATTTCGATTTGCAGCTTTTCCCAAACCAGCTTGGGTTGACCTACACCGTGGAGAATTCGAGCAACCTGGTGGATTGGACGGCGCTGACGAGTTTTGTGGCCACCAATTTTCCAGTAGAGGTGCCGGACCTGACCGCCACCAACGCTCCCGCCCGCTTTTATCGGGCGTTCTCAGCACCGTGATGCCCGGGCCGGATTTTTTTTATGCGCCACCCAATTTTGAGTCTGAACCAATAGATTCCAGGATTTCCCGATTTACGAAACAAACCCCATGAAGCTGAATTCCAGAATAGGGGGCGTGCTCGCGGTTCTAGGTTTTACGGCGACGCTCATCGCCCAGCCTCAACCTGGAGCGGTGTTGTGGAAATACGCCGCAGGCGACTTTATCTCCTCATCGCCCGCCCTCGCGCCCGACGGTACGGTTTACGTCGGCGTCGGACTTTCACTGTGCGCCATCACCAACTCCGGTTCGACGGCCTCGAACAAATGGGCCATTCCCATGCGCCTGGAAAAGCCAGCGGCGATAGGGACCGACGGGACGATCTACTGCGCGAACGGGGATCTCTACGCCATTAACGCCGACGGAACACCTAAATGGACCTTTCCGGGAGGCGGGGGCGGGCCTTGCTCACCTGCCATTGGGAGCGACAATACGATTTATTTCTGTTCCGGCGCACAGATCTATGCGGTTTCCCCCGCTGGCACGCAGAAGTGGACCTTCCCACTCGTGGATTCATCGCGCAATTCGCCGTCCCCAGTGATCGGAGCCGACGGTACCATTTACGTTGATTCCGCCCTCACCCCGCAAGGCAGTCAGAAGTGGGTCACCGGCTTGCCTGCATCCGGGATTGATTCGCCGGCTATCGGCGGCGGCGGCGCTATTTACTACACCGCCAGTTCCTTATGGGCTTTCGGTGCGGACGGCACCAGGCTTTGGTCAACTGGCAATTACGTATTCAATAGCACCCCGGTCGTGGCCAAGGACGGGACGATCTATGCCCAGAGCTACCATGTTTTGTATGCCGTCACTCCTGCCGGAAAGTTCGCCTGGCATGTCCTGGGTACCACCAGCGCACGCGTCGGCTACACTACCCCGGCTATCGACGCCGGAGGCAGGATCTACTTCTGCGTCTCGAATAGTGTTTGGGCACTAAACCCGCAGGGAGAAACTTTGTGGACCGTCACCCAGCCGGGCGACCCGGGTCCGGGCTCCGATTTCGCGACCACCTCTCCAATCATCGGGCCCGACGGCACGCTCTACGCCGCGCTCGGGCCCACGCTTTACGCGATTGCGACCGGCACCAACGGCCCCGCCGTTTCACCCTGGCCGATGTCCCGCCAAAACGCTCGCAACACCGGGAAAGTGGAAAAGCCCTCCCTCAAGCCGCCCAAGAAGCGCGCCGATGCCAATTTCGACCTCCAGCTTTTCCCAAACCAACTTGGGTTGACTTACGTCGTGGAAAATTCCAGCAACCTGGTGGACTGGACGGCGCTGACGAATTTTGTGGCCACCAATTCTCCAGTCGAGGTGCCGGACCTGACCGCCACCAACGCTCCCACCCGCTTTTATCGGGCGTTCTCCTATCCATGACCCTCCACGGTTCAAACAGGACCTCAGAGCCTGTTCGAAAATCCCGTTACCCCTGCTCCTAAAGCCGCGACGAGCTACTTTTCAAACAGGACCTAAGACCGTCAGGGTGTGATCATTGGATTTGCCTGGATGTGCCCCTGTCCCTGCTTAGCGCTGCGCGGGTGACCGCGTTAACGGGGGCGCACCGCAAAATTGTCGAACCTCGCGTTATTCCAGCCCGTGCCCAACCCCGCCACCCCGCCCCGATAGGTTGCGTCTTCCAGGTCGACGACCTTCGCCTGATCGACTTCTACATGGATCTTCGACCCGGCAAAACGCAGGCTCATGCGATGCCATCGGTCGGCGGCA
This sequence comes from Verrucomicrobia subdivision 3 bacterium UBA693, assembly GCA_002298785.1. Taxonomy (GTDB): domain Bacteria; phylum Verrucomicrobiota; class Verrucomicrobiia; order Limisphaerales; family UBA8199; genus UBA693. The sequence continues at coordinate 72,716 of DBMR01000092.1, forward strand.
AACGACACCGTGCCGCTGGCAAGCTTATTGGTGAAGGCCATTAACGCCCACTGCCCGTCCGAAGCTGCCTTGAACCAATAACCTTTGGCCGGCTGCGCGCTCTGCGGCGAGGCTGTCACCCGTCCCCAAATCGAAACGGCGCCCCCTTTCTCAATCCACGCATCCGCGCGGACTTCGTAGTCTCTCCATCCGGGCGAACCTATGAGCGAATAGGGTTCGGGCGTTGGGTGATATTGCCAATCGATGCCATTCTGTGCGATGACTTGCCGCAGGCACTGGCCTTGGCCTTCCGGACGCCGGGTCACTTCGAAAACGCCACCCTGATCCGAGAAAAACCTGGCATAGTGCCCGGCTTTCACGGACTCAAAGTCGTCCGCGTAGGGCAAGGGAAAAGGCTGGGATGGCAGCGAGGGATAGCTGCCTTTCCGCTGCCCGGTGGTGGTAGTTATCGAGTAGATTGAACCCGGCTCCACCGTCATCGTGAAGCCGCCATCGACGAGAGCGATGTCCGGCATGCGATCGAACTGGCTCCGTTCATTGCTGCGCCAGACGTGGACCTTTTTCTGGGCTAATCCGCCCGTAACCCTGAACGAGACGGTTTGGGGCGATTTCGCGTCCACGGCCTCGATCACGATAGAGTAGTCGCCTCGTCCGCCCGGGCTGCGGAGTGCAACGTAACTGCCTTCGCTGGCCAGCAAGCCGCAGCCGGAGTCGAGATACTGCCAGCCGGGCTGGATGAACTGGGTGGTATGCGCGATCGCCCACAACGCGGGTTGAATTTCAAAATGGCCGGACCAAGGCTCCTTGGCCTTCATCGGTCCGGAATCCGGCAGCGGCAATACGTCATAATAAGAGCTCACCAGGCTCCAGATAACCGTCTTGGTCATCTTGCCGATCACGTAATTCCGGTTGAACATCTTGGCCAGGGCGCGGGCTCCCTGCCAATCCCCCCGCCACGGACCATCTTCGCTGGCCCACAACGGCTTGCCCGTCTGCAGCGCTTCCGGCGGCGATTTGTAGCCCGTGTAGTGTGCGCCAACCGCATAAATCGAATCACTCAGTTCCCGATCCCGCACCATCTCTTTGGCGATCGCCCAATTGCTCGGGCCCGTCTCGTCCGAGGCAATGATCTTCACGCGCGAAAGACCGTTTTGATCCAATGTCCGTCGGAGGCGCTTGATCCAATCCAGATCGCGCGGGGTTTCATTCCAAATCCCGCAGTAATCAATCTGGACGCCCTGGTATTTCTTGGAACCTCGAATAAAGGCCGCTATGAAGTCCGCGTTGTCCTGGCTGTAGAATTTGCTCCGGTCAGTGCCTTGGCCGCCAATCCATCCCGGTGCCCCCCACTGGAGCATGTCGAGATAAATGGCCCGATTGCGTCGCCGCGCTTCCCGCATCAGCCACCCTTCGTACCCGCGGTCGAAGTACTCCGGCCGGGGTTGCTCAAACTCCTCCCGCGTGCGCGCGGGACTCGGCTCCGTGCCATCGGTGGAATTCACGTCGCCGCCCAGTTCAACTTTGAGATGGTGCAGCGACGCGCCAAAACTGGGCTTGAAAAGCAAGTCGAGGACTTGGCGGCGCTGCGGTTCGGGATATTCCCGGAGCAACCGTGAGGACGCGCCCGCGCTCAGCGCTCCAATACCCTCGAAAATTCGTCCCTGCGCTTGGCCGTCGATGGTTACGGTCAGGTCCGCCGCGAAGCCGGTTGCCGCGGCCAGAGCCATTGCCGTCACGAGGCGCAGTGTAACGGATCGGAAATCGCTTTTTGTACCCCTGCCCTTGCTTAACGCTGCGCGGGTGAGGGCGAATTGGTTTTCGGTCTCGCCGGGCATAGTCAGACCGTACCGGAGCGCCGCCCACGGTGTCAATCTGCGGGTTTTGGCCGCTTGTGCCTGGCCATAGTACCCGTTCTGCCAAGGCTTGGTCGAAGCGCGCCAGCGTCCGTTCGCAAATCAACCGCCGCTCAAGAGAGGCGAGTAGTGCGATGATGCCAGCGCTCAGCTCCAGGCCCGGAAGCTCGTGCCACGCGCGTCGCGCAATTCACCCAGCGTGATCGCAGCATGGATGAGTCCCACATGCGTATAAGCCTGCGGAAAGTTTCCAAGCAACCTGCCGCTCTCCGGGTCGATGTCCTCGGAAAACAACCCCAGCGGGTTTGCATAGGAGAGCAGTTGCTGGAACAAGTCAGCCGCCCGATCCAACTCGCCGATCATGGCCAGGGCCTCCACCCACCAGAAGGAGCAGATGGAAAACGCGGTCGTCGTCTCGCCGAAGTCATCCGGGTGCTGGTAGCGCAGCATCACGCCTTTTTTCACCAGCAACCTTTCATAGGCTCGCACCGTCCTCACAAACCGAGGATCCTTGGCGTCGATGAAACCCAGCGTTGGCAGCAGCAGGTTCGACGCATCGGCATGCTCCCCGTTCAGTGCCTGCGTAAAAAACCCGAGCGACTCGTTGTAGGCCTCCCGCAAAATCCGCTCCCGGAACGGACCTGCCCACGCCAGCCAGCGCTCGCCCAGATCCGGGCGCCCAAAGGCCCGCGCAAATTCCGCCCCACGGTGCGCAGCCACCCAGCATTGGACCTGGGAGAAAGTGTAAAACTTGGGCAGAGTCCGAAATTCCCAAATCCCCGTGTCGTGCGTCTTCGAGGCCTCCATAGCCTTCTCCACCAACTCCTCCACCAGCCTCAGCAGGCCCTCCGGTTGGTCAACCACAATGCGCGGGTCGGTCAGTACCGACTCCAGGCACAGCACCATTTCCCCCATCACGTCATGCTGAGTCTGAGTGCATGCGCTGTTGCCCACCCGGACCGGTTTGGTGCCCGCAAAACCTTCTAGGTGCGCCAGTTGCTCTTCGGCCAGGTCTCGCTCCCCCCCAATCCCGTACACCGGCTGCAACGGACCCGCTTCGGCCACATCCCGCAGGAACCGCACAAACGCTTCGCCTTCGGCCAAATGGCTCAAGCGCCGCAGTGCCTCCACCGTAAAGGCCGCGTCTCGCAGCCAGCAATACCGATAATCCCACGTCCGTTCCGTCCCCAGCGCCTCCGGAATGCTCGTCGTGGCCGCCGCGATCACCGCCCCGGTGTCCCCAAACGTATGCAGCTTCAAACACAATGCCGACCGCAGCACCGCCCCCGCCGCAAACGAGGGCAACGCACAGGTCTTTACCCAGGCCCGCCAGCCTCTCACCGTCATCTCCATCACATGCTCCATCGACGCCACCGAGTTGAGCTCGCAGGGCCGCCCGCAACTTAATACAAAATACCGCCCGTGATCCACGCGGACCGGCTGACGGTTTAGCACGTAGGTGGCTGGGACATTCGTCCGCAGATACAGCCGGTGCGCTCCACCGTACACCTCCAGGCCCCCGTCCGTCGGCACCAATTCCACCGCCGCCCGGCCGTAGTCGGGCCGGGGATCAAAATGAATCCGTAATGTTGGATTCCCCGTCACCGGCAACACTAGTCGGTGTATCTCCAGCGGCGCGTCCATCCCCAGCCCCGCCGGCACCCGCGGCGCGTAGTCGAACAAATCATACACACCGTCCGGCGCCTCCACGCGCGTCCGCAGCACGTTGGTGTTGCGCACATATTCCATCTGCGACTCCCGCCACTGGCCATCCGCGCCTTGAAAACCCCAGACGCCGCCAACCGTGCGGTCCAGCAGCCACCCAAAAACCGAAGGGCTGTCGAAGCGTGGCAGGCATAACCACTCGATCCGAGTGCTCGGCGAGACCAGGGCCAGCACCTGCCCATTTCCAATCGCACCGTGGTTCAATTCATGGTCGTCAGTCCCCATGCAGTTTCCTTTCCTTCTTCATTGGCGTGGTTTCCGCCTTTACGTCAGCCGCTCTTTCCGGACGCAGCCCTCCAAGATCGCTCAACAGACGCCGCACCGCCGTGTAATTGTCCACAAAATACCGGGCCCCGGTCTGCGCCAGCCCTACCCGCACCGAGTAAGCCATCGCCGGCAGCGCCCGAAACAAGTCTTCGTCGGTCTGGTCATCCCCAATCGCCAGCACAAACTCCGCCCCCACACACCTCAACCACTCTGCCGCCGCCGTCCCCTTGTTCACTCCCGTATTGCGTACCTCCAACACTTTGTTCCCTTCCAGCACTTGCACATTCCCGTTTTGCGTGACCCCCGCCAGCGCCTGCACCAGCTCCCGCGAACACCGCAAACCCTCTTCCGGCTCGGCCCGGCGGTAATGCCATGCGAGCGAAAACTCTTTCTCCTCCAGTAACGCCCCGGGCAGCCGACCCACATAAACCTGCAACACCGACCGCACTCGCTCCTTCCAATCTGCCTTCACGGATCGCAGCATTTGCCATTCGCCTCCTCGAAACCGCAGCCATACCCCGTGCTCCGCGACCAGCCCCACCGGTAACTGCCCAAACCATTCCCCCAGGTCCCGGCGTGGCCGTCCGCTCACAATCATGACCTCGTTCCCCCGCGTCGCCGCCAGGCCTCGCAGCAACGCCACCAGCTCCGCATCCGGTCGCGCCAGTTTCGGGTCCTCCACAAACGGCACCAGCGTCCCGTCGTAATCCAGCAGGAATGCCCGCCCCACAGCCGCCCGATACGCCTGCTTCAGTCCCCGCCACGCCTTCCAGCCTTCTCTCAAATGCTTCCGCAGATTGCCCATTCCCGTCCTTTTCAAGCTTTCCCTAAAGTCTCCGGGGCAACCCGTATTCTGGTGAGCTCCTCAATCAAATTCCCCGCCCACCGGTAGATGTTGTGCTCCCTCACGGTCTCGCGCATCCGGCGCATTCGCTCCGACCTTTCTTCCGGCGCCATCTCCAGGGCGGCACGAATCGAGTCCGCCAATTGCTCCGCGTCGTAAGGGTTCACGATCAACGCGTCCCGCAATTCCTGCGCCGCACCCGCAAAGCGGCTTAATATGAGCGCCCCGCCCTCGTCTGCGCGCGCCGCCACGAACTCCTTGGCTACCAGGTTCATCCCGTCGTGCAGCGAGGTCACCATGCACACGTCGGCCTGGCGATAGTAGGGCATTATCTCCTGGTGGCTGTGGTGCTTCTTCAAAAACAGAATCGGCTTGTAGTCCGTAGTCTTGAATCTCCAGTTAATGCGCTCGGCCTCCTGCTCCACCTCCGCCAGGAAATCGTGGTATCGTTTAATGTGCGTGCGACTGGGCGCCCCCAGTTGGACAAAGGTGAACTCACCCTGGTAGCGGGGGTACTTCTCCAAAAAGCGCTCAATGCCGCGAAACCGCTCCAGCACACCCTTTGTGTAGTCCATCCGCTCCACACCCACGCCCAAAAACTTCGCTTTGATGCCCATCTCCTTCAACAACGCTGTGCTGTCTTCCGTCGCCGCAACTGGCGCCGAATCCACGTCCTGAAACGCCTCCGGAAAGGCCACGCTGATGGGAAATGGTTTCACCAGAGTGCTGTGGCCGCCTTTCTCCACCGCAAACCGTTCCCAGTCAATGCGGCTTTCCAGCGTGCGGTCCACCGTGTCCAAAAAATTATTGCAGTGATACTGCGTGTGAAAACCCACTAGATCAGCCCCCAGCATCCCGTACAGTAGCTCCCGCTGCCATGGGCAGATGCCGAACGCCTCCGGGTTCGGCCATGGAATGTGCCAAAAAACCGCAATCCGCGCGTCCGGACGCAGTTCTTTGATCATCCGAGGCAGCAGGGCGAAGTGATAATCTTGAATCAGCACGCAAGGTCCCTCCACACCATTCAATTCCTCCACCACCGCTTGCGCAAATTTCTGGTTGGCCGCCTGATACTGCGCCCAATCCTCCGCTCGAAACGCCGGACGCGTATGGGCAATGTGACAAAGCGGCCACATCCCCTCGTTTGAAAAACCGTAGTAGTATCCATTCTCCTCTTCCTTGCTGAGCGACACGCGTCTCAAAGTGTAGTGCGGGTCGTCGGGAGGAACCCTCAGTCGGTTCTTCCCGTCCACCACTTCGAAATCCGCATCGCCCGCCCCATGCGCAATCCAGGTGCCGCCCGAAGCCCGTAACACCGGCTCCAACGCCGTCACCAGCCCTCCGGCGGGCACGATGCACTCCACCTTGCGCCCCTTGCGGGTGTGCATGTAGGGCTCACGGTTCGAAACCACAAAAAGTGGCCGCCCGTGCAGTTTCGCCCTCACGTGCTCCTTGAGCCGGTCCGGCGTCCACAGCGCCTCCGCCGACTGCCGAAGACGCGCCTCCTCCCCGGCAGCAGCTTTCGCCGCCGACAAATGCCGCGCAAAAGTGCTCACCTCTCTGGTGATGGGAGCCAACAAGTCCTCCTTGGGCAGGGCGAACCCAGGCTCCGCCACCTCGCCCGACCGCAATTGTTTCATCCACTCCGCCATTTTCGCAATGGGGCCGACGATGCTCCAGCGAACCACCAGCAGGGTCACCAGCGTGATGAGCAATACCTGGACCAGTACCCGGAAGAAGGCGATCTGCCAGATATGTTTCAGTTGTGCCTGGATATAAGTGGCGTTTTGAAACATCACTAGCGCGCCTACCGCTGCATCCTTTGCCAGGAGCGGCATCACATAAACGTGCATCCGCTGGTCTCCAATGGTTTCAAACCTGCTCGCGTCCACGCGCCGCTCCAAAGTCTCTGCCACCAAAACCCGCACCCCGGATAAACTCGGGCCTAGTTTTTCCGTCACCGCCAATGCTTTCCCTTTCGCGTCATAAATGGCCATCCCGCTCACCCGTTCGCGATTACCAAACTTCTCCACCAGCCGCTGAAGATTCGCCGAGGCCCCGGCTTCAATGGCGGGCTGCACGGACTCCTGCAGGCTCTCCGCCAACAGCCGGGAACGGCGCTCCATTTCATCATTTAAGCGCAAACGCTCCTGCTCCACATGAAAGTAGGCTGAACCGGCGGCCACCACCGCTACCGTCACCACCAGCGCCACAATCAGACGCAAGGTTATCCGCATAGCACCGCCTCCGCTTTGCATTCCCACGTCGCTCCCTCCATTCCCCGCCGCCCGAGCTGCATCCGGACCCCTGGCCCCGGAGAGCCAAAAGCAGTCCGTGCGCCAAAGCGCTCCCACGCGCTCAAACCAAATCGGGAATTCAAGAACCCAATCGAAACCGTCTTGCACGGCTCCCCGACCATTAACCGCTTGACCTGAATTTTCATCGTCTCAAGGCATAGCTCACGCACGGATGGCGGCCCGACCATCCGGGTTGTCCTCCGACAGCACGCACCATCGGACCCTTGAGAAGCACCGCGCGTCTAAACGCCGCGGCTGACCCCATCCTCCCGAGAGCGGACGGGAATCCCACTTAATCTGACGCGCACCCACGCGAACCGATTCAAAAAAAACTTTCACGCTCGCCCTGTGCGATCCGCACTGACTCACGTCCTTACCGCCCCGCTTGAAGTGAACGGCGCAGCTGTCACACCAAGCCACCGCCGCCCACGCGTTACAGCCCCTTCAGCCAAACTCCGTCCGCTCCCACCGGTCGCTGTGCAACAGCCCCCACTCGCTTACCTCCCGCTCCCTCAACCGGAAACCGTGTCTCTCCAGAAAACCATCCGCCTCCGTCACCCGCCGCGCTGACAACCCCGTCGCCGTGCGGAAGAACAGATACATCAGCCGGTGTATAATCAATGCCCGGTAACGGCTGAGGCCCCGCTCCGGCACCCTGAAATCCGCCAGTAACCACGTCGCCTCTTCCCTCGCCGCCGCCGCCAGCACTCCGACCAAACGCCCAACCTGCTCGGCCCGGAAGCAATCCAGGAAAAAATGCGTCACCACCAAATCGAATGTGTTTTCTGGCGGTCGCCATGTTAGTGCATCTGCGTGGACGAACTCGATTTGCCCCACGCTCAGCCCCAGCCGCACGACCCGCTCCCGCGCCAGCGCCAGCATCCGGGCGCTTGCGTCCACGCACATAATTTCCGCCCTCCCGAGCGCTCTCCGACACTCCACCAAAAACCTCCCATTCCCCTCGCCCACGATCAGCACGCGCGTTCTCTCCGCCGCCTGGCGCAGAAACGCCGTCCGGCACCGCTGCAACCGCTCCCCAGCGAGCACAAACTCCATCCACCGGTAGTGCTTCGCCAACCGGTCAAAGCTCATGGCGCTTCACCCGAAAACCTACCCCACGGCGATTCCACCAAAGCCCTGCCAGCACACCGCCCGCCGCATACGCCACCGCATCCCACACATCGCCAACCGCCCACGGCATCAGGTGCGGGCCAATCACTTCAAACAGGATCGACCACACCACCACGTAAAGCGCAATCTCACCCGCCGACGGCGCCCGATCATCGTCTCTCAGTCCCAGCCAGCGCTGCATCAGCAACAACGGTGGCAGCGCGCACGGAATCAACAGCAGGTCATTGAAATGGTCGTGGAGAAAAGGACTATGCACCCGCGGCTTGAGCAGCCACCGGTTCAGAGCATACAGCGAACACGCCAACAGGAACAGGCGGTCGCGAAAGTACCGGAACGAAATCACACCAACGCCAGAATTACCAAACCAAACGCCACCGCCACCACTATTCTCAGCAACAAGACATCTAGCATATTATTGTTAATCCTTCACCTGTTGCACCAATAGGCCGCTTCCCGGCCCCTCACGCACCCGCTAGCCACGCCCGCGCCTGCTCTATCGCTCCACGCTCAAAATACCGCACTTTGGCCGTGGTAAACGGTTTGCAGAAAGCCGCCATCCCCCGTTCCCATGCCTTCTCTCCCACGATGGCCAGTCGTTCAATGTCCCGGAAATGCTTCACGTCGAACTTGATGTCCTCCCACAACGCTCCCGCACTCCACCCGTGGAAATCATGCATCTCCACCAACATTCGGATCTTGCCGTGCTCCTTGACCAGCCTCCCCACCACCGGCAGGAATTGCCCGTAATCTTCTTTCTGCAGCCTCCCGGTTAACTCAATCTCCAGCACCTTGCCTCCACTGGCTTCTTTCAGCGTCACCGCTGCTATTTCTTTCACTTCACTCATAATCTTAAACTCCTCAGGCCGGGCTCAGCCCCCGCCCTTGCAGTAATATAGCGCGACTTTCCCTTCCCGCCCCCGAAATTCTTGGCCCACCACAAAAGACTTCTTGAATGAGACACGCGCCTTCATCGTCTAAACGCCAGGAAGTTTACGGTGCTTGCGGTTATGTGGCGTCTCCTGCCAGTCCTTGTTCTGGTCGCCGTCTCCCTCTCCGGGTCGGAGCGGACTCAGCGCAGCCATATTCACTACTACGTCCAGTTGATCCGCGCCACGGATTCAAGCCAGCCACCCCAACCTGGTATCCGCCCTGTCGGTCCACAGCTTGCCGCGACCTTCAACGGTCCTTTGCGGTGGAGCCATTACTGGGAGATATGCCGTCGCGAAGCGGACGTGCCGCTTGGCGGGAAGGCCATGCTTGACCTCGCTAATCAACGCGCTGTTGAAATTGACCTCACTCGCCGCGGCGAGCGGACCATCATCGCCCTCCAAAACGGCAAATCACTGGGCACCACAGCTGCGCCTATGAGCAAGGTCTTCACTATCACCGGTGGCAACCGCGATCGCCACACCGCCTGGTTCATTGTCGTGCGGCGCGACAAACCAGGAGTTTGACCGTCTCCTCAGCTCGCCCCCGCCCCTGCCTCCGCCATTGCCGCTTCTGCCCGCAGCATGTCGTGCAGAGTCACCACCCCCAACACCTGTCCTCCAGCCCGGTCCACCAGCACAACCATCAGCGAATTCGACTCGATCACTTTCCCCTGAAGCTCACCAACCCTCTCAGCGGGCACACATGTCACCGCTGTCTCCAGCTTCGGTTCCCGCTTCTCCGCCAGCGCTCTCTCAGACTCCTTCCGCGTCAAAACCCCGGAAAGAACCCCGTTCTGCACCACCGGAAATCGCTGGTAAGGATGTGATTTGAGCATCCCAGCCACTGCCTCCGCCCGGAGGTCACTCACTATCACCGGCTCGAACTTCGCGATCGCCGATACCGGCAACTGACGCCACGCCTGTAGATCCCGCGGCGGGATCACATGCTCCAGCCGATGCCCGTCCTGCACCAGGATCTCCTCGTAAAAACTATAGCGGCACATCTTCCTGCTAATCGCCTGGCTTACCAGCGCCCCCACCATCAACGCCGGCACCAGCGAAAACTCGTGCGTCATCTCGAACACAATTAAAATTCCCGTCACTGGCGCCCGCACCACCGCCCCCAGACAGGCGCTCATCCCCACCACCGCCAGTGTCAACTGGTCCGGCCCGCTCATCGGCACCGCCAGGCCCGATACCCCCGCCAGGGCGATACCGCACATCCCCCCTAGAAACAGCGTCGGCGAAAAAATGCCCCCGCACCCTCCCAGCCCATAGCAAAGCACCGTCGCCACCAGCTTCGCCCCGAGCAACACCGCCGCCAGCTTCCAACCTAACTGCATCGCCAATCCGGCCGACAGGTCGTCATACCCCAGGCTGAACACCCCCAGTCGCCCCGTCTGTATGAAAACCACCGACCCTAGCGCCCAGGTGATGACTCCCCCCAGCGCCGGTCTCATCCAGACGGGCACACGCTGGAACTCCTTCCGCTTCGCCCGCAGCCCCATCGTCCACTTTTGAAAAATCACCCCCACAATCGCCGCCACTGCCGCCACCCCAGGTGTCAGCACGTAAACCAACCAACTCGGCGAATCTACCCCAGTCAATGTAAATGCCGGCTGCTTCCCCACCAGCCCATGCACCACAAACGCCCCGATTACCGAAGCCAACAGTACGCTCCCCAGCAACGCGCTGTTCAAATCGGCGATGATCTCTTCCAGCACAAACGTCACCGCCGCCAGCGGCGTGTTGAACGCTGCTGCCAATCCTGCCGCAGCTCCAGCCGCCGCTGCCGCTCGCCGCTTTTGCTTCGCTTCCCCCAGCAGCCCGGCCACGTTCGACGCCACACCCCCCGCCAGTTGCACACTCGGCCCCCCCCCCCCCCA
>DBMR01000056.1 GCA_002298785.1 Verrucomicrobia subdivision 3 bacterium UBA693
AAAACTATTTTAAAGTTTTTTATAAACCCTCTTGTCGGTCAACTTCTCAGCCGTAACGGGTTGAAATACTACGAGAATTCTATAGCGAGTCAAAAGATATTTGAAAAAAGTTTCATGTGACCCAAATGACTTACAATCAAATGTTTGCGCCACAACAAGCATCCTAGTCCTGACAACTCTCTCCCACATTAGGGGTAAATGCTCCGGCCATAGGCAGAACGTCGCATGGCGCGAGGCGCTGGGTAGGCACACTCACCCAGCCAGTCCAACACCACGTCAGACTGATGCTAGTTTGAGGAGCAGCGCACCAATGAACTCGCACCGGGCAGGTCTTGCATCATCCAAGCTTCGCAGAGCCACTATAGCTGTACCTGTTATGATCTGGTTATATTAATATGCACGATATCGATCCCACGGCGATCGTGCTTGTGGTGCGGTCCTCGCATTCCGACCCCGGTCTCTGAAGATTTTGCCGTCGCTTGCCAAGCCACGAAGCCTCGTTCACAGTAAGGCCGATGAACAAACGGTTCTATCTCACGACGGCCATTGATTACGTGAACGGCCAACCGCATCTGGGTCACGCCTATGAGAAGATCATCGGCGACGTGATCGCGCGTTTTCGCCGCAGCGAAGGCCAGGAGGTTTACTACCTGACCGGACTGGACGAGCACGGCCAAAAGGTCCAGCAGGCCGCCTTGGCCGAGGGCAAGACTCCCCAGGATTATTGCGACAATCTGGCCGCGGCCTGGCAGGCATTCGCCCAGAAGCTGGAACTCACGAACGACGAATTTGTTCGCACCACTCAATCGCGTCACCGACGAGTCGTGCAAGCCGCTCTTTCGCGCCTGCACGCCGAAGGACACTTTTACCAGGAAAAATACGAAGGCTTTTACTCGGCGAAGGAGGAAACCTTTCTCACCGAAAAGGACCGCCGGCCAGATGGCACGTTCGATCCCGCCTTTGGCGAGGTGTCGCGCCTGCAGGAAGAGAATTATTATTTCCGGTTAAAGGATCATCAACAGTGGTTGATTGATTACATCGAGGCGCACCCGGAATTTGTGGTGCCGGAATACCGAAAAAACGAGGTTCTCGGTTTCCTCAAGAACAACGTCCTTGAAGACCTATGCATTAGCCGCCCGGCCACCCGGCTGAACTGGGGCATTCCCCTGCCCTTTGATCCGAATTACGTGACCTACGTGTGGTTTGATGCGCTGACGAATTACATCAGCGTGCCGGCTGCGCAAAACGATCCCGGTGTGCCAGGGTATTTATCGGCGGGTGGCGAGGTGCCAACCGGTCTCGCCTTGTGGCCGGCAGATATCCATATCATTGGAAAGGACATCTTAAAATTTCACTCGGTGTACTGGCCCATCATGCTGAAGGCCATGGGCGCACCCTTGCCGCGGCAACTGCTGGTGCATGGCTGGTGGCAGAAAGATGACCAGAAAATGAGCAAGAGCACGGGGAATGTCGTCGACCCGATGGCCGTGATTGCTGAATGGGGCGTGGACGCCTTCCGGTTCTATGTGGTGCGCGAACTGGACATCGGCCCTGATGGAAACTGGACGGACGCCGGATTCAAAGCGCGCTACAATGCCGAACTGGCCAATGGCTTGGGGAATCTGGTCAACCGATCCTTGTCCATGCTCAAACGCTATCGACAAGGCCTTGTGCCCCAACGGTCCGACGAGCTGCGCGCCGAGGCCGAGCGCATTGTGGCGGAGACCCGGGAGTTATTGGAGCGAAACCGATTGCAGTCGGCCCTAATTATCATCTGGTCGTTGATCACGAAAGCCAACCAGTACGTGGACCATACCGCGCCATTCAAACTCGCCAAAGATCCGGCTCAAGCCGCTCGCCTCGACGAGGTGCTCTACAACCTGGCGGAAACCTGTCGGTTGTTGGCGATTATGCTTTGGCCGTTCCTCCCCGGCACGGCGACGCGTATTCACCAGCAGCTCGGATTATCGGGCGAACCTAATTCCTGGGCGGCAGCAACTTGGGGTGGACTTCCCCCAGGGCAAGCGATCGGAACTCCGGCGCCGCTATTTCCGCGAAAAGAAGCCTGATTGCTGAGAGGTGGCGCGCCTTTCCGGGGCCGCCACCAAACGTAAACCACGACAAAACCGGGCGTGGCATATATGCGCATCATCGCACAGATGCAGCACCGCACGTGGCAGCACAATTTGGTATGACCTGGCTGTGGACAGTCGCTTTGGCAGTGGGAATTCCTGGCCTTGCTTATGGCAAGTCCTTGAATCTTCCCACCCGGATCCAGGACATGCCCCCCGGCACGCAATTGGCGCAGCAACTGGCCCAACTTCCGTTGGAGGAACGTGAGGCCCGACTCACCCAGCAGGTCCTTTCAGGCAACATACCGGATTTTTTGCGTGTTCTCTTTCCGGTTCAGGTCAAAGCCATTGCTGACGGCAAAACCAATGAGCTGATTTTTTTCGCTTCGGCTGATTACCTCGCCGTTGGCTCGGCCAAAGATTACCTTCGGATGCCCCTCACCCCACAGACCGCGCAACACATCGCCGACACTCTGGGATGCGTGCTTCCCACCCGTAAAATGGTGGATCTCATTTACGCCGCCGCCCCCACCAAATTGGCTCCCGTGCCGATTCCCCCATCGCCACAGATGACCACTGTCCCGGTGTTCACCAACCACAACGCAACCATATCCGATCAATTGGCCCAAATACCGGTATCGACCGCGACGCAGGGATTGGTGGCTGGACACAAAAAGGACGTCGTCATCACCCCTCGCCTGAAACAGGCACCAGGCAAAGTGGCCATTTATGGGTGGCACCAAACCAATGGTTTACCTATTCAACCGCTTTACCTGGGACACGGTGAACGATGGGTCGACTACAGCCAGTGCATTCGATTGATCTCGCGCCAGGTGCTTTTGAACGGACGCGATAGCGACATCGCCGCAGTGCTTACCAATGAATCTTTGTGTGAATTACTCAGCGATGAGGGCGTCTTCCGTGAAATCCGATATTCGACCAACCACCTGGCACAGCCCCCAAGCGAATCCGGGACTGCCGATGGCGCGAAAATACGACCGCTCGTCAAGCCAGCCTGGAAAGTTGATGAAAAATGGCAAGAACGAGTCGCTGAAGCGAGCCTGGGTGACGGCGTTCAAATTCACCTTAGCGCCCCGCTAAAACCCGCTCCTGCGCCGGGCCAGACTGCGGAATTGATTGTTTTTGCCCTCCCCAATGGCAACACCATCGAGCAAACGCTGGGAAAGCAGCGACCGTCTGCAATCGCCCCAGCCTCCGCCACCAATAGTTCTTCGGCGACCGGCGAGGCATATGATTGGCGCTTTGACATTCAGCATATCGCCGCCCAAACACGATTTCTGCGCTCACACCTACCCGATCGCTGGATCGCGGTGGCTTGCATCGGGAACGATCTAAAGAGTTGGCCCGCCTGGCGCAAGAAGTTCGGCGACGCGCGCGCACTATCGGTGCTAAACCATGTTAAAGGCATGCTTACCAACTCGCCGGTGGCCCTCACGCTTTCCAGCCATAGCGGCGGTGGCAGCTTTGTTTTTGGCTGCCTCAACGCGGTGCCGGAGATTCCATCGGACTGGGTGCGGTTCGCCTTCCTAGACAGCAACTACGCCTATGATCGTTCTCTGGGGCATGCGGAAAAACTGGCCCGCTGGATGAACGCGGGTACGAACCGATTTCTTTGCATCATGGCCTATAACGACGCCGCAGCTTTGCTCGATGGGAAGAGCTTTGTATCCGCGTCTGGAGGAACCTGGGGCCGCAGCCTTGCCATGCAGGAGGACTTGGGAGGTTACTGGCAGTTTGCTACAAGGGTTACCCCGGAGTTTCGGTATTTCACAGCTCTGCAAGGTCGCGTGCAGTTCATTCTCAAAGAAAACCCGGAGCGGAAGATTTACCACACGGTGCAAGTCGAACGGAATGGATTCATCCACAGTTTCCTGTCCGGCACCACCAACGAGAATCGCGGCTATGAATACTTTGGACCACGGGCATACTCCGCACTCATTGCGGAGTAGTGTATAGAAGGGTTAAACGTCCTCCAGGCGCACCTCGGCAATGAGATCGGCCGCAATCTTTTCGAGCGTCTGTCGGATGGCAGAGGTATCGGCACTCGGAGGGATACTGACGGTGGCGCGCGCTTTGAACAGGGTCTCTCCAGACATGGCAGCGCTTTCGCACTCTGTCTCCAGATCTTCGACATTGACCCCGTAGCCAGCAAGAGCGCTCGTGATCTGGCGGACAATCCCGGGGCGATCCTGCGCCACGACTTCCAGAACGCAACGATGCCCGGGCAACGGTGCGGATTCGGGCGCTTCCGAGTGCGCCACCACCGTGAGTCCCCGTGCCGAAAGTGACTGGAGCGCCTGAATCAGCGTGGGTTCCGCCTCCGAGGGGATTTCAATCCGAAGGATGCCTGCAAACTGACCGCCCAACCGGGACATGCGGCTTTCCAGCCAATTGCCACCATGCCCAGCAACGAGGGCCGCGACGGATTCTACTAATCCCGGGCGGTCCTCGCCAATGATCGTCATTACAAGTGCGCGCAGCATGGTTACCTCCTACGCTGCGCCACGCCACAAGGCAAGCATTTCCCGCCTGCAACTGAAAGGGAATTTACTGGGTCCGCAGCGTTGCCATTGTGCGGGAAAATATTTCCTCAGGAGTCCCGTGCGCTAGAATCGACACCAGCAAGTTGCGACTACGGTAAAATTGCGCCAAGGGGGAGGTCAGTTTCTCGTAAGCCTCCATGCGCACCCGAATCGACTCAGGGCGGTCATCCTCGCGCTGGTATAATTTCCCGCCGCAATGATCACAGACGCCTTGGACTTTCGGCGGCAGGGCGTCAACATGGAAGACCGCTTTGCATCCCGGACAAGTGCGCCGCCCGCTCAGCCGAGAGATGATCTGGTCCAGCGGTAGTTCGTAGCTCAGCACTGCGTCGAGTTGAATCCCTTCGCTTTCGAGCAAGCGCTCTAGAGCTTCGGCCTGGGCCACGGTGCGGGGAAAACCATCCAACAGGAAGCCCCCCTGACATCGCAGGCACGCCACGCGCTCCGAGACCATGGCGAGGACGGTTTCATCCGGGACCAACTCCCCTTTCTTCATGTAATCGAGGGCGGCGGTCAAAGCCGGCGTCCGCTGGCAAGGATCCTGGGTTTTCGCAGCGCGAAAGATGTCTCCGGTGGACAGGTGACAGGCGCCCAAGCGTTCGCAGAGGAATTCTGCTTGTGTGCCCTTGCCCACCCCGGGAGCACCGAGCAACACCAACCGTCGCGCCAAAATTGGCTTTTGCGGAGCCTCGGAGCATTGTGCTGTGCCGCCCATCAACCAGGCAGCCCGGTCATTCTTTGTTTCCATGTTCAAATTCGATAGCTGTTAATTGTCCGCCCGCACACGCTTGCAGACGCTGACGATTAAACATCGTGCAAAGTCGCCCTAATCCTGCCATGAGACAACACATACTTTGCCTAAGTTTGACCATTTTTTGACCCAAGCCTACCTCCCGGCCTTGCTATCGATTTGGACCAAAGGTAGCTTTGCCCGCGCCGATCCGCGCCATATCCGACCAACCAAAAGCTCATGCCTGAATTGCCTGAAGTTGAAGTGCTGGCCAAACACCTTGGTCCGTTGCTTAAGGGACGACGAGTGCTCCGCGCCAAAGTTAACCGCGCGCGTGTGCTCAGGCCGACGTCAGCCAAAAGCCTTCAAGCCGCGGTAAAAGGTCAGCGTTTTCTCGGACTAACCCGCCGCGGCAAATATCTGGTGTTCGAGTTAATCGGGCCAGACGGCAAAACAGTCAGGCTCCTGGGGCATCTTGGAATGACCGGTCGAATGTATCTGCAAGAAAAACAGGATCGCCTTCCCAAACATGCTGCCGTGGTCTTCGATTTGGACGAGGCCCGTTTCGTTTTCGAAGATACCCGGTACTTCGGGAAACTGACTCTGGATACTCGGCCGCTGAACCGGTTGGGGCCTGAGCCCCTGGAACCCGGGTGGAGGACTTCCGATTTACAGGTGGCCTTGCTCCGCTCGCGACGACCAATAAAAACACTGTTGCTGGATCAAGCTGTCGTCGCCGGGATTGGAAACATCTACGCCAGCGAGGCGTTGTTTCGAGCAAGGATCGACCCGAGAATGCCGGCAAACCGGTTGGATAGCGCCTCGACGCGGCGCTTATGGAAAGCAATTCGGCGAGTCCTTCGGGAAGCCATCCGCTCTGGCAGCACGATTCCGTTGAACTACAATGGCTCGGGAGATAATGACGGTATCTTTTACTTTGGCAGAACGGAGGGGGCATCCGAGTATCACACCGAGCGCCTCCTGGTATATGACCGACAAAATCTGCCGTGCAGAGTGTGTCGGGAGCCGATTGTCCGCATTTTTCAAACCGGGAGAAGCAGTTACTTCTGTCCACACTGCCAGCCTGCATGGAGAGGCAGAAAACGTCCGACCGGGAGATGAATTCTGACCGTGCTCTGACGCCTATGGTAGGATCAGTTCCTTGCGTTGTATCGAGGCATCCTGCGGTTTCGTTGGCTTGATCAGCGCAAAGCCCATATTCTCACGGATCCAATGGCCTGAAAACGAATCCTGAAAGACGAGGGCTTGGGCGGTCTGCCACGTGGGGAAGAAATTGCTGCCGTAAACATCATTCTGGAAATTCTCCATGGCCTTAACTTCGGCCGGGGAAAAGTATCGTGCATTGAGTAAAGCCAAGCCCGCCAAAAGGATACACGCATAGCGAACCAATCCCGCCATCATGCCCAAAATGTATTCACTGCGTCCAAAAAAGTCGCTGCCGGCCAGTTTTGAGCCCACTCGTTCCTTGACCAGGTTTAGGGCCAGAATTCCAGCAAAAAGCATGGCGACATAGACTAGAAGGAAAGCGCTGAGCTGGCTCAAATGCAG
Organism: Verrucomicrobia subdivision 3 bacterium UBA693; assembly: GCA_002298785.1. Lineage (GTDB taxonomy): Bacteria > Verrucomicrobiota > Verrucomicrobiia > Limisphaerales > UBA8199 > UBA693. The sequence continues at coordinate 6,936 of DBMR01000056.1, forward strand.
CCTTGCCGCCACGATGCCACCGGCTTGTTCGTAAAGAAAGGTGCATGCGACGATCACTATCAGCCACTTGAAAAGGTCAAACAACTCACCAGACATGCCCTTCTTGCGCCCGGCAACCACCCCCAGGGCCAGAATGCCGACCAAAGCCAGATCGAATACATTAATTGGCAGCTTGAAATTCATGTGAACGCCCGTGTTGTAGGCTCAGCCACAGGTGATAGCATCCCGCATGCCAGAGAGTGTTCGGATTCCGCTTGTTATCTACGACCTTCTGGCCCAATGGTGATATGGATGACATCACGGAACAAACTCACCGCCGCGGATATCCGAAGCATGAAAGGTAAACCGGAGAAAATCGCCTCACTCACCGCGTACGACTTTCCCATGGCCAAACTCCTCGATCAAGCGGGTATCCCGCTTATCCTGGTGGGAGACTCGCTAGGCATGGTGGTTTTGGGGTATCCTGACACGACCCACGTCACGATGGCGGAGATGGAACACCATGTGCGGGCGGTGGCTCGTGCCCAACCCACTGCTCTCCTGGTAGCGGACCTGCCCTACCGTTCCTACGAAACTGTCGAGGATGCTGTCAAGAACGCGCAACGCCTCGCTGCGGCAGGGGCCGAAGCGGTAAAAGCCGAAGGCGGCCGAGAAATCCTCCCTCAAGTGGAAGCCATTATCGCCCACGGCATTCCTTTCATGGCTCATCTGGGCATGCTGCCTCAGCACGTGTTGGAGGAAGGCGGTTATAAAATCAAGGGGAAGGTTGAAGCCGAACATCAACGCCTGATTGATGATGCGAAAGCTTTAGCTCAAGCAGGAACCTTCGCCGTAGTGCTCGAACTTGTGTCCAGCCCTGTAGCAGCAGAAATCACCAGTATCATTCCCATTCCCACGATTGGCATCGGCTCAGGCAAACAGTGTGACGGCCAAATCCTAGTTACCCCGGATCTGCTTGGAATGCTCCCTTGGTTCAGCTTGAAACACGTTAAACCCCGACTGAACGCCGCCGAGCAGATGCGAAAAGTGGTTGCTGATTGGAAATCCGCTGTCAGCACCCCGCCGAAAGTTTGATTCCGCCTTCGAAGGAACTAATTTAGCCCCGTGGTGTTGATCTGCGAAGCAGGCATGAACAAGAAGTTGAGCCATTTGGACGAGAGCGGCAATGCACAGATGGTGGATGTCTCAGCAAAGCCGCCCGTCCCGAGACAAGCCGAAGCTCGAGGCTGCATCCGCTTGCAGCCGCAAACTCTGGCTTTGATCCAGTCAAACCAGATTGCCAAAGGCAACGTCTTGGCAACCGCCCTCGTAGCCGGGATTATGGCTGCCAAACGCACCAGCGAACTGATCCCTTTGTGTCATCTCCTGCCCATCAGCCACTGCGAAGTCCGCTTTGAAATTCCCGCCACCAGTGATCGGATTAACATTTTCGCCACCGCGAGGATCACCGCTCAAACGGGAGTCGAGATGGAAGCGCTAACCGCCGTGAGCGTAGCCGCACTGACGATCTATGATATGTGCAAAGCAGTGGATTCAGGCATGGAGATCATGGAAATCCGGCTCGCTTCGAAAACAAAAGGAACCCTGTTGTGACCCCCATTTCCATTGGCGTTTTAACCGTTTCTGACCGTGCGGCACAGGGCCTGTATGAAGACTTAGGTGGACCCGCCGTGCGCGCTGCCGCCGAGGGCTACGGGTGGAAAGTGATTTGCGAATCTATCGTGCCTGACGATCGCAAACAAATCCAGCAGGCGGTCTCAGGCATGGTGCAGTCAGGGTGCCACTTGATCCTTACTACCGGCGGAACGGGAATATCACGGCGCGATGTGACTCCCGAAGCGATCCGTGAGATTGCGATTCGAGAATTGCCTGGTTTTGGTGAAGCAATGCGGATGGAGTCCCGGAAACTCACGCCCAACGCGATCTTGTCCCGCAGCCTCGCCGCAGTCGTGGATCGAGCGTTGGTGATTTGCCTGCCAGGAAAGCCGAGTGGCGCCGTCGAATGTCTGGGCTTTGTCGCGGCCGCGGTGCCGCACGCGATCGAAGTATTGCGGGAGATCCCGGCGAATTGTTGAACGACCAAACCCGGTGCCAACCCATCCGGACAAGTGAACGATTTATGGAGCTGGAAACCTTGGTCAAAATGGCCATCGATCAGGGCGCAAGCGATTTGCACCTGGAGGCCGGGATGCCGGCTGCGATCCGCGTCCGCGGCGCGTTAAAGGTTGTGGGCGGGCCGGTACCGCCGGCCGAACTGCAGTCAGCCGCACGCAAGCTCATTGGGGGCGACCAATGGCCGATGTTCGTGGAAAGACGCTCGTTTGACCTGTCCCGAACCATTGCGGGCGTGCGCTGTCGCGTGAATGTCATGCACACCGCGAGGGGTATTGGATTTGCGATCCGGCTATTGGCCACCTTCCAGGCGAGCATCGAGCGCCTGAACCTGCACCCGGACCTGAAGCGCCTGATCAATCATTCGCATGGCCTCATCCTCGTGAGTGGGCCGACCGGCTGTGGCAAGTCGTCCACTCTCGCGGGACTGATCCAGGAGATCAATCTCGCGGACGCACGGCACATTGTCACCATTGAGAGCCCCATCGAGTATGCCTTCCGTCCCAGGCGCTCCTACATCCGCCAACGCGAGGTGGGCCGGGATACCCCCAGTTTTGAACAGGCGCTGCTGGACGCGCTCAGAGAAGATCCGGACGTGCTGATGGTGGGAGAAATGCGCGAGGCTGAAACCATGCGTCTAACGCTGGGAGCGTCAGAAACAGGTCACCTGGTGCTGGCCACCGTCCATTCTTCCTCTTGCGTCGAGGCTCTACAACGCGTCATCTCGGCCTTCCCGGCGGAGATTCAGAGCAGTGTGGCTTCCCAACTTGCTGGAACACTACTCGCTGTGATAGCCCAGAAATTGGTCTTCCGCCCCGAACAAGGTATTCGCGTTCCGGAATGCGAAATCCTGATGGCGACACACGCCGTGAAAAACTTTATTCGCACGCGGGACTTCTTTAAGATCGCGACGTGCCTGGAAACCGGCGCGGAACATGGGATGTGGACGTTCACGCGGTATAAGACGTGGCTGGACTCGCGCAGGCAATGGTGCCTGCCCGGCGAAGCGTTGGAACCGCCCGATTCGGATTTGCCGGAAATACCGAATCCGGCTCCGGAGCCGTTTAAAGCGCCTGCGGCCCGCGAAGCGTCGGAGCCGCGTCGACTGGACTCCCCCGTCATAGTCCGCGCGCCAGCCAGCACACGGATTGAAATTGAACCTGACGAAAGTGAATTTGGAAAAATTCTGAAACGACCCGGGGTATGAAATACAGTTTGTTAGCAATGACTTTGCTCGCGCTGCTGGCGCTGGGCGTCGGCTGCGTAACGAAAGGCGAGGCCAATGCGCGGGCTCGCGAAGCGTTCCTGGCTGGTCAACAACAGGGGATGGCACGCCGCGCAGGAGCGGCCGGACCGGTGGTGGTGATAAACGGCCCAGTGCAATCACCAACGCTACCCTGGTCGCCGGATCTCACCCTGGCCAAAGCCATCGTGGCGGCCGGCTATCGCGGAAACGATCCCACCTCCATCGTTATCAGCCGAAACGGCCAGGACATTGCAGTCGACCCTAAGCGACTGCTGGCCGGCGAAGACCTGCCGCTGTTTGCCGGTGACGCGATAGAAATCCACTGAAGGCCGCTTTAGCGGTCAGCCGGTTTTGCAGCCTCAATTTGGAGAGATTTAAAGCGGGGCGAAACGAACTTCCGCTCAACTCCATTACCACGCGTGATGATCAGCACTTCGGTGTGCGGCAGCGCAGCGATAAAGGCCAGGCCTCGCTCCCTGCCCAGAATACAAACCGCTGTGGCCGCTGCGTCGGTGGTGGTGGCGTTGGGTGCAATAACGGTCGCTTGCACTCGATGAGTCAAACCCAAACCAGTGCGGGGATCCACTATATGCGAGTATCGAACCCCTCCAATCTCCACGGCCTGTTCACTGTCGCCAGACGTGGAGATACCTGCATTTGACAAGATCAGATTCCTGGTCAGCATGTTTGTTTTGGAGTCGATATCAGTGATGCCCACCTTCCAACCCGCCTGACCAGGCGGTGCATTACCAATGGCGATATCACCACTCGCGGCTACCAGGGCGCGATCAATCCCCATGTTCCTCAGAACTTTCAAGGCCTCATCCGCAGCATAACCTTTGGCAATTCCACCGACATCCAACCGCATGCCCGGCCGCAGCAGCGTGACGGTGCGCTGACGCGGATCCAGCCGCAGGAATCGATAACCCACACATTGCGACGCAGCCCTCAACTCCGCTGGTTCCGGGAGCGTCTTCCGCTTTCTCGAAAAGCGCCATAGTCGCACATACGGACCGATGGTGCAGTCAAAGGCTCCCCCCGACAGCTTTGAGATTTCCTCGGAACGCTGCAAGACCACAAATAGATCTGAGCTAACGGAGACCGGTTGGCCCACAGGAGCCTCACGCAAACGTGAGAGCTCACTATCGGCCTGATAATCGCTCAGGATGTCATCCAGCGCGTTGACGCGCGCGAAGGCTGCTGTGGCAGCCGCACTGGCAGAGTCCCGGTTCGTGGCATACAACGTCATCTCGTACATCGTCCCCATGCTCGGACTGGTGAAATGATAGCGCTCCAGTGGCGCCTCGGGCCCAGGTGCCGTGGGTTTGGGCGCGGTGCGGCACCCGGTGCCCCAGAAGACCAGGAGCAGGCAAGGCACCGACCACAGCGGGAAACGAGCACACAAGGATGAACGCATGGAAAATAAAAGGCCGGCCTCTCGGCCGGCCGTAGATCTATCACGGAGATGAATCAGCCCTTCGTCACGGGAACTACAGGAGGATTGGCCAGGATGTTATGCTGGCTGGGCATGGGCGGTTGCAGCGTACGGAAAGAACCCCACGTCATCTTCGAGGGATCCGTATAAAGCAATTCCGGTCCGTAGGCGAAGTTCGAATTCAGAATATCCTCGGCGGTCACCTCACCACCGCTGTAGGCGGCCTCGCGGCCCATGATCGCCGTCAGGGTGCTGTCGGTAACCTGCTTGGCTTCGTTCAGCGGCTTGTCGTCAATGATAGCGCGAATCAAGTCCACGTGCTCGTTGACGTAACCGTTGTCCTTGGTGATGCCGGTCGGGCGCCAGTTCTTGCCGTCTTTGGTGCGGATAATATTGCGCCCATCGTTCAGTTCCACGACGCCGTTGCAGCCCGCCGCAGCTTCGCTCACCGCGGACCAACTGCGCTTGACCTGGCCGCAGTAACTGTGATTGCGCACGCCATTCGCATAGACAAACTCGACGGCAAAATTGTCCCAGATTTCGCCCGACTTGCCTTCCAGTTGCTGGCGAGCTCCCATACCCCAGGCCCGGATAGGGTGCTCGTTCTTCATAATCCAATTGGCGATGTCCAGATTGTGAACGTGCTGTTCGCAAATGTGATCGCCGCAGAGCCAGATATAATGATACCAATTGGCGATTTGCCGTTCCAGGTCCGTTTGACCGTGATCGCCACGATGCCAGATCGGCCCGCCATTCACCCAATAAGTCCGGAGCGCGATAATGTCGCCGATGGCCCCGTCATGCAGACGCTTAACCGTTTCAATGTAGCTGGGACGATGGCGGCGCTGCGTGCCGGCGGCAACCTTGAGGTTTTTCTTTTTCGCCTCTTCATAGGCGGCATACATGATCCGGCAGCCGGGTCCATCCACCGCAACCGGCTTTTCCATGAACACATGTTTGCCGGCGGCGATGGCGGCGCGAAAATGCGGCGCACGAAAACCGGGAGGGGTAGCCAGGATGGCATAATTCACGCCGGGTACTTCCAGCGCCTTCTGGTACCCATCAAAACCGCTGAAGCATTTGTCTTCCGGCAGGCCGAAAGAATCTTTGCCGGCTTTGGCCTTGTCCGGGAAAATGTCGGCAACGGCCACCACTTTTGCCTCGACACCCACTTCCTTTGCGGCTTCGAGGAAGTTCTGGCCCGCCCCACCGCCGCGTCCGCCCAATCCAATGATCACCGCATTGATCGGTTGCTTGTTCTGGCCCAGCGTGATGGACGGGAAGTTCACCACCGCCGCAGCTGAAGCCGCAGCCAGGGTGGAAGTCCGAATAAACTGCCGGCGCGAGAGTGACGCGCCATGAGGATTGGTTTTGTCTTGCATGGTTATTGCCGTTTTTTAGTTTTCAATCATAACTGCCGACCCACGACTGACGTCCAGGTCCGCCGTTAAATTCAATCTCGTTCCACACCGCTCGTCCAGTATTTCTGCAACTCACCGGCGGAGGGCACCTTCAAAGGACGCACGATGCGAAAACCCACAAACTGCGCGTCCGAAAAGTACCAGATGCTCTTGGGCAGTTGGGGATCCTGCATTTTCCAAGCCCGATCCGACCCGCGCCGGGCCGCGCTGCGGCACTTGGAGGCCTCATCATCCCACGATCCGCCCCGGACCGAATGGGGATACGGTTTGGTGGCCTTGTTCCACGGCTCAGTGACCGTGCCTTGCTGCGCGGACACACGATAGTAATTGGGGTCATATTGGTCCAAAACCCACTCCACCACGTTGCCGCACATATCGTAGAGGCCCCAGGCATTGGGTTTCTTCTTCCCTACCTTTTGATACTTGAAATCGCTGTTTTGCTCAAACCATCCGTATTCCGGAAGCTTGGTTGGATCATTGCCAAAATAGAATGCCGTCTTGGTGCCCGCGCGACAGGCGTATTCCCATTCCGCTTCGGTTGGGAGGCGATAGAAATGCCCCGTTTTCGCGCTGAGCCATTGGCAGTATTTATTCGCGGCATGCTGCGTCATGGCGATCGCAGGATAGCCGTCCTTGCCCATGCCAAAGCTCATCTCCACATACGGCTTGGAAGGATGGGTGATGACATCCGCCAGTTTGTCGCCATCGGCATCCGTGGGCACGCTGCCACGAGTGCGGCGTTCCTCATCAGGATACATGAACAGCTCATACTCATTCCAGGTGATCTCGCATTTGCCCATCCAGAAAGGCTCGATTTTGACCGTATGCTGCGGCCCTTCGTCGGCCTGGTGATTGGGTTCGGCATCCGGACTGCCCATGGTAAACTCGCCCGCCGGAATCGGCATCATGGCATAGCTCACCCGGGTGCCGGGGATGGCGTTGGTGTAAGGTTGCATCTCGGCTTCCGTCTTCTCCACCAGTTTTGACATGATTCGACTGTGAATATCCGGGATGGTGATGTTGTCGTTATCCGCCAGGGAAACCAGTCCGCCAAAAATACCCGGGGTGCAGGTTTCACCGGCCCAGGCGTACAGTTGGTAACGGGTGGAGAACTTGCCGGTGGCGGGCTGGGTGAAAACGATCAGACCGTTAGGAGTGGCAGCGATGCTGGTAAAGAGATCGTTGGTCGCGGAAATGGTCTGAGCCAAAGTGGGCGCCTTGCTGCCGTCGAACGTGAACAATCCGGCAGTCTGACCTTCGCCGAAAATAGCGGCAAACCCGGCACCTTTCGCGCGATCCAGCGGGAGAATGGCTTTGACCGGCTTGCCGAGGTCATACGGCTGCGCCTTGCCGAATTCCAGTTTCCCGGGGGCGCTCTCCAGTAGCGGATGGAACACCACTTGGCTCTCGCCCGGTTTGAACACCAGGAAATCGCGGGAATTTTCAGCCCGAAAACTGCCAACGCAATAATCAACACCAGCAGGCAATCCGGTCAGGCTGGCAGCATCCACCAACTTGCCAGACGCTACTGCCTGGACCTTTAACGCGTCCGCACCGACGAGCAAAGCCAGGTAATCCGGCCCACCCTGTTTCAAGGACAACCGGTTGGCTTTAGCCGGTACCCCGGCCAGCGCGGATTCGCTGATCTTGGGGTATTCCGCTCCGTCATTGCGCAATAACGTCCCCAGGTTGGCGTCAGGGGAGTTGTAAATGCTGCCCACAAACAGGTCGGCCGCTGGAGTGTTTCCCACCCCGCCAACATCCAGAACCGTAACCACGTTCGGACCAAGCCCAGCTTCGAATGGTAGAATCTGCGGTTTGGCCGACGAACCGCGATTGGAGATATCCACGATGCTGATCTGGTTGGCGTCGGGTCCGGTCAACGCAATGGCTTCCCCGGGTCCTGCCGTCAGCTTACCGATGGAGATACCGGTCACCCCTTTGATGCCACTCGGCCGATTGTCCACCCAGGCAAACAAACCGGTCTCGAGCTGGTAGCCCAGCCGCATTTTGCCGCTCTCTTTGTCGACAATGACGATGTCGGAGCGTCCATCACCGTCGAAATCCCCGCGCGCAAAAAGTTCGCGGGCCGTTTCAAAAACCAAACCACTCCGCACCTGCGCCAAAGCAGGGGAAGGCGTTAGAGTAAGAAAGAGACTCAGAGCAGCAGGAAAAAAGTAAGCTTTCATCATTTCTAAAAATGCGGGCACAGTTTGGGGATCACGCTTGGAAAATGTCAAACTCAGAGCACACAAAAAGCGGCCACAAAGCATCACCTTTTTGGGGGAGGTCCAAGAGCTGGAATCAGCTCCTGGCACAGGGGATACTGGCGATTTCCGCCAAGGCCGCTCGACTCGGCTCTCGCCAGCAGCCGAACTTTTCACCTGCTGCCGGTTCGGATGCCGGGCCTTTGAAAACTTTTGACTCGCCTTTGGTGCGAAGGCAAACTGCCGTGGTTGCCGCTATGAAATCCCTCCTCCTTTGCTGCGCGCTGGCCCTGGTGCCAGGCTATCTCCTCCAAGCCCGGGATTCAAATCTCCCGAAGGAAACGGCCGCTCAGGCTCGTAAAGTCTTTCAAAAACCTGGCGCCGATTACAGTACCGGGCCGCTCTGGGTGTGGAATGACATGCTCACGGATGCCCAAATCCGCGCCGACCTCCGGGATTTGGCCGCGCAATCCGTCAAGCAGGTGTGGGTGCACCCCCGCCCGGGCCTGATGACTCCTTACTTCTCGTCGACCTGGTTTCATCTTTGGCAGACGGCGCTGGACGAGGCGGAAAAGCTGGGCATGAAAGTCTGGATCTACGATGAAAACAGCTACCCCTCAGGGTTCGCCGGAGGAATGGTACCCGAAGCGATGCCGGAGTCTCGCGGACGAGGATTGGCCTTAAAGACCGAGCAAACGCCACCTCGCTGGACGCCGGAAACCATTGGTGTTTACCGCATAACCGATGGAAAGGTGGAAAATCTCAGTGCCAGGGTACGCAACGGTGAAACCGGTTTCCCCAGCGGGAAATACTTGATAGCGACGCAAGTGCGCTCAGGGAACTCCCCCTGGCACGCGAACCGGTCTTACGTCAACCTGCTCTCTCCGGGAGTGACCGAGAAGTTCCTCGAACTGACGCTCGAACCTTATCGCAAGGAGATCGGACAACACTTTGGCAAGCGCGTGCCGGGTGTGTTCACGGATGAACCGAACATCCGTCCCGCTGGTGGCTGGCCGTGGAGCGAAATCCTGGCGGCGGAGTTCCAGAAACGCTGGGGCTACGATCTATTGGACCACCTTCCCAGCCTCGAACAACCGGTCGGCGATTGGCGGAAAATCCGGCACAATTACTTCGAGGTGCTAAACGCGCAATTTATTGAACACTGGGCGAAGCCCTACTACGAATACTGCGAGCAGCATCGGCTGCAATTTACCGGGCACTACTGGGACCATGAGTGGCCGAATTGCCAGGGTGTGCCAGACAACATGGCCATGTACGGCTGGCATCAGCGCCCGGCGATCGACTGCCTGATGAACCAATACGCCGAGCATACCCACGCCCAGTTTGGCAATGTGCGCATGGTACGTGAATTAGCCAGCGTGGCCAACCAATTGGGCCGGCGCCGAACCCTTTGTGAAACCTACGGCGCGGGCGGGTGGGATCTCCGATTCGAGGACATGAAACGCATTGGGGACTGGCTGTCGGTGCTGGGGGTCAACACCATCAACCAACACCTGACCTATTCCACAATTCGCGGGGCGCGGAAGCGCGATCATCCGCAGTCCTTCTCATACCACACACCGTGGTGGCCGGCCTACCACGTGTCCGCTGAATACTTCGCCCGCCTGTCCGCCGCGCTTTCCCAGGGCGAACAAATCAATAAGATCCTGATTCTGGAGCCCACCACCACTGCCTGGATGTACCAAGGCGACGGCGGCAAACTCGGAGAGTTGGGCGACGCATTCTTCAAATTGCTGCTCGGTCTTGAAGCGGCGCAGGTGGAATATGACCTGGTTTCGGAGGATATCCTGGCCCGTCACGGAAAAGCCGGGGACCAAGCCCTCCAGGTCGGCAAACGTGAATACTCGCTAGTGATCATTCCGCCCTTTACCGAAAATCTCAACCGCACTACCAGGGAGTTGCTGGACCGCTCGAAAGTCTCGATCCAGGACGCCGGCGCCCCACCCCCGCGCCTGGACGGGGCTGCCGTTGGAGGAGAATCCGCGTACGACCAGGCTTGCACCCGTTTTCGGACCGACCCTGCCGCCGGCATCGCACGGCTTGTCGATCTGGCGGCCAAAGCACAGCCAAGCGCTGGCTTTGCCATCCAACGGGCCAATGGCGACCGGGGCATCCTGTTTCATCAACGCCGCGAGTTGGCCGACAGCGAATTGGTCTTCCTGGTCAACACTAGCATCGACCACGCTGCCTCCGGCAACATTCTCACTTCGAAACGTGGCGTGGAAGAATGGGATTTGTATACAGGAAAGATTCAACCTTGCGGCGGCGTAAGCGGAAAGGAAGGGCTTACCATTCCGTACTCACTCCCGCCTTCGGGCAGCAAACTCCTGCTCCTTTCATCGCGAACCACCAGCCACCCGGTTCCAACCGGCATTAGCCGCGTGATCGAACCGGTCAGCAGTCCCAAGGTCACCCGAAATGAACCGAATGTATTGACCTTGGATTTTGTCGACGTCACTTCGCACGGCGAATCCCGCAGCAACATTTACTTTTACGCGGCCAATCGCTTTGTGTGGCAGCGCCACGGCCTGGACCAGAATCCGTGGGACAGCGCCGTGCAATACAAAGATGAATTGATTTCGAAAACCTTCCCGGCAGGAAGCGGCTTTACCGCAACGTACAAGTTCACCGTTGAAGGTCGTCCACCCGGGGACCTCGCAATCGTCCTGGAACGACCGGACTTGTATCGAGTGAGCTGCAACGGCCACGAACTAAACTGGAATCGCGAAAGCTGGTGGTTGGATCGGGCTTTCGGACGACTCCCCCTGGGCGAATTCGCTCAGGCGGGGGAGAACCAGATCCGGATCGAGGCGTCGCCCTTCACCATGTTCCACGAACTGGAATCCGCCTACCTATTGGGAGACTTTGACCTGAAGCCCGCAGACCAGGGATTTGTCATCCTCCCACCGCGTGCCATGGAACTCGGAACCAAGCCGAAGGCATTGACCCAGGCGAATAATCCCGACGGAACAATGTGGCTTTCAGCGGGAATGGGATTCACCGACGGCGATGCCGGCAAGCCAGCCGTTGACGGGGCCCCGTGGCTGGTTTTTGATCTGGGAAAAGAAACGGAATTGGCGGGAATCCAGCTCTGGAATTACAACGAGGGCAGCCCGCGCGACCTCACCAAAAGAGGCATCAAAAAATTCCGGCTCACGGCCTCGATCAGTGATAATTCCGCTCAACAAGGAGTGAGTTTGGGGGAATTTGAAATCGGCCCGGCCAACGGTTCCGCCGCGGTGGCGCAGAACCTGCAAGTGACTCCGACCAGGGCTCGCTATCTGCGACTGCTGATTCTGGAAAATTTGAACGGTGTCCAGTTTCCCTGCGGAGGCGACCCTGACGACAATGGTTTCGTTGGTTTGGCGAAGGCGCGCTTTTTCATGGCCGGAGGAGCCAGGATTGAGAATGTCAAAGTGCGCGCCTCGAGTGAACTCACCCGGTTTCATCGACTCGCCACCACCTTGGTGGACGACAGTGGACTCAGCAGCGAGCGAGTGGGATGGAATCGCCAAGGCCTTCCTTTTTATGCCGCCGGCGTGACCTACGCCGAGACCTTCCAGGTTCCGGAGCCGCGGGGAAACTACCGAATCCGGCTCACGGATTGGTACGGTAGTGTGGCGCAAGTGAAAGTGAATGGCAAAGCGGTGGGCTACATCGACGCCCCGCCGTGGGAATGTGCCGTCGGTCGGGAACTGCATGCCGGCAACAACCTGGTGGAAGTGATCATCTTCGGCACGCTGAAGAACACCCTCGGACCGCACCACGGCAATCCGCCGCTCGGCTCGGCCTGGCCGGGTATGTTCAAGCAGGGACCAGCGACGGGACCACCGCCCGGCACCCAATACAGCACCGTGGCGTACGGGTTGTTTGCCCCCTTTGTGCTGGTGCAAGAAGGCCGGCCAGAAGCCAAGAACCAACGCTGAGGTTTGCTAGAAGCCAGCTCGCTTCTGGGGTAGTCGCGGCCCAACATCCTGAAGTTGGATGGGCCTAAAGCCCAGGCGAAACGCCGGCGAACCAGGCAGCAAGCTAAAGTCACCTTTGGCCGGAGCCTTAAACAAAGGATCTGCAATCATTGAGTTCTCGTCGTGATGGCGCCCGCGCCATTGCTCGAGTTTGCCGCCCGGGAACTTCATTTCGGTTGAGTTGGCGCCTGCCCGCGCGTCGAAATACAAATTCCAATTGATCTCATATTTGTCTCCCTCCCAGTTGCCGCCCAGGAGTATTCCGCGATCGAAATAGACCAGGTTGGTCATGAAGGAAAAGCTGGGATGCGTTTCGGGTCGGGTCCGTTGAATCTGATGCTCGACCGCCTGCGCGAAGATATTGTTGTAAACGTGGTTGGTAGCGCCGTAATGCTGATGAAATCCCCCATGAGTGGTGCGATATACTACGTTGCTGGTCGCGACCATTCCGCTGGTTCCTTCATCGAAGTAAATCCCCCAGCCACCGTAGCGCAAGCCGGCAATGTCATGCCAAAGATTATTCGCGATGAGACTGCCGTGGTGTTTGCCCAAGGTATAGATGCCGCCCATGTCGCTCAGAATCGGCCCGTCCCCGTTTGACTGGACACCGATATGGTGCACGTGATTGAAGGCCACCAGTGTATTCGTCGCCAACGCAGGTCCGTAGCCCCACGTCCAGCCCACTGAAATCCCCGTGTAATAGAAATCGCGAATTTCATTGTGCAGCAACCGATTCCCGGGCGACTGGCCGATCCAGATCCCGATGGCGCTATGGAACAGGCGTCCTCCCTCGGCGAACCGGCAGTCCACAACAGTGTTCTCCCCTGCCCTGTCTGCCTCCGCTGCCCGCACCTCGGTCTCGCCCAACCGCAGTCCTCCGGCTCCGAGATCGGAGAACTCGCACTGCCCAATGGTGTTGCGCTGACAACCACGCGCGAGTTCCAGCGCATAGCCGCCCAGGTGGATGAAACCACACTGCTCAAATTGGCTGTCACGCACGTATTCGCCCGTCAGAGCCCCAGGCACACCGATGGCTGCCTGTGAGAATCCGCCCACAGCCGGCGCTGGCGGGGGCGACCCCTGGCGCTTGGAGTCGGCTTCAAAGCCGCCCGGAAAATACCATTCCGTATGCGAGAAGTTGAGATTGACCAACCGCAGTCGTTCAATTGGCTTTTTCGCAGTCCCGTCGAATTGAGCCAATTGTGGTAATACAGGCACGATGGCGGATAAAGTGGCGATACTCTCACCGGGACGCGCCTTGTAATACAAAAATCCTTTTTCGTTGTCTAAAAACCACTCCCCCGGTTCATCGAGCGCTTCCAAAGCTCCTTCGAGATAATATGGGTCGCCGGGCTCGAGTTGAAATACCGAGCGCTTGCTGAAGCTCACGACGTTAGTACCAGGTTCAACCTTCAACACCGGCAACCGCGACTCGACCCAGCGCGACATCACCACGACCTCGGCCTGCGTAATCGTCTGCCAGTTTTGTAAATCACCCGGACGGAACTGAAACAGCGACTGGCCCTGGGTCCATTCTTTGGTGGCAACGGGCAACGACGCAACGTTCAGGTAACCTCTGTTTGGATGCCGTGCGCGCACCGCCCGGCGGCCATTAACCCATAGCTGATGAAACGGCGTCAATCTGGCCGAGCCGCTGCTGATCGGAGCCACCCAAAGGATTTGGCCTCGTACTGTTTGTTCCTGCCAACCAGTAATCGATTTTCCACCACTTATCGTGGGTCTCTCGGTTCCATAACCTGATAGAAGCAATCCGCTGTCGGCGGCGGTAAAGTGGAGCGGTTCCTCCAAGCCATACAATCCCTGCCGCACATAAATCGCGCGCTCTGCCACATTTGTGGCCACTGTCTCTTTTAGCGCGCGGGAGGCCTGTATTGCTCTTCCAACGGTCCGGAAAGGACCATCGTTTCCGGCCGATGACGGTGCCGGCAGAAGTCCTGACCAATGGTCGTTGCCGTTGGTCGCCACGAAAAAGCGCCCCGGCGCTGGACCCGGACGAGCCAACGAGCCTGAATTACCGCCACAACCAGTCACACCAATGACCGTAAGGCAGGCGGCCACCCTCGCCGCACGTCCCAGGACTTCCTTCCATCCTGAGTTTCCAAACCGCATTTGATCTTCGCTCACAACGGGGACTTTGGTAGATGATTTCATTTTGCCGGTCGAGGTTCGTCGCTGATGTTGCTGTCCAACGCCAACGATTTTCCGCTTTGATTGGTCACTCGCAATTTGCCGTTGATGACATTATCCGCGATTACCGCCCGGCGTACCTTTTCACCCAGGCGGATTTGCGGCCGGTTCATCTGAAATTCACAGCCCCGGACCAGGACGGTGCCGCTTTCCACATCCAGCGCGTGCCGATCCTCTCGGTTGTGGTCCCACTGCATAAAGATGCAGTCACTGAATCCCACCGTCCCGGTACCGGCGATTTTGGCAATTTGATTGCACGGGCCCCAAAACGCACAATTCACAAAGCGCACGCTCCCCTGGTTCTCGGCGCCAACACGCACCATCGTCGGGTCCGGCCCATGAAACGAAACGAATTCGCCGTTGCTGATCAGCAACCCCATCGGAGCGCAACGGTCCACTTGCAGCGCGGTAAAACAATCATCCGCGCCGATGCCCAGAAAGTTGCCGTTGCAGACACCTGCTTTGGTGGCGACAAAATTGTAGCCGATGTTGTATCCGAAGCAGAAGGTATTGAACACGTATTGCCAATCGCTGCGGCCGAAAATAAACGCCTCCCCATTCTTTTGCTGCCACTCGAACAATTTAGGTTTCAGGCTCCACCAGGGATTAAAGTGCACATTCTCGATGCGGCCAATGTCGTAAATCGCATCCACCAACACGCCGCGGCGTAGCGGTTGACCTTGCACATCCCGAATCAGATGGCGCTCGTTTCCGGTTGCCTCAATGCCATTGTACGGATTGAGCAGTTCCACCGCGAGCACGGCTGGGTTTTTTCCGCGCATGGCAATTGCCCAGGGATACGGCTCGGGCACGGCCGCGGGATCCTGGTCCGGGTAATAAATCACCACCCCTTTTAGCGTGCTATTGTGCGTCAAGGTAATGAAGGCTGGACCATCTTCTTTGCCACGATTCTCGGTCACCAAAAAGGTAGTGCCATCATCGGTCGGCTTCGGCAGTCCACGGTCCCGAATCCCATTGTGGGCCGGCACCGATTCCCAGATACCCTTAAGGGTGACACCCGACGGAACCTCGAGGTGCCCGGCAAAGCGGTAATTGCCCCGCGGCGCGAGCACGGTGCCTCCTCCCGCCGCACTCGCGGCAGCCAAGGCGCGTTGAAATGCCGCCGTGCAATCTGTCTGGCCATCCCCCACAGCCCCGTAATCGAGCACGGAAATGAATGCCTGGTTCGTGTCAGCGACAGCCGGCGGATTGATTCCCAGGAGCAGGATTAAGGAACAAGCAATTCGAAGGTAATGTTGCGATTGTGAAAGCATAATGCGACCTGTCGCCAGCAAACCGCTTTTGCCTGGCTACGTAAAGCCCCGATTTAAGTTGACTGTAAATTCCCGGCGTTTGGCTACTGCAACTGAATCACCCGGTAAAAACGCTGTCCGGTGCCCGCCTCGGCATCCTGCACAGTGATCTCGCCGGAAGTCGCCAGCACATCCGGTCCAAGCGGAGCCCAGAGCGGCTTTGAGAGATCCATATTGTATTCCACCCGGTAGAGATGGCCAGGCCACGACTGGAAGGTAAACGCCAACACGCCGGGTGATACCCAACTGTAGCTGCTGACAGATGGGGCGGACAGCGCCGGCGGCGGCACGTTGGCCGCCCGGGGAGTTGGAGTAGGCAGGAAAAGCCGCAGGGCTCCCCCGTCAGGAATCCGACCCTCCGAGAGGTTAGCCGATTGAGCACCAAAGGTCACGGCATCGATCGGAAGTCCGGACGGCGCGAACAATCCAATGGCTTCCCCGGCCTTATCGAGCTTGAATGAAACATGCAGATCGGTGCCATTGGTATTGGCGGAGGCTTTGGAATCAGCCCAGACCAGCAGATAACCATGCGCGGGAACTTTGAATCCGAGCGGGATTTCAAACTGCAATGGGATGGTCAGGTTGTCGGTAAGAAAATACCCGCCCAATGGAGCATCGGTGTCGGTGGGATTAAATAATTCGAACCAGTCCTCAGGTTTGCTGGTCGCCGGGTCGACCAGAAATCCGGTGTTCTCCGCCATCCACTCGTTGATGGAGACCGTCAAACCGGGCAACGCGGAGCTGTTGGTAGCACCCGGCGTCGCCAGATACATCGTCTGCCGATAGAAGGGCTGGCCGTCCGGAACGTCACCATAACTGTAGTTGGCGGGCACTCCGGTGTAAGTCAGGTAGTCAACGATTTGCAGGTTGTTGCTGACATAGCGGGAGAGAGCCACGGTTCCATTGCCTGGTGGCAGCTTGAAATTGGTGTGCATCACCGCACCCGTGCCTTGCTGAGGCTGGCCATCCGCCCACACCGTTAGAAACTGGCCCGGCCCGATGGAGGCTTGCGGTGGAAAGACCCACAAAGCCGGGCTGGAATAGTTCGTGCCCAAAAAATAGCCATTCAGGCTGATGGTGTTCGTGCCCGAATTATACAGTTCCACCCAGGGATCACGTTCGCCAAAGTTGTCCGCTGCGCCGGTTAGGTTTTCTGGTTGGATCTCGTTCAGCCAGAGAGTCGGGAATGATGGGAGACTGGCGCTCACCGAGTTCGTCGCGCCGGGAGTACGAATCGCGGCTGCCGGGGCCTGATATGGCGTTTGGCCCGCCAGGAAGGCACTGGGCGCGCCAGAGAAGCGAACGGCAACTGGTCCACTAGTGCCTTGCAGATACCAAAAGCTCAATGTGTAGGTCTGCCCGTTCGTCAATACCGGAGTAATGTCCTGGTATATGGCATTTCCGGATCCCGTTCCCGGGGCCGTTGCGACGATCCTCAGGCTCGAATTCCCGGTGTGTTTAATGGTGCTGCTCAGGGTGGATTGGAGGAAACTGCCTGTCAAATTCCAGCTTCCTGTCAGGGACGATTCAAAATCTCCGTTGGTTAGCGTGTTGCGCCCCAACTCCGGCACTGCCCCGGCCACGATCTTGATATCGTCCACGTAAATCTCACCGGCATTGGTCATGTAGAGATAAAAGCGGGAAGAACCTGGTATCACATTGGTCCAGAAGTAAACCCACTGAGGAGAAGGAACCGGACTGGCCTGTCCCACAGTCCAGTTGGCCACCCGACTATTATCCTGAGACGAGGTGATGACCTGCAGCGAAGTCCCCGCCCCGGTGATGGACCACGGCGGGACAGCCTCGTAGCGCACGCGGTCAATCACCAAATCCTGCGCGGCGGTTGCTCCCGGCTTGATCAACGAAAGCGTTTCGCCGTTCTGCTGCAGGGCGCCGCTGAATTCATCAGCTACCGCGACCGCAGCGCCATAGGCGATGTTGACCGCCAAGCGACTCTTCGCCAGCACCAGGTAACTCCTGGGCTGGATCACCGATCCGCCGGGAAACGTGTAGCTAAGTCCGTTGGCCTTCCAGCCGGAAAGATCAAAAGCGGTCGTGGTGGAATTATTATACAGCTCCACGTACTGCGCGTCCGGATATGCCGGATTAATCATGATCTCGTTGAAAACCACATTCCCGACCGGAGTAACTGCGCTGCCAGCGAAGACGGTGCTGACAAAATTACTGGCCCCGACAAGGGGCTGGCCCTGGCGATCGGTTCCGGTCACAGAAAACGAATTGTTGCCCGGTAGCAGCGGCACGATAGCGGTGAAATTGCTCACGGTGGTCCAGGTCACCTGCCACGGCGTGCCATTGATAGCCAGCGACGCCACACCGACCGGAGCCACACCGGAAAGAACTCCCTGACCGTTGCTGACAACCACGGACGGATTGACCGCGAACGGCGCGGTCACCGTGGCAAGCTGAGCCTGGAGAAAAGCGCGGCGCTCGGCGAACCAGGTCCGCACATCGGTGGGAGCCGTGAGCACCTGTCCGTCACACCACTTCACCCCATTGGCGAGCAGGGATTTGTATTTTGCATCGATCACTGGATTGAAATGCTCCGGCGCGAAGGGGCCCGTGATGGCTTCTTGCACCGCACGCCAATAAGCCCGGGCGTATGGTGGGAACCCATACATGTAGCCGATGACCGGGTCTTCCGAATTGAACAACGGTCCCGAGGAGGCGCTTAGCCCATAGTTATTGGCCGCCAGCATCAACCAATCCAGGTCGAACAAAAACAACTGCCATTTGCCCCCATCGGGTCGCCAGGCATACATGTTCTTGCCAATCGCATGTCCATACGCATCGAAATTATTGATGAAATGCGAGACTGCGAAAATCCGCATCCATTGCTCCATATCCACCAGACCGGAAAGCGCTGAGGTGTACGGCTCCGGTTTTGCAGCGTCAATGGCGTTCACCAGCGCGAAAACATTCGTATAGTTATGCACCCGGGCGCTGCCGCGGAACATGAAATTCCAGCGGTATTTCTCCCGCTTCTTGAGCCCGCCAGTCGTGGTGAAGTTTTGCAGTCGCGGTTGCGGATCAGCGATCATCCCGCCGCTATCATTGAATTCGAAGGCGCGATCCACCTTGAAGAAATCGCCCGAAGTGAGACCGTCCGACCACTGTTTCACGTAATCTTTAGCGGGCTGTTGGATCGCCTCGAATACCGCTTGCCGGGCATCGTCGGTGACGCCATTGACGTGAAGTCGGACGGTGTGGCGATCGCTGAAAGCAATGTCCAATTGATCGGCAACCCAATAGCCAAGCTGCTCTTGCATGGCGGTAGTCTCGTTGCCATGGCCGCCCGGCCAATCCAGCACGAGGCTCCCGCTGCCGAGAAACAGATCGTCCTCCGGGAACGTGACGGTGTAGCCACAACGCCCCGCGGTCGGACTGCCGTAGCCGGGAGCGATGTAAGGGCTGCCGGCGTAGAGTGCCTTGGCGTTATAAATGACGCGCGAGTTATCCAGCACAAAAGTTACATCCAGCGGAGTGTTGTTCAGTTGCGAACGAGTGCGCCAGGTGTCATAGGTCGCCTGGGTCATCCAAATGCGGTACACGGGATAATGCCCCGTCGGCTGGGCTTCACCGACTCTAACCAGGCACTCGCGGGCGGGTGCGTCCGACGGAAATCTGGCGGTAGCAGCGGGCGTGAATCGGTCGGTGGCTTGAAGATAGAAGGCCACCAAGGCACCCGAGCCCTGCCCGGGGATCTGGGCTGTGTAAATTCCATCTCGCGGGATGGAGTCTGCTCCCGTGCCGTCATCAACCATATTCACCGAGGTGTAAGACGTGCTGGGATCCAGGCGGTAAAAGAGGGTAACCGCGGCAAGCCCATCCGGATCCTGGACCTTCGCGGTAATGGTGATGGGCGCACCCGACTGGGGTAGGACTGGAGCGTGCTGCACCAGGGTGATGGAGGGCGGCGCATTGCTGATCCAGGAGGAATTGCGCGCTCCGGGGGTACCAAGATTAGCCGGCACGGCAAGGGTTCCGGCGCATTCCAGCCAATTGCCGCGCAATCGCAAGAGAATTTCCGGCGAACCCCGCAGCCAGCGGGTGGCAGCCTGAATCGTCACGCCGACAGTGCCGGACGCGAGAGCTGAACTAAGACCGATTCGGACTCGATTCAACTGGTTGTCACCCCGTGCGGCCGCCCGAAGGTGGTAACTGGCGACGCTATTGTAACCTTCCGTCGTTTCGCGGCCCGAAGTAGCCATGGTCCCTTCAGCCGTCCAACCCTGAGCATTGCTCTCGAAAGTGGGGTTCGTCACGAGGTTACCACCAGCCGAAGGGCTGACCGAGACATTGTCGATCAGGCATTCCCCAGCGCTCATGAGCAGTACCTGCAACTGATCGGCGGCGCTGCTGCCGTTATCCACGGTACCGGTAACAGTGACCACGCTCCAGGGCGCTTTGTGCGTCTCGTCACTATCAGCCCAATTCGAGGGCAAACGGTGGTTTGAATGCGGATCGCGCAATTCTAGACTGCTTCCCCCGCCATCGGACCAACTGGGCCACTGCCCACCAGTCTTGTAAGTCACCTCGTCCACGGTGATCGCGATCAACTCGGTCTTCACCACCCCGGAACTATTCGTACTGGTGATGGTATCCGGCATGGTGAGCGCGACCCGCTCACCCCCGCCGGAAAGCGTGCCCGAAAAGTTTCCAATCGTATTGGCTGAATTCAGCCCTGGATAGTTGGTCAACAACCGCGCGGCTAATCGTGCCACTACCAGGTAACCGTTGCCCGGAATCATCGTATTGGTTGGAAACGTGAAGGAAATACCATCCGTCAACTTCCAGCCGCCCAGGTCCACCGGGGCTGCGCCCCGATTATACAATTCAACATATTGGTCATCGTCATTCTCCGAGATCGGATGATACATGAGCTCGTTGATGACAATTTCATGCACTCGGATCGGCGCGTTGGTGCCTCCCGGTGTCTTCGCCTGCAAACGATAGATTTCATCAGCGCCGTCAGGATAACGCCCGGAGGCGACTCCATTTTCCTGGCCTCCGAATTTCACCACGTCGAGTATCCGGGTCTGTGCGGCATTCTTGAACCAGATCGTTTCCCCCGCGGCGCTGAGGGCGAAGTTCATGTTGGTTTCACTGTAAAAGACAAAGCCATGTGCGGGTATCACCGTGCCCGGGGCGATCACAAATCGATTGGTGTCCGGGCTATCCGAAAGGCTGCAACCGGAGATATCCAGGTCCTGATCGCTGTGATTATAAAGCTCAATGTAATCGTAGTCGGGCGGATCGGTGTGGGCGAGGAACTCATTAATGCGCACATTCCGCAGCGGATCGGCAGTGACCGGATCAATCCGCCCCGGCGAACCACCAATCGAGTCGCTGGCCGCCCAAGCCGCCGCGTCCCCATCGCCCAGGGATGGCCGCACCAGCACGAGTGAATGTCCGCCACCATCTGCGGCTACAGGCCAGGGCGGATCCGAATCATATTCGGTGTCCAGGAATACGCCGCCAATCTTGTTGAGCAACCGAAGGCGGCCCTTCGAGTTGGTAAGATTATTGGTGAACGGACCCAACACCCCGACCAGACCGTAGGTCGTTTGAAGTGCCGCCGGACTCCGTGCAATCACGAGCGTTCCTCCACCAAGGATGGTGGTGCCTGCGGGGAAACTGTAAGTAATGCTGCCGTCCAACCGCCACCCGCCCAAATCCACCCCTTCACCTCGCGTATTCAACAACTCCACAAACTCCAGGTTGCTGTTAGTCGGGTGGTACATGATTTCGGAAAACACCAGTCCTCCGCGCATGCTGGATTGGCCAGGATGCTCCATGGAAGTAACCGAGGCAGCCATTGTATTGGTCACGGTCTGATAATCGCGAAAAGCTGCGGTGACCGTGTTCGCCGCATCCTGGCTGGATACCGCGAATCCCAGCAGGACCGTGGTCGATAAGGATGCGTTCATGCTGCCGAGAAGTGACCAATGCAACCCGTCGGGACCGGCATAGCCGTTGAACACATTCCCCGTTCGCTGCAAACGCAGCCACGTGTTGGGGTAGTTGACCGGAAACGAACCGGAAACCAGCGGAGAACTGTTGGTAACCGATCGGCTGCGGAAGAAGCACCCCGAGATAGTGGGGGTGGCGAGCACTCCGGCACTGCGGCCCCCTGGCTGCAGATCTTCCCTTGCAACTAATCCGGCCTCAGACCACGCATCGGCCAGAGTCAGTGAATCCAGCCGCACCTTCACATCGAAGTCGCCGCTGCGAGGGAGGTAATTAAAGTAATATTGATCACCCACCTGGCCAATGTCGACCCCGGAACCAATTACATTCAACCCACCGGGAACGGGGAAAGTCAACCCCGGCAAGGCTGGTTCACCGACGCCTGCGGGGATGAACATCGAGGCGATGAAACTAGCGAACGAATTTGAGATGATTAGGTTACCAGCCGCGGAGCGGTCCCTCAATCCAGACACAAAAAGAGTATAGTTCGAACCATCTAGTACCGTCGGCACGTTCATGGTCACGTTCGTTAGCGAGGTGTCCAGGGTAAGACCTGAAACCGGAACAGTACCGAAGGGTCCTTGCAGATTATAGTTGCTGGGATTAGTTGCGGTGAGCAGAGTCACGGGCTCGGAGAAAACCGCCCGCACCTGGGTCAATCCGGCGCTGGCAGCCCGCAGCAACACCGGTGCCGTCGTGTCGGCCGTGACGGTGAGCGTGGCGGGCGCGCTCGTTACGGCATAGCCAACGCCGCCGGCGAGATTCGTCGCCACCAATTGAAAGGTGGAGGCATTCCAGGCCAATGGCGTGGCTGGAATTCCGTAAACGCTATTGGTAGCACCAGGAATTGGCGTCCCATTGCGCAGCCATTGCATGCCCGGAGTGGGAAAGCCACCGACAGAGACCGAAAACGACACCGGGGTCGCTTCCAATACGTTCGTTGATGCGGGATTTTGCAGAATCACCGCAGGTTTAGGCACGGACACCTCGCCACTGATGGCATAAACGGCGGTAGCACCGGCCGAACTCACTTTGTAAAAAGTGATAGATGCTAAAGTGCGATTGGTTACCCCCAGCAATGCATTCAGGTCGAGTGTCGTCTGATAAAAGCGGGGATTATCCGGAGCGCCCTGCGTGCTCCCGGTACTAAGTTGAATCCGCTCCATCCCGCTGAGCGCCTGACCCGAATTGTAGAACCAATCCGGCGCATTGAATGTCGCGCCATAACTGGAGCCATCGGTGAAATTTAGAGTCATCGCGGCGGAACCACCACCGCTGGCCGAGTGGGCAATCAACGTGATGCGGCTAAAAGTCTGAGGAGCAGCCAGCACCAAAGTTCCGCTGGTAGTGCTCCCACTCAACACCAGGGCATTTAAACTCGTATAAGGCTGCAATTGAAAAACGGTCCCATCCCCTGCCTCGCTGGTAAATGTACCATTAACTGGCAATCCGTAACTCTTTCCCGACAGACCCTTTTGGTAAAAGGCCATGTTCTCACCGGGATTCAACTCGACTGCGTAGGCCGAATACGGCGGCCCAACCGCCGTGCTTTCGACCACCAAATCCTGGTTGAATCCAGTGAGCTGGATCGGGGTCATGTCCACCGCAAGGACATTCAAAGCTGGGAGCAGCAGGCCGACCAAGAAAAAAGAACGCCAGGAGGCGAGGTACAACATTTTCATTACAACCCCAATCAAAGCAGAACTGCAATCCACTGTCAGCTTATTACTTACACGGATTCGCCCCGAGATTTCCCCGGTCGAGGGAATGGAAGGCGGAAGTGACCGCTCTCCGCTTTGCTCCGGCGGTCACACAACCAGTCCGGTAGAAAAATGTATAAAATCTTTATACAAATCCGCCCCTGGCGATGTCTATTGTCTGAAACCAGTCATGGCGGCTGATCGCGAAAAATCCGGATGGTGCGAAGCTCTGTATGAGGCAAAGGCCTCACACTTGATCTTGTACGGCCGCGCGCTGGGTTTGAGCCATGGGGAGGCTGAAGACGTACTTCAAGAGACCTTTGTGGCTTTGATGCGGCGCGCTGAACCACCGGAGCAGCCCGATCATTATTGCCTGCGCACGTATCGGAATCGGGCTCGCAATTACCACCGCGGGCTGTGGCGCCGCCTCACCCGCGAGTTGGAATCGGTCCGCTGGTTTGATCATGCATCGAATGAGACCGCAGCGGAACGTCACGCGATGCAGGCCCTCGCCGCCCTGCCTGCGGACCAACGTGAAGTCATCGTGCTGAAAATCTGGCACGAATACACCTTCGAGGAAATCGGCAGCTTCCTCGACCTCTCCCCCAACACTGCTGCCGGCCGCTACCGCTACGGCCTCCAAAAACTGAGAAACGCTTTGAAAGGTGCTGACAATGAAACCTCTCTATCCGATGAACGAACTGGAACAGCAATTGCATTCGTGGGCGCCTCGCCACCCCTCGGCGAGCGTTAAAGCCCGTATTTTCGCCAATCCCGGCACGGAAACCCCGCTGGCGCTCGGCGCAGCCATTGCTCCGGGAGCAACCCTCGCCGTCCGCCTCGAATCACCTTCCTTCCGATTGAATTGGCTCGCCCCGGGATTCGCCGCCTTGCTGCTCGTGTGCCTGGTCTTCTCCCAGCGGAATCTTCCCGCCGCCGGCTCCGCACTGGCTGAAGACCCCATGTTTGCCGTCGCATTGAGCAACCAAAGCGCTGCCGCCTGGCTGCACACCGGGTTCACCTCCAGCCAGAACCGGGTTCCCTCCGATACACTCGAATGGACCAATGGCGCCAGACCTAATCCAGCGAGCGGTCCGGTTTCGATTCCGGGAGAACCGAATTGATACGTCTCTCCACCACCGCACCTTCCCCAATCCTGGTCCTTTCCAATTCCGGGCAACTCTGCCCGAGCCTTTCCGACCTATTGTTTCGGTCATCCACAGCAAAACCGAGGATTGACGTACCGCAATTGCAGTCCATGTTCCCCAGCCGCGAATGAAGCCCAACCGTATATTGGCAGAAACGTTAACCCCGGATGGTGGCCGCCTGGTTCTTTACGAACACGACCGTGCCTTTTGCATCCGACTGAATGGTCAGCAATTGATGCATTCCTCAGTCTCCGCGTCTGAACTTCTGCTAGGCGAACTCGCCGCGGAGCAACTTCCCCTCCACTCCGAGTCCTTATGTTTGCTCGGCGGATTGGGTCTCGGCTTCACTTTAAAGAGCTTTCTCAAAAAGGCCGGACCGGGCGCTAAAGTTCAGGTGGCCGAACTGATCCCCGCCATCGTCGATTGGAATCGGACCCTTTTGCTGCAGGTAAACGGCGCTTTGCTTGAGGATCCGCGGGTGGATATCTTGCTTCAAGATGCCAGTACGGCGATCGTCAACGCGGCCCCCGAACAATACGACGCTATCGCTCTCGACCTCGACAACGGTCCCATTGCCATGGTCCAAAAGCAGAATTCCCGGCTTTACGGGGTCAAGGGGCTGCAACGAATCGCGAGGGCGCTGAAGCCCGGCGGACATGCTCTATTCTGGTCTGCGGGCACCGCTCCGGCTTTCGCCGAGCGCTTGGCCCAGGCAGGATTCCAGTCAAAAGTCATCCCCGCTCCGCTCTATGCCGGCGCCAAACGCTGCGCGGTGAGCATCTACGTCGCTGAAAAGTCCGACAGCTTTCCGCCACCCCACCCAGCAAAAGCTGAATCCCGCAGCAGACCGCAACAGCCAGCTTGGCCACGCAAGCACCGACGAACGCTAAAGTAGTGTGTGACGACGACCTTAACTTGGCTCGACGGAATTCGCCGCGAGAAAGGCCCCGTAAGCCGGGTTTTCGCTCTCGTTCCAGTAAGGGTAACCCAAGGCATCAAGTCGCACGGTAAGCTGGTTACGCTCAACCTGAGGAATCTGGATGCCCGCAAGCACCCGGCCGTAATCGGCACCATGATTGCGATAGTGAAAGAGCGAAATATTCCAGTCGGGTGACAGGCTGTTGAGAAATTTCAAAAGCGCTCCGGGGCGCTCCGGGAACTGAAATCTGAAAAGCAACTCGTTAGCCAGTTTTGGCGCTTTGCCGCCGACCATGTAGCGGATGTGCAACTTGGCGAGTTCGTTCTCGCTCATGTCCAGCACCGGGTAGCCGTGTTCGGCCAGCATGGCGATGATTTGTCGTTTCTCCGGTTCCCCTTCGGTAAGACGCACCCCCACGAAAATCTGTGCGGCTTTCGGATCGGAATAGCGATAGTTGAACTCAGTGATGGCGCGTCGTCCCAACAGGTGAATAAAGGCACGGTAACTGCCCGGTTTCTCCGGGATAGTCACGGCCAGCAACGCCTCGCGCTGCTCACCAATCTCGGCCCGTTCCGCAATATGTCGAAGCCGGTCGAAATTCAAATTGGCACCGCTGTTGATCGCGATCAGGGCACCCTTTCTCGCGCCACCGCGTGCGACGTATGCTTTTAGCCCGGCAAGACTGACCGCGCCCGAGGGTTCGGCGATGACCCGGGTATCCTCAAAAATATCTTTCACCGCCCCACAAATTTCGTCAGTCGAGACCAGGATCACCTCATCCAGAAGCTTGCGGCACAGTCTAAAAGTTTCCTCACCTGCCTGCCGCACCGCGACGCCATCGGCAAAGAGACCTACCTGGTCCAGAACAACACGCTTTCCGGCCGCGATGGCCGCGGCCATGCAAGCTGAGTCCACCGGCTCGACACCGATGATTTTTGTCGCCGGACGAAGAAATCTGCAGTAGACGGCCACACCGGCCGCAAGCCCGCCGCCGCCAATCGGCACGAAGATTGCCTCGATGGGGTCGGGGTGCTGGTGCAGGATTTCCATGCCGACCGTGCCCTGACCGGCGACCACCTCGGGGTCGTCATAAGGGTGGATGAAAGCCAGCTCCTTCTCAGCTTCGAGTTTGCGCGCCTGACCATACGCTTCGTCAAAATTTTCCCCATGCAACACCACGCGCCCGCCAAGATTTCGCACCGCCTGCACTTTGATATCCGGGGTGGTTTGCGGCATCACGATCGTCGCCTTGATCTCGAGTTTACGCGCCGCCAACGCCACCCCCTGGGCATGGTTGCCCGCCGAGGCGCAAATCACTCCCCGCTTCATTTCCTCTGCAGATAAACCGGCGATCTTGTTATAGGCGCCACGCAGCTTGAACGAGAATACCGGCTGCAAATCCTCGCGCTTCAGCCTGACGCTGGCGCCAAGTCGCGCCGAAAGTCGCGGCATTGAGTCGAGTGGACTCTCGATGGCGACATCATACACGCGAGCACCGAGAATCCTGCGAATGTAGTCTTGCATAAATCCGGAGACGGGACACTTGGTCAGAACGCGACGTGGTCAAAATCGCAGCTGACAATGAACCCGCCACCGCAACCAGCATACATCGCCATACTGAATCGCGTCGATAAAAGTAAATTCGCGAAAGCCAGCGCCGCTGGTTATGCCATCGCCGATTTTTGAAGCCTCTCCAGGATGACTGGCAGGGCGACGTTGGGCGGCGCGGCAAAGACCGTGATCTCGCTTTCAGGAAAAACGTCCCAGGAGATGTCGTTGCCCTTGGCTACAACCGTGGACGGCATGCGCGGGCCGTGCGAACGGATTCCAATCAGCGAACCATGGTGGGCGCCCATGACGACTTCAAAATGAGCTGAGGGAAAGCGCGGAGTTTCATAATAATCCTGGCCACAAATCGCCAGGTAACGACCGTCGCCCGCATCAAAGATCCAAAACGCACCTTCATCCTCGAGTTCTTCACGCTCGATGATTCGGCTCGGTTGACAGACAATGACGCGGGCCTGGCCAGAATCCAGTTCCTCCGCGAATCTCTGGCGGTGGGCCAACATGTATTTTCGCAACTTCCGCCGCTCCCGGTAGCCATTGAATCGCAGCAGCGCAAACGCACCAGCCCCGATCGCGCCAACAACTGTAAAACGTGATACCAGACCAGCCAGGAAGATAGCGATACTGATTGAGACCGTGTAGACGGCGGCGCGCCGCTCGTCGCGCATCCAATAAACACTTCCCACTTTCGGCAGCACCGAACGCTTTCGAAGCAATCGCCGCTCGGCCTCGCTCAACGGTCTTTTCGTCTCGTGGAGCATGGACGCGGGCGACAACTAACCCAAAAAGGGGCGCGTGCGGCTGGGGTTAGCGGCCAAAATTTCAATCTGTGAACGATAATAGAGGATCATTCTCTGCTGGCGCCAGCCGTATCACCGCCAGCTTTCCCGCGGCAAACGAACAAATCCCCGACCTTGGCCGAGCGCCGTGCCAGCCCCAGAATTAAGTCCGTGCCCCGCTAATTGCAGCCGTGAGTCCGCTGCTGGACCTAGGCCACGCTTTGCAGGTACGTCTCCCAGGCCTTCTCCGAAGGAACCACCGGAAAGATGTCGAACGTCAATTCCGGCCAATCCGCGGTGTAACGAAGGATGGCCTCCGCCGTGTCTGCCTCGAAATGGATGATCGCCCTGCCGCCTTGAACGTCGAGGTAGCTCTGCACGTTGTTGAAACCGGAAGGATAGTTGTAGTTCCGCCGGCGGGAGACGATCTCTTTGGCGATCATCGCCTCCCGAGAAAAGGTACCGATCGCGATGTAGTGCATAAGTGGTGGTGTGTAGTGGTTAGTTTCACGCTAACTCATGCCTTTCAGTTCCGCAAGGGCACCTAACGCCCACTATGGGCGCCATACCGCCCTGACGCGTCGCTGGCAGAAGGCGGAAAGCATTTGACATTCCCGTCGTGCGCAACTAGTTTCCGGCTAGTTACACCTCAGGAGTTGGTTCTACTTCGGCGGTCCTAACCTAAATTTTATGGAAGAGAAGATTCTGCATTTACTGGCCCGGCCCGATTATTCGCCCCTGGACGCCCGAACTATTTTTGCCCGCTTGATGCTCCTGCCTTCGCAGCGACCGGAACTGCTGCGCGCGCTGCATCGCCTGGAAAAGGCGGGCCGAATTGCCCGCATCAAGAAGGGAACCTGCTACGCCCTGGCCCTCGAGGCTGACCTGGTGCCCGGACGCATCCGCATGAACCGCCAAGGTGTCGGCTTCCTCCAACCGGACGATCCGCGGTTGCCCGCCATCCGCGTCCCGCAGGATGCAACCGGCACCTCGATGCATGGGGACAAAGTGTTGGTGCGGCGGGATGTGAAACCCCGCCCCGGAGGACGTTCGCGCGATGAAGACACTGGTCGCGTTGTTCGTGTACTCGATAAAGCTCGAGTGCAACTCGTGGGCACGCTGCAACAGGGGCGCCAGTTCCTTTTCGTCATTCCCGACGATCCCCGGATCACCCAGGATATCCTCGTTCCGCCAGCGACCGATGTCGGCCGCCCAGCCCGCCCCGGCGATAAGGTGGTGGTCGAACTCAAGGAGTGGACGCACCGACATGCCAGCCCGGAGGGTGAAATCGTGGAGGTGCTTGGCCCCCCGGATGCCGAGGGCGTGGATATGCTCGCGGTAATCCGAAACTACGGTCTGCACCTGCACTTCCCCAAACCCGTCCTGCGGGAAGCGCACGCCATCGGTACCGAGGTGAAACCGGCGGATATCGTGGGCCGGGTGGATTGTCGCCTCCACCAGGTGATAACTATTGACCCACATGACGCCAAGGACTTCGACGACGCCTTTTGCTTGCAGCGCTTGGACCAGGATCATTGGAAATTGTGGGTGCATATCGCGGATGTCTCTCATTACGTTAAGCCCGGTACCGCCCTGGACCTGGAGGCCGCCCGGCGCGGAAATTCCACTTACCTGGTGGACCGCGTCATCCCGATGCTTCCCGAGGCGCTCAGCAATGAGCTTTGCTCGCTAAAGCCCGGCGTGGACCGGCTCACCAAATGCGTCGAGTTCGTTCTGTCCCCATCGGGCGCGGTCGTGCGCACGCAGTTCTACGCCGCGGTGATCCGTTCGCAGCGTCGCTACAGTTATGAAGAGGCATTCGCCGCGCTGCAACGTCCGCCGACGGACCCCATCGAGAGCATGCTCCACCAGGCGCACGCCCTCGCTCAAAAGGTGCGCCGCGCCCGATTCCTGGCGGGCTCATTGGACCTGGACTTTCCCGAAACCAAAATTCGGCTGCGGGAGAATGGTTCAATCGACCGGATTGAAAAGGTGGTAAATGATCATGCCCACCAATTGATTGAGGAATTCATGTTGCTGGCCAACGAAGCCGTGGCCACCCGGTTGATGAGCCTTAACCGCCCGGCCCTCTACCGCATCCATGAACCACCCGACAACAGTCGGCTGCAGGAATTTCGCGAGGAGGTGCTCAGCCACTTCATCCCGTGTGGCAACCTTTCCCTTAAACGCGAGGTTCAGAAATTACTTGAGAAACTGAACCACTTGCCCATCGGGCCGGCGCTCAAGATCGGCTTTCTCAAGTCACTGATGCGTGCCCGTTACGCAGTCGAACCCCTCGGACATTATGGATTGGCCAAGCCCAAATACACCCATTTCACCTCGCCAATTCGGCGTTACGCCGACCTGGTGGTGCACCGCGCGCTGTTTCAAAGGACCGGCGAGGGTCTCGGGACGAAATCCTTGACGGAAATCGCCGATCACCTCTCGGTCACCGAACGCAACTCCGACGACGCCGAGCGGGACAGCCGGGACGTGAAGCTCATGGCCTACCTCGATTCGCTCTGCAAAACGAGAGCTGCTCTATCCTTTCCGGCGCTCGTCACCGACGTACGAAACTTCGGCTTCTTTGTGGAACTCGAGCAACTCGGCATGAGCGGGCTGGTTCCGCTTTCCGGCATAGGCGATGAATTCTACCAATTCGATGGCACTCACGGACGTCTCGTCGGGCGCCGCACCCGCCGCGTCATCCAATTGGGCGACCGCGTGCGGGTCAGGCCCAGCAAAGTCGATCACTTCAAGAAGCAGGTGGATTTTGCACTCACCGAACCACCGCAGGCGCAGCGGTTCGATACACAGCGCCCGCCCCCAGGCCGTCAACCTCACCTCAAAACGCCTCCGCGTCCGGGCCCCGCGCGGCCATCCCCTATCCAGCGATCACGCCAGTTCCAGCGCCCCACCGATGTGCCGGGCAGCCCTGCAAACCGCCGGCAACAACGCGATCAGCAGCAGCGCCGTCCACACGGAAAATCCCAACGTCGTCATGGGCACTCGCCCCCCGGAGCGCCCCGACGCCGAGGATGAATTGTCGCTTGCCCCTCCGGGGTAATGGCTTAAGCTTCTCATCAGTATTGTTGATGAAAATTGCATATGGTGGCGTGGTCATAAACCAGGAAGGCAAAGTGCTCCTGCGCAAACCGTGGGGCACTCCCGGCTTGACTCTGTGGACCTTCGCCAAAGGAAAGCCGGAACCGGGCGAAACCATGGAGGCCACCGCCCTCCGGGAAGTCCTCGAGGAAACCGGTATTGAAGCCCGGGTGCTGAAACGGATCCCTGGGGAATACGTCGGCAACGAAAGCCAGAGCGAGTATTTCCTGATGGCCCCGGTGCGGGACCACGGTAAGTTCGACCAGGAAACCGAGGCGGTCGTCTGGGCCACGCGGGCCGAAGCTGAGGAACTGATTTCCCTGACCGCGAAGGACGCCCGACGCGTGCGTGATCTGCAACTACTCGACGAGGCCTACGCGTTGTTTAACTGCCTTCCCGGCCCGACCGTGTGAGCAAAAAGTCGCCTAAATCATCGCCACGGCGCTTCCCGCGCGACTTTACAAGGCCGCCTTTATCACGCAACTTATCGCGCAATGTTACCGATAGGTAAAAACTTGATTGCGGCCGGGTTTGCCGGCGCGCTGCTGGTGCTGAGGCTCCCCGTTGGCTTTGCCCAGGAACGCAGCCAGGCGGTGGACGAGGTCTATGATTTGATCCGGACCAATTTGACAGGCTTTAGCCCGGCGGAGATCGAACGAACCGCAGTCACCGGGTTGGTGGCGGTTTTTGGCCCTCACGTGCAATTAGTCTACCCTTCCACCGCTGGGGAGGATATCGCCGCAGTTCTCAAGACTCAGGTGTATGACGGGGAAATCGGGTACGTGCGCGTTGGACGCGTGACCGAAGATTTTGCCGACTCCCTGCGCAAGGCTTACGAAGGCTTAACGCGGAGCAACAAACTCTCCGGCCTGGTGCTCGATCTCCGCTATGTGAATCGCGGGGATTACGCGGCCGCAGTAGCAGCGGCAGACCTCTTCCTCCACGAGGAACGTCCGTTGTTGGATTGGGGTAACGGCTTTGTGAAGTCCAAAGCCAACGAAGCGGCCATAAGGGTGCCGGCTACGGTGCTCATCAATGGACAGACGGCAGGGGCGGCGGAAGCACTCGCGGCCATGATTCGCATGACCGGCACCGGACTGTTGCTGGGAACCAAAACCTCGGGACAAGCCGTTATTACCAGGGAATTCAAGCTGACCAGCGGCGGCACGCTGGCCATTGCCACCGCACCGGTGAAACTCGGCGACGGTTCGCCCATGCCGATTCATGGTGTGTCGCCTGACATCGCCGTCGCCTTGCCGGCGAAAGCTCAAGCCGCCTGGTATGCGGATCCATTCGCCGCGCTCTCGTCCATCACTGGCGCGCGGCTGACCGGGACCAATGCAGTCCGTCGCACCCGCTTTGGCGAGGCGGAACTGGTTAAGGGTAAACGCGAAGGCTTTCCGACCGATGCAGAACTCATTTCCGCCCCCGCCGCGTCGGACCCGGAGAAACCGGTGATACGCGATCCCATGCTGGCCAGGGCCTTGGACGTGCTGAAAGGACTGGCCTTGGTTCGTCAGGGGCGTTCGTAGTCGGATTTCCCGGTTGACGATTCGCCCCGGTCGACCCAAGTTTGAGCGCTTACTAGTTTTTAATGAAGACCATTCTATTTATCTGCACCGGCAATATTTGCCGCAGCCCAATGGCCGAAGGCATCTTCCGGGCCGCGGTGAAAGGCCGAGGCGATTACCGCGTGCTGTCCGCGGGTTTGGGCGCCCTTGAAGGGCAACCGCCCAGCACACACGCGCTGCGCGCGGTCCAGGAATTGGGCATCGATATCTCCGCTCAGCGCAGCCGGATGCTCACCCCGGAATTGGTCAATGAAGCGGATTACATTTTCGGCATGACCCACAGTCACATCGACACGGTCATGATGCTCTATCCGCAAGCCGCGGAGAAAACCTTCCTGTTGCGGGATTTCGACGAGACCCTGGATGTTTTTGAAAAGGATATCAGCGATCCGATCGGCGGTTCGCTCGAGGTATATCTGAATTGCCGGGATCAAATTGAACAGGGCATCGCGTCCCTGCTCAAGTTCATCGAAAAGAACCAGCCGCAAGCTGGTCAAACCGGACAGCCCGTGACTGTGGTGATGGGCGCCGACCACGGCGGTTTCGAGATGAAGGAATTCATCAAACAGCAACTTCAGCAAAAAGGCGTCAGCGTTGCGGACCTGGGCGCTACTTCCAAGGAGCCTTCGGATTATCCCGATTTTGCGCTCCCGGTGGCGCGCGAAGTCGCTTCGCACCGCGCGGAAGTCGGCATTCTCTTTTGCACGACCGGCATTGGCATGAGTATTGCCGCGAACAAAGTGCCGGGCGTGCGCGCGGCCCTGGTGCAAGATGAAGAGCTCGCCTCGCTCTCGCGGCGGCACAACAATGCGAACGTGCTTTGCCTGCCCGGCCGCAAACTCTCCGCCACGCAAGCCCTCAAAATCGTCGAAATTTTTCTGAAAACCAAATTTGAAGGCGGCCGCCACGAGCGCCGCGTCAACAAGATGGAAAACCTAAATCATCCCCAGGATTTGTCTTTGTCCGCAGTGGATCCCGAAATCGCGGCCATCATCGAGCATGAACGCCTGCGCCAGCAGGAAAACATCGAGCTGATCGCCAGCGAGAACTTCACCAGCCCCGCCGTGATGGAGGCGCAGGGGTCCGTGCTGACGAACAAATACGCCGAAGGTTACCCTAAGAAGCGCTGGTACGGCGGCTGCGAAAATGTGGACCAGGCGGAGCAGTTGGCCATCGATCGTTCGCGGAAACTTTTCGGGGCGGAGCACGCCAACGTGCAGCCGCACTCCGGCAGCGGAGCCAACATGGCGGTCTACTTCGCTTTCCTCAAGCCCGGCGACAAGATGCTGACCATGGACTTGTCCCATGGCGGCCACCTGACGCACGGCAACAAAGCCAACTTTTCGGGAAAATTCTTCGAGATCGTCCACTACGGTGTCGGCAAAGAGGATGAACGGATTGACTATGATCAACTGGCCGCCATGGCACAACAGCACCGGCCTAAAATGATCACCGTCGGGGCCAGCGCCTACCCGCGCATCATCAACTTCGAGCGCATGGGTGAAATCTCCCGCGAGGTGGGCGCCTACCTGTTGGCGGACATCGCCCATATCGCAGGCCTGGTCGCCGCGGGCCTCCACCCCAGTCCGGTGCCGCACGCTGATTTCGTCACCACCACCACCCACAAGACGCTGCGCGGACCGCGCGGCGGCTTGATTCTTTGCCGGGAGAAATACGCCAAAGAGATCGATTCCCAGGCGTTCCCCGGAATCCAGGGGGGGCCGCTCATGCACGTGATTGCGGCCAAGGCCGTCTGCTTCCATGAAGCCGCCCAGCCATCGTTCCGAGCGTACCAGGAACAGCTCTTGAAAAACGCCAAGTCGTTGGCCGAGGGTATGCGCCGCAATGGTTTCCGCCTCGTGAGCGGCGGCACCGATAACCATTTGATGCTCGTGGATGTAGGCGGAAAAGGACTGACCGGCAAGGACTGCCAGGCAGCACTCGATGAGGCCGGCATCACCGTAAACAAGAATACCATCCCCTTCGAGACCCGTTCCCCCTTCCAGGCCAGCGGCATCCGACTCGGCACCCCCGCCGTGACCACCCGCGGCATGAAAGAGGCCGAAATGGCAGCAATCGCCGACATGATCAGCGAAGCGCTCATGGATATTAAGAACCTTGACACTTTGGCCAAGGTGCGGCAACGTGTGCGTGAACTTACAGCAAGATTTCCCTTGCCGTACTGAAGGGTGAATTAACCCTTGCAGCGCTCCCGAGTAACGGTGAATTGAGAGATTCCATTTCTTTGACCGCCTTCGGTGCGAGTCATACCCGCCAGCCGGGCTCTATTGCTTTCCCTGCTGACATTTGCATTAACCATTTTGAAGTATGCCACGAGCCACAACGAAAAAGGCCAAAGCCAAAGCGCCGAAAGCCGCAAAAGCCGCGGAACCATCCGCCGTAGCGGAACCGCCCGCACCCATAGCCGCCCCTGAACCCGCTCCAGAGCGAGCTGCGACCGCCTATCCGGAAGTGCTGCAGCCGCCCACCTCGCCGATTGAACCCAAAGGCGAGGATAAAGCCGAAGCCCGCCCCGCCGGCCCCGACCGGTCGAGGGGCAAGGATCGCGATAAAGGCCGTGGCCCACAGCGCGCACCGCAACCGGCTCCCGCGCGCGCACCGCAGCCTGAGCCCGAACCTGATTACGAGGCGCCGGCTCCCCAAAACCGGGCTCCGGCTCCGTCCGGCAACGAAAAGGACCACATCGCCGCATCACTGAACATCGCCAAACTGCAAGCGATGTCCATGGGCGACCTCAACCAGATGGCGCGCGAACTGGGCGTGGAAAATTTCGGCACCATGCGCAAGCACGAGGTGATTTTCCACATTTTACAGAAGAACGCCGAACGCGCTGGCGTGCTCTTCTCGGAAGGCGTCCTCGAGGTTCTTCCCGAGGGTTTCGGCTTCCTGCGCTCCCAGAGCTTTAACTATCTTCCGTGCCCCGAGGACATCTACGTTTCTCCGTCACAGATCCGCCGCTTTGATCTCCAGACCGGCAATCTAATCGCCGGCCAGATTCGTCCCCCGAAGGAAAAAGAGCGCTTCTTCGCCCTGCTCAAAGTTGAAGCGGTGGATCAGGAAGATCCGGATAAGGCCAAAGACAAGACCCACTTTGACAACCTGACACCGCTGTTCCCGAATAAGCGGTTTATTCTGGAAACTGGCGCTGACGAGTTGTCCACCCGCGTGCTGGACCTGGTCTGCCCCATCGGCAAAGGCACCCGCGGCTTGATCGTGGCCCCGCCCCGCACCGGTAAGACCGTGCTCATGCAGAAGCTGGCGAACGCCATCCTGAAGAACAATCCGGAGGCCTACCTTTTCATTCTGCTGATCGACGAGCGCCCCGAGGAAGTCACCGACATGGAGCGCACCTGCCGTGGAGCCGAAGTCATTAGCTCCACGTTTGATGAACCGCCCGAGCGCCATGTGCAGGTGGCGGAAATGGTCATCGAAAAGGCCAAGCGCATGATCGAGCACAAACGCGACGTGGTAATCCTCCTCGATTCCATCACCCGCCTCGCCCGTGCTTACAACACCGTCCAGCCCCACTCCGGGAAGATTCTCTCCGGCGGCGTGGATGCCAACGCGTTGCACAAACCCAAACGGTTCTTTGGCGCCGCCCGCAACATTGAAGAAGGCGGTTCTTTAACAATCATCGCCACGGCCCTGGTAGACACCGGCTCCCGCATGGATGAGGTCATTTTTGAAGAGTTCAAAGGCACTGGCAATATGGAGGTGCACCTGGATCGCGCGTTGGTGGATCGCCGTATTTTTCCGTCGATCAATATCGAGCGTTCGGGAACACGCAAGGAGGAACTCCTTTATCACCCGGACGAATACAACCGCGTCGTGATTCTGCGCCGCGCCCTCACCGGTGTCCCGCCGGTAGAGGCGATGGAACTGGTGTTGAACAAACTCAAGAAGACCGGAAGCAACATCGAGTTCCTGTTGACCATGGCGGCCATCAGCTAGCTGGATTTAAGCATTACTAAAAACCAGCGCTGCGACGTTACGTCGCTCCGCTGGTTTTTCTTTTTCCGCCTTCAGCCTCTACGCTCAACGCGCCCTTCCCGCCAAACGAGCCTGGAGCATCGCCATGTTACGCTCGATCTTCTCGACGTAACAATTCGGTCCATGGGGATACGGATGATTGAGGAAAGTATATAAACCTTCAAAGTCCTTCTGCAGCTTAGGCAACACGAAATTGCGCCAAAACACCGGGGTCTTGGTGATCAAGTCGTCGGGGCTCTTGAAGGAGTTAACAAAGCCGCCCTTTTCCCCGGAGAAGGCCGAAGCCTCGGCAAACTCCTCGTAAAGTATCGGGAGCTTGTCGATGTAATCGTCCGCCGCCATCTGCCCCAATAAATCAGCGGTGGCCAAGGCAAACCCGGCGACCTGTTGTGCTTCGCTTTGAAATTCCAGATCCTTCAGGACGGTGTTCACCCCGGTGCAGAGGATCATATTCTGGACGGCCTTGATTTCAGAAGCTGGAAAGCCTCGATGCCCGAGCAGGAGCGCGGCAAACTCGGCGCTGCGCGTGACATGGGTGGCGGTATATTTGGCGCCCGTGCCTTGCGTGTCGCCGAAGGTCTTGAGGTAACCGGTGTCGTGCAACAAAATGGCCAGCAGGCCGAGTTCAAACTCCCGGCAGGACAGTCGCGGCACCGCTCCTAAATGGTGCCGGTTGGCCAGTAGTCGCGCGAGACAAAGCGTTCCTTGCAGCGTGTGCTCCAAGTCGTGATATTGAGCATCCACCGCCTGGTAGCCCTCGAAATGACCGGTAAAGCACTCGATTACCCACCCAAACACCATGGGCACAAAAAGCTTGTCTCCTGCCGGAAACATCCCCAGGTAAGCCGCCTGCACTGTCTCCTCGACCGCTACCGGATCTCTGGTGGCAACCGCTGTGAGCATCTGGAGCAATTCTACGCCATCCCGCCAAAATTGCACGTTGAAATCTTGTTCCACCACCGCATTTTGTGAATATTGTGGCTTTTGCGGTTTGTGGTCATGAATCACCAGCACATTCGTTCTACAGAAGATCCCTCCTTCCGATCGCGGGCGCGACCGACCAGCGAGATTCTTCGGCGTGTCGGCCGCTACTTGCTGCCCTATAAAGGCCTCGCGGGCGCAACGATCGGCGCCGCCCTGCTTTCCATGGCTTGTTCACTGGCGTTCCCGAAACTCCTGCAATTCGTTATAGATGAGGTTATTGCGAAAGGGCAAATCACCAGGTTCTCCCTGGCTGTGCTGGGCTTGCTCGGAGCGTTCCTGCTACGTGACCTTTTCAATGCCCTGCGCATTCTTGTCAACAATACGCTCGAACAGAATGTCATCTATGACATGCGCTGCGAGTTGTTCGCCCGCGTGCAGCGTCTGCCGGTCAACTACTTCGATCAACGCGCTTCCGGGGACCTGATGACCCGCGTGATCGAAGACGTCAATGCCGTCGAGCGCGTGCTGATCGATGGTATCGAACAGGGTAGCGTCGCAATTCTCAGTATTCTTGGCGTGGCGGTAATCATGTTCCTCACGGATCCTCTGTTAGCGGCCATGGCGCTCGTCCCGCTTCCCTTTCTGGTGGGTGGAGCGCTCTGGTATACACTCACGGCACACCGCCGTTATCGCGCCCAACGCGAAGCCTCGAGTGCGATGAATGCCTTGCTCCTGGATGACCTTCAAGGCGTACGCCAAATCAAGGCTTTTGGCCGCGAAGGCCACGAGGACGCGCGCTTTGCTGAAAGGGCCGACAGCTTGCGCGCCGGCAGCCTTGGCATTATGCGAGCTTGGGCCATTTATTCCCCGGCAATGGCATTCGCCGGATCGCTCGGCATGGTTTGTGTCATTTGGGTGGGCGGCGGCAAAGTCATGGCCGGGGAACTGAGTCTTGGTGAATTGGTGGGATTCTTGTTCTACCTGGGACTCTTCTACGAACCGGTCGGACGCCTCCACGCCCTCAACCAAATGCTTCAGGCGGCCCGCGCGGCGGGTGAACGGGTGTTCGATATTCTCGACGCCACCGCCGAACCAGCCTCTGCAAATACCGCATCCTTGAAGCTGCCGGTCCGAGGTGAGGTCATCTACCAAAACGTGGCTTTCGAGTATCAGCCCGGCATTCCTATTTTGCGAGGCATCAGCCTTCGCGCCGCGCCGGGAGAGGTCGTAGCCCTGGTGGGCCCAACTGGCGCAGGAAAATCCACCATTTTAAACTTGTTGCCACGGTTCTACGTGCCCAGTTCCGGTGTTATCCTCTTGGATGGACAGGACACCTCCGCCCTGCCCCTCGAAGTACTGCGCTCGCAAATCAGCGTCGTCAGCCAGGAATCCTTCCTCTTCAATGGCACCATCCGCGAGAATATTCTCTTCGGGCGACTAGACGCCACCGAGGCTGAGTTGTTCGCCGCCGCACGGTCGGCTAATTGTCATGAGTTCATTTGCCGGCTGCCCAAAGGCTACGATTCACGCGTGGGTGAACGCGGCGTCAAACTGAGCGTGGGCGAAAAGCAGCGCGTCACCATTGCCCGGGCGCTACTGAAGAACGCGCCCATCCTGATTTTGGATGAAGCCACGGCGAGCGTTGATACCGCCACCGAAAAGCTGATCCAGGAAGCCCTGGAGCACCTCATGTCCAACCGCACCAGCTTTGTCATTGCCCATCGGCTCAGCACGATTCGCCGGGCCAAACAAATCCTGGTGGTTCAGCATGGCCAGATCGTGGAGCACGGCACACACGAGGAACTGCTTTCCGCCGGTGGTCTTTATAGCCGCCTCGCCCAAATCCAAGGGGCCGCCTCGATTGAAGAAGGCTTCGAAAAACTCGGGCTGACCGCTTAATTCTGGTCTAGTCCGACCTCGTCGCTTTCAGCTCACTTTTTCGGAAGCCAACTTTTTACCATCCCACCTTGCTTGATCCATTGCTCATCCAAAATGGCGTGATTCACAATGGTGCGCTCGTGTGACGTGAAGCACAGATGAATCCTGCCGTCCCGTGTTTGCAGGGCCATGGGATATCCGTAATCATAGGGTCCGTCGGCCACGTTGCGTTGCCACGGCCAGGTTTGACCACCGTCTGCGGAGAGCGCCACGGTCAATGGCGTGCGATCGTTCATGCTGTCGTTGAACACTAGAAGCAGATTCCCACTGGCCAGCTTGATGAAGTCCACCGCCGCATTGGGATTCTTGAATTGCGAATTGATCCCCGGCCCCCAGGTCCAGCTGCCGTCGCGGGATTCAGCGCACACCAGCCACCCGTTGGTGGTCGGCTCGTAATTGCCGCCACGCCGGCAATAGGCTTTCAGGAAGTTCTCCCGCACCTCTACCGCCACGGGCTGAATGTTGCCGGTCGCGGAGCAAATGCGCCCGGTCTGCTGCCAGAGTTTCTTCCTGACGTCGTAACGCAGGAATAGCCCGCTACTATCGGCTCCAGTGAATTCGGGATTGTTCCCACCCTCAAAGTAGAGCGGCAACAGATAATCGCCATCGTGGAGAACGATCGGTTTGTTGCACACCATCATTCCCGTTTCATTCACCAGCGGGAACGCATCCGACCAGGTTTTGGCATTGTCGGTCGAAACTTTGGCCTGCACCCGCGAACTGGACCACGTCTCACCATAGCGCACGACATAAAACAGCCAGACCAGACCGTCGGGCGCCTGCCATACAATGCCATTCCCGAGCGAACGAAACGGGTCATGGGCGATGCGCGTGGGAGCCGACCAGGAATGGCTGCCACGCTTCAGTCTCGAGCCAAATACCCCGGTGTCGGTTGCGTATTCTCCTTCGCCACCATAGTAAACCACGTAAAGGTCGCCATTGCGCAACTCCTCGATTCGCGCCGGATGCTTGTAAGGGCCGGTCTTGATTTCCGGGCCGAACAACCGCTCGATCAGGAGTTGACCGGCAGGTGGCATGGAAGTCGCCGTCGCTGGTCGCGCCTCAAAGCCAAGGAAAAGTCCGGATATCAATGCCAGGCGACACCACGTCACAGAATCTGAAAAACGGATCATGCAGGGAAAGAAGCATGACGACACCTGCCGGTCAAGTCGTGGACGGCATCAAATGGGTGACCGGCGGCACCGGGGTCGGTTTCGACCACCGGCTCAAGCCTGTGGAATGTCCGGAATCAGTGGAATTCTAGACGGTTCAATACCGTCGTGCTTTCAAAGTGGCAAAGGTCCCGAGCAGGACGGCGCGTTCTGCATCCCGGTATTTCTCCGGCAGATAGCGCCGATCGGAGCAGGCCAGCACGGCCGCCAGTTCCTGCATGGCCAGCGTATTCGGATCCAGCGGGTCGATAAAGGAGCCAACCGCTTCGTCCAAATCTGCGCGTTGCACGTCGTTGTCGCGACTGGCCAGCACGGCTCTTTCCTTGGCCCGCATCAAAATAGACTCCACATCACTACCCGTGAGCGGCAATGTCCCCAGCTTTTCGCGAATGAACCCGATCATATCCGGGGTCAAAACGATTTTACGCACGCCCGCAATCGTCGTAAACAGTTCCAGGATTTCGTCCGGACCTTGCGCGGGAAAAAGCGGCACGCACAAGCCAAAGCGCCCCTGCCGCTTCATATCGATGGCGAGCAGATCGGGACGAGAAGTCATCGCCATCCACACCTCGCGTCCGCGCAAAGTGGCGTCACCGATGTGTGCGGCAAATGCTGCAAAGACCCGCCCGGAAATGCCGCTATCGCCACCATCTGAATCGCGACTGCCAAAAACCGCGTCGGCTTCGTCCACGACCACAATGACCGGTCCGAGGGCACGCACCGTCATCAGCACCAGCATTTGCTGGCGCTCGGTATCCCCTACCCATTTGGAACGAAACTCGCCGATCTCCATCACCGGCAGTCCACATTCGCTGGCAAAACAATCGATGAGGTAAGACTTCCCGACTCCCACGCGGCCCGGGACTAAAACGCCTCGCTCCAGCACCTCCGTCTTGCCATTGCGAATGAGCCAGGCCAGTTCGCGCAACTTCTTCTTCGCCGCCGTGTGGGTCGCCACGCGGTCCAATGTGACGCCCGGCTTGGGGTCTTTGAACCGGACCAGGCCCTGGCAAAACTCCTCAATTAACCGCTTCTTGCTGGCGCTAACCAACTCTTGCGTCACGCGCGTATGGTTGCGAATGGCTTCCGAGAGAAAATGCCGGATGCGCAGCAAATTAAGCCCGGCGGTACGCACCGCCAGTTCAGCCGGCGTGAACTCGCTCCAATCCTCCGGCAACTTGCCACCCGCCACCTGGTCCAGCCAGCCCGACTCGAGAAAGCGGCGACGCTCCTCCTGGGTGGGCAGTTCAATGCGCACCTGGGCCACATGTGGATTCTGAAGCAGGCGTGCGTTGAGTTCGGCGGCGGATTCCGCCACCAGGATAATGCCAATGTCCAGGCTGGCCATCTCCGGAGCTGCGGCCCATTTGAGGAAAGTGACGAGATTCATGCGCTCCTCGCCGCTGGCCTGGCTCTCCTCGGACGCGGGCACTAGCTTTTCCGGAAAATCCACAATCAACGTGATGCCCTGCCAGCGCTCCTTTTCTTCCGCTACCCTGAGAAAGAAGCGCCGCAGCAGCGGGACAAGTTTTAGAAACTCACGCGGGGGACCGGTTTCCCGAAAGTTTGTATTCTCTACGCGGTCGTAGATCTCCAGCCACTCGAAGAAACGACGCTGCATTTCGTTTGAGCCAAAGGTCAGTCCGGCACTGATGTCATAAAACAACAGGCACGACCGACTTGGAAACAAGCGCCGGGCCAGAAAAGATTTCAACGGCACGAAACTGAGGTTGCCGTTGTCCTGCACCGGAAAAAGGTCAAAGATGTTGCCGTGCAGGACAAAGAGGGAATACGTGGCACCGTTCCAGCGGCGCGCCAATTCCAAGGCCCAACCGGTCAGGGGCAGACGGCTGGTGTTACCCCCGGGTTCACCGGTTGAAGTCGGTTCGTCGGCAATGTTCATGCGGATTTCCTCATTGTCGCTGTTTCAGTGGTGCGCGCCGGATTACCGGTTCCGGCGAGATCACCGGCGGTGACATCACCGGTGCGCTGCTCTTATAACCCACTCGCAGTTCGGTCGTCGGCAAATCGCCCACCAGGTCTTTGAACTCGTCCAATTCCGAAAGCCACTTGTTGGTCTGATCCAGGTGTTCCACCGTGGCATCAATCCGAGCCGTCAGGGTTTCCGCGTTCTTGGTCGCCACCGCGTCCGCGCGAATCAGCTTGATCTGTTGATCCAGGCGGTCCTGCTCGGCCACCACGAGAGCCAGGTTCTCCTGCCCCTGCTCGATGCGGCGTTGCCGCTTGCGCAATACCTCCAAACGCTCCAGGCGCGAACCCAGGTAACGCTGCCGCGTCTCCACCACAGCGGCGTCCCCTTTGGTCTTGAGCGCCTCCAACTCGGCATTTAAACGGCCGCACTCCGCCTCCGCTTCCTTTAGCATGCCTGGCACGTCCTCGCTGCGCTCCGTTTCGAGGAAGCGCTCCAGCGATTCCTCGATCCCCAACAAACGCAGATAAGTCCACATCAACTCGTCCAGTTTCTTCAGTCGCGGATCAGCACCTGATGAGGTGGAAAGGGGATTATCAGCGCCTGCCCGTTCAATATCTCCGCACACTCCAGTGAGGCGCAGGTAGCGCTCGCGTCGCGTGGGCGCCAGAGAGTTGACCAGCGCGTCGCGTTTCTGAATGAATTCGGCCACCTTTTGCAGCTCGACATTACGCCGCTCGCGTTCCCGGCGCGCGTCCACCCAATGGCGAAAGAAGGGGAGGTCAGGCAGGTAAATCCAGCCCAGGGCGTAGCAGGTAATTCCCGCGATCAAAGGCAGGATCTGGGCGCTGATAAAGCCCAGGCCCAGCGTCAGCAACCCGAACACCACGTGATGCGGACTGCGCGCAAACTCCCGATGATAACTGGGCGGTTGCTCTTCCATGCGGTCTTCCTGACCACTCTATTCATTTCAACGACTCAAGGATACAGCAAATTGGGATCGGCAAATCCGACCCCACCGACTGCGCTTCACACCTTCACCCCGGGCGGCGACGGCGAGGCATCCTCCAGGCGGCGCAACAGGGCCTGGCAAAAATCAATGAACCAGGGCTTGCGCCGGCTCACCTCTGGCGGTTCATCGGGTCGCGGCACCTTCAGGATCTCCACCAACCGCCCAGGCTTCGCCGCCATGACAAACACCCGGTCTCCCAGGTAAACCGCCTCCTCCACCGAATGGGTCACCAGGAAAACCGTCCCTTGCTGCTCGGTCCATAGCCGAATCAGCAATTCCTGCATCCGCAAACGAATGCCCGGATCCAGTGCGCCAAAAGGCTCATCCATCAGCAGGATACGAGGCTGTAAAATTAACGTGGCGGCAATGGAGACTCGCTGCTGCATCCCGCCCGAAAGTTCGCTTGGGTACTTCGCTTCGGAACCCTCCAGCCCCACTTTCTTGATCCATTCCCGGGAACGCTCCAAACGTTCCGCCCTCGCCACACCGGCCAACCGCAACCCAAAGGCGATGTTCTCGATCACCGTCAAATGCGGCAGCAGCGAATACTTCTGATCCACCAACCCGCGATCCGGACCCGCTTCCAGCACCGATTTGCCAAACACCTCGACCGCTCCCGAGGTCGGCGGAAAGTGCGGCTTCAGCCCGGCAATAATGCGCAAGACTGTGGATTTCCCACAACCGGATGGACCGACAATGGTGACCAACTCCCCCGCATCCGGCTTATCTTCCACCACAAAGGAGACGTCCTGGATGGCGACCTTGGCGGCAGTTCCGTTCCCAAAACTCTTGGTGACGTTCTTAAATACCACCACATCCGGGCGCACGGCGGGGGCGGCGGCAGACGCGTGGTCAGATTTACCGGCAGCCACGGGCGATTCCACACCCTCTCCCGTCTTTCCCGGCGAGTTCGCCGCTTTGCCACCGTTGGTAACGGGGAGGGGGTCTGGTTTTTTGTCCTGAGTATCGGCCATGCTTACTTCTCCTTGCGATACGGAAACAGTAGGTTGCCCCCGATCCGCCACAGTTGATCACAAGCGATCGCGATCAACACGATGACGATAATCACCGCAAAAATTGCCTCCGTGTGGCTGCGCCGCTCAGACACCCCAATC
Organism: Verrucomicrobia subdivision 3 bacterium UBA693; assembly: GCA_002298785.1. GTDB lineage: Bacteria > Verrucomicrobiota > Verrucomicrobiia > Limisphaerales > UBA8199 > UBA693. Next base: position 51,742 of record DBMR01000056.1, read on the forward strand.
AAAGCGCCCAGCCCGTATTCCGGCCGAACATAGACTTCAGCCATGATAATCCAACCCCAGCCGACGCCATACACGCCGCGCAAATGGTCCCAGATGCTGTCCTGCGCGACTGGAAAAAGAACGTGCCGCACCAATTGCCATTGCGAAGCTCCCTTGGTCACCGCCACATCCAAAAAGGCGGCGGGCACATCAGCAACGTCCTTGATGACGAGCGGCAACAAGGCCACAAAACAGCCAATGAACAGGAACCCAATCTTTTGTGTCTCGCCGGTGCCGAACCAGGTCATGCTGAGCGGAATGAACACGACGATCGGCACATAAGCCCCGGCCAACGACAAGGGCCGAAAAAAGGCTGCGATCGAGGAGAAAGTTGCCATATACACCCCAAGCGGGACAGCGACGATGGCAGCGAGGAGAAACCCAGTGGACACTCGCAACCACGAGGTCAACGCGCTACGGACCAACCCTTGCTCCAGGTGCAACGGTTTGAACGCTCCGATCACCTCACCGGGGCTCGGTAGGATAAGGGGTTGCACCAGTCTTTGCTCCGGGGTGCCGCGCGTTACCGCCCACCAAACCCCCACTATCAACCCGACAAAGATCAGTGTCAGGCCGAGGGTCCGGGCGTTAGTCTGCTCCCCCCGTACACGTAATTTGCCCAGGCGCACCACCAAGGTGAGCAGCGCCACGAAGATGACCGCGAATATCAGGAATCCCAACATATCAATGCGGAGTCGGAGGCTTTACTTTCACCCCGCGCGTTGCAGTTCGCGCGAGGTCCTTGCGTCCACTACTAGGAAGCCCGGGCATTAATTCCCAGTTTCCAGTGGGAACACTTTCACTTCCACACGCCGGTTCTTCTTGTTGTGGTCGGAGTTGCTGGGATCCGTGCAGCCAGGCAGCGGATTATCCCAGCCGTTGCCCACTACTTTGAATTTGTTGGGGTCGAATTTGTATTTGTCCATGATCGACCGCCGCACCGAGTCCGCGCGGTCGTAAGAGAGCTGGCGCACCAGGTCCGTCGGCACGATCCCTTTGCGGCTGGCGTCCGTGTTGCCTTCAATAATGATGTACGCGTTGCCAAACTTGCCTGCCAGCTTGCCAATTTCCTCCAGTGTCCCCGGTATGGTGTTGTCGTATTCCGCGTTCAAGGTGGATTTGTTGGGTTCAAACGCGATGATTACCGCCTTGGTCAACACTTGCCCGGCACCGGCTTCGGCGCTCAGTTTCATCATGGCGTCCGGTTTGAAGGTAGGCTGCGAAAGGTCCCGCACATCCTTATAGGCCTCGGACATCGCGCCCAGAACCGTGCCGGCTTTAACCTTGGACACCGGCACACTGGCGCCGATGGTGCCCAGCGATTTGTAAATCGTCGAGGCGCTGTTCCAGACCACATCGAAATTCGCCGGGTTAAACGGGTCGAGGAAGAACTTCGCATTTTCACGATAGTTCGTCAGGTGCGCGTCCCCCTCGGTCACCCCGCCATCCGCCCCGATCATTTTCAAGCAATCCTCTTCCGGCAACTTGTAGGCCATCGCCAGGGCGCGAGCCGCGTTTTTCGGATCTTTTCGCACCATGTCCATGCCTTCGAAAATCCCTTTGACCAGGCCCGAGACCACCTCAGGATGATCGCGATAGAAATCGTTGCGCACGGCCCAGACGTCAGCAATAAGGTGATTCGCAGTGCTGGTTGTGACCACCAACCGCGTGCCTTTGAGCTTTTCCGTCACCACGTAAATATCCGGCGACCAACCCACAAATGCATCGAAGGTGTTGTCCTGCACAAAAATCTTGGCTGCGGAAGGGGCGTCGGCCGCCCACCGAAAATCAATATCTCCAGGGTCGATGCCCGCATCCACCAACAGCGACATGATCAAGTAATGGCTGGGCGAATTCTGCGCCAGGACCACCTTCTTGCGTTTGCCGCCTTGCATTCGAAAATCATTAATGCTGCGAATTTCGCCTCGCGCCACAATGCCATCCCCGCCGGAGGACCAATCGATTTGCTGAGCCACCACCGGCACGGTGCGGCTGTCCTTCACCAACTCCGGCGCGAATAGCGCGATCATGTCCAGGGTCCCCCAAAGCACATGGCTTTGGCCGCTGGCGAAGAGGTCGCGCGCTTTTACCGGGTCGTCCACGATACTAAGGTTCACGTAGAATCCGTACTTCTTGGCAAAGATGCTCTGGTCGCTCGGCTCGAGCCCGGCATTGGCCACGATGATGGGGGCCCAACCCGGCCAGATATTGATCGGAAATTCCACGATCGGTTTGCCGTCCTTCTGCTTCTTGGAGTAATCACTGACCCCGCTGACCGCGGGAATGCCAGAACGATCCACCAGCGTCGCGACGTTGGTCCCGATCAAAAGCGGAATTTCATCCGGTACCGTTTTGGCGGCTTGCACCGCCTTTTTGATTTCATCAACGTTGACCGATTGCGTTTGTGGCTTGGATTGGGGGGCGATCTTGTCCCACCACCGAAACACACCAAATCCAACCACGCCCAGAATGATTACCGTCAACAGAATTTTCCCACGTGCAGGCATAAGAGTTTATTGAGGTTAAAGGTTTCCGGTTGCTTACTTCTCGGGGATTTTTTGACGTTCGGCCGGTGCGGCTGCGGGGGTGGCGGTCACGGCCACTTCCGGCTGCACCATCCCCATCTTCTTTTTGTATTCCTGGAACAGGGCGGAGCCACGCGCTTTGCGCGCTTCCTGCTGCCGGGCGATGCCGGAGCCCATCTCTTTGGCCAGATCCAGCGTGGCACGCATCTGCCCTTCCCCGGAGGCGGCCGACTGCCGCAGTTGTTGCATCGACTGCCCCATCTCGCCACCCATCATGCCCTGTAGCTCGGTGATCGAGCTCTTCATCATGCCCGCCAACCCTTCCAGGGATCGGCCGATGGCCACTTTGGCCTTCACGGCTTCGAATTCGCGTTGGAACCGCTGGATCTCGCGGAGGCTCTCGGCAATGATGGCGGTATTCTGCTTGTAGAGTTCCTCCAGGCTGTTGGCCTGGGCCTGATTATCATTTAAATCCTGCTCCAGGGTCGCCAATTCTTCGGCATAATGCGCGCCGTTGGCTTCGTCATTCGCGCCGACGGCCACTTGCAGCAGGCTCTGCAATTCCTGCCGCTGGCGATCTTGCCGCTTGATCTGGTCTTTGAGCAGCGCAATCTGGCCCGCCAACTGGCCGTTGGCATAGTGCGCCTTGTCCGCTTTCGCTTTCGAGTCACGAATGCCACGCTCCACCACCGCCTGGTTGATCGCATCGGTTTCCGTCGCCTTCTCAGCCATCAGGCCGAGCCAGATGAATAATCGTTTGATCGCTCTAAACATGGTGTTGCCTTTGTCTTTTGGTCGTTTGGGTTATTTGCGTTCTTCGTCTTCGAGCAGGATTTTGCGCTGCAAAATGAAATCCAATTGGGTGTTGAGCTGCTTCTCATTCGCCGCGCTCACCACCGTCGCGCCTTGCCTTTTAACCCCGTCAAACACGCGCGCCGACACGTCGAACGCGATGAAATGCACCGAAAAGCTCTTCCCCGCTTCCTTCGCCCTTTGCGTCAAACCCGGCAGTACTGCGGAGGGTGTGGGACCAGCCGTGTTTTCTCCGTCGGTCAAAATCAATACGTGCTTTCGGGACAGCGGCGAGGACAGCACCGCGCCCGCCGCCTGCGAGAGGGCATTCCCCAATGGTGTGTTGCCATTAGGTTCCCTGAAATTCTGCGCCCACTGCTCCAGCGCACTGGCATCGAAGGGTCCAAATTTCACCGCGGCTCTCGCCGCATTGCCGTTGAAGACGAACAATCCCGCCTCCACTTTGCGTGGTGTCCCCGCATTATTCGTCACGAAGGCGGTGATTTGCCGCGTCAGCGCCTGCAACGCGCGGCTGGCGATTTGATATTTGGGTGTGGGCTGCCCCCCTTCACCAGCCACTGAGTCTTTCATGCTCCCCGAAGTATCATAGACGATGGCAATCGCCACGCCGTCTTCCGGGGCTGATAATGCCACACTTCTTCCCGCGCCTAAACAGGCCAGGACCGCCAATAGCGTCAGCCAGAATGAAAATTGCTTCACCTTCCACTCCATCTGGTTACGAAATGCTCTTGTGCTTGCCTTCCCTATCGTCAGACATTGGTTCATAACTGTCAAAGCTTATTCCACCCTTTCGTATCATCGCATCTATAATAAGTCACCGCTTTTGTAACCTGCTCTGGATGTCCAAGGTAGCGGTCCGGGAAGCCTGGTCCGTCTGAGTTGACCCGGCTCCCCCCGGAAACTATCGGCCACGATCGCGGCAGGTCGCACGCTCTTAAGAGGACGATGGCAGATTTGAAGCCAGGAAGTCCTGAAGACCAAACTGTCCGTTGGCTTCGCGGATTACCAAAAGCAGGTTGTTCTTCCCGTGGTAAGGGAACTCCCGGTTCTTATCGCGCGAAGTACTAAGTCGAGAATATTGTGCCCAGTAAGGTATTCGGAGAACCACCCTTCTGGCGGCTATCACCGTCAGTGGACTACGGCTTCAGTCCCGGATTCGGGATTAACCCATTTGCCGTGCTCTCGGATCAGGTCCACGAGTCGGTCCACCGCTTCCACTTCCGGGATGTTGAATTTGACGGCAGTCTTGCCGACGTAGAGATTTATTTTTCCTGGGGCTCCGCCAACGTATCCAAAATCCGCATCGGCCATTTCGCCCGGGCCGTTCACGATGCATCCCATGATGGCGATCTTCACGCCTTTAAGGTGGTCGGTGCGGGCTTTGATGCGAGCGGTGACGGTCTGCAGGTTGAACAAAGTGCGACCGCAGGAAGGACAGGCCACATAATCCGTCTTGAAGGAACGACAGCCGCAAGCCTGGAGGATGTTATACGCCAGGCGCAGCGACTGCCCGGCACCCGCTTCGCTCCGGACGAGAATGGCGTCGCCAATCCCATCGGCCAACAAAGCCCCGATAACCGCGCTGGCGCGCAGCAAGGCGATTTTGGGTTCCAGAGGAGCGCTTTCGAAACTCAGACAATCCTTAAGCAAAATTGGATTCTTCCGCCCCTGTGCAGTCAACCGGGCGGCCAGCATCCGGAATGCGGTGATCGCCGGCAGCGCCACCCCATCTTTGACGGTGACTAACTGTGCCTCATTGGCGATTTCAAAATCGGTTTGCGGATCCACCGACAGGACCCCGGCGGTTTCAAATACCCCTTCCGGCTTGACGTCGGCTTTGGGTGAAATCTTGGGAGCGATTTTGTCCCAGGCCGCCTGGGTTACGACCACGCGCACGGTCTGTTCTCCGCCGCACTTGACGCCACCAGCCAATTCAACTTCTCGCGAAGTCCGGCGGGTGAACGTGTATGGATCGAAGGACACCGGCAGCGAAAAATCGACTGGGCCCGTGTGGGTGAGTGTGGGAATTTGCGCCAGCAGATCCCGGCAGACCTCGATTTCTCGCGGTGAATCTTCGGTCAGGGACACGCGAATGGTGTCACCAATGCCGTCGCAAAGCAGCGAGGCGATCCCAATGGCGCTCTTAATCCGGCCATCCTCCCCTTCTCCCGCTTCCGTAACCCCCAGGTGCAATGGATAATTCCAATCGGGGCCTTCCTGCTCGAGCCGCGCCACCAGCAACCGGTAACATTCGATCATCACCTTCGGGTTGCTCGACTTCATCGAGAACTTGAAGTTGTGGAAATCGTGCTTGCGAGCGATGCGCGCAAATTCCAGGGCGCTCTCGACCATGCCCAGGGGCGAATCCCCAAACCGGTTCATGATGCGATCGCTCAGCGAACCGTGATTCGTCCCGATGCGCAGCGCGCGCCCGAGTTCCTTGCAGAGCTTTACCAGGGGCGTGAACTTCTCCTCGATGCGGGCCAACTCCGCCGCATACTGGTCATCCGTGTATTCCTTGATGGCGAACTTCTTCGAGTCGGCGTAATTGCCGGGGTTGATGCGCACGGCTTCAACCCAGCGCGCCGCCTCCATGGCAGCCTCGGGCTTGAAATGAATATCCGCGACAATCGGGACATGGCACCCACGTGCACGCAAGATCTCAACGATGTTCTTCAGGTTCGCCGCATCCTTAACCGTCGGGGCCGTGATGCGCACGATTTGGCACCCCACCGCGACCAGGTCGAGCGTCTGTTTGACACTCTCGGCGGTGTCCATCGTGTCGCAGGTGATCATGGACTGCATCACGATCGGGTGATTCCCACCCATGATCACCCCACCCCGCTGGGGGTCCCCCACGACGACCTCCCGGGTCTGCCGCCGCCGATACGAATAAGGAGATTGGCAGTAGCGCATGGTTAATTCCTCGCCGGCTCTTTCGGAGCGAACTTCACTGCGGCAGGCTTTTCCTTCGACCGTTTCCAGGGCAATTCCTGCACGTCATAGAAAGCGATGTAGATCATGAAGCCGATCAGCAGGACGGCGCAACCGGTCTGCAGGGCATTGAGGATTTTAGCGCTCAGCGGACGGCGGCGGATGCCTTCGATGATCGCCAGCAAGATGTGACCGCCATCTAATACCGGGATCGGCAGCATGTTCAGCACCGCGAGATTCACATTCATCAGCACGCTGAACCACAGCGCCAATCGCCACCCATTCTCGCTCGCAAACAACCGGTAATAGACGTCCATGATCTTCACCGCCCCGCCCAGGTGTTGCGGCTTGATATCAGTGTCCCGCGCGAACAGCGCGCCGAAAGTCTCCGTCATGGCCGAGACGCTGGCCACGACTTGCTCGATCGCACCGGGATGCATGAGCTTGGTCTTGCCATTGGCATTCCACAAAACGCCAACGCGCGGCTTGTCATCAGGCGGACTGATCGGCTTTTCCGGCTTCAGCGTAACCGAGAAAGTGGCGTTGGAACCGGGACGCTGCACCAGCATCGTCAATTCCGCCTGCGGATTTTCCTCCACGGTCTCGCTGACGGCTGCAAAATGGTGCAGCTTCCGCCCGTTTACCGCCAGGACTTCATCACCGGGTTTGAGCCCAGCCACATCCGCCGGACTATTGGGTACCACTTCCGCGATCAGCGAGGATTGGGCGGGTGAAATTCGAATCTGCCGCAGCCCTTTTCGCTGCCAGAATTTTGTCTGTTCTTTGGCCGGGGTCGCGGTCAAAACCAACTCCTTGCCATCGCGGTCAACTTTAATGGGAATGTTCTCGCCGGTGCTGCGAACGATGCGCCAGGTGACGCTGTCACCCATGCCGCCAAATTTGGTCACCTTGTGGTTATCGACCTCGATAATTCGATCCCCCACCTTCAATCCGGCCTTGTCCGCCGGACCATCTTTTTCCACGTAACCAATGATCGTCGTTGCTTCCGCCTCACCGACCGGACGACCGACCGCCATGACCACTAACGCAAAGGCCAGCGCGAGGAGAAAACTGAAAAGCGGCCCGGCGAACGCCACAATGATTTTGTCCAGGGCCGAAACCGGGGGCAGCATTTCCACCGGCGTCTCCGCTTTGCCCTCGATGGTTTCCATGGTCGCCATCTGCGGCAGCGAAACGTAACCACCGGCCGGGATGGTGCCCAGCACATACTCGACGTTATTTATGGTCTTTTTCCAGATGGGTTTGCCAAACCAAATCGCAAACCGATCCACTTTCAGCCCGCGCCAGCGCGCCGCCAGGAAATGCCCCAACTCATGCACGAAAATCAGCAGGTTAAAGAGCAGCAGCACCTCGAGGGCGATGAAAACAATTTTCAGAATCGACATAATAAGCGAACTGCCTCAAACCCGAGGCGGGGAAAAATATAGCAGGCTTTGTGCCAGTGGCAATCTCACCGGTTGTAGCCCCAGCCAAACCGCTCGCTGATCGGCCAATATACAAACCATGATTTGCCAATGACATTCGTCGAGGAGAAGGCGCCCCACCCGCGCGAGTCGAAGCTGTTCATGGTGTTATCACCCATGACCATCAGGTAGCCAGGCTCCACCTTGTAGATAGTGGTTGAATCCGGAAAGTTCGGCGCCAAGGGCCCCTGCCACGAGGGATGATAAGGCTCCGCCACCTTTTCATTCACATGCCCCGAGTAATGACTGTCGCGAGGAGGTTGCGCCGGGTCGAAGGAATAGACCTTTTCAAAGTGCGGCGTCGCCGCATCCAGTCGCTTGCCATTGATCACCAAGTGCCGGTCGTCTCCGATCCGTATCTCGTCCCCGCTCAACCCCACCAGTCGCTTAATGTAAAACTGATCCTGCGGCAACCTTTGGATGCCCCGGGTCTCAAACACCACAATCTCTCCCCTGCTCGGCGGACGTAGATTATATGTGAGCCGGTCCACAAAGAGGTGATCGCCCGAATTCACCCGGAGCTTGATGACATCCTCCCCCTTTTTGTACGCGCGCCCGATTTCCAACTCCGCCCTGCGCCCCAGTGGATATGCGCCATAATCGGGAGGGAACCAAATCGTGTAAGCTCTCCCACTCAACCAGACCGTCTGTCGAATATTAAAAATCAGGATTCGCGACGGCTCACTCACCTGCTGCAAAATGCCGTCCTCATCGGCGACCAACCGAACGTAGGAAATGCCGGCGAACCACTCGCGCACCCGCTCCAAACCGGTGGGAATCTTGAAGTTTTTGAATTCCTTCTCGTTCAGGAGGTTTTCGGAATTAACCCCATAAAGCGTCGGCTGCATGGAGCCCGTCGGGATTTTGAAAGGCTGCAAGAAGAAAGTGCGGATGCCCATGGCAACTGCCAGGGCTACGAGCAGCACTTCAAAATTCTCCCGCCAGGCGGCATTGGGATATGGTTTGATCCACTTGGTGGCGACCTTTTCCAATTCCTGCATCCGGCTCTGCAGCGTCGCTTTATCTCCTTTTTCGAGCGCCTGTTTCAGGCTACCCAGGGATTCCTCCACCGCCCCCACCGCCTGGGGCGTGAGAATGTCGCGCTGGTGACAGAGCAACTTCCACACATGCTTGTAAACCGCGGAGGCTTCGCGAACCGTGCTTGAGAGGAACCATTTCAGCATAACCTGGTGGTGTTCGACCGCAGCGGGGCTCAGGCTTTGAGCACCTCAATAAAGGCTTCCTGGGGTATGTTGACGGAGCCAAAGGATTTCATGCGTTTCTTGCCTTCTTTTTGCTTCTCCAACAGCTTCCGTTTACGGGAAATATCGCCGCCGTAGCATTTCGCGGTCACATCCTTGCGCAACGCGCCGACGGTTTCCCGCGCTACAACCTTTCCCCCAATCGCGGCTTGAATGGCCACCGCATATTGCTGGCGGGGGATGACTTCCTTTAATTTCGCCGCCAGGGCTCGTCCGCGCCCCTCGGCTTTGTCCCGATGCACAATGCACGAAAATGCGTCCACGGCTTCTCCATTCACCAGCATATCCAGCTTCACCATGTCCGATTGCCGATACCCGGCATGCTCGTAGTCCATGGAGCCATAGCCACGTGTGATGCTCTTAATGCGATCGTGGAAGTCGATCAGGATCTCATTCAACGGCAGCAACGACGTGAGCATCACCCGGCGTGCGTCCAGGGTTTCGGTGTGGTCCACCGCCCCGCGCTTTTCCGAGATCAACGCCATGATGTCGCCGATGTATTCATTCGGACAGATCACGAAGGTTTTCACCATCGGTTCTTCGATGCTGTCAATGAACGTCGGTTCCGGCAAAAACGCCGGGTTATCCACTTCCTTCAACGTGCCGTCGGTCAACAAGACCCGATAAATAACGCTAGGATAGGTCGCGATAATATCCATCCCATACTCGCGCCGCAGGCGTTCCTGCACGATTTCGAGATGCAACAGGCCCAGGAAACCGCAACGGAACCCGAAGCCCAGGGCCACCGAGGTCTCCGCCTGGTAAACAAACGCCGAATCGTTCAACTGCAGCTTGCCCAGGTTGGCCTTGAGATGCTCGTAATCACCCGTGTTGATCGGGTAGATCCCACTGAACACCATCGGGTGAATCTCCTTGAACCCGGGCAACGGTCCAGTGGTGGAACGGGTATCGGTGATCGTATCCCCCATTTTCACTTCCTGGGGACTCTTGATGTTCGCAGTGATGTAGCCAGTCTCCCCCAACTCCAACCGCTCCCGGATATACGGCTTCGGATTGAAGCTGCCCACTTCCTTAACCTCCACGGTTTTTCCGGAGTGTAGCAGTTTCACAAACATGCCGGGCTTCAGCTCGCCGTTGAACACCCGCACGTGCGAAACGACGCCCTTATACGTGTCAAAATAGGAATCGAAAACCAACGCCTGCAAGCCCGTCTCTCCTGTGGGCTTGGGCGCGGGAATGCGTTCCACGATCGCTTCAAGAATATCATCGATGCCGATCCCTTCTTTGGCGCTGGCCTGGATGGCTGTCTCTCCGGGAATCGCGAGGATGTCCTCCAATTGCCGCAACGCTTGCGGAACGTCCGCATGCGGCAAATCGATCTTGTTCACCACCGGGATTACGGTGAGATTCTGCTTCATGGCCAGGTGAACATTGGCCACGGTTTGCGCTTCAACACCCTGGGCGGCGTCAATGATCAGCAGCGCCCCTTCACAGGCACTCAAACTGCGCGAAACTTCGTAGGAAAAATCCACGTGCCCCGGTGTGTCGATCAGGTTTAACTCGTAGGTCTCCCCATTCTTGGCTTTGTAGAGCATCGTCACCGGGTGCGCTTTGATCGTAATGCCCCGTTCCCGCTCCAAGTCCATCGAGTCCAACAACTGATCCTCCATTTCCCGCGTGGAAATGGTGCCCGTCCGATGCAGAAGCCGATCCGAAAGGGTCGTCTTCCCATGATCGATATGGGCGATAATGCTGAAATTCCTGATATGTGCTGCGTCCATCGTACAATTGCCAACCGGGAAAGCCCAAGGCCCTGCCGGGTTCTATAAATCTACACTTCTTGAGCGTAATTGCCTATCGGGTTCCTCGCCCCTCGCGAGCCAACCTCAAGCAGAAGATGTTAGCCACAGACGCCCGGAAGGAAAGGAATTTTGTCTTCCCGACGATTTAGCGGTTTATCGTCGTTCGGCAGAATCTCCGGCCTCAGCGCCGGGCTCGGCCAGGTGGAAGACCAAGGTTGCGTCCGGGAGCGCATCGGCGAACCGGAAACGCGGCCAGCGACCCTTTTACCCAACTTCTTTGTAGGCTCAGAAACTCAATTGAATGCGCGTGAACAACGCGTTCTCCGACTGGTGCGTCACTGTAGCCGGAGGCACTTGCATCGCCGGAACCCCAGCGCGGTATGCCCCACCGCCTTCAAAGCTGGTGTGGGAATAGCTGGTCATCACCCGGATGTTCTTGTTAAGCCACCAATTGATACCGACCGACCAGGAACTGGCGCCGCTGGCTGAAGTCGATCCGTCGGCAAAGTCAGGAAAGCTCCGATTGTCCAAATCCGCCTCCGCGTACCGCGCCACCAACTGCCAGGCACCCCAATCTCCCGAATGCAGGTTGAAAGGCCGTTTCGGCGTGATACCGGTGAACGAGGCCGGCTCGCCGGTCAATACCCATTGCGCGGAAACTTGCCAGGCCGTGTGCTCCAGATCGCGATGCGCCAGCGTGGAATTGTTCAGCACCCCTTGCCGGGTAACGAGGTATTCAGCCAGCAAGCCAAACGGGCCTCTCAGGTAAGTGACATACGGCGAAATCCGCCAGTGGTCCCCATCTGCTACTACCCGCGGCGTCACCCCGGAAGGATTATAGGCGAAGAACTGCTGGAAACCTGAAGTCATGTAACCGGGCAGCGTCCCACCAGTCGTGCTGGGCAACGCCGCCGAATTCGAGTGGACGTGCATATAGCTGCCCCCGACGCCGAAACCTATACCTCGAAGCCACTCATCGCCCGAGTCCTTGAGTGGCTGAAATGCCACACGTCCGGCAAACTCCTTCGCATCGCTGAAATCGACCGTGCTCGGATTCCGCCCATCTCCGGAACCGTTGAAGATCCCGGCCGCATAGCTGAACCTCCCGTCAGCCACATCACCCCAAAGTTGCAGCCCCAAACTGCGCACGGGCAAAAATCCGGAAACCAACGACCGCTCGTTAAACGGAAGCGTCCAGTCAACTTGCAGGTTTTCAAAACCCACCGGGCCCTTGAATTTGCCAGCCCGCAATTGCAGCCAGGGCTGATAACGATAATTGAGCCAGGCGTCGAAAATCGCCACCGACGATCCGCCAAAGTCCGGCACAAATTGGAAGTCGAAATCCCGGAATAACGTGCCTTCCAGTATCGGACGGGCCCGCCGCAGCACAAAGGTATCGTTCCCAGTGGATAACGGATTATCGTCGAAAAAGCTCCGTGAATCCAATTGCACCAATCCGCGCAATTTCAAAACAAAGTTAGTGTCCGCCGACGCCAGGGAAAAGCCATTCGGCCCGGCGGATACTTTGGGCGCCGACTTCTCACGCTCTGCGGCGGCCTCCGCGGCCAATTCGTTCTTGCGAGTCAACACGCGAATTTGTTGATCCAGTTCCGCGACTGTGGGTCCCTCGGCTGCCTTGGTCTTTTCTACCGCACCGTCGTTACCCTGGGCCAATGTGCCGAGCTTCGACTCCAACTCACTGATGCGCTTTTGCAGCGCCAGTTCCCGGGCTTCATACGAGCGCCCAATGGTTTGGATCGCTGCTTCGCGCTCTGCATCCTTTCTCTCTATTTGGTCCAATCGGTCCACCAACTTCCGAATTAACTCAGCCTGGGATGCATAGTCCGCTTTGGACGGACCAGTGGCCGTGTCCCCATTGGGGCGGGTTAGATACACCGGTGAGTTTGTATTTTGGGGATCGATCCTCGACTCGTTCGCCCCGCTGCTCATCGATGGCACTAAAAGCACCAGGCTGGCTAGCAACTGACTTAGCAGTACCGCTTTCCCAAGGAAGAGACTCTCCCGGATCTCTTTCCGAAATCCAATCCCAGAACCGCGGAGACGACTCAACTTCGTGATAAAATTTATCATAAATTGCTACTATTTAATTTGTTACATCCGAATAACCCCACCCCTACTGCTTTATATCCGGCTCTAAATCCAATCGCATTAAGCTAATCTCTATAATTTCGGTCGGAATATGATACATTAAGCCACGTAGTCAACTGGATTTTGCTGCTTTTCTCTGCGTTCCTGGTTTTCCACCAACCGAGGACATTACCCACCGCACCCGGCCCGCCTGTGCATAGCCGAATGACGCTCCCTCGCCCATCGGATAGGTGAGGGCGAGTTCCTCAGCTGAATGCCCACCACTTCCAATCGCACCCCATCCCAACCCCAAGCTGGTAGTCGCCCACCAAATCTTGTAGCCTTCCCCGGAATGAATTCAGGAACCGAGCCCCCTGCCCTCACGCGCTTTGCATGGATCTCCATTATCGCGGCGGTGGTCACGATTGGTTTGAAACTGGTCGCTTACCGGCTCACGGGTTCCGTCGGCTTGCTCTCGGACGCCATCGAATCAGGCGTGAATCTCGTCGGAGGCTTGATGGCCCTGGCCATGCTCACCGTGGCGGCGCGGCCGGCGGATGCAGAACACCCTTACGGCCACAGCAAGGCGGAATACTTTTCCAGCGGCGTCGAAGGGACATTGATCCTGCTGGCTGCAGTGAGTATTGGGTATACTGCGGTAGGCCGTCTCCTGGCGCCGAAGCCGCTGGAAAGTCTTGGCATTGGCCTGGTGGTTTCCGTCCTGGCTTCCCTGGTGAATCTGGGAGTGGCGCTCGTGCTGCTAAAAGTGGGGCGCAAACACAACTCCATCACGCTCGAAGCCAACGCGCAGCATCTCCTCACCGATGTCTGGACTTCCGTCGGGGTTGTCGCGGGGGTCGGCGCGGTGGCGCTCACGCACTGGCAATGGCTGGATCCGGTGGTGGCCTTGGCCGTCGCCGCCAACATTGTGTGGACCGGAGTGGGCATCGTTCGACGCTCAACCGCCGGTCTCATGGATGTCGCGCTATCTCATGAGGACCAGGAAATTGTGCGCCGAACTTTGTCGGGAATTCAACAGGACGGGGTGAAATTCCAGGATCTAAAAACGCGCCAAGCGGGCGCCCAGAAGTTCGTTTCCCTGAATGTGCTGGTACCCGGTGAGTGGACGGCCAGGAGAAGTCACGATTTGCTGGAACGCGTCGAGAGCGACATCCGCCGGGCCTTGCCTGGAACCACGGTTTTCACGCACCTGGAACCACTCGACGATCCGGTGCCAAAGACCGCAACCCGGCCCTGATAGCCCCCTCTCTGCCTCGAGATCTGCAGCCGTCACCAGGGCACGCTGGCATGCTCACGCATTGCCGATACCCCGCGGCGACTCTTACCACCAAACACCGAGATGGTGCTTGAACTCGCAGCCGGGATAGCCTGCGCTGCCTGATTGATGAATCGCACTAAAATTCCGCGTTACCGGGAGTTCGGGCGAAAGGAATGACGTCGCGGATGTTTGGAACCCCGGTGAGGAACATCAGCAACCGTTCGAATCCGAGGCCGAAACCCGCGTGCGGCACACTGCCGTAACGTCGCAAATCCACGTACCACCAGTAATCCTTGGGATCGAGCTTGTGGAACTTCATGTTTTCCAGCAGTTGATCCAAACGCTCCTCGCGCTGCGCTCCACCGATAACTTCTCCAATGCCCGGCACCAGGACGTCCATGGCAGTTACAGTTTTGCCATCCGCGTTCAGGCGCATGTAGAACGGCTTGATCTCTTTCGGGTAGTTAAAGACCGTGGTGGGTGACTTGAAATGCTCCTCCGTGAGAAACCGTTCATGTTCCGACTGCAGATTCTGGCCGTATTCCACCGGGAACTCGAAGGTGCGCCCCGATTGCTTGAGGATTTCCACCGCCTCGGTATACGGCACGCGCACGAAAGGCCGCTCCACCACAAACTGCAGCCGGGCCATGAGCCCTTTATCAATGAATTTTGAAAATAAGCCGAGATCCTCGGCGCAATGTTGCAGGGCGTAACCCGCCATGGATTTGATAAATTCCTCACCCAGGTCCATGTCGCCCTGGAGATCGCAGAAGGCCATCTCCGGCTCAATCATCCAAAACTCCGCCGCGTGCCGGGCGGTGTTCGAGTTTTCCGCGCGAAACGTGGGCCCAAAAGTGTAGATGTTCGACAAGGCGCAGGCAAAAGTCTCCCCCTCGAGTTGGCCGCTGACGGTGAGGTAGGCGCGCTTCCCGAAGAAATCAGTCTCGGGTTTCTCCTCGATATTACCTTTGAGCGTGGTGACACGGAACATCTCCCCGGCACCTTCGCAATCGCTGGCAGTGATGATCGGCGTATGCACGTAGGTAAAATCCCGTTCCTGGAAAAACTGGTGCACCGCAAACGCCAGACGGCTGCGAACCCGGAACACCGCCCCATAGAGATTCGACCGCGGACGCAGATGAGCGATGGTGCGCAGGAATTCGGCGGTGTGCCCCTTTTTCTGGAGCGGATAGGAGGCATCCGCGAGGCCGACCAACTCGACCCGGGTAGCGCGCAACTCCCACTTCTGGCCCGCCGCCGGCGATGGCACCAGGTTTCCTTCCACCACCACCGAGGCCCCGGTCGTCATTTGGGGCAACTGGTCATATCCCGGAGTGCCCGCATCAACCACCGCCTGGAGGTTGCCCAGGCACGATCCGTCGTTCAGCTCCAGAAAGGAAAATGCTTTCGAATCCCGTCGGGTCCGCACCCATGCTTTGACGGTAACCGCCTGCCGTGCCTCGCTGCCGGCGAGCACCTGTTTGATCAATGTCCGCATAAATTTCTTGAACCACCGCCCCGTCGCCACTCCCTGCGGCCCAGGTTCCGGGCCGGCGGCTCACCCATGAGCGGATGACGAAACATCTTTGCGCAAGCTCCCGGCGCGAGGCAAGGTCATTCCACCTTTCATTGACACCCGGCAGGTCTGGTCCAAGATAAAGCCTGCGCGGGCCACAGGAGCCCTCAACATGATGCTGCACGAACTGACAATTTCAGAATTGACCACCCGGATTGGCCGGCGCGAAGTCTCCGCGCGCCAAGCCATGCAAGCCTGCCTGGATCAGATCCACCGGACCAACCCTTCCCTCAATACCTTCATCAAACTTGATCCGGAAAAGGCTCTCGCAGATGCCGACGCCGCCGATCGCGCCCTGGCCGCGGGTGAATCCCACTCCAAACGCCCTTTGCTGGGTGTCCCCCTCGCGACCAAGGACGTCATTGCGGTAAAAGATCAACCGCTGAATTGCGGTTCCCGCATCCTCGGGGACTTCGTCTCGCCCTATGATGCGACCGTGAGTCGAAAGCTCAAAGAAGCCGGAGCCATCATTTTCGGACGCTTGAACATGGACGAGTTCGCGATGGGCAGTTCCACCGAAAACTCTGCTTTTGGCGTTACCCGAAATCCCTGGGATCCCACTCGCATTCCTGGCGGATCATCCGGCGGATCAGCGGCGGCGGTCGCGGCCAATCAGTGTTACGCCGCCTTGGGCTCGGACACCGGTGGATCGGTGCGACAACCGGCGGCGTTCTGTGGCTGTGTCGGACTCAAACCCTCCTACGGACGGGTGTCCCGCTACGGCCTGGTGGCCTACGCTTCCTCGCTGGATCAAATCGGCTCCCTGACCAAAAGCGTGCCCGACGCCGCCCTGCTCCTGGAAACTCTCGGCGGACATGACCCGTTGGATTCAACCAGCGTCCCGCAACCAGTGCCGCGCTTTTCGCATGAATTGACCGGCGATATCCGCGGCCTGCGCCTGGGCATCCCCCGTGAATACGTGGTCGGCGGCTTGGACCCGGAAGTGAAAGCCTCGGTAGATAATGCGGTGAAACACCTGGTGAGCCTGGGAGCGGAAGTTCAGGAAATTTCGCTCCCGCACACCGAGCACGCGGTGGCCACCTACTACATCATCGCCACCGCCGAAGCCAGCGCCAACCTGGCCCGGTTCGACGGCATCCGCTATGGCAAACGCGTGGAAGGCACCGACGTCATCGATCTCTATGCCCGCACTCGCGGCAGCGGTTTCGGCGCGGAGGTCAAACGCCGCATCATTCTCGGCACTTACGTTTTGAGCAGCGGCTACTACGACGCCTATTACTTGCGCGCCCAGAAAGTGCGCACCTTGATCCGGTCCGACTTCACCCGGGCGTTCGAGAAGGTGGACGCCATCGTGACCCCGACATCGCCCACACCTCCGTTCAAGATTGGAGAAAAGGCCAACGATCCCCTGCAAATGTACCTGATGGATATCTTCACCATCTCGGCCAATCTCGCGGGCATCTGCGGCATCAGCATCCCCTGCGGATTTACTGCTTCATCCCCGCGCCTGCCATTGGGAGTGCAACTCCTGGGTCCGGCGCTGGGCGAGAGCACCCTGTTGCGGATCGCCCACGCGTTTGAAAGCACTACCGACTGGCACCGGGAACAGGCGCCCGTCTAAATCGCGTAGTCGATCACGCTCTTCTCGCGCTGACGCTTGCTCATGATCTTCACCTTGGCTTCTTCCTGCACGACCAGCGAGTGCGGCGGAACGCTCGAGGTCAGAAAAACATTCGCCCCCACAGTACTGCCTTCGCCCACCACAGTATCCCCACCCATGATGGTGGCCCCGGCATAGATGGTGACGTGATCCTCGATGGTGGGATGGCGTTTCTGCCCCCGCAACTGCTGGCCCGCCGCCAGCGATTTGGCCACCAAACCGACCCCCTGGTACATCTTCACATGGTTGCCGATCACCGTCGTTTCCCCGACCACCGTGCCCGTGCAGTGGTCCACAAAGAAATGCGAACCAATCTGCGCGCCCGGATGCAAATCCATTCCCGTACGCGCATGTGCCCACTCCGTCATGATGCGGGGAATCAAAGGGATGTTCTTTAAATACAATTCATGCGCCAGGCGCTGCGCGGCGATGGCTTCCACGAAAGGATATGCTACGATCACCTCTTCCTTGCTCAAAGCCGCCGGGTCGCCATTAAACGCCGCCCCCACATCCGTTTGCAGCAACTCCCGCAACCGCGGCAGGCTGCCCAGAAATTCCAGCGTTAAGGCTTGCGCCACCGGCCGCAGGTCCTTCTTCGGAAACTCGGGCGGCGGATGGTACTCCAGGCTTTTGTGAATCTCGTCCTTTAAATCGGAGCAGATCGAACTTAAGAGTGCGGTGGTCTCCGCCCGGATCGCCGAGGAATGGCCCAATTGTTCATCGAAAAAACCTGGAAACAGCAGGCGCAAAAGGTCCAGGGTAATGGCTCCAATCGCCTGCTTGGAGGGCAGGTTCTTGCCGTCAATGTGATTGATGCCTCCCGTATGAGCATAGGAAGCGGCCAATTGATCGGTCAACGCGCTGAGTTTAGTCTGCACTGCCGAGAGTATCAGACACGCTGTGCTTACTGGCAAGTCATTGCCCGGCCCGGTCCAGAATCGAGCGCGCTGCCGCCAGGACATCCGCCACCGTAACCGCTTGCATACACCGGAAATCGACCGGGCACTCGCGCAAAAAACAGGGTGAGCAGACCGCATGGGCTCGCACCAGGCGACCGGGAAATTGGCCGGGGCGCCCGGGTGCCGTCAACTCGGGTGAGGTGCTGCCAAAGATTCCCACGACTGGGGTCCCAAGCGCGCTGGCCACATGCATCGGTCCCGTATCATTGGTGATGAGCAGCGAGCAAACTTTTAACAAGGCCATTAGTTCCCTCAGGCTCGTTTTCCCAGCCAGGTTCAGGATTCTGGCCCCGCCAGCAGCGACCAGGCGCTCACCCATTTCCACTTCTGCCCGTCCTCCAAAAACGACCAGGCCCAAGTTCGGATTCATCCGCAACAGGCCCATCGCCACCTCGACATATCGATCCAGCGGCCAGCGCTTCGCCGGCCCATACTCCGCTCCGGGATTCAACCCCACCCAGATCGTGCCTGGCTTTGCGAACCCGGCACCCGCGCCACTCAAATACTTCTCCCGTGCCTGGACCTCCTCGACCTCCGAAACTCGAAGCAGCGGCGCGCACACTTCCGCGCCCGCGCCCAAAGCTCCAGCCAGATACAAATAATCATAGACCTGGTGGTGCGAGCTTTCGATCGCGGCATTCGAACCCCCAACTCGTGCGGACTGGCCATGAGCTATCAATTGCCGGATTTCAGCGACCGACCGTTTTCGCATGCCGATTCGGCCGACCGGTGCCGCCACCGCCTGAGTTAACAACCAATTGCGCCACGACCGTGCGTAGCCAGCGCGGCGGGGAATGCGGGCGAGCCAGGCTTCCAGCGCGCTCCGCGGTGAATTCGGCAACACCAGCGCACCGTCAAAGTCCCCCTCTCGCAATCGTCGGGTCACCGACCAAATACTTTCCCCGGGTGCAAAACCAACCAGGTCATCGAGGGCGGGGTGTCCGCGCCACAGGTCTGCGAGTTTGGTCGGACAGAGCAGCGTGATTCGCGCGGCGGGACAGGCTTCGCGCACTCGTAGCAACGCGGGCGTGGTCATCACCGCGTCTCCAAGCCAGTTCACCCCGCGCACCAGCAGGCGGCGGTTCTGCATTCCGGCCAGGAAACTCGCTGACGCTGTCTTCATCCGGCGCGAACTTCATTCGTGCGTTTGGAAGCGAACGAGGGACGTGTGCGGTGGATTCTAGTGGATTTCCACCGGTTATGCACCCAAAACCAATTGGCTGGATCCAGACGGATCGCAGCTTCAAACGCGCGGTTTACGTCCAGCATCATCGCTTCCACGCTGCGCGGCGTTCCGTTCTCGTGCGTGGGAATCTCCGGCCCCGCCTCGATGCGCCAACGGGCCAGGCCAATACGGTAACAGATCCCCGTAAACAAACCGGCTTGATAGCGCAACGCAAACAGCGCCGGAGCGGTTGAAGTGGAGCAGTCATGCCCGAAAAAAGGCAGCCGCAACCCATTGTCTCCGGCATGTTGATCCGCCAGCAACCCGAGCATCACCCGAGGCCGGTTCATGAATGCTTTCAGCGCCTGCGCGTCCGTGCGGCGTTCGAAGTACTGGCATCCGGATCGTTTACGCAAATCCTGGAACAACCGGTTTAACCTCGGCTGCCGTACCGCCCGATAAGTTGTGGCCAGCTCAAATCCGGGCGCTATGGTGGCGAATCGAGCATACAGCTCAAAATTCCCGAAATGCCCGATGGCCACCATTAACCGCCGTTGGCCAAGCGGATCACGCTCCTCCAGCATCCGCCGGTCCCCGCCAAACTCCAGGTGCGGTCGCAAGGCTTCATCGCTCATCGTGGATGTTTTCATCGCACAGGCGAGGTTTTCACCAATCCGACGGAAATTCTCGACGGCCAGTGCCCTGATTTCGTCCGGGCTGCGCTCCTTGCCCAGACACATGGTGAGATTGCTCAGGGCGACCTGTCGATGGCGCCGGTCCAAGAACCAAACCAGCGCGCCCATACCGCGGCCCAACCGCGCGACCCAGGTCAACGGCAGCAGTTGCACCAGCCCCAGGAATCCTCGCGCGACCACGTAAAGCACCCAGTCCATGGCCTTATCGGAAGCAAATCTTGCGCACGCAATCCTGGAAATCCTTAGCGCCGCTCAAAATCTTGATCTCCACTCGCATGAAATACATCGGCAAATCGCGCCGGTCGATTTTCGGAAAGCGCACGGCATCCTTTTGTGTGGTGATGATCGTCTCCGCCTGCCGTTTCTTGCTGCGATTAATCGCGTTGATGACTTCCTGCTGCGTAAACCGGTGATGATCCGCAAAGCGCTTGGCGTAGACGACCTCGGCCCCGAGATTCACCAGGCTCTGCTCGAAACTCTCGGGTTGCGCAATGCCGCTGAACGAAGCCACCGTCCGCCCCTTCAGCCAACTCAATTCCAGCCGCTGACCGGTAAAGACATCCTCGAGGTACAGCGGATGATGGATGCACTCGATGATCCCGGCCCCGGGATTCAACCGGGTGATGCGCTTGCGCAATTCCTCGGTGTTCCCATCGCTCTTGGTGATGAAAATCGTGCTCGCCCGGGCCAGGTGGCTCGGCGGCTCACGCAAGGTCCCCCGCGGCAGCAACCGTTCATTGCCAAATGGCGACTGCCGATCGATCAACACGATGTCCTGGCGGCGCCCCCGGAGTTTCCAATACTGAAACCCGTCATCCAGCAACAGCGTGTCGCAGCCGAACTTCTCGATCGCGTAACGACCACTCTTCACCCGGTCCTTATCCACCAGCACCACCACATCCTTGAGATTCGACGCCAGCATGTAAGGCTCGTCCCCGGCCATCTCCGAGTCCAACAGGAGCGACTTGCCATCGGAGACCACGCGTGGGGGCGTGGTGTCGTCCCGCAGCAATAATTTGTTCAATAACCGCTTATGCAGCGGCGTCGGCTTCGAACGGTATCCCCGCGACAGAATCGCCACGTTACGACCCTGGTCCCGCAACTCGCGTGCGAACTTCTCCACCACCGGAGTCTTGCCGGTGCCTCCCACCGTAAGGTTCCCAATCGCAATGACCTGCACTCCCAGCGTGGAATCCCTCAGAATCCGCACATTATACAGAAATCGCCGGATCTTGATCGCCACCCGGAACACCCCCGACATCCCGAACAGGATCGCCCGCACCGTCGCCGCACGGGCGCCACGGCGCTGCTCCAGAATGACTTCCAACAGGAAGGTCTCCAGATTCTCCGTCCAGGCACGAAATGACTCTCGCATCTACCGAATTGTGCCAGCCCGAAAAACCCACCGCAAGCATTGCCCATGGCCACTGCATTTCGGCCATGCTACGGGCGAAGCGGCCGCGCTGAGAAACACAGGAAACGACCCAACACTTCCGAAATCAGGTCGAACAGACTGCACCGCACCCTGGGTGGACATTCAGCGGGCGACCGGGAGCCATGAGTTGCCCTTCATGACCCTCCGGAGTGTTCAAGGCAGCTAATATTTTGAGCTTGCACTTCTGCGGCATAAGGGACTGAATAGAGGCACAGCCTACCCATGCCTCCAACTTGCCCTGTCTGAGCCTGCGGTGTGCCTGGGATCGGCAAAAACCTTATGGGGGAATCATCATGAATGCACCTTCATCCATTATCCTCACGAACCCGCATATCAGTTCCCGTCGTCGCCTGGCTGTCCTCAGCACCGGACTTTTGCTGGCTTGGAGCAGCCAGGCGGCTTGGGTCAGCTATGTAGGAGCCGATCTCAAGACCAGCGGTGCCTGGCGCGCACCCTTGGTGACCAAGGCGCTGGACCCCGACGGTGACAACATCTACGGCAGCGACGGTTATGCGCTCGCCACCAGCCCGGGCGGCGACCTCGTAAAAAATCCCACCTACGCCACCGCCACTCGGCTGACAACCTACGGGTATTACGGGGGCGACCAGACCAGCCCACACTATTTGCTAATGGATAATCCATCCGGCGGCTCTTTCAATGCCGGCCTTTGGATGTCCACCGGCACCATTGACCTGCAGGAGCAGGACATGGCCGAGATCACGATAACGGAAACCGCGAGCTTTCGCGTAGGTGTACTGGTGGACCAATGCGACTACGTCGATCTCTCGCCCAAGCACCTGCGGTTGCGCCAGACTCAGGGCGGCAGCGCTGACACCGGCTTGATCGACTGCTACCTCGAGGCCAACCTGGACGGCGACTGGTATTTCTTCGACGTGGGCGAGGCACAACCGGGGGACAAATTCGTGCTTGCCGGTACCAATCAGCGCGCTGGCGGCCCTTTCCAGGACGGCAACGGGATCGGCGGACTTACCTTTGACAGCGTCTTAGTTGGGCCGGGCCTTCAGCTTGATCTGTATGCGGGACTGCGGATCACGGGCAAAACCGGGGTGGTGTATTCCGTGGAGTACATCACTGACCTCGGGCAATCGAACAACCCGAGTGCCTGGCGTTGCCTGGAGTACTTGCGGCTGCACTCCACCCCGTACGTTTGGTTTGACAATGCGGCCCCAGCGGCCGGTCCCCGGTTTTACCGCGCCAGACCCATGACCGCCCCGGCCAACATGGTGTTCATTCCTCCGGGAGCCTTCCTGATGGGCAGTCCCAATGATGAGGTGGGCCGCAGCGCCAACGAAGGGCCGCAGACCATTGTGATGTTTAGCCGAGGCTTCTGGATGGGGAAGTGCGAAGTGACCCAGGGCGAGTATCTGGCGTTGATGGGATTTAATCCCAGCAGTATTCAAGGCAACCTGAACTTTCCAGTACAATTTGTTTATTGGGGCATTTCTGGGGATGCGTACGGGGGTGCTACCAACTACTGTGCCCACCTGACGACACGCGACCGGGCCTCCGGCCTTATCGCGAGTAACTGTGTCTATCGCCTGCCCACAGAAGCGGAATGGGAATACGCCTGCCGGGCGGGCAGTACCACCATGTACTACTATGGAAATGACCCGTCGGCCACCAACCTGGCAAACTACGCCTGGTATACCGCAAACAGCGGGAGGACACTACACCCCGTCGGGCAAAAGCTCCCCAACGCTTGGGGACTGTATGACATGCACGGTAATGTGCGAGAGTGGTGTCTGGATAGAATACCATACCCCATACCGGCATACGCCGGGGGATACGTCCTGGATCCGCAAGCCGCTATCACCGGTCGAAACGGCGTGATACGCGGCGGCGATTTCGATCGCACAGCCCAACTATGTCGTTCAACCGCTCGTCTCTGCTCAGACCAATCCAGCGCAGGCTACGTGACCGGCTTCCGGGTTGTCTTGGCTGTGGAGTAGCCGGAGCAGGGTTGCGACGACACGTCGCCGGGGCCATAACCCACTCCTGCCGCCAAACACCGGGGCCATAATGCCAAATCGGCCAAAGCGATGATGGCAAAAAGGTCCGCAACAGGTGACCCCATTGGGAAGGACGGATCTCGAAACCAGAGCACCCTGGTCAGGCACCGGAGGCAGGAGGGCGGAGGGGGGCACACCCTGAAAAAGCCGTCCCGCCGTCCCAAGGCTGTAAACATTGGGTGAGATTGATGTTTTAGCCGTCCCAACAGGCGTCCCAAGCCGTCCCAGCCCCCTCCCCGCATCATGGAGAACTTTTTAGACATTACCAAACGTTACAGAAAAGACAGCTTTTTGCCTGCCTCCAATGTCAGTCCTTCCCTTCTTTCCCAGATTTAGCGGTTAGTCTTCGTTGCCGCTTACATCCGCCGGCGCAAGCCAGACCCCAGCCCCGATTTGAAGTAAGGCAAGCTCAGTAAGGAGGTTTGTCTTACCACCAGGCGGCATTCATGTCGTACCAACCGGATTGGTATTTCGAGTCGGTATCGTATGTAGGCGGGAAGTGCCAGTATTGCACATGGCCATCCCCAAACAGAAGGTTCATCCAGCGCCGGCCTTTGTAGTTGTGCCAGTTGTCGCGGGGATCGTTGACCCCGCGATTGGGGTGCCAGGGCCAATCGCCGCAGATCAGCTTGTTGGTCGGGCGTTTGGCCACTTCCGTGGCTTTGATCGCCGGGGATTGCAGCGGATAAAGCGAATCTCCGGTCACGTGTTTGGTGCCCGCGAAGTCGCCGGCCCATTCGGTCAGGTAGCTGTTGCCCCAACCTTCCCAACAGGATTTCGGGGTCGGATTCAAACCGTCCCCGCGATCGGCCGGGCAATGGAAGACGCCCAGGGCGCTGGCGTATTTATTCAGAGGCCGATTCGTTTCCCACTGGTCGCCACCATACGAGCTGGCGTAAGAGCTGATGTAAGGCACGGCCGGGCGCTGTCCGCCAAAGGCGGCCCAGCCGTTGTGGTAGGGATAGCTCTCCTGGTTGTCCTGGGTGTACATCATGAAGGCGAGGCCGATTTGGCGTTCGTTGCTGTAGCATTGGGCCTGGAGTCCCTTGCCTTTGGCCCGGGAAAGCGCCGGCAACAACATCGCCGCCAAAATCGCGATGATCGCGATCACCACCAGCAACTCGATGAGCGTGAAGCCCCGCCGGCGCAACTCCCCCATGCCGGCGACCATCTTCCTCCCGGCCCCATTCGCATCCGCGACACTACCTGTCCTGGTGATCATAATTTTGGGTTTCACAAATACTACTCCAGGAGTCCATATGGCGCCGAGGATTTTTTCGGGAACCTCGGGAGATCAGCAAACGAACCCGGTCTCGACCTTGTTTGGTCATGACGCTATGCTGCCCTCATCAATGGCGGCGGCGAAATAAACCCGCACCTCGATAAGCAACGTATGAATTTCCAACCTGTAACCCGGGCCTTTGCCTGGCTCCTGACGTTGGCAGCACTGTCCTTGAATGCCCAGACGCCCCTGGATAAACAAATGCCGGTGCGTGGTTTCTGCATCGCCGCCCCGCGAGCCGGCAACCTCGAGGAGTTCGTCCGGTTCATTGAAGATGGTTTGGCCCCCCGCCAGGTCAATACCCTGATACTGCGGGTCGATTACAACTTCCAGTACACCAGCCATCCTGAACTGGCGGAAAAATCCGGGCTGTCGAAATCTGACGTCAATAAGCTGGTGGTGGCGGGCCGCAAACATGGGATTCGTATCATCCCGCAAATCAACCTCCTGGGGCACCAATCCTGGGCCACGCAGTTGGGCAGCCTCTTGAAAACGTATCCGGAATTTGACGAAACGCCCTGGGTGAAGATGCCGGAGAAATACGCCTGGCCCAACCCCGATCGACTTTACTGCAAGAGCTATTGCCCGCTGCATCCCAAGGTGCATGAGGTGGTCTTCGCCCTGGTGGACGAACTCTGTGACGCGTTTGAATCGGACGGTTTCCATGCCGGACTGGATGAGGTCTTCTACCTCGGAGAAGACAAATGCCCGCGATGCTCGGGCCGGAACAGAGCCGAGCTGTTTGCCGGCGAAGTCACCTTAATCCGGGATCATCTACGTCAAAAAGGCCGGGAGCTTTGGCTGTGGGGTGACCGGCTCCTGGACGGCAAAGCGACCGGGCTGGGTGAATGGGAAGCCAGCATCAACGAAACGGACCGCGCGATCGACCTGATCCCCAAAGATGTCATAATTTGTGATTGGCACTACGATCGCCCGGACCAGACCGCGGTCTACTTCGCCACCAAGGGATTCAAGGTGGTGACCTGCCCGTGGAACAATCCAAATTCGGCGGCCTTGCAAGTCCAGGACATCCTGAAATTTCGGCAGCACTCCTCGCCAGCCATCAAGGACCGTATCCTGGGCGTGGTCCAAACTAGCTGGTCGGACTCCGGCGGTTTCCTGGATCGTTTCTACGGCCGGGGACCGGCAGCCCAGGAAAAGCCGAATAAATCTGAAGTTGGCTGTTTTCTGCGGGTTTTTGACGAGATTGCCGTGCAGACGTCCCGAACAAACGCAACGGCAACGAACCTGCATAACCTGCTCATCATCGGCCAGAGCAAGGGTTACCAGCACGACGCCGTTTCCACCGCCATGACCACCCTTTATACCCTGGGCCGCAATTCCGGACTCTGGAACACCACTTTCAAAACAGACTGCACGGCCATTACGAAAAAGCCCTTGAAATGGGGCGCAAAAAACCTCGACGCCTTCGATGCCGTCGCCTTCTTCACCGACGGTGACCTGGACCTGGACGAGTCTCAGAAAGCCGACTTGCTCTCGTTTGTACGTAAGGACGGCAAGGGATTTCTCGGGATTCATAGCGCGGCTATCACGCTATTGTCCTGGCCGGATTACGGTAAAATGTTGGGCGGCTATTTTGATGGCCATCCCTGGGGCGAATTCGACGCCCCGCTGGTCGTCGAGGACGCGGAGTTCCCCGGGCTGCGTCACCTGCCTCGGACTTTTGTCCTGCACGACGAGATCTACCAGATCAAGGACTTCTCGCGGGATAACGTGCGCGTGCTGCTGCGCCTGGACGCCACCAAACTGGATCTCACCAGGAAGGACGTCCACCGTACCGATCGGGATTTTGCGGTGATTTGGGCGCGCAACTACGGGAAAGGCCGAGTGCTCTATAACGGATTGGGTCACACACCGGTGGCCTGGGATCGCGCCGACATGCAGCAGATGTGGATGCAGATGGTCCAGTGGACCATGGGTCTGCTCCCCGGCGACGCCACGCCACGCCCTAGACCGACCGAGTGACGGCCTCCTGTTTCCGTAAAACGCCTTGCCCACGTAACGCGGGCGTCCTCGCCGGCGGGTGC
>DBMR01000013.1 GCA_002298785.1 Verrucomicrobia subdivision 3 bacterium UBA693
GAGCTTATCTCGGCGCGAGAAGCGGTTGGTTCGCTGCCAACTCTTGATAGCACGAGAAGGCTACTGCTGCCCTGAGTGCGGCAACACGCTCCAGCGTCTCCGGTCGGAGTGTTGCCCGGACTAGACGAACCCCGCTCTCAAAGCCATACCCCACATCGAACGTCCGACTCAGCGCTCGATTCCAAAGGCGCCGCTCGGCTCTGCCAAGCTCATCAACGGCATCGCAGAGTACGAGGATCCCCGAATCCGCATTCCTAGGATACCGGTTGCACTCCAGAGAAAGGAGGTAAATGCCCTTCCGCAATGGTGCTGAATAGAGTGCGTGGGCCACCTTGCTGAACCCAGCCTCAAGCACATCCAGTTTTGACCGGGAGACTATCTCCAGATCAACGTTCATAAAACCAGGTGGGCGTTTGGCTCTCACAGCGAACCCCATTGATTAGCGTGGAGAAAACTCCATGATATTGGATATAAGGGTAGAAACATGGAGTTGACTCAAATCCGAGGCGAGGATTAGCTTCATACTCAAGATTTATTGCCATTCATAAGTCAAGTCAAGCCCGGGTCGCGCCGGCTGCGGGCTGTGAGTCGGTCATTCCCAATCCCGTGCACAAGCTGCTTGAGCAAATTCGGGAAGTCATGCGCCTCGAGCTATTGAACTGAACGACCGAGCCCGCGTCGGGCGAGCCGCAGCGTAAGCCTCACGTCGGGACACAGACCCGCATGGCGGTCCGGCGCAGGATGAAGCTCATCACCACGCCGAGGGCCGCATACTTCCGCTGCAGTAAGGTCGGTAAGGTGGAGAAATCCCGAACCACACCCCGGCAGGCCGGCGATCCACAAAGGCAGGGCATCGTAAAAGACTGCTCTTCCATCGTGGTGGAGTAATCGTAACGAATTTCCCGCCCCTTGGGTATGCGGCGCAAGGCCACCAGGTAACGGTTCCATTTGATGCCAGAATTGGGGTCGCAGGAATGGTTCACAAAGACCCCCGGGGGCTGGGTGTCGATGTAATTGTTATAGCCCAGCTGGATGGCCATGCATTCCCGGTCACCGCGCCGCTTGGTTTCCTCGAAGTTAATGACCGGCCCTTCGATGGCTAGGATAACTTCGCCCTGAGCAAGTTCGCGGTTGGCGAAAACGCCCAACCCGACATTGCAGGTATCCAGGTAGAATTTCTCGGTGGAAAAGCGCTGCGTCAAAAGCGCGAGCTCACGATCCACCAAACCACATGCGCCAGGCTCGTCCGGCGGTTCACAAATAATCGATTGCATTTAAATCAGGGAAATGTCCGGGGGAATCCCGTCCGGCTCCCCAAAAAGCACCACGAATGCCAAGCTAAAATCAATCAACGCAAAGCACTTACTGAAAATGTATTAGACGATTTGCCACCGAGCCTGCCTCCATCAAAAGCGTAATTTGTGCATTTCCTGCACTGGGAAGATCGTGAATGTGCACCCGTAAATCTGAAAACTTGCTTATTGAAATCTACTGAATAGTGACAAGAACTACCTGCGATTCGCCAGGGGTTTTTGCCGTTCACAGTTCTTGCGGTTCAGGGGTGCTGGAAGTGAAATCGGAAATGGTCGGATGGGGGTCTGTTATGGATCGGGTGAACGGGGATGGAGGTGCGCATGGGTTCGCGGTGGAGGGCCTTAAATAGAAGCCGAATTAGTCCGGGAGAGGAAAGCGGGCGTGGACGCCCGCGCTCCGGGGAGGAAGTTGCCGGTCAACTGAAGACAGGATGATCAGGATTTGCAGGATTTTGAAGGTGGAGCAGCACAGAGTCAGCAGTGCGCGAGCTTTCTCAGTCGTTGTTGGCAAAACTGCCGGCAACGCCGGCACTCCGGGGCCGTGCACCTCGGTTGGACCGCGGACTTCCTAGTCCGCTTTTGCAGGTACTAACGGGAACGGAGGTGCGCATGGGTTCGCGGTGCAGGGCGGTGTATAGGGAACGAATTAGTCCGGGAGAGGAAAGCGGGCGTGGACGCCCGCGCTCCGGGGAGGGAGTTGCCGGTCAGTTGAAGACAGGATGAACAGGATTTGCAGGATTCTGAAGGTCTGGCTTCCCCATCCTGTCCATCCTGGTAATCCTGACTTCCCCAGTGCGCATTCCCAGAACCACTCTACTCGTGACGGTAACCGACCGCGTAGAGCGTGTTCATGGTGGCTACATACAAAACTTTATTAGCGGCGGTGACGGTAGCACTGATCGGTTTAACCAACTCGATGGTGTTCAACAGGTGCTTTTCAGCCGTGGCGGCAAACACGTAAAAGGTACCACCGCGCGTACCGAAATAGACTTTGTCATCGGCGACAAAAGCGGAAGCCCAAGCTTCGCCTTTGATCTCATGGGTCCAGAGGGCCTTGCCGGTCGTAGCGTCCACACAATGGAACATGCGCCCGCAATCCGGAATGAACACGAGATTCTTCCAAACCGCCGGGGTCGCCATGACGTGCTTCTGCAACGGATACTCCCACAGCAGGGCATTGGTCGGGTTGCTCCCGTCAAAATCGGCCCGGAGACACTTCAGCCAGGCTTCGTTCTTTCCCCACCAGATATCTCCGCCCCCGGCCAGGTAAAGTCGGTTCTCGTAAACCACAGGCATGCCAAAAAAGTCGCTCGGACTTTCCCGCCGATTGCTGTTGAACCGATGGACATTCGTTTTGGGCGCGCCAGGATCGAAATCAAATTCCCAGATTTTCCGAATCGGCACGACCTTTTCGGGCGTCGCGGCCAGTGGTTCAAAGGCGTATAAGAAGCCGTTGCCACCCTCGAAGTAGATCTGGGCTTTTCCGCGCACTTTGCCCATGGACGGCCCGGCCCAGGTGCTGTGAAAGATATTGGGGGCGATACCTTCGTAATCGCGGGCCAGGAGGCGCCCGTTGTGCTTGTCCAGCACCACGAGGCTTGGGGCGTCGGGCGTGCGAATTTTCTTGTGGGTATTGTCCACGCCGGTGCCGCTGTTCAGGTACAGGTGGTCGCCGCGGATCAGGATCGAGCTATGCGCGGCGTCGTGCGACCAGATCCCGGCCCCGGCCGTCAGGTCAAACTTCCAGATCACATCGGCATCCGTGGGCCCGGGCGACAGCATGGGCGGCGGGTGTTGCGGATCGGTTCCCGGCGGGATGCGGGTCATGTAGATGCCTTCCTCGCGGAAGGGGCCATCATTGCCATCGGCCATTCCTTTGGCGTCCAGGCAGAGGACTTCGCCGCGATTACTGACGAGGTAAACCCGATCCCCTTCAACGGTGGCCGTGGAGGAGATGCCGCTGTTGGGCCAGTCAAAAAAGATATCCTCCTCCCGCTTGGGCACGACCAATTGCCACAGGAACCGCCCGGTTTTCTCCTCAAAACACATCAGCACCCCGCGATCGCCTTCATGCTTCGGGTCGCGGGGATTGCCATTATTGGTTCCAACGTAAATCCGGCCGCCCGCAATCACCGGGGTGGAATGGGTCTCGGTGCCCAGGGTCGCGGACCAAAGGATATTGCTGCCGGTTTCGGGCGAGAAAAAGTCGGGCAATCCGCGTTCGGCGGACGTCATATTATGGGACCAGGCGGAGCCGAACTGGGGCTGGTTCGCGGCACTCAGCGAGAGCGCGCCAAGGGCGGCGGCAACGGCGGCCCATTTTATGAATCGACGTGGCATGATCGAACGCAGCCAGCAAACCCGATTACGCGAAGCGCAACAAGCCCGGAGTTTTCTGAACCTCGTTCTGGGGCGCATCCGGGCTTTGTCG
>DBMR01000042.1 GCA_002298785.1 Verrucomicrobia subdivision 3 bacterium UBA693
TCCCTTCCATGGATCCGAGACAGCAAACCCATCAAAGGAGTTCTGAATCAGTTACGTGGAACGAGGACTGCGCCGCCCATCCCTCGAAACCGCTTTGCGGATCGCCGACGGTATTGGTGTTGATCTGGCGGTAATCATCAGGAAAGCCCGCCAAGTTACGTCAAAACAGCAGAGCTGAACGCCGCATCGCGTGCGAGCTTGAGCAAGAGTATCGAGGATGGTAGGGGATCTCCCCGAATTCCCAGAAGGCGTGCTTCCCACTCGCTGACGTGCTGCATCGTGTACAACGGGATTATTCCCCATTCGAATACCGCCGTCGTTGGTTTCTGAAATCCCACAAATCCTGAGGTTTGTCGGCGTTCAGATTACAAATTACGCCCCTCAATTTCTTCACCAGCATCGATTTTTGTCCAGCTCGCAGGGTTCCGAAAAAGGTCACTTTCTTGATGAATACTTCAATTAGCGTCAATGTTTATGCGGTTGACGTGAATCCAGACCATAGTGGCCATGATTAGCTGGTATATTATATTAAGTGAACGTGACTGAAATCGTCAAAAAATGAGTGCTATTTATGCATTCGTTCTCGACTTTCGTCTATGAGGGGTATGTAGTGGCGATAACGGTGGCTTTCGTATGGCCTGTCATTAGTGGGCTCATACTGAAGACCTAATAAAGGAAATCAAGAATCTCGTGGAGACCGGAAGTGAGTTCGGATTGCAGGGTCAGGAAGTGCCCCTCGGCTGCGGGCGTAATCGCCTCAGCTTAGCCTCCAGGTCCCATCCACGATGTCGCGCTTGGGTGACTGGATCCGACTCGCTTATGATTTCGGATTTCTGGCTTTTCCGATGTGCACATGTTAGCTGCGTCAGCTAGGCGACCAACCCCCAATTCCAGAGCATATTCTCCTGTTCCCCCACCCTCCCAATCCCCGGAAGATTCATACAGATGAAAAAGGACCTTCACTCCGCTGAACCACGACCCAGTGCCAGCCTGATCGCGCGATGGAATGCGCTTGTGGTGTTTGCATTGCCACTCATCAGCGCCTTCACGGTTCTATGCTCCGCGGAGGCTCAACAAGTGACCGATCCAGCTGATTCCGAGCCGGGGAGCGTTACTAATTCCCTGACAGGGGGCGCAGCCACCACAAACCAGGCGCTCAGGAGTGAGTTATTACAGTCGCAGTCCACTGGGAGGCAATGGATTCCGAATATCCCCGGCAGATTGCCTGGCGCAGGAACGAATCTGCAAAGTGCTGCATCTGAGGCCAGAGACTTGGTACCACCAGCAGGCGCCGGAGTACCAGAGCGGGGTTTGCCCGAGGAAATCGAAATTCAGGCCGGCGGCGCGCTCGCGCGGTATGGGAGGCACACTGCGCACTTCGCAGCGAACGTCAATGCTCCGGAAGCGATCCGGCTGAACGTTCCAGCGGGAAACGGGGAAATTGTGCTCAAGTCCCGTCTCGTAGGTCTTTGTTTTTGGGATTTCAACAGTGGCGAATCGGTCTTGTTCGCTCGCCCAAAGGACAGTGTAGGTGAAGTGATTTCCAGCTCGGAAGTGCAGTATTTGGACGCGCTGGAAGGCACAGACGCGGATGTTCTTTACCAATATACGCGCAATTCCTTCGAGCAAAATGTTGTTTTGCGGAAGCGAATCCCTATTCCGCAGGAGTTGGGCCTCTCCGGCTCCCCTTCAAACATGTACTTGGCTGTAATTACTGAGATGATCGACAGCCCTGAGCCAATTCGGGTTCCCCAAGTAATCGACTTACGCCAGAAGAACATAGAAATGGGGGTCCAGAGCGATGATTCTATGGGGGATGAGACCTTTTGCTTTGGCTCGATGCAAATGGTAGCCAGCAAAGCCTTCTCGCTCGGCGACAGTGGCGTCGAGGTGCCAGCTGGAAAGTCCCTTATCGATGTCGATGGAAGGCGTTTCCTGATTGAATTTACACCATGGTTGTTGGTCAAGGCTATGGTGGACAAGCTTCCGGCGGGCACATTACATGCAAACGCTAGCCCACGTGGAAAAATCCACAGTCTGCTGGCCGGAATGGGGACGCCTAGCTCCAAAGTTATTTCGCGGAAAGAAATGCGCTTTGCCAAAGCCGAGACTCGCCCAGGGGTTGTGTTGGATTACCTATTAGTTTCCACACGGCTCCTCAATGTTAATTTCGGAGCCAATACCACGACTGGTTTTGCTGCTATCGGTAACACTGCAACTGATTATTGGAACCTTTACCAGTCTCCCGGAATGATTCTGGACTCCATCTCGAATTTGAAATGGTCGGATAGTCCAAATCTTGCCAACTCCGGAGTGACAATGACCGTGGCCAACGCACCTGGAATCTGGGGTTGGGCTTCCGGCGACCCCATGTACGATTCCTGCATCTTCCAAAACCCAGGGAACGGGAACATCACGATTACCATTACCGGTCTTCCCGTCGACACGTACAGTTTTTACATCTATGGACACTATGGCACCGCCGACGGCAATGGAATTTTTCAACTAAGTCGTGCTGGGACGGCCATTGGGCGCAAGGGCACCAGCGTCTGGGGACGCGCCTCGCTGTCACCCGTATGGGAGGAAGGCCAGCAGTACGTAGTTTTTAGAGGGGTGGCAGTAAATAATCAAACCATCACCATTGAGGCGATGGCCAATGCTGCAGGTTATCCCTGCATCAACGGGCTGCAGATTGTTTCTTCAGCTGCCGTGCAACAGCCAGTGCCCTCGATCAGCAAGCTAATCAACATTGATTTTGCCGCAAATCCCGGGGACAAGACCGGGATGGCTGCTGTGGGACGTTCGGCCAGTGATTTTTGGAACGCCTACAGCGGTGCGAATGTTACGTACGGGAGCCTAACCGGATTACGTGATTCCCAAAATGCTACGACCGCGGCCGGACTTAGCGTGTACAACGCTCCGGGATGTTGGGGTTGGGCGGTTGGCGACCTCATGTATGGCAACTACAATTATCCCTGGAATAATGGCAATATCACGGTGAAACTCACCAGCTTGGAGGCGGGCAACTACGAATTTTACCTGTATGGGCATACCAGCACAGAAGATGACAACACTATCTTTCATCTCTGGAGCGGCCAACGCGACTATGACACCAAAGCCACCACTAAATGGGGTTCCGGGGCCAACTCCATTAATTGGACCGAGGGTCAACAATATGTCGTATTTCGGGATGTGGCGGTTGATTCCAGCCAACCGGTGGTGATCCTGGCGGGCCACAATTCCCTTGGGTATGCAAACTTGAACGGGATGCAGATCGTTAAGAAGGGTGTGGCCGATGGGGACAGTGATGGACTACCGGATGCCTGGGAATTGCAATACTTCGGCAACCTCAATCAGACGGCCTCTGGAGACTTCGATCATGATGGCATCAGCAATCTGCGAGAATACCAATTGAGTCTGGATCCCACTCGGACTGATACCGATTTGAATGGCACTGTCGATATCGATGATGTTGAGTTCGCGTGGGTCGAAGACGCCACACCAAGCGGAGGTTACCAGTCGAGCACCGGCGAGACGTGGAACTGGACGACTTACTGGTTTGATGGCGATGGGTGGGGTGGTTCTTGGCTTATGCCTTATTCAGGCTCTTACATGCACGTGTCCGGGAGGAACACTGGCGCTTTGCATGAGCATGGGTTTACTTATGCATCGAGCGGATTCATGGTGAACCCCGGAGAGGTGCTCTACGCGTACATCAATCTCGATCCGACTTATCCCCCGGCTGAAATTATGCTTCAGTGGAGTGTCACAGAAGATAATGGAAGCAGTTCTTCGGCCCATCGTGCCTACTGGGGGGCTGATAACATCTCAGTGGGCACTCCGGGGATCAGTCGGTACTACAAGGGTCCACTGCCTGCAACTGGTCAATGGGTTCGACTTGAAGTCCAGGCCAGTGCAGTCGGATTGGAAGGCAAAGTTGTCCATGGCTTGACTTTTTCCCTGTGGGGTGGCAGGGCCGCCTGGGATCGCGCGGGAAAATTAAGGCTGATGCCGCCTGTGATCACCAGCCAACCGGTGGGCCGATCGGTACTCGCGGGCCAGGCGGCGACTTTTTCGGTTACTGCCGCTGGCTTGGCCCCGCTCGCCTACCAATGGTTTAAGGACACGCAAGCCATTTCTGGAGCTACTGCTTCCAGTTATTCCCTTGCGGCTGCACAAGCCGCTAACGCGGGCGCCTACAAAGTGGTGGTCTCCAATCCAGGCGGGACGACCGATAGTGCCAATGCTCCGCTGAGGATAATTGTACCACCATCCATCACGACCCAACCTTCCGGCCAAACGGTGGGATTAGGGGCGGCTGTAAATTTAAGCGTGGCTGCCACGGGCACGGCACCCCTGACCTATCAATGGTTCAAGAACACTGCACTCATTGCGGGGGCGACCGCATCCAGTTATTCCATAGCGGCAGCACAACCCTCTGATACCGGTGCTTATAAAGTCGTGGTCTCAAATTCCGACGGCAGCAAGGCTAGCAACGAGGCCTTACTGGAAGTCATTGTCTTGCCAACCATTACCGTGCCACCCTTCAGCCAAACGGTGGGAAGCGGCAGGAATGTGATTTTCAACGTGCAAGCCTCCGGCACTGGCCCCCTGTCTTACCAATGGTTCAAGGGCACCACACCGATCCCCGGGGCGACCAGCACCTCTTATGCGATATTGGCGGCCCAAAGTTCAGATGCTGGTAACTACAAGATCAGGGTTTCCGACACTCACAACAATTCGACGGAAGCCAATGCCACCTTGAGCGTCACGGCGGTCTTAACTGTTTTACCTGCCAGTTCGGTAGTCGATCAGGGACAGACTGTCACCTTCAGTGTTCAAGCCGGGCAGGGTGCAACAACTTATTGCTGGAGAAGAAATGGCACTGTGTTAGCGGGCGCCACGGGGTCTGCATATACCATCGAGGGAGTGAACCCGCCATCCGATGCCGGCCTATATACCGCGGAGATTGCAGGCAGTCCGACTACTGTCAGTCAGCCTGTCGCCCTGACTGTGCGCCACGCCGGCGTCGTAGCCTTCGAGGATCGGGTAATAGAAGGGCAGGGACGATCATTGGGGCCAGACTTTGAAATGGTCTTTGATTTTTCGGAGTCACCTAAACGGATCATTGGTTACAAGATGGAAATATATAGTTTCAAGCCTGCTTATCAAATGATACGGGACGATCTTCCAAGATGGCCGCTTCGCTGCCAGGTAAGCAGTATTGATAAAGACTCGCAAACGCCCAAGGTTATTGATGATCAGCGCTTTCACGGCTGGACTTCCGCTGCTTCAGAACTAGACCCCCGTTCCTTGGCAATGATTTACGGGAATCAAAACGGATGCTCGAGTGCTATCAATTATATTCAGAGTCAAATATCGGAGAAGAGCGCATGCTGGGCAAGTTACTACAATTTTCATATAACTTCCAGCTCGGATGCCCCGCCAACCTGGTTCCTCGGCATGATCACCTGTTTCGTGTACCCTATTGAACGATTCTCCATATCGGGTCCGGGCTGTGATAGTCCACCGGTGATTCGGATGCCGCCTGCGTCGCAGGGCATTTGTTCTGGTGCACCTGTCAACTTCAGGGTGGTGGCCTCCGGATCACCCCCGTTATCCTACCAGTGGCAATTGAACGGAGTGAATATCGCTGGGGCGACGGATGCGAACTACACCATGAGCAGTTTAAGTCTCGATAAACTTGGATTCTACTCGGCAATCGTGACCAATCAGTTCGGAGTCGCCCTTAGCCAACCCGCCGTTCTGTCGATCCCGAGTGCGCCAACTGTCAGCGTGGTTTCTTTAGCTGATGCCCAATGGCCTGGATCGAGTGGTGCTTTTAGAGTATCTCGTTCCTGTGCTGATAGCTCCCTGAAGGTATATTTCACCGCGGGGGGCTCTGCAGAGGCCGGAACTCAATATCAGGCACTTGGCACTTTCGTTGAGATTCCTGATGGGCAGACATCCTCTTTGGTGACGGTGACACCGATCTCGAGCGGAGCCACACCCACGGATAAAACGGTGAGTCTTTCTCTCACGACTCCAAGCGGCTGCGGTTACAGTATTGGCACCCCGCCGAGTGCTCAGTTATTAATCCGGGCCAACACACCCGCCATTCGCTCGGAATTTACGCAGGGCACCTGCCTGCCCTCGGATGATGATAACTACACTGTGCAGCCAGTTCCGATAGGGTTTTGGGCAGCCGTCGGGGCCCTTGCCAACTGTGGGGACGGTGAAACGCAAGTCTATATTAACAACAATGGCAACATCACTTTAGAGAATTTCTTAGAAGACTTTATTCCAGGTCCACTGATTGGATTGACGAACATCATCGCTCCATTCTGGGCTGACGTAGACACTACATCTGCAAACCATGCTGCCGGTACCGTATATTATGGTAAAGGAGAGGTTAATGACCACCTAGCCTTCGGGGTCACCTGGCTTGATGTTGGGTACTACCGCAGTGGAATTGGCAAGCAAAACCGGGTCCAGTTGGCCCTAAACAACGGTACGGATAATGCCCCTGACAAACTCAACCGGTTTCAGTTGGTTCTAATCAACCGTGCGGATGTCGCCCCTGGAGATTTTGACATTGAATTCAACTATGAAAGGATCGAATGGGAACGTGGGGCGGTTGGTTCCAATGGATTTGGTGATCCCTCGGCTCGAGCCGGTTTCCACTTGGGCACCGAGTATTACGAACTGCCTGGGTCTGGAGTTACCTCAGCCTTTCTGGACTCTAATACCAGCACCGGCCTCAAGTTCGGTTCGCATGGCTGCGAGACTCCCGGACGGTACATCTATCAGATCAGAGGCGGCAAGCTGGCCAAATTGCCCGCAGTCGACTCGAACCTGACCACCGACACAAGTGGGACCACCCAGGTGTCGCTAACCGTTCCTGGCCACGCCGATGCGAGAATATATTACACAACCGACGGTAGTGGCCCGACGTGCGGCGCTACGCGCTATACGACGCCACTTACCATCTCTGGCAACACCTTGCTTCGCGCGTTTGCTACCGAGTTGGGTTGGCTTGACTCTCCCATTTCCGTGATACCTGTTGGAGCCGCTTGGCCCACTCCGCCTGGGTTAGTGGCATGGTGGTCAGCTGAGAACAACATGGAGGATCGAAGCGGACGTCACAACGGTTTGTGCCAATTCCCAAGAGTCGGTGAGCCAAGGTTCGCTGCCGGCAAAGTTGGACAAGCCTTTGATTTCACGCATGGCGAGGTTATCTCGGTTCTTGACGACGCCGGTCTGCGCCTAAGCAGTTCCCTAACTATTGAGGGATGGTTTAAGCATAGCATTCGGAATAGCGGCTTTATCTTAGTTCGGGGTACACGCAATCCGCCTGGCTTTTTGAAACCTTATTCTACCGCCTATTCCGTGAAGGCGGATGCATCGCTGAGCTCTTTGGTGTTTGACATTGCTGATGGCGGCGCCAGAGTTCAGGCTCCATATAATTTAGGTCAATGGAACCATTTTGCGGCCGTCCTCAACCACGCGGAAGGCAAGATTAGTCTGTATATCAATGGACGGGTAGTGGGCGAGCAAGCTACCACTGTCCAGCCTCAAAGCCTTATTACCGGCGACCCTTCGGTAGCCATTGGTTCTCAGGTAGATGGCACCAGCACTTTCCCCGGCCTTGTCGATGAATTGGCTGTCTATGCGCGTGCGCTTTCCGCCTTTGAAATTCAGCAGATCTACTCAGTGGGTGTGAACGGAAAGCTCCCGCTTCCTGCGGTAGCTCCCCTCCCGAAGATTCTTTCCCTCGGGCCAGTCAGCCAGGTGGTTGAAGAAGGCATGCGGGCCGCCTTTACCGTCGTCTCTGAGGGAACCGGTTTAACGTATAAATGGTATCGGAATGGCACGCCCATTCCTGACTTTAATTATCCGGTCCTTGGCTTGAACGGCGCCCCTTTTCTGGTCCTGAATTCTGTCGCGACGGCGGATACCGGGGAATATACGGTAAAGGCCAGTAACTCTCGTGGATACTTTCTCAGCAGCGACAGTGCGACGCTCAGCGTCACTCCATCCGGTGCCCCGAAGATTACGACTCAACTACAGAGTCAAACCGCAATCGAGGGAAGCTTAGTAACCTTTACCGTCGGGGCTGTCGGACGACAACCATTGCAATATGTGTGGACACACGATGGAAATATCTTAAGCGCGACGGGTCCCTCCCTGGTGCTTAGTCCCGTTGCTCTAGCACATTCCGGGACTTATGCCGTAACCATCAAGAACTCAATTGATCCCGCGCAAAGCTCCGCGGCTGTGCTCGTGGTTCGTTCTCCGGAAGCACCCTGCATTACCACGCAACCTCAGAGCGTGACTGCGGAATTGGGAGGTACGGCGACATTCAGCGTGGACGCAACAGGTACCGCTCCCATCACCTATCAATGGTGGCATGGGAACAGCCCCCTCGCGGGACAAACCCAAAGGTCGCTGGTTTTGACAGGAGTAAACAACACGTCCGACCCTGGGAACTATTCGGTCGTGGTCAAAAATTCCTTCTTCCCGGCGGGGGTTGCGAGTTCAGCGGCAGTGCTTACGGTGGTGGATGCAGTCCGCCCAGTGATCACCACCCAGCCATCGGACGCTACGAAGGAAGTGGGGGACAATGTCACCTTCACCGTTGCCGCGTTGAGTTCCCCTCCCACGACGTATCAGTGGCGCAAGAACGATGTCAACATTCTCGATGCCACCGCTCCGTATCTATATCTGCCCAAGGCGGATCTTTTCAACGCCGGAGACTATTCGGTCGTGGTTGCGAACGCCCATGGCCCGACCACGAGCCGTGAAGCCAAGCTTACGATGAACAAGAAGGGTCCTATGCGCCTCACGTACGTAAACGCCTTAACCCTGCCAGTCAACGAACAAGGCAGCTACACCCTATCGTTCCAGATTCTCCGGGATAATTCCGACGCCGCTAACTTCTCAGTCTTCAAGGTGGACCAGGTTGATAGCGGCTCGCTCTTTATCAACAACGCTGGTTTCGATTCCCTCAACTGTACCATTTCCCCTGATACGGCAGTCGTTTGGACCCCACCCGCCAACCTAACCTATCCAATTCCGGCCGCGTTTTCTATACGTGTGTCCGACGGGGTCGATACCTCAGCCACGTCGATAGCGGTCAATATTGTCCAAAAGCCCAGAACCCAACTATTTGGTTGGGGGATAAATTACTATGGCCAACTCGGCAATGGTCGCATCGACGCGGTGCCCGGTTACTTGACGGCCATCCAAATCGCTGAGCTCCTCAATTGGCAGAGTATGAACAACCTCATCGGGACTAAAGCGACTTGGGAATTAGACGAGGCTTCAGGCCTCGGCGGGTACTGGGACGGATGCGTGTTCCCACCGAAGCCGGTTTTGGATTTGTCCAAAGTCAAAACGCTGCGTTGCGATTCACGCGCCGTCGATGCTGTAACGACCGATGGCTTATTATTGCAGTGGGGTCTCGACTGTGAATCCTTCGTGTTTGGCAAAGCGGTTGTCACCAATCCTCAAGATCCCGTGGGCACGGGAAGCGCGCTCGTGTGGGGTCAGGTGGGATTTACCGACCCGAACCTGGCACCACCAAATCTTTTGGCTCCTTCCCCTATTCCATTTATCGAACCTTCCTACTCCGGTCCCCGGCTGCCCTTTACGGGCATCCGTTCGATTTGCGGGGGTGACCCAAGTGCCTCGGATTTCCGGGTGGCCTTGAAGGAAGATGGCACCCTGTGGTCGTGGGGCTGGAACTCCGGCCAGGGAAACGGGCAACTGGGCCGTAATCCTAACGAGGCGAACGATCGCTTCGACTGCAAATTAGGATCTGGTGGCATGGCCCCGCGCAGAATCCACATCCCAGGTGACGAGAACGCGGTGCCAGGATCTGGCCTCAGCGTGGCGGAGGTTCAATCGGGCACCCATGCCGGCATCGCTAGGTGCTATGACGGTTCGATCTGGTGGTGGGGAACAATCGGCGGTGTCTGCTCCGAATTCGACTGGTTTGAATACTCTGATTTTGGCAGCCCGAATCGCCCTCCAGAGGAACACTGGCAACCCGTGCGACTTACGTCTTTGGATGATCCGATCTCGGGCAAACCAAACCCGCCGGTGACCCAAATGAGTGTCAATGGCAACCACTACGTTGTGCTCAAGGCAGGCGGTACCGCCCAAAGCACGGTCTGGGAGCTCGGGTATGTTCCCAGCTATGATCCATCTGGCATTGTCGGCATCGGGATGGACCTCTTCTACCCGATTAACAACACTGCATCATTTAGCGATTGCACGGACGCCTTCACAACCGAGCCACACCAAGTAACCGGTTTCCCGGCGAATCTGGAAATTCAGTCCGTCTGTGCGGGAGCCGCTTTCGGTGCGGCCGTGACGAAAAGTGGCGACGTCTGGGTTTGGGGTCACCTGTTGCCGAGTTTTGCTCCCCTCCCACCAACGAAGGTAGAATCGCTTAAGGACATCTCCAAGATAGTCACCGGTTGGCAATGCGTGCTGGCATTGGACAAAAGAGGCTTAGTTTGGGGCTGGGGGTATAATAACTTCGACCTGTTTGGACTCTCGAATCCCATCGATTGGACTGGGGAATCCAATCTCTACGAACAAGCCGTGCGCATCGAGGGCATTGAAAACGTGGTGGACATCTTCTGTAGCGGTTGGACCGCGTTCGCCGTAGGCACCGTAGAGGAGGGGAAACCGACCGGTTTGGTTGCGACTCCAAAGAATGGGGCAGTTAGCCTGACCTGGAATCGGTATACGGACGCCAACAACAATGAAGCGACCCTATATGGCGTATATCGTTCCGATAAGCGGGATGGACCCTACGAGCTAGTCGCAACCACAAGTTCAAATTCCTATGGAGATACCGGACTCTCGAATGGGATCACCTACTTTTACCGCGTTGCCGCCATTGTTGGCGGAATCAGCACCGCCCAATCCTGGGAAAAGGAAGCAAAACCACTGGAACCGCCACAGGCCGTTACCAGTCTTGCTGCCAAGAAGAGCTGCCGTGGAGTGAAGCTTACCTGGGGTGGACCCGGTAATGCAAACAACAGTCCACCATTGGAATACCGTATCGAACGTGCTCCCTTAGGCGGTGTCGGCTCCTACGAACCCATTGTCACTTTGAGGTCCAATGTTTTCGAATATTTGCACGAAACTTCTGACAACACTCGGGCGTATCGAGTTATTGCCTCGAACAATTCGGGGGATGCGCTTGCTGATTGCACTCCCGCCGGCGATCCCGCGTGTTCACCCCCGCCCACAATTCCTTGGACCTGGCGGTCTCATTCTTGGTTCAATGACATTTCGGTTCCCCCGGCCGGGAACACCGCCACCTTCCGGTGGCGAGGTGCGGAGGGAAACACCCCTTTGAGTTGGCGCTTCCAATCCCCGGAATTTGAGCCGAGCAGTATGGACGCCCTCATCGAGAATATGAGCAGCGCCTGGTCAACATGGGATCAGGATCATAACCAGCCGCAAAATTTATCCGCCTGGCTTTGGACTCAATTTAACAGCACAGACAAGACCAGCCTGGCAGGCTCCCTGTCTCCGGCGGGTAAAATTGAAATCATCGTGAGGGTATGGAATACGATTATCACCAATCCACAAAACGGCACAAAAGGGTCGGTTTACACTGCCGACCGGTTTTCTAGCGTCGCCCCTTCCTTGCCGGCTCAGGCGCTCTTGAATGGTAATCCCCAGGGCTTCGCCCTCATCGAGCTTAATCGAAGACTTAT
Source organism: Verrucomicrobia subdivision 3 bacterium UBA693 (assembly GCA_002298785.1). Lineage (GTDB taxonomy): Bacteria > Verrucomicrobiota > Verrucomicrobiia > Limisphaerales > UBA8199 > UBA693. Next base: position 11,742 of record DBMR01000042.1, read on the forward strand.
TGATGACTACTATGCTTCGGCGCAACCAGATGCGATCCTACGGGGCTCCCTTTGGGGTAGTACTGGAACTGGTGATTCCAGTATTTACTGGACGTTGCAAAAATATGAATTCCTACCCGAAAACCTCGATGAGTTCGTTTTCAAGCTCCAGACTAGCTATGCGTGGCTCTGGGCCAAATTTCAGGACGTTCAGAGGTCAACCCTTTTGAATGGGGACGGTTCCTATTCCGTTGACGCCAGACTCGATACGCTGACCGCGGCCCTAAATCGTAGTATTGACCTGCTGGGTGCGGATGGTCTCAGAGGCTCGCTTTACACACCAGACCGCTTTCCTGACTGGACGCTTTCTACCGCCGCCAAAGCACTCTTAGAGATCAACGGTACTTGCTCGGATTCGGAAAGAATCAAACTTAACCGGTTGCTTCTGGATAACCTCCTTAGCCCCGGTAATTACTTTGTTCGTGGCCCCAACTGGGGGAGCCAGTTAACGGGGTTTCGTGTCCGATACACTGTTAATCAGGACGGCTCCCGTAATCACGCGCGTGTATATCAAGCCGATATTGCCCTAAACGCTGTTCGCTATTCCATGAGTCTCTTGGATGATGATGATCAGGCGAGTCCCGCCTATGAGTTTTCCTGGGCGGTGTCCTCATCGGCAATCTGCTGGGCCTCAGTCTCCCCGATCGTGAATGGCGAGGAGGGCGGCTCCTCGATCGAGGCTGGACCTGTCACTCCTGGTGGCAAGCAGTGGAATGGTGCCTTACGGGCCGTCCCCGGCTTCCATCAGACATATTTGAATTGGGACGATGATCCGTTAATCGATCGCTATGAACTATATGTCAACACCGACCCTTCTGAGGATCCTGCCGCGAATATCAATAATCGTATTCCGGGCACCATCCGAGGCTGCCGTTTTTGGCATACCGTAGTTGATTTGAACAAAACTTACCGTTACCAGTTGGTCGCCTATCCGTACGACGAGACCCAGGGTAAGCAACAATCTCAAATCGTTGAGAGCCAGCCAACAGATGCGGACGGGCCGATAAATGTGGACTTGAACCCAGAGGCGTCTCCGTATGACACCATGGTGCTTGTGGAATGGAGGCTCCCGACCATTGGTAGCGAGACCGATTGGCAGTTCTTCGTCGAACGCAAATTGCTGAGCGACCCGGATACGTCGTACCTGGCCTTGACCGACACCGAATTCGGTCTGACATATCTGGACTCGGACGTGGTCACAGGCGCCAGCTATGTTTATCGGGTAAACGCGATTGATAAGCACTACAACCGTTACATGCAGGAGGCCTTTCTCAAAGGCAGTCCTGGCGTGAAATCTATCACGCCCGATGCCAAATATGCCTTTACTTTGCTGAAGCCTAAAGCTGGCAACGCCTATGTCGATCTCGCCTGGTCTCCTTGCACTCGCGCGAATGTCTTCAAGGTTAAACGCGCGGAAAATCCAGAGGGTCCATTTCAAACGCTCGTCACGTTACGGACGACGAATGCCTTTGCGAATGCCCAAAATAGCTATCGTGATCTCACCGCCCAAAACGGCGTGACTAGCTATTACCAAGTCATCGCTACCATCCCGGATGGCCGGGAAATCCCGTCCCAGGTAGAATCCGCCACGCCCTCGGCCGCGTTGGCGCCGCTGCCCCCGAGTTGGCTCAAATCCGATCAGTTCCGGAATAGCTCCGCTCGGCGGCTCATCCTCTCCTGGAATCGGGCCAACGGCGCCACTCGCTATCAGGTATTTTGCCGTCAAAACGGGATTCTCACTCCGTTATACGAAGGGTCTGGTCTGCGCTGCACTTACTCCCTCCCAAAGGAGGTCGAGCAGGCCCTCAACGACAATGCAGGCTTGGATTTCAGCTTTGAGTTTTCTGTCCGCAGCCTAAATTCACAGGGAGTCGCCGGAAATTGCCTCGATAGAACGTTCACCTGGTCCGAGCCAGATCTGCCACCTGCCGACTCCGCCAGTTTTCATTTGAAAGTGGGCGGTTGTCTCTTGCCCTCCACAACTATGCCCTTGGAATTTAGCGCTCCCACCAATCTTGTTCTTTCGGTGGATGCTACCTTTCCCAACATCAAACGGGTCAGTTACTATGACAATGGCACACTGCTTGGCGTGGCAGAGGAAGGGAAAACCGAATTCATTTGGTTCCGAGTACCGGACGGCGAACACTCCCTCTCGGCGATTATCGAAACCTGCGACATCGAGTTACAAAGTGGCACGACTACCGCGCTGTTTCCAACCCCCACCCCTGAATCTCCAAACGTCCATGTTTCCGTTCGGCCCGAACTTAGCGCCTTTCAAACTTCGGCCACCGATCTCCAAATTCCCGGCCCAGGGCTGTCCATCACCCTGTCCCGATCATACACCAGCCGTTCCACCACCAAAGAAGACCTGGCGGTAGGTTGGAGTTCCAGCTGGACCGTTCCTTCGCTGAGACTTTCTGCGCCACTTAGCTCTGGTTGGCGGGGCGCCACCACTCCTTTTCTTGGTGGCGCAGTCTATTACGTAATCGCGGAAAGCGAATCCCACCTGATCACGGTCACTTTGCCTGATGCCCAGCAGGTCTATTTTGAACCGACAATCGAGGAATACCCGGTTACTGATCCGCTCTTCTATGACCTTGATATTGGTTATTTTGACGTCGACGGAATTAAAATGGGGTTGAATCCGTTTGACCCGAGCCAGGGTAAACTCACAGGTATTTCTGCTGTTTCCATCGATCCCACGTCCCTCGACGCTCCGACGACGGACAATTGGACCACTCAAAAGCCTAGGTTCAATGGCCAGTTTGGTTCTCTCACATATGAGACCACGGATGGCATCACCTATGAATTCAAGAATTCCCCGATTGCTTCCGATACCTTGCTTCTCTCCACCGTGCGCGATCGTAACGCCAACACCCTTTCCTACGAGTACGAAAACGGAAAGCTCCTGTCCATCACTCACTCCTGCGGGCGCAAGGTCACGTTCACGTATGAAACTTCGACCTTCGACAACAAACAGGTCCAACTTATCAAAGTGTTCGATCCCAACAACGTGGTAACGCCGCTCGATGGAGTGCCCAAGCCGGTGGTAATTTATGTCCTTGAGCAGACTACGGATAAGCTGATCGCGGTGAGACGGCTCGTGGACCGACGGGAACCAGACGATAGCAAGGCGTACGAAACCGTGCGTTACTCTTATGGAGCCGCTTCCCCAACTGCCAACGCCAATCGCTTAACCGCCATCCAGGATGCTCGGGGCGTAATCGTTCTCCAAAACGAATATTCAAGCGCCACAGGCCAGGGCGGGGATCTTGTCAAGCAAACGGATGCCGCCGGCCGGATCACGTATTATGATCTCCAGGGAGAGAACAAGATACTTACTCTCAAGCACGAAACCGATTCTTCGGTACAGGTAATTCACGACAGTATGGGCGCAATATCCAAGATTAGCGAAGCCTACGTGGGCGCAGCCCCTCCGGAACTAAAGTTTGTGGCTACCTGCACCTACGATGACCGTGGACGATTGAGCGCCAAAACGGACGGGAACAGCCAGTCCAAGACTTATCAATACGACGACAAAGATCACCTGGTGGGCCAAACGGATGAACTCGGCAACGGCACTTTCACTACTTTGGACGACTTCGGTCAGCCAACGATTGTCAGCAATGCTCTAGGTGCCGCAACATTTACCACATATGATGCAGCGGGCAATCCTCTCACTGTCACCGACCCTTCGCAAACTGTCACGGAATTCACTTACTACCCGACTAACCAAAACGGCGGCGTTTTCCTCCCGAAACTCGTTAAGAGCGAAAGCCGTACCTGCCAACCGTACCGCACTCTCACGGAATACGCCTACAACAGCGCCGGGGACCTCTCGCAGACAACCCAAGGTTGGGCGGAGGCTGGGGCTAACCCGACAGACAAGCCTGTGACGACGACCTATGACTATGACCCTAACGGTAATCGTATCGCGGAGGTGAAGTCCCGCAGCCTTGGGGACAAGTCTACCGAGTACATCTACACTGCGCACACCTACGACGCACAATCGCGCCTCACCGCCACTTCCATCAAAAGGATTGCTAAGAGCTCTGCAACTCCCCGTTCTCAGACCCAAAAAGTTTCGGAGTGGATCGCGGCCTTGGGCGCGTGGGAGACCATCCAAACCACCACGACGGCCTACAACGAAATCGGTAAACAGAAGAGCCACACCGATGCTTATGGTCGCACCACCTATTACATCTATGATGTCCTGGGTAACCTCATCGAAACACAGTATCCGGACGGCACTGTCACTCGCACCGCTTACGACAATAATAATCGTCCCCAAGTTGTTCAGGATCGATGTAGCATCACGGCTAACGAGGCTTCAGGCACTTGGACAACCTATGATGCCTCTGGTCGATCAGTTAAGGTTGAGCGCTTCGACTCTTTGCTTCTTTACAAGGAGTCCTACAACAACCAGCCGTGGATGTTTGTCGACGATGTGGGGCTTGTCCTTACCACAACTCGCTCCGCCTACGATCTTCTCGGGCGGCTACAATACTCCATGGACACCCGTGGCATCGTGACCGAATATGAATATGATGCCGCTGGACGTCGCACCAGTGTCATTGTCCACAAGCAGGCGATTGCCCTGAATGCGCCCTCCCTCGAACCCGCTTGCAAGTCAGGCCATTCTTGTGCCTCTGTTCCGAGTTGCACCACTTCCAAATATGGCTATGACGCCAACGGCAATCAAACTCGATCAATCGACACCCTCAACCGAGCTACCACTAATACTTACGATCGAGCCGACCGACTGGTGGGTGTCCAGTTTCATGACGCTCTCGGCCACGTCCTTGGCAGCCGCTCCACTTCCTATGACAATTTGGGGCGCCGGATCCTGGAAACAGATGAAGAGGGTTTTTCCACCGCCTACACCTATGACTTCCGCGGACTGCTCAAAACGATAACTTTGCGGGCCGAAGGCAACGCTGTCACCTCATATCTTTACGATGAACTGGGGAACCTTATCAGCCAGATGGACGCCAAATCTCAAATCACGAAATTTGAATACGATGCGCTGGGGCGTCGGACCAAACGGATTCTGCCGGGAAGCGCGACCGAAACCGAGCATGAACGATTGGCTGATGGGAAATGGAATCCCCGAGTGGAAACCACCTCTTACAACAGATTCGAGGCAGGTGGCTCCTTGATGAAAACGAGTACCGATTTTCGAGGGCGTAAAATCGAGCTTAGGTACGACCAGTCCGGGCGTTTGTCAACCAGTCTGCCTTTAGACAAGGATGCTAACAACGTTGCGGTCCCGAGCGACCAACGAACCATCGTTAATTTCACTTACGACCAAGTCACCGGCCAGCGGGTTCAGGTAGCACAATCTCTAGGGACTACTCGCACGGTCCACTATGCGTATGATTATTTGGGCCGCTTGCGAGTCAAGCACACACCTGAAGGAACCTTGACTTACCAATACGACGACAGTGGAAAAGTCACCCGAATCAGCGCCCGCTATACTTATAAACTGAGCTCCGGCACTGGTAGTCCCTGGGATATCTCGCCGCCGTACCATTTCGAGGCGCTGGCCATCGACAAGACGAGTGCTGGTGACGCGGAATGGAGTTACCGATACGACAATTTCGGTCGACTGGAAAAAGTCAACCCGGACAGCACCGCGCAAGATGCTGCGGCCGACGCGACTTACACCTACGATCCAGTTGGCAATCTGCAGAGCATGGCTTATCGTAATGGCGTTACGACGACTTACGCGTACAATGCCCGCAACTGGTTGCGATCAATGGACATTACACGCGCTACCGCCAGCGTGGCTCGATTCGACTATGATGGCGCTCTCGGCATCGGCACGTGGCCCACTGGGACCGGCCTTTCGCCCACCGGCAAGCGCAAGCAAGTCGTCGAGTCCCTCAACGGCACCCAGCGCACTGTGGGTTACGATTACGACAAGCTTTCTCGTTTGATCGGCGAAAATATTGTAGGCGGAACCGGACCTTCCGGCACTGTCCGCTACGATGCTGATCCCCCGACCGATTCCAACCAAGGTTATGATAAAGTGGGTAATCGTAAGTCGCGCAGAGTGACCACCCAAGGAGGCTTGGTGTCGGCTGGCGTTAGCGACTACGCTGGCCACACGTTCGATCCGCGCGACCGGCTTGACACCGGCAGCACGCCCGCTCCAGCCTACGACGCCAACGGAAATACCACGGCTTATGGCGGCGATGCTTTCAGCTATGACGCCGAAAATCGTTTGATAAAGCGGACCCATACCGGATTACCTGATCTGCTGCTGACGTACGATGCCGACGGAAACCGCGTCCGAAAGGAAATCGTGGGCCAGGCACCCACCCAATACCTGGTGGATGACCACAATCCTACTGGCTACGCCCAAGTGGTACAAGAACAAAGTCTGGCCACCGAGCCGTCCACCACGGGCCTCATTGGACGTTGGCGGATGGACGAGGGCACCGGTACGGTCCTCAAGGATGACTTCGGCACCGCCAATGATGGCACCCTCTCTGGGGGGCCGGTTTGGAGCGGCGGTCCAGCGGGCGGCGCGCTCGCGTTTGACGGGGTTAATGATGTTGTCAGCGTTCCTGACGCGTCCGAGTTGCGCCTCACTTCGAGCATGACCATTGCCTTCTGGTTGAAGAAGAACTCTGAGGCCGGCGACTATGTCCGCTTGGTGGGCAAGGGCGATGCCGGGACGTTTCGCAATTACGGCGTGTGGGACGTGTCCGGGGCTGACAAACGCATTCAGTTTCAATTCTGCATAACCGCCGGCACGACCTTCAACCTCTATAGCACGGTCAACCTGGAGGTGGGCCAATGGTATCATGTTGCCTGCACCTGGGACGGAGCCGTAGCGGTGATATACATCAACGGGACCGCGGCAGGCCAACAGGCCATCACGGGCACTCCGAAAACCTCCGGAGACCCGCTCACTTTCGGCTATGGCAACTACTGCAGCTACCTACCGGGTAGCATGGACGAGATCCGTATCTACAACCGGGCTTTGACCTCGGCGGAGATCTCAGGCTTGGCCCGGAGTAGCAGCCGGCAATACGTCTATGGGTTGGACCTGATTTCCCAACGCCAGAACGGCACCACCACGCGTTATTACGGGTATGACGGCCTTGGTAGCGTCCGTTACCTGACGGATGGCGATCCTAAAATCCCAAACGGGACCACGCCGAACCCGAATTATGGGACCGTCACGGACACCTACACTTATGACGCGTTCGGAATTCAGATCGCCTCGACCGTATCGACCCTCAACAATTACCGTTACACCGGAGAGCAATGGGACGACGACTTGAAGATGTACTATCTGCGCGCCAGATATTACAACCCGCAGGTCGGGAGATTTTGGACACGAGATAGCTACGAGGGGAACAGCCAAGACCCGCTCAGCCTGCACAAGTATCTTTACTGCGCCGGTAATCCCGTCAACCTGAAAGACCCATCAGGGCGTGAGTTCACCACCGGTGAGTTGATGATCACCGGAGCCATAATTGGAGGACTTCAAGGTGGAATAACGACGGCAATTTCGAAAGGCAAGCACACTGCAGGTCAATACCTCACGAGCATCATTAGCGGCGGGCTCATCGGTGCGGGGACTGCGGGCATTGGAACTTGGTTCTGGGAGATGGGCGCTGCTGGTCGAATATTGCTTGGCACTTTCGGTGCTGCCGCCGGAGTAGCTAATACGGAGATTGCTTTGCAGAACGGGGACACAACGCTGGCAAAGTACCATCTGGTAACGACAGTTATTGCCACTGGCCTGTTCGTATCTGGCGATGTGCTTATCTCCAGGATTAACCTTGGTCGAGCGCCGAGATTTACACCAGCAGACGTTGAGGCCGCTATTACTCGATTGCAGGCCAAGGGCGTCAACCCCAGCGAGTTTCAGTCACACCTGGATCCAGATAACGTGATTGCGCTAGCAGAGTTGATGGAGCGTGGAGACTTTGACCCGGCACTAATGAGTGACCCGATTATTTTTGAGACGGGTTCCAAGTCCTACCTGAGTGGGCATCACAGAATTATCGCTGCTGAGATGACAGGAAAGCAGCTACCACAACATAATCTGGAAGCGCCGGGCACCCAAGCCGGCGATTGGTCGAAAGTGCAAAGAATCCCTGGAAGGAGGCTGTTCGGGGATCAACAGCAGCAATAATAAAATGGGCATCGAATCCTTCTCTGTCACGCTGCGGGCAAAGCGCACCGAACCGATAGAATCGGTGCGGAGGGAGCTTGAGTCCTATCCGCACTTTAAGCTGCTCAGTCGAGACGGACGTGGCCTGTCTTTTGAATATGCCGACGGTGAATGCATCATTGAGGCTTTGCTGCGCGGCACGGACCAAGAGGCAGAGTTTGACGTTTGCGTTCGATTCGCGCTTTGCAATCCAGACGTCGTTGAGAAGCGTTTTATCGAGTTCATCAGGTGGGCGAAGGACCGTTGGAACCCTGACCAGCTATGGCAGATGACGAGTGTCTCAAAGGACAAGAGCACCTTCGGCCCAGATGAACTAGACGAGTTTTTGAAGCGTGTACCCTCAGAAGTGCAGGCGCTACGTGCTGTGTGGCAAAGGGCCTTCGGTCCCAAGCGTGGCGCTGTACGTGTAGCGGATGCTTACCAATGGGTGCGCCTCAGCTAGCCCTAATCTGGTTCATAGCTAAACACCAGGCAGTACATCGCCATTGCCAGCCCTCCACACCAACCCCTGCAGCCCTCAATCAAGAGAGCCACAGGAGCCGATGCGGAGGGCGTTTGTTTAATGAGCGCGTTCGAGTCGGCAGGCGATGCGTTGCTTTGTAAGCGTCATGCCAGACACCCTGCTAACGGATCTGTTTTTTGGGAAGTCATAGATGTCAGAGGTGCTTTACCTCTGACATCTATGATGCTCTGCGGAGAGGTTCGGTGTTACGAACTTTTTTGCCGTCATAGCATTGGCCTAGTTGGCGTCATAGCTTGGTGAGGCCGTTGGCCGCACTGGCATCTGATCTTGTGGCCGAATAACACCGACTTTTGGCACAACGACCTATTCACAGGAATCGGTCACCCCTGCCTGGGTAACAATCCTTTTGGCGCAGAACGCGCAGGTGAAAAAAACGAAAATAACCTTGCGTTGAAATCTCCGACGCCTTTAGGATGCAACTGTCTCAAATTGATTGCTCGCACTGGTTCCTTGCTCGGAAGAATATTGGAATGCTGTTTTTTTGGGAACCGGCTTCGCGGAGCATTTTCTTCCCGGAGACAATACGATGAAGGAACCTAGTATGGTAGAAGCCGATAGTTTGCTTTTGCAGAACTCGCGTGAGCTGCCCACCCTCCGGGAAATGCTAGACTCTTTCGCAAAGGTTCAGCAGATCGGTGTCGGCCTGTTTACAACGGATTGTCAACGTATTAGTGGATCGAGCATTCACTCACGCTTTTGCCATCTTATTAGAAATGCTAAAAAAGACGGCATAGCAAGCGGCAGCGCAGAATGCGAAGCATGCGACAAAGATCATTTCCCCTTTAATGGAGACCTCCAAAAACCATACCGTTGTCATGCGGGTCTAATTGACTTTAGTGTTCCGCTATTAACGAGCAAACAGGTGCTCATTGGCGCAATTTTTGGAGGACAAGTAATAGATCATGCGTTGACAAAGGAGGATTTTGCACGCTTTCGGGATCTTGCTCAAAAGTACGGGATTGAAGAGACTGAGTTGTTCGAAGCTGCGACTCAAGTGAAGAAGGTTAGCGAGAAGGATATCCAAGATCTAGTGTCCCTCACAGGAACGATCGCTAAGACGATAACGCAACTTCTTGAGCGAAAATCCCAAGAGCATGAGTTTATTTTACAGCTGTCCAGCACGGCTGATGTCGAGCAGTTGTGCTCCCATGTTATTCGCTACATTCAGGCAATTACGTGTGCAGAAGCATGCTCGATTTTTCTGCGAGACGATCCACACTCTGACACGGTCGTCTTGAAAGCAACGTCAAGCCCTTTCCTCAAGGCGAAAATCGGGAAAGCCGCATATGCTGCTGGCGAGGGACTTACTGGTTGGGTGTTCCAGCAAGGCCAGCCAATCCTCATCTCTAGTCTTAATGACCTCAAAGAACTTGACTCCTACAGTCCTCCTGCAGTTTGGCGGGCGCTTCACATTGAGATGAAGGCCAAGGAAAATGCGGGGAGTTTTTTGGCTGCACCGCTTCTTCTTAAAGGCATCGACGGAAATACCAATAAGATCCTAGGAGTTATTCGGGCAACACGAGAACAAGGTCTCCCGCCCTTCTGTAACGAAGATTTGACAACTTTGCAGGGGATAGCACGCCTTATCGTTAATTCCATTGAGAGTGCGCAGAATCAACTTCAGGCCCGGAGTGATGCACTTGCATTCGAAGCATTGAGCAGGGCATCCAAGCTCCTCAATATGGCTCCAGATCCCTCTAAGGTGTTTGACGCCATACTTTCGAGTGGATTAAGTATCGTTCAAAAAAAGCCTGGGAATTGCACACTATGTGTGCTAGAACACGTGGCGGACAAGGGCAAATTTGTCATCACGCACGGGTGTGGAACGGATTTTAGGGATGCTTACGTAGGCAAACGTTTTTCGGACTCGGAGGGATTAGCCGGCGAGGTCCTCCGAACGCAAAAGTACTGTCTTTCCCACGATGTCCAGAAGGAGCGGCACTATGTAAATCTCATTGAAAATGTGATGTCCGCATTAGTTGTCCCAGTGTGGCTTCAGAAGCGAATAGCTGGTGTAATTACCATCGCCAGCGATGCCTCAAATGCCTTTCAACATGGTGACGCCATCCATTTTCAAACTTTCGCAGACCATGTCGCAGTAGCTCTCGAAAAAGCTCAGCGGCACCGACGGGCAACAACTCAGATCGATGTTCTGAACAAGTGCGTCGAACGGATTATTTTAGGAGCTAACCTGTCTGAGATTGCGGAGCGTGTTCTTGCCGTTGTAAACGATAAGATCGAGGTCGCCGCTGTCTCTCTTTTCCTAATAAAGGAGGATCAGAAATTATATTTAGTGGCCAGCACTGATGCCATTTTGAGCCATCGAGCAAAATCAGAGGAAGTTAGCTACAAAATCGGGCAGGGTTTGACTGGCTGGGTCGCTTTATCTGGGAGACCGTTACGCATTGACAGAGTGGATGACCCTGCCGAGCTTAGGTCTATTGATGTGGGCTTAAAGTGGGAGAATAGATTCAGTGAATCAATCGAAGAGGTCTCGGAATGGAAATCATTCCTAGCTGTTCCGATTATTTTTCAGCGCGGCCTAGGAGGCCAAAACTTCTGGGGGGTTCTGCGGCTGGCACGTAGAGGCGGGACGCGCACATTCAGTGTCGCAGACGAAGAGATTGCGTTGAGCGCAGCTGACTATGCCGCAGTCGCGCTTACATTTGCGTCAGCATATCTGAGCCGGGAGATGGCAATTCGAGGATTTGCCCACGATGCCGGCGGGCCAATCCAAACTTTGCGGCGTGATTTGGACCACTTGGCTAAGCTCTCAGAAATTGCCCAGAAAGTTTGGATCACGGATATAACCAAACTCGCCGAGTACTTGGCATACCTAATAGACACTTATGTATTAATTGGCCGTGGAAGTGAAGTCAGGATCACCCGCGAGGTGTTCGAAGTTTCACCACTAATTGACAATATTCTATGGATGGCGTTCGCTCCGTTCGAGGAAAAATCTCAACGCGTCCACGCTGAAAACCACGTGCCCCTAGGGTTGACAATAAAGGCCGATAAGGCAAAATTTTACATTGCCATATATAACCTTGCTCTGAACAGTGTGAAAGTCTGTAACGAACGGCTCACTATTGAATTTGTCGATCAGCCTGATACCTGGGAATTCAGAGTGTATGATGATGGACCGGGGATCGACTTGGAGTCGATCCCCGGCGAAGTGTCTCATCGAAAGCTAGGGCTACCGATCGTTAGGATGTTCGCCAAGGCCCACGGCGGGGACTTGGGTTTGCACCGAAATACCGACGGCAAACCAGGAACCGTAGCAATCATAACACTGCCGAAACCCACCGAACTTATCTCAGAATCACTCCCTGCACTATGACTCGAGCAAAGAAAAGAATCGCACTGGTCGATCACCGGAGGCGTGATCAAATTCAAACCCTCATTGATGATTTGGAGGCAGCCGGTCATGAAACGAAGCACATATTCAGAGAAGAGCCTGCTTTGGCTTACTCTGAAATCTTGGAGTTTATGCCGGATGTTTTGTGTGCGGACTTGTATTTTGAGCATCATGATAAGGAAACCGACCCTCCTAATGATTGGTGGGGAGTCAAGATTATTCGTCTATTGAACCAAGGCTTAGTCAGCTATCGACTTCCGATATTTGTCGAGTGCAAATACCTCAACGCCGATGTTTTTTCGGTTCTCAACGACCTTGGAGTGCCAAGTGGTAACGTAGGCGACAGGGGCCAAATCTGCCCGAAAGTCATTTTATCTCACCTAGCAGCCACGCAATGAAACGTGTGATTCCTGTGCTTTGTCTACGAATTATACACTTCTCGGCAAGAATCATAACAAGCGGATTTGGAATTTGTTAACATGTGTTTGAACTGAAGAGATTACTAAAATGTCAAAAAGCTTTACACATTGCGATGTATGAACGTCGTTTTCGGGATCCAGCGACTCGCAGACCCAAGTGGCGTTAAGTCAATATGTTTGAACGTGAACATTCTCAGGAAATCAAGCTTTCAGTCTTGCTGGCATTACTTCTGCTATGTCTACAGGCCATGGGTATCGATGGGGATAATTGCGTTAGTGTGGGCCAAGCAGGATGGGCAACTAATAGCACGAATACCATGACCCTCCCGGTGTTATATTGCAGATCCCGTCAGCGATGTCCGAGCATCAACGCAGGAAAAATGGGAAATTTGGGAAAAACCGTGCGGCCCTTGGTCAGGTCCACTGAGGACAGCCGTGGCTCCTTGGAGACATCCTCGGTGACCCTTCTCCAGATTCCGACGGATGTAGGAACTTACCCACGCACGCTTGATTAGTAAATGAGCTTTTGTTACGATTGGAATTAGAAGATGCACTTTTGTAGTGAAGAAGACTGTCGGATTATTGATGTTCCAAATTCAAATTGAGGATATAATTATGAGGAAGTCTATTGTAGATACTCGCGTTCATAAGGATGTTATGCGTCAAGACGTATGGAAGAGCACAAAAGGAACGACACAAAGTCGATATGAAATTGACGCCCAGAAGCCAACCGCAACGTCGACTGAAAGGATCGACCCCTCTAAGACGGAATCCGGGCATGCGCTTCATCCAGTTCCGCTGAGGTTCGTGCCGATGGCGCTTTAGCCTCATCGCATCCATCTAGTCATGTTGTCAAAAACGCTTGGAGCTGCCCAAGCGTTTTTTGTGCGCTCGACTGGACAGAACTCGATCCGTCGCCGCGCCGTGGCATGTTCCCCGTATACTGTAATTACCCGCGCGGCGCTCAAATATTTATTCCTTCGGTATACCGGAGTAAAGTCGTTCAAATGAATTTCTGGTGCTCGATAATTTATTGCCCCAGGTTTCCAAGCGCCCTTTGAATCCGCGTCGTCACATCTACCACGCCCTCGTCCAACCGAGTTTTCAGTTTTTCCGTGAGCGGGCCAGTACGCGATGGATGTATGGGGGCATATTTCACCTCCGATGGCGCATTGATGAGCGCCCCGAAACTGAATTTATTCACCGCCTCGGCCTTGAATTCCAGAACCTTAAAGAGCACCTGCGTTTCATCATCCTTGGTCTGAGCGCCGACAATCACGCACTGTCGCCGACCGGCGCTTGTCGCGAGTAACGTGGTAAATTCTTGCCGGGCCTCGATCACGAAGGTTCCGGGTAAGAGAGAATCCTTCTTTGTGATTAGATAAAAAGGCTTTGTTCCCAAGGTTTCGAGAATGGCCGTCTCGACTTCCTTCACGGGCTTGGTTGTCTTTAGCTCGTGGCTGTCGAACAAATCCGACTCTTCATACGATGCGAGCGCGGCCTTAAAGGCTTCCTGACCCCGGCTTAACCGTGCCTGCTGTCGAGCATCAGCTTCCTGCGCTTCTCGTTGTCGGTTCTCCTGCTCCCGTTTGTCCACCTGCACGAGAAGCGCTTGCGCCTCCTCGTTATTTGGAACCAACTTCAGTGTCGCTTCGATTTCAAGCCTAGCGCCTTTCAGGCTTTTGCGGTTAAGCAACGCCTTTGCTTGTTGTACATGATTCCCCACCTCAGCTTCCCGTTGCAGCGCCGTCGCGTCGGGATCAGCGGGTTTCGATTGCAGGGCCGAAGCGAGCGCTTCTAAAGCTCGGTCGAAATCTCTTACTTCGATGAATTGCCGCGCCGACGTCATGGCTTGGGAGTACTGCCGATTAACCAGGTTCGTCCGGAACGAATTGGTTTGATTCGCTATGATTGCAAGTGTCAGCGGAACAGGTATATGCCCGGCCAAACGCAACTCCCCTTTCCAAACGCCCGACCGCATTTCCAACAACACGAGTGGCGTATTGCCTAATGCATTTCCCGCCTCCCCAACCACGGTGGCGCCCGAAGGATCGCTCTCGAAAATCAAAACCCCAAGCGGCGGAGCAATGCTTAGCAACACTTCCTTCTCTTTAGAAACTGTGGCGCGTGTCGCCTCTTGATAATTGGCCCATCGGGATTCGATTGCGTAAACGTCCGTGGGCACAGAAGAAGTGAGGCCGGTGCTGTTCGTGAGTGTTACCGAGAACTCGGGCCCTCTAATCAACACATTGGCTGCCGGCGGCTTGATCTCTACGGCGAGATGGCCGTGGGTGCGGTTTAGCCCGATTTTTCCAAGGTCATGTTCCCCGTACCACACGAAAAAATTCGTGCTGAATGACTCTGCTTTTGGATGGGTCACCGCTAAGTGATGTCGGCCAAGCGCCACACGCTGCCCGCTCATGATTCGTTGGCCATCCAGCGCGACGCTAGCTTCATAATCGACCAGTCGCCCACCCAAATCCACCTTGAAGCTGATTCGCGTTTGCGCGATCCACCGCTCGTGTAAACGGATGCTATAGAGGACAAGAACCAGGATTAACCACCAGATTAAAGGGCGCAGAACGCGAAACCAGGACCGAAAGGGCTTCCGGGCAGGAATTGGATCGGGAATGCTCATGACGGTCTTTCCCTTCAGTCAGCGGTCAAATCTCGACGCGACCACGGAGCAACCTCCGTCGTGACCAAACGCTGCCATTCGGTTTGGCGCTCACCATTCTGAGTACCCGACGCCATCATTGATGCAACAGGGTTAGCTGCACGTATCTTTACTTACAAGTTCAAAAAGGTTGAAGTATGATATCTCCGAGTCACTTTCGCTCAGACGTCGACCCATACCCTGGCAGAGTTTCAGGCCGTTCCGACCGACTTCTGCCGCGTATGCGCTCTCATCCACCTTCCGATTTGGCGTTGACCCCTGAATCGAACTGATGCAAAGATTACCAACAGATACTTGACTATGGCTAAATCCGACGACCATCCCAAAAGAAGTGAGGTCTGGCGTCGTTTGATTGACTTCACTTTCGGGTTTGAGAATAGAAAGGGGGAAGTCCTGAATTCCTGGATTTTGTCCGCCGACGGATTCAATTGTTCACCGCAGGAATTTTATGCAACCGTAGAGCAACAGTTGGCCGCTCGCAAGATTCCCAAAATGGCCATTACACGACAGGAATTTAGCGAGGGTGGCTTGCTGTCCGACCAACGGATCTACTTGCGCTTGATGCGTGAACGGTTGGCCATTGTCACCTGCGCCGCACCGTTTGGAAACATCTTCTTCTTTTCCTGTCGCACAGTTTATGTTCCAGCGTTGGTTCGGCTTTGGCATATTCTGGCGACCCTGGTTTTTTTCTACCTGGTCGCTCGCCTGTTGATCATACCACTCGGTCTAACCTTTGCATCCATTGCTCTCATCACCTTGGTATTTGCCCTCGCCGGCGTGCTAAGGAACGCATCGGCAGACGGTTTTTCTGACCTCGACAGTATCCTGCTCCGAATCCCCTTGGTCCACACCATCTATGAAGACTGGTTTCGCCAGGACACATATTATCGCGAGGACACCCGAAGTCTCTACACGCAGCTTGTGCCCGAGCTAATCAAGGAACTCGCCCAAGATGTTTGTGCGGCGAAGGGTGTCAAACTGCAGCCGCAATTTCAACGCACCCCGGCCATCGCTGACCTTAACCGACCGCTCCTGTCAGATATAAAGTCTCCGGCGATTTGAGGTATGGCCTCAGTCCACGAACAACTGTCCGACCAATTCTACAAATGGGAATCGCGCGGGCGGGGGTGGCAGGTTTTCCCAGAGCCGGTGTATCCTGAGCCCCCTTTTAAGCCATTTCTTGGATATCGTCTGTCCGAGGTCCCAGCTATGGACGATGGGCGCCGACCCACGCTCCTGAGTTCCCTATTTCGCAAAATCAGCCAGCGACAACCACCGCCGGTTATGGCGGAGCTCGAAGAGGACGAACCGGAACCGCAAATTCTGATCCGCGATTCTTTGGTGGAGCTCCAGACCTCCCTGCCCGCAAGTCTCAACATCCCCAAGGATGCCTTCGACCAGTTACTCTCGAATCTTTCCTTGTGCCGCGAGCCGATTGCCTTCGAGTTGCTGGGGCTTTCACAACGAGTCACAGCCCAATTTGCCATTAACCCTGCCGATGCGTCGTTGACACGAAGGCAGTTGCAGGCTTACTTCCCCGAAGCCACGTTTCAGCCAAGCCAACGCCCGTTGGCTGAAACTTGGGACTCTTGCATCGGCGATCAGATCTTGGCGCTGGAGTTTGGGCTGGAACGTGAATTCATGTTTCCGCTCGCCAGCGGCAAAATCGATCCCTTCATCGGCATCATTGGCGCCCTGTCAGAATTGCAGCCCGGGGAACTGGGGCTGTTCCAGGTTCTCTTTCAACCGGTGCAACACGACTGGACGGCGAGCACCGCGCGGGCGGTGACCCATACCGATGGCAAGCCGTTGTTCGTCAATCAGCCGGAACTGGCCGCTGCGGCGAAGGATAAGGTTGGGCGTCCGTTGTATGCGGCTGTCGTTCGCATCCTGGTTCGAACGGAAGACTATGAGCGGACGCTTCAAATTGCCAGGGACCTCGCTGGATCCTTGCGCATCTTCATCCATCCACAGGGCAACGCCCTCATCCCGCTGCCTAATGACGAATATCCTTTTGAGAACCACGTGGCCGATGTACTGACTCGGCAGTCGCGTCGCTCCGGGATGCTGCTCAATTTGGATGAATTGATCGGCTTTGTGCATTTGCCGTCGAGCGGCGTTCGTTCGCCAATCCTAGAACGTGAGGTCGGCAAGACCAAAGCCGCGCCCGCCATGGTTAGTCAGCCCCGGGGCCTGTTGCTAGGTGAAAACCAGCATGCCGGAAGATCGATCTCCGTGCGGCTCACGCCGGAGCAGCGCGTTCGGCACACCCACGTCATTGGCGCCTCTGGCAAAGGCAAATCGACCCTGCTTCTTAATCTCATCCGCCAAGATATTGAAAACGGCGAAGGTGTTGCGCTCTTGGACCCGCACGGCGATTTGGTGGACAAAATTCTGGAGGTGATTCCGCCGGAGCGGATCGGCGACGTCGTGTTGGTGGATCCTTCCGACGAAGCGTATTCAGTTGGATTCAACATTCTATCCGCTCACTCCGATTTGGAAAAAACCCTGCTGGCCTCGGACCTGGTTTCCGTATTCCGGCGGCTCTCCACCAGTTGGGGCGATCAGATGGGTTCGGTGCTCAACAATGCCATTCTCGTGTTTCTGGAAAGTAAACAGGGTGGGACTCTCTCGGATTTACGCCACTTTTTGATCGAGCCGGCCTACCGTGCGGAAGTCCTCAAAACCGTCCAGGACCCCGAGCTGCTATATTACTGGCAGAAAGGATTTCCCCAATTGACTGGTAATAAGTCAGTTGGCCCGGTGCTGACGCGGTTGGAGGCGTTCCTTGCGCCCAAGCCCATCCGTTACATGGTGTCGCAACCGGAGAACCGGCTCGATTTCGCTCAAATTATGGACCGGGGACAGATTTTTCTGGCCAAGCTATCCCAGGGCATGCTGGGCCGGGAAAACTCTTACCTTTTGGGAACGCTCCTTTTGGCCAAGTTTCAGCAAATCGCTATGAGCCGTCAGGCCCAACAGGCGGCCGGGCGCAAGGACTTCTGGCTCTACGTTGACGAGTTCCACAATTTCATCACTCCCAGCATGGCGGAAATCCTTACCGGGGCGCGCAAATACCGGATTGGGCTCACCCTTGCGCATCAGGAATTGCGGCAATTAGAACGGGATTACGAAGTGGCAAGCGCCGTTTTGTCGAATACCGGAACGCGCATCTGTTTTGGCCTGGGGGACGAGGATGCACGTAAGCTGGCCCCGGGATTCTCTTTCTTCGACGCGAGGGACTTGCAAAACCTCGATCCCGGTCAAGCCATCGCCCGCGTCGAGCGCAGCGATTCGGATTTCAATCTCACCATTCCACGCCCGGAAGAACCGAGTTCTAAAGAAGCTGCAACGCGACGAGAGGCAGTCATTGCAGCTTCGAGAGAAAAATACGCCAGCCCGAGATCAGTCGTGGAAGCGGCTTTGCGACGTTCCTGGGAAACTTCGCAGGTTAAAGAGTTGCCAGCATCGAAACCGGCTGCTGCTGCCCGGCCCACGCCGACTCCTAAGCCGCCCCCAGTTGCGGCCGAGATCGCTCAGAGCCCACAACCCCCGGCGTTCACCCCGAGCGAACCGCCTGTCCCTCCCGTTCCGGAAAAGAAGAAGCCAACCGTTCCCGCGGATCTTGGCCGGGGCGGCGCTCAGCATCAGGCAATTCAACAGCGCATCAAACAAGCGGCGGAAGCGCTGGATTTCCGGGCCATCATTGAACAGCAGATTTTGGATGGGCAGGGCAGTGTTGATCTGTTGCTGGAACGTGACCACCAAATCATCGCCTGCGAAATCTCGGTCACGAACACAATTGACTACGAAGTAAAGAACGTGGCGAAATGCTTGAAAGCTGGGTTCGAGCAAATCGTAATGGTTTGCATGGAAACGGAGCGTTTGCAGAAGATCCAATCCGCCGTTTCAGGGAGCTTTGGGTCTGTGCTCGCGTCCAAGATCGCCTATTTCAAGCCGGATGAGTTCATTGCCCACCTCCAGGGGATGAAGCCGTCGCGGGCGAAGGAGAATCAATCGCCTGTGATGTCTCACGGCTACAAGGTCAAGCGCAAGTTCACCAATAGCGATCCTCATTCGCAAAAAAACCTCGAACGAGAAGCCATTCGCTCCATCGCGGAGGTAATTCGCCGGCGCAGCAAATAGTCTGCTCCTTGCCCGTCCCACAACCATTCACGAATCGAACGAAACCTGCATCTTGGATTGGCTACGTTCGTGACTATGGCAGTCCCACCAGCGAGCGTTTGAAGAAACTCGCTACAACTTCCCGCCGCTGCGTATGGGGGTGAATTTGGATCCATTACCCTCCTTCGCGCTTTGGAATAGAGCTGAAGTCACACGTTTTCGTGAGCGGAAAATAAGAAAGGCAACGAGTTTGAAGTCGTTGCCTTTGTGATTGAAGAATGCCATGAGCGCCTTTTTGAATACGACTTGGCACGAGAATCGCCCGTGTTCTCACTCCGTGAGGAATACCCCCAGTTTCGTTCCTTCTGCAGCCCTCGATTTGATAGCTACTACCTCTATTTGATCTTCTCGCTACGGGTTCTTGGATGCGCTGGGCTGCTGTCAGTGACCGAGAACCGCTTTCAACCGGTAGATGCATGGCCAGAGTTTTCTGGTTGGTGTTGTCCGACCAGCTTCCCAGTTTTTGAGGGTTTTTGCGCTCACCCCAAGGTTGGCAGCCATGGTCTCTTGAGTCATGTCCGCTTGTAAACGAAAGTCCACAAGGAACTTGCGAAGTGGCTGACCGTTGAATTCAAAGGGTGGCGAATCACGCCTTACAGCCTTGAGCACAAGACGGCAAAATGGGCGCATAAACAACCCCTTCCGCCATTTTGTGCAACGGCAACTGGGTCACGGGGCCACCGAAGCTCAGTGCGATCTATTTCTTGCCAAGTGCATTTCCGGCGGTGATTTGTTCCACGACGGACCAGCTCTCTTCAGGCATGGCAGCAAAGTCCTTACCCCGCGATGCCTTGGATCAACGCTGAATCGCGATGCGCACAAAGCGGACCGGGACGCTGTCGAGCGGTGGGAGCAGCCGCAGCGTGACCAGCGAAGTGTTGTTCGTGCCGGGCAGGGTATTCGCAATGGTGAAGTTCGCCGGGTTGGAATCCCATGCAGCCAGATCGACGGACACCTGGGGAACGTAGTTCACGTCCGCCGGAGGATCGCGCCGAGTAAATTGGATCTGCAGGAAGTTCATGCCATTGGTGCTTTCGACCAACGCCCGCGGCAAGCCTGGATGCGAGACCTGTCGTGGATTCAGGGCGAAGGCATATTCCACGAGGTTGGCGATCCCGTCCCGGTCGGGATCGGCGGCATCACCGCTGATGGCGGAGTTGGTGAGCTCGGTGGCGGTGAAATATTGAGCGCGCCAAAGGTCATAGGGTCCGGGAACGGCAAACGTGTACGGGACACCTCCAACCACCAGGGCGGAGCCACGATTGTCCTGTAAGAGGAAGCGAAGGCTGGCGTTGGTGAAGACGAGGGCGCCGCCTGGGTATTGCGCCTGGCGGGAGATTCGGAGTTCGAAGTTGGTTCCGGCTCCGGGAGGGCTCAGGAGCCAGCCCAGCGCATTAACGCCCCCCGCATTGAAAGCTCCATTCCGTTCGTCATAGCCGGCGCCGGATTCGATCAGCAATTCGGAGCCAAGCGCCAATCCGGGCGGATGATAGCCGGTAAGCGGGTTGTCATCCGTATCGACAAAAATGTGTGTGTTGTAATCGGAGAATGGCGTGGCAGCGGTGTGCAAGGTGAAGCGCAGGTAGAGATAGAGATTATCATTGGCGGCCTGCACGCTGGCAAAGTCCACCGGCGCACCCGTGGGCGGGGCGGAGGCCAGCACAGGCACTCCGTTCCAATCGGCAGTATCACCGTTTATGCCGAGGTAACGAAACGTCCCGCCCGGAGCCGCACCGCCAGGCATCCCGGCGAGGGTGACGGTATTGGTATCCTCATGCGACGGCGTGGCGGAGTCCTCGGCCCGCACGGCGAAGAGGTAACGCACCCCATTGCTCAAGCCGCCGACGGTGAATTCGTAAGGATATGAGTCGGGCCCCGAGCCGAGGGCATAATTCTGGGGCATTGCCGGAGCGACATGAGCCAGGCGGGTGGCGGTGGCAAAGTCGAGCGTGGGCAGGGTGGTGTAGTAAATGTTGTAACGCACTGGCCCGGTCTGGTCGCGGGCGACGTCCCAGCGGAGGGTCATGGAGCTATCTTCGGGGATGGCCTGGCGCACCCCTACCCGCGCCGGGGGTGGGGTGCTGGAGGTGGCCGCAGTGCTGTCCCATTGGGGTGGCTGGGTGTCCGCGTTGGTGGACAGCCAGAGCAGCGCGTTAGTGTTGAAGGCGGAATTCAAGCTGGGGTCCGTGCGATACAGGGGCCAGCCTTGCACCCCCATGCTTTCGATGTAGTCCTGGGTGATCGTGGCCGGAGACAAGGGCGGCGTGCTGTCGTAGCCAAGGCTGACCATTGTGAAGCCATCGGGGCGTCCGGCCTCGGCGTTGAGTTTGGGCGCGTAATCATACCGATTATCCAGAAAAGAGGCAGCGGGTTGGCCGGAATTGCTGCTATCGGTGTAATAGCTTTCGAACATCACCAGGTTGAGATGGGGCCGCAGATTGTAGGCGAAAGTCTTGAGGTTCGGATTATAGAAAAACAGCCCCCGGTTTCCCGCCAGCAATTTGGCCGGGTAGTTGGTGCTAATCCTTTCCACCAGCGAGTACATGCCTGGGGCGGTCCATTCGAAGGTGGTTCCGCCGAAGCTGTTGGGGGCGGCGACTTCCAGAGTGTCCAGAAACACCCCGTCGCAATCCAGGCCAGTGCCAACGGTGGGGGTTAGAATCTCGTCGAGCCCTGCGCGTCCGTTGGTGGCGCGGGTCATATTCTTGATGACATTCCACCAGGCCGGCGCGCCGGCGTTCACATAATAACCGCCATAAATGGAATTGCGGTCGGGGATGCCGTCCGGGTTGGCTTTGGTGTCCAGGTAATACGAGGCGAAGTTCGTGCCACCGGGGGAGGGGAGGCCGAGGGCGTTGGTGATGCTGGAGAGAGGGACGGTTTCGGACGCTCTCGGGTCCACGCGCGGCCCCTGGCCGTCGCCCACGAACGGCGCGCCGGGCCGGTCATCCTCACCCGCGGAAAGATACGCAAAAACGAGGACGTCGTCGGCAGTGCCCAGGAGGTTGTCGGGGCCGCGGCGAATCGTCGCCACCTGGGCGGCGGTGATGTTGCTTTGCGGGTGCAGGATGACGAGCCGGTAATTGTTGCGGGCGTAAGTGACTTTGGCCGCATCCCAATTCCCGTAGTAGATCAGGTATGGGGTGGCGGTATTCAGGGCGGGGATGGGACCCCGCGCGAGGGCGGGGAGAAGCAGGCAGGCCCAAAGCCCACAACCAATCAGCCAATGAATGACGGGCTGCTGCAACCGCGAACGGTGCGACGATTCGATTTTAGTTACGACCAAGCTGCCTCCGGAAAGAAAACGATGTCGAACCGGGCGGCGGTGGATCACCATCCGCCACCCGGTCTGTCGGCTGATTTTATTGTGCCAGGCGGAAGAACCGCACCGCGCTGGAGATTGGGATTACATATGGGCTGGTGGCGTTGGGCACGTTGGTCCAGGTGCCGCTGGTGATCGATGCATTAGCCTGCAAGGTGGCGGCGAGGTCCCAGGTCAGGGCGGCCTGGCCGCCTGGCAGCCTTTGAATGGCGATCTGACTTAGCGGCAGGGGTGGGACAATCAGTGCCGGGGTGTTCGTATACGAAATCACGCCGGAAGCCGGCGCGCGATTGCGCGGGATGAATCCCGGGGTCATCCCCTGGAAGACAAAGTTCAACACATTGGTGGGAAACACGGGCGAACCATCGGAGTTGAACGTGGCTGCGCGCGCAACTTTGAATTCGAAGTTAGTGCCAGGCGCCGCCGGCAGGGATAGCCAATTCAGGTTATTGATAGAGCCTTCGTTGAACCCGCCGTTCTTTTGCTGGTAACTGTAGCCGCTCTGCACCAGCAGTTCCGAGCCGATCGTGGCCGGCAGGTAGCCCGTGTTCACATCGTTGTCCGTGTCAAAGAACATGTTGACGTAGAACGGGAACTGGCCATCGGCGGAAGGAATGTCATGCCACAACGTGGTGCGGAAGTAATAATTATCGGCATCGTTGCTCACGTAGACTTCCGCAAAGTCGGCGGCACCGTCGGCGTTGGCTGGGCCGGTGTAAGACGGGGCGATGCCCTGCCAATCGTCGAACGCGCCATCAATCGTGATCACGCGGGTGCCCGATACCGTGGTCCGGATGACATTGCCGAACAGGTCTGATACGCCCTTGATGGTTAGACTATAAATGGTGCCAAACGCCAGCGGGGCGCTGGTGGTAAGGGTCACCCGGGTGGCATCCGCCGGAGCGAGGACGGCGCTGGAGATGTTGATACCGCCGCTGAGGGTGTAGTTTCCGGCGGCATTTGCCGTAGCGGGATTCAGCGGTTCAGAGAAATGCACCACGATCTGGCTGGCGCCAGGTGTGAATTGGGTGACCGTCGGCGGGACCGCGTCGCGCAGCACTGTTAGGGCGGCGGTGCGGCTGTTAGTCGTACCGGACGGATTGCTGACCATTACCCGGTAGCTGCCGGCATCCGCCATTGTCAGCCAGGTGACGATGAACGCCGCGTTGGTGGCGTCGGGGATGGGACTCGCGTCTTTAAACCACTGGTAAGACAGCAGCGGGGAACCGGAAACCGTCACACTCAGGGTCACCGGTTTACCCTCGACGGCGAAGGTATCCGCCGGTTGCGTCGGGTCAACGAAAGCCACCGGGGTGCTGGTGACGGTTACCGTGGCCGTGCGTGTGACGTTCGTCGAAAGGGGGTTGCTGGTGCGCAACGCGTATCCGCCTGCGTCATTGGTCAGCACCATGGGGATGGTGAGGGTGGCATCCGTGGCGCCGGCGAGCGCCGCGCCATTTTTAAGCCATTGATAACTGATCGGGCCGCTGCCGATGACGTCCGCCGTGAGCGTGAGTGATTGACCGGCGACGACGCTCGCATCGGCTGGCAGGCTGGGATTCACATCGAGCAGGGCAAATTGCGCCGCAGCGGTGAGCGAAACTCCGAGCACCATGTCCGCCGCGCTCCCGGCCGTCTGGTGTGTCTCCACTTCCAGGATGTTATCGCCAATCAGGAGCGGCAGTGGCGAAATGCCGAACACCTCCGTTTTGCCAACAGGCGAGGCCACGCCCGTGGCGGGGGTGGCGAAGGCAATGGCTCCCGAGGGCATGCGAACCCGCCGCATCTCGGTGCCGTTGAGATAATATACCGCGCCGTCGCTCAAGTAGTTGGTCGCCACGAGGATCACGTTGGCGGTTTCATGATTCCAATTGAAATGGGTGCGGAAGTAGTAGGTGTTGCGCCCCGACGCCAGGACGGTGTTGATGGCCGGGTAAGCTCCCGGAGTGGTGGTGTAACCGAACAACCCCGGGCCGGGATTCCACCCGGATTGAAAATCATCGTAATCCTGGTTCAGCCAGATTGAGCCCAGGTCGGTGCCGGCATCATTAACTCGCCAGAAACTGGTGGCGAGATCGAGCAACGGTAGGTTGGTGGTCAACACGCTCGGCGCGGATTCAAAGGTGTAGACGATGCCGCCTGTGTCCGGAGCCCATTCGGTCGGCGTGAAACTGGCATTATCCGACTCGAACACGAGGGCAATGGTATCGCTGGTGAACACCGGGCTATTGTCCGAGGCGTTGGTGGCGTGGCGTGAAATGCGGGCTTCAAATTGCGTGCCCGCCCCGGCCGGTGCGGAGGACCAACCGAGGCCATTGATGGCGCCGGCGTTGAACGAGCCACTCTTTTCCTGGTACCCGGCACCGCTCTGGATCAGCATTTCAGAACCAACATGTCCGCCGCCGCCCGCGGCAAAGCCCGTCGCCGTGTTGTTATCGGTGTCAATAAAGATGTTCTGGAGCCACGTAAAAGGATCAGCGGCGGCGTGAATGGTAAATCGAATATAGAGGTAATCTTCGTCGTTGGCGACGTAGATGTCACCATAATCCACCACGGATGGGCTGTCGGCCGGGTCGCTGACCGCCAACGGAACCCCTGCCCAATCCCCGAACGCACCATCAATGGTGACGTGTTTAAAAGTTCCGGCGGAAGCGGTGGTCAAGGCGGCTCCTGCCGAAAGTGCGATCGCCACAAGTTTTAAGGATGCAGATTTCATAGCGTAGGTATTGTTTTGGCTCCCCACCTCCAACCTTCCTGCCGTTGGACCATTGCCACTTTCGATGTGCACGATCCGTGCGCACAGCCTCCAGTGCTCCCACGTTTTGTGCAACACTGGAAGATTAAGGGTCAGGCTGAGTTACCGGGGGAGAACTTAGCAGCATCCGGGAAACTGTCCAGTCAAGTGACAGGACCTCTTACCATCCACCTG
Source organism: Verrucomicrobia subdivision 3 bacterium UBA693 (assembly GCA_002298785.1). Classification (GTDB taxonomy): domain Bacteria; phylum Verrucomicrobiota; class Verrucomicrobiia; order Limisphaerales; family UBA8199; genus UBA693. Next base: position 37,388 of record DBMR01000042.1, read on the forward strand.
TGGCCGGTTACTCTGGATCCGAGGCTGCTCTTAAAGACCTTCCAGTCGGTAGAAACGGCTCGGTCCGACTTGCAAGGCCTGCTCAAATGTGCGGACCGAGCCGTCCCCCATGAAATTCTCCAGCAGTGTCCATGTATTTGGCGGCAGTGTAGAGATGGATTGTAGCAGGTAAGGTCGGCCTACTTCCGTGGGGTAAGATAAGCGGATTCGTTGTGGCAAGAGCTCGATGCCGAGCGGGCCGGGGACGGCGGGGCGAGTGGCCTCGCTCGTCACTTCGAAGCCTGCCAGTTGGTCGGACTCGAGTTCGAGGTGGGTAAGCCACCGTAGCGGAGTGGCGGGATCAATGGGTACGATTCGGACCTCGTCCGCCTGCGCCTGGAGCGGCGTGCCGGGAATAAACATGGAGACCGGGTCGGGCCAGTAAAAGGCAAAGCCGCGGGTGCCGGTTGGGGTGTAGGGACTGGTGGCCGCGGAGGCGCGGAGCGGGGCGCTGGAAGCCACCAGCGCAGTGCCGGTCAACACACTCATGCTACCGGAGGGCTGTCCGCGGAAAAAGAAGTCGAGACGCCCGGTGATGGTGCCGCTAGCCGTGAAGTCAAAGCTGATGTTCGCCCCGTTCGGGCCTGACTGGATAACGGTCGAATCAGAGATGTGATTCGTGCCGATGATGAGGTTCAGCCGGTAAGGCATGACACCCTGTCCGGTCGCCACCGGATCCCAACCGAGGCCGATATGCCGGGCGCGGTCGAGCAACAAATTCAGGCAACCTCCGCCGGGGCCGACCCCGACGATGGACGGCACGAGGGCGAAGAGGCTTTCCTGGGTGCCGGCGCCGCCGTGTTGCGCCCAGCCGGTGAGGGTGACGTTGCTGATGGCTTCATGAAACTGGCCGAACTGTTGGAGCCATTCCTTCCCGACCCGCATAAGTCCGCCGCCGGGGTTGGCGGCGCCAAGCTGCGGCACCAGGTGCAGTTCGCTGAACTGGTTGGTGCCGACATCCACGCAGGTGAGGCAGTGCACGACCTGGTTGGGTAGTTCCCACACCAGGCAGGCGGTGCGGACCGGCGGTAAGTAGGGTGGTTCGAACATACCTGGTGGGAGGCACACTACGCGGCAGAATTTCCAGCAGAACGCCGGCTCGCCGGTGTTCAGCGACACGTAGGCGTTGCTGCAAACGATATAATCCTGGCCGTTGGTGCAGGCGGGCAAGTGGTATTGTCCGCCGTTGGGGAAGCGGACGGCGGCGATCAGTTGGTCCAAATCATCGCGGAGTTCCAGCCGCAGCATGGGTGATAGAATCGGGGTGTCGATGTTGAATTGACCTCCGATCGTGAGCCCCTTTGGGTCCACGGCGAGCTTTGCGTTGGCGAGCAGCGCCGAGTTCGAGGCGTCATCGCGGAAGACCTTCGACAGCAGGCTTTCACCGGGCAGAAGCTGCAGTGAATCCAATGCGCCCATCCAGCCCTGGGCGCGCCCGGCCACGAGGCGCACGCCGTTGCTGCCGCCGCTGTCCAGGCCGCTGACCACCAGCCAATCGTTGGTTTCGGTAATGACGGCGCCGTTCAGCGGAGAATGCGGCAAACCGGCATGGGTGACCATGCCCTTTCCGGTAGTGACTACCGGCGTGCACGGCGAGAATTCCGAAGTGCTGCCTTGCGGATGGGTCGCGGTGGCCGTAATCAAAGTGCCCGGCGGCACCCCCACCGGGAACGGCACGCTAAAAGGCGTTACGCAACCGCTGGCGGAGGCATCCAAAGTGGTGTGGCCGATGTAGTGGCGCCCCTCGCCAAAGCCGGAAGGATCGCAAACTGGGCTCCAGTAAAAATCGAGACGGAAAGAGAGGCCGGGCTCGCTATCCAGCGAACCGTCGATTTGCAGCGCGCCGCTAATATTGAAAGCGCCACTCAAGATCGGATAGTTCTGCTGCCGATTTGGTCCCGCATCGACATCGCAGGGATCATTGATATTCGGCACGCCGGTGGGGGTGATGTCGATACCCAGACCGCCGTTGTTGAAGATGGAGTTTTCGACGATGGTATTGTCGATGCCTTCGAGCACGCTGACGCCGGATACGACATTCCAGGCAATGGTATTGCCGCGCACCGTGTTTTTGGTCGGCCCTCCATAGAAGAAAATCCCTTCACCGCCGTTGCCCGCCGCCGAGGTGCCGTCGGGCAGGGTGCCGATGAAATTGCCTTCGATGAAATTGTTCAAGGGGACGAACAACCCGCCATTGATCTGGATGCCAGCCTGGACATTGCGGGAGATGACATTGCCCTCGCCCGGCGTCAGGGAACCGATCTGGCACTGGCTGCACGCGGTGAGGGAGAGACCAACGCCGTTGGGCATCGGCCACAGGCCGTTGGCGGTCAGGCCGACCAGGTTGCCCACTACCCGATTGGCCGCACCCGCCAGCATGTCGATGCCCGGGCCCTTGTTACCGGAAATCACATTTCGCTCGCACGGTTGGGCCCCGCCGACGACCACGTTGGTGCAGGAATCCAGCACGAGCCCGCGGTTGCCGTTGGGAAACGGCACCAGGCCGTTAGGATCGGTTCCGAGATAGTTTCCCTGAATTACGCTGTTCGTGTTGTTTGCGAGCACGATTCCCGCCTGGGAGAAACTGTAAATCGCCAGTCCTTTAATGGTTACCGCGATGGGGCCGCTGACTGTGCCCAGCGCCCTCAAGCCGTTGACATTCAGGCCGGCGAGACTGCCGTCAATCGCCACCAGGGGCTTGTAGGCGGGCACGCAGTTCGGTGGAATTGTCGCGTCGATGACCACCGAATCAACGATGTCGGGTAGCGCGCCGAGGGGCTTGATGATTTGCGGATAGGACGGGAAGTCGAACTGGATCACATCGGGGCCGGGATTCAGGTTGGCCTGGTTGATGGCTTCGAGCAGCGAGCCGGGGCCGCCGGGGGCGGGGGTGTTGACAGTGAAAGTGTTGGCCCGGGCGGCGCCGGCGCTGGCCAGAGCGAGCGCCAGGGTCAAGGCGGTGGTCCGGTTACAATAACCGAGTAGATGTTTGAAAGTGCAAAAGTGCCGCCGGCCAGCCATGCTCGACACCCCACTGGAACCGCTGCGGGGGGCCGGGCCGTCAAGGAGAGAGAGAATGCGCGTGGATTTCATAACGGGCTTCCTGGTTACGCCGGCCGAGAGTTCGCGCCGGAGGGGGGAGGTTCAGGACTGTGCAACTCACTCGCGCGCGGCCTGATGCGGCACCGCCCATTGCCGGGCTGCGGAGTGGACATGCTACCAATATGACTGACAAACTTATTTTGTCAACCAGTTTCTCTACTTGAATGGGTTCGACAGTTCAGCCCGACCCGCGGCCGCTCAAACGGGTTGGCGGACAACACATTGGGCGGATCGGCAGTCACTCGAAGGCCTTGGCCTGGAACACCACCTGGTATTTTTTCGCGGGATCGCAGACCTGTGGATTGGGCAGCAGGATGAAATCGTCGGTAATCTCCGGGTTAAACTCCGCGCCGGAAAGAATCTTCACGTCCCGAACCCGCCGGGGCAGGAAGGCGATCAAGGGCCGGCCGCCGCGCTGGGAGCCGTTGGTGTTGATCGGCGCGAAGGTCTTGTCCCCGCGCCGGGGCGTGATGGTGAAGGTCCACACGCCGTCCTTCTCCACGAGGGTTTGCTCCCAGGCACAGTTGCCTTTCGCCATGCGAGCCATCCAGGCCGGGTCGCCATAGAACGCCACGGTGTCGCGGTCGTAGCCAAGGCCGCGCAGATCGTTGGCGTTTAGTCCGGCCGCTTTGGCCGCCGGCGACGGCGCGACGGTTGATTTTGGCGCGCCATCATCCTTGACCTCGGCCGACTCCGCGTCGGGAAAGCAGGTCTTTAGCCGATGAATCAGCGCCTGTTCATTGGCGAAAAATGCTTCGGTGAATGTGTAGCGACCGGGCTGCTCCACGAAGTAATCCAGGCAACCCCAGCCCGCGTAGCCGTACCAGGAGGGCACGGTATAGCCGATCATTTGCTTCACCCCGGCGCTGTTCATCCACGCGAGGGCCATGGCCTCGCGACCGTCGACATGTCCCATCAGGCAATTGCCGATTGGCAGGTAGACCTTTGGGTTCGAGGATTCAATCGGGAACTTTTGTTTCCGCGTGTCCAGCCCGTAAAGCACTCCGTTTTCGCAGCGGAACGAGCCGTTGCGGTACCGGTAACCGATCTGCCAATCGCGCTCAGTGGCATGGCCCGAAGTGACGAACAAATCGGCGCGGTATTCAGTGAGAGTTTTTACCAGGGCTTCCGTAGTGTCGTCTGGGCCCTGTAAGACTTGCGCCGCTCCCCCGGTTTCCTTTTTGACGTGCTTGTTCTTCGCCAACTCGTCATACCACTGGCCTTCCTCGCACATCTCGAGGGCGATGTCCGTTCCCGACCCCACTTTGCGCACGGTCAACGGCTCGCGCCATTGGGCGATGCGCAGCGCGCTGGCGGCATCGTAACCCGTCAGGATGCCCCAGAAGCAATCCGTGTACGGGTCATCGTCGATCCGGCGGGTGAGCCGGTGAACACGGGCGACGAATTCGCGCCCCGCCTCTGATGGTTGCGCCACAAAGCAAGCCCAGCGGGGGAATTGCGTGCGTAGGGCAGGGAGCACCTCCTCCACCTGGTCGCGGTAAACCAAAACCGTCGCGCCATGGTTGGTCTGCAGTGTGGTAACGACTTGACGCCACCCGGCATCGGCATGGGCTTTTGCGGAAACGACCACCGCGTAATCCGGCTGCGTCCCGGCCCGCACCGTCAGCGCGTAAAACAAGACGGCGGCGAGCAAGAGGCCACGACTCCTGGAAATTAGTTTCAGCATAATCGAATCACATCTGGTTGAGCACCTTCAGCCCCCCGGCTGACTTGGCTTTTTGATGGCTGCCACCCCTCACGTTGTGCAGCCACAAAACCGAGAACCCCGCCAAAACCCTCGGGAGGCGTTTGATGGGGTTACTCATAGACCTCGAGTTCCGCGATTGCCATCTGGGCTCCCGTTTGGTTCGGGCCGTCGGGTTTCAGCGCGCTGACCCTCACATACTGTGCGGTCACGGGACCAAACTCAATCGAGTAAGGTTGGCCCTCGAGTTTGTCGGCTGTGGCCACGGTTTGCCAGGTTTGGTGATCGACGGAAAGAGCCAGGCGCAATTGGGTTGGGTAACCGTTCGAGGCAAAGCTCGCTTTGATGCGGCGCACGGCGCGCGATTGGAGCAGGTCCACTTCGTAAGTCCAGGGCCATTCTCCGGCGGCGAGGGCAGTGGTTTGGGAGCGTCCATCCACTCCCAGCCGGGCGAAATGAACGCCGCCGTTGACTTCGAGTTCGTGCGAGCCATCGAGGCTGAGCAACCGGGCGGGCTTGCGGAAGGCCAGGTTTCCGGGCGGCACCGGGGTCAGGGATCGGGAGGAAGCCAGGCCGGGGCGCAGCGCCTTGAGCACCTCCATTTGGGAGCGGTCCAGGCCGCCATCGCGGAAAAGCATGGCATCGATGGAAACGACGCCACCCGCCTGGTTCACCGCGAAAATGTAATCCACGAGTTCCTGTTTGGAATATTTCACCCCCGGCATCGCCCAGGCGGCGCCGATGCGGCTCGATCCGCCTCCGAGAAAGGAGAGAATGTGCCATTGCTCACCGTCGATCCAGCGGCTGACGGGTTGGTCGAGAAACGTGTTTTGCTCACCACAGGTGAAATCTTCGTGCCGGGAATAAGGCCGCACCTTGTCCTCGACACCCGGGTTGAAGGCGACAATCCGGCGAGCATTTCCCGCCTTGAGGGCCGTCGCCAGGATGCCGAGCTTTGCCTGGTCGTAGCCGATGAAACGGTAGCTGCCGTCCACCCACCAGCCGGCGACTTTATCGCCATACCGTTCCCCGTATTCCTGCACCACCGAGGCCCACTTTCGGACGTAGTCTGTCGGGACCGGTTCTTTCCAGCCTAGCGCGGCCGCCGCCCGGGCATCTTCTCTCGGGCCGTCGCCGGTCCAATAGAGCATCAGCGGGATGTTATGTGCATGCAGCGCCTGGTAGAGATCCTCCACGAGGTCGCGGGTGGCGCAGGCTTCGCCCGGCCGATAGCCGGTCAGGCGGTCGAAAGTGGCATTGGGGGCGATCAGAAACCGGGTCCGCTGGTGCATCGTGAAGATAACGTAACCGGCCCCGGCGTCCGCCATGGCTTGGCCAAACCGTTTCGTGTCGAAATCATGCACGCATTGATCCCAGGTCGTGCGACGACCCAGGCTGTGGAGTTGGTCCGGAGCATTTTGCAGGTCCTCGAGGTAATGGACGAAAACTCCGTAACCGGCTTTGGAAAACCAATCCGTGTTCGGGTTCCGCTCTTCTCCCAGGCAGGGGAGCGCGCTCGCCAGAACCAATAAGGCTCCGATGACAGAGCGGAACCGAGGGCAGCATCGGCAATGTTCGTCCGCGCCGCGGCTTCCGGAAAATAATTGCAGCATAGCTCTATTAGATATTGATGAGCACTTTCAGCACCCCGGGTTGACTCGCCAGGTTCATGGCCGCCACCCCCTCTTCCAAAGGCATGCGGCCCTGGATGAGCGGGGCGATATCGATGTTGCCCGCTGCCAGGGCCTGGATCGCCTCTCCGAACGGGCCGCAGCGCGAGCCGATCACCGTCACCTCGTCGATCACCAGGGGAGCGAGGTTCAGCGCTTTGCCCGCGGCGACGGTGCTTTTGAGCACGATTGTCCCACGCGGACGCACCAGGCCCATGGCCAGTTCAAACCCCGCCGCCGAGCCGGTGCAGTCCACCACCACATCCTGGTCGAGCCGGGCTTCGGTGTTCGCTTGCAACTGTGAGCGGATGGACCACTGCTCGCACAACGCCAGTTTGGCCGGGTGCCGCCCGATCACTCGCACCGGCGCCCCGGTCGTCCGCAGGACCTGTGCCACCAACAAACCCAGGCGACCATCCCCCAGCACCGTCACCCGGGTGTGTGGCTCCAGCTTGATTTGGTTCAGGATCTGGAACGCCGCTGCGAGAGGCTCGACGAACACCGCCTGTTCGTTGTCCACGGAATCCGGCACTACGTGCAGGTTTGCCGCCGGCAGGCGCAGCCGTTCTGCGAAGGCTCCATGATGATTGAGGATGCCGAGGACCGAACGGTTCCGGCAATGCGTCGGGAGCCCGGCCTGGCACAGGTCGCATTGGCCGCACACCACGTTAATCTCCCCGCAGACGCGCTTGCCGACCAGGGATTGGGCCGGCGATTCCAGCACCTTTCCGACAAATTCATGGCCCAGGATACCCTTAAATCCCATGTAACCGCGGCAGATCTCGAGGTCCGTCGAGCAAATACCGGCGGTTTGCACGGCGATCAGGGTATTCCCTTCGGCCAGCGGCGGTTCCGGGTGGCTGGGGTCGTAGGTGAGGGAATCGTTGAAACGCAAGGCGCGCATGACGCGGGGATCGGTTAGGGGAACGCACTCCGGCACGGCTCCGGCTGGTGCCAATCCGGGCGTGCGATGGAATATGGCCGTGGATTCCGCATGAAATTCGATTCCGCAGTGTAAGCGGGAGCGGTTTGAAATAAAGGAAAAGCGTGGCGGCGTTGACGGCCCGGGGTTTTGAACGTAAGTTTCGGCCCGTTTAAAGCGAAACATGATTGCCAACAGTCAAAATCGTTCCGTCACTGCCGCGCCCGCTTATCGCTCGGGCGATGAGCGGTTGATCAAGCTCACCGGCAGCGCGGCGCAGAAAGTCAACAGCCTGCTCACCCGGCAGGGGCGGCCACAGGGAGTATTGCGGGTGGCCGTGGTGGGCGGCGGATGCTCCGGTTTGCAGTATAAGATGGATTTGCAGGACGGTCCGGCACAGCGCGATATTTTGGTGGAAACCGCCGGGGTGCGGGTGGTGGTGGATCCCAAGAGCGCCTTGTATGTCACCGGCAGCGAGCTGGACTTTGTGGATGCGCTGGAAGGGGGATTCAAAGTGAAAAATCCCAACGCCGCCACCAGTTGTTCCTGCGGCGAGAGCTTCAGCGCATGACGCGAGTTCCGGGGCGGCGATGACGGACCATTTTCTCACGTTTTCGCTACCGCGCCGGCCCTGGTTCGAGGCGGAAGCCCTGCGGCAAAGCTACCTGGCGTTGTCCGCCCCGGCGCATCCGGACCGGGTGCACGAGGATTCGCCCGAGGCCCGGCGCCGGGCCCAGGATCAATCCACGGCGATCAATGCCGCTTACCAATGCTTGCGTGATCCGAAAGAACGCCTCCGTCACCTGCTCGAGCTGGAGCGCGGGCGTCCGCCCGAGGAAATCCAATCGATCCCCCCGGCGATGGCCCAGGCGATGATGGAAGTGGGCCGCCTCGGTAATGAGGCGGACGCAATCATTCGCCGGCGCCAGGCGGAAACCTCGGTGCTGCTGAAGGCCGTGAGCATAGAGGAAGCCCGGGCGGCGCACGAGCGGATTTGCGCCATGCTCGACACGCTCAACCAATGGCAGGCGCACCTGGAAGCGGAACTGCGGGGGGCGGATGGCGTCTGGCAAAACGCCGACGCTGCCGCGCGCGAAACGCTCCTGGCGGCTTTGGAGGATTTATTTCGTCAGTTCAGTTACGCCCGGAAATGGCGCGGGCAGCTTGAAGAAAAGTCTTTTCAACTACTGCTTTAACATGCGTCTCTCATTACTATGCAGCCTGCTGCTGGGCTGGAGCACGATGACCAGTGCCCGGGCTGTTGAAGCCTGGGAGGAGGCCCTGGCGCAAATGCCCCTCCGGCATCCCGTGGCGGAGTTGAATCGCACGAATTGTGTTCGCACCGTCCTGGAATCCCTGGGCTCGAATCCCGTGGTCAAGGCCGTGATTTTCCTGCCGGGTGCGACAGATGAATTCTATTTCTTTCGTCGAGCCAGCGCCCGGCTTTCCGGGGCCAACCCCACGCTGCTGGACGCGGTGCGGGCATTGACCAGCGAAACCAACTTGAGGGCCACTTTCAAACCTCCCTTTCTGTTGTTGCATACAAGCGAGGAAACAACAGAACCCAGGATCAGGATCAACGACCCGGCCCGAGTCGAGAAGCTCCGCAGCCGCCGCTTTCAGGATCACACCTATTTTGATGATCGCGATTGGGATCATGTGCAACCATTGCTGCGCGACCGGATCCGGGTGGATCTGCGTCCCTGGCGGTATTCGCACGATTCCTGGCATTTTTACCGTCACAGTTACGCGGGATGGAATCTGAACTGTTGGGAGGCGATTCAGGCCAACAGCCTGGCGGGTGGCACGCAGGTCCAGATCAATCGGAGCCAGGTGATCTTTGCCGGCCCGCCGCGCGCCACGCCTGCGGATGCGCCGCCGAAGTGAGTTTGTCGGTAGATGTTGACGGAGGGCGCAAACATCTCGGCAGGTACCCCGGTATGAACGACCGTGTCGCTCCGACGGAGCTGGGGTGCGAGGCAACGCCTGGAGGTGAGGGATGGCTTAGTCGAAATACCGACGTAATATATTCACCACTATGTCTCCGCTGGAGCTGGAGGTGAAGCAACCGCCTGCAATTCCTTCCGTGCGCAGCGTTTCCCCGGCCACACCCAAAAAAGGAGACAGAAGAGTCGCTTCCATTCCGTGTATTCCGAGTAGTCCGTGGTTTATTTCCTGGCCCCAGCGGCGGGGAGTGACCGTAACTGTGCCGATCAACACTCAGGCACGGTCATGCCTCCCACAACTCCCTAACCTCCGACAAGTTTTTGTTTGTGGTGGAACGAGTCCCTTCCTTCCCGCCCGCGCCCCCAAACCTCTGGTAACTAATAATTGTCGTTGACCAACCAAGGTATCGTGCGGTGCAGGGCATCCGTGAGTTTCAGTCCCGAAGATCTTGGCAGGTACGCGAGCATGAACGACCGTGTCGCTCCGATGGAGCTGGGGAAATAAATGAATATGGGTTGATAACTTTCCATGAACCTACTAGGGT
>DBMR01000041.1 GCA_002298785.1 Verrucomicrobia subdivision 3 bacterium UBA693
CTGTAGCTCTAACGACGCTTACAAAAAAGCACCTCACCGAGAAAAAACGCGCTCACTACCTACAATACGACCATGCCCAAACAGGCAGTCGTATCAGAGAATAAGCAGCAAAAGAGCCGCAAGAAGCAGAAGCGGCACGTTCTGGTCATCCCTGGCATCTACCGCCACGTACGAGAGGGGACGTACCACGAGCGCCCAAAGATCAACGGGAAGCGCACGTGGCGGAGCCTTGGCGTAAACTTCACGTCGCAAAAAAACTTCCAGGCGGCAAAGGATGAGTATTACCGCAGAAGGGCTATGGAAGCTGAGGGGAAACACCCATACGCCGAAGCACACGCTGAAAGCAAATCTTCCGTAAACAGGAAAGAAATGCCCGCGGAGGCAAAGACGGTGGGAGAGATAATTCGCCGCTACATGAAAGACGGTTTTGTCGACCGTCATCTCTTGTCGCGCCCCGAAGCAACGGAGGAGGACGAACGTCGGAATTGCGAAACTCTCCTGGAATTCTGGGACTCGGCTGCTGTGGAGGACGTATGCGACATGCTGTTTGACAACTACCGGGACTGGCGACTCGAAAACCTCCGACAAGGCGAGGGACTCAGAACAACGGACCGTGAATTGAACACGCTAAATAACGCTTACACGTATTGCAAAAGCCGGGGCGTGGTGAAGGTGAACCCGGTGGCAGACAGGCCGAAATACCAACCCAGTTCTAAAGTTCGCCATTGCCGGGAATTTTGCCCACGCGACGCTGACGAATTGCACACGGCTGGTGCGTTCTTTTTTCGCCATCCAAACACTGTCGTCCTAGGCTTCCAACTGTTCGCGGAGGCGTATTCCGGACTCCGTACATCCTAAGTTCTCGAGTGGGGCAACGACGTGTATGGCACTCCGACTCCAGACGGCAAGCACGTGTATGTCTGGCGCCTGAAGGGACAGCACGCAGTGAACCCTTATTGTTACAACCACGAAGGAATGCAGGCGCTGCTAAAAGCCCATGCGGCCTGGAAGGCAAAACATTTCCCGGAATCCCAGACCTTCTGGCCATCGCACTGCTGCGGGATGATAGATAAAGGCGCACTTGGGCACGCTCTTCTGCGACTCCATGAGCAAGGAAAGATAAAGCGCAAACTGACACCGCACGGGGCCGGCAGAGCGTTCTACGTGCTTATCCGGCGCAGCCAAGGAATTCGGGACGAGGTCATTGCCATCGAGCTGGGTCACACCAGCGGCGGGCAGTGCATCAAGAGCACATACGGCGGTGTTCCGCCAAACTGGCTTAACGGCGAAGCTCCTAATCTCAGCTGGCTTCCGAAGAAAGTGCCCTTGGCTTGGGCTGAACTTGAGAAACAAGGCTGGCTTCTCGCTCCGCCTGAGAACGAATTCCAAAAGGCCGCCTGACTCCAACCCTTCTATTTAGTATCGAGGCGCGCCATTCCCTGGCAGGATGCAGCCGTAAAGGGCCGCCTTCGTTACAAACTGCTTCAGCTCAATGAGGACAAAAGCAAGCGTCGAGAACGGCGGTTCTTCATTGATGATTTGGACGCTCTCCTTGTTTCGTCGTGAAGCGTGATGCCCTTGCCTCAGGGCTTGCCCGGGTGCCTGGTCGGGAAAGCACATGCTCAGTTGAGCCAGAGCCGCAGGTCGGGAATATAATACCGTCGTTCCTGACGTGTGCCTTTGCCCAGCTTCAGTTTTTTAAAGCGAACTTTGCCCTCAGGACAGGGGGACACTTCGATCTCCGCAACAGGTTTGTTGAAATACACAGCACGACGCAGAATCGTCGGCTTCGACACGTCAACGAACTCTGCAGCTTTGTCCAAACTTACCCAAAGATTTTCAATCATACCGTCGATTATAGGTCGGTGGATCTTGCAACCGGGGACAAAATTTCACCTTGGAGGTTCGGTCTCCAAAAGCGTCCAATTCGAGCCGGAGCTCCGAAGCAGGCGACCGAGTCGACCTCTGCTCAACGTTTGTGGAAGCCAGAGTTCGAAGCCGCCAAAGGAAAAAATCACAAAGGGTCGGGATGCTCGCAGAGAACATTTCTCCGAACACAGGTTGGAGATAAAATGAGGGCAATGGACGGGGAAAACGGAAATTTTCGAACGCCCCAAAAGCGTCCACTACTTTTTTCTCCACGGGTGTTCACGGAGAAACAACCATTGACTTTCCTAGGAAATTCGCATGTTTCCTCAGAAAAACTGAGTCCGCGAGCACCTTCTAAACAGAGGGTCATGCGTTCGAGTCGCGGCGGGCGCGCCATGCATTCCGTCTTTTATTCACTGTGTCTCCATGACGTTGCCTCGCTTCGGTAAACTGGAGTGAATTTTGCTGTGCCACCAATTGGCCGCCACTTTCCCAGCCCGGATCTTTGCCGCAGCCTTAGCCATGGACCGGCGCCAGGATTCAGTTCAGAGATGAGAATTCGACAATTGGTCCGGTCGATGAACGAAGAGAGCTTTCGAGGTGAAGATGTCGCCACGGCTCGTCACGGATCGCAACCGGGCGAAAAGGGACTTTTCAATTCACGGCAAGGCAATACACTCCGGGCGTGAGTGTCAATGAAGCGAGGCCGACGATGCTTCCCAAGGTTCCGGAGAACCGGCGCCCGCTTTTTACCATTGGTTACGGGGCACGATCGCTGGAGGAGTTCATCACGGCGTTGAAAGCAAACCGTATCAAGTATCTGCTGGATGTCCGGAGTTCTCCTTACTCAAAGTTCAAGCCGGAGTTCTCGCGAGATGTCCTCCAACGCTGCCTTGAACGGGCAGGCATACGATACGTCTTTATGGGCGATGTGCTGGGCGGCCAGCCGAAGGACCCCGACTGCCACACCGGCGGCAAGGTGGACTACGACAAAGTTCGCACGCAACCGTTCTTTCGAGAAGGCATTGAGCGGCTCAGAAAGGCATTTGAACAGGAGTGCGCGGCGGCGCTGATGTGCAGCGAAGGTCGGCCGGAACAATGCCACCGGAGCAAACTTATTGGAGAAGCCTTGACCGCTGCCGGCATCCCCGTCAGCCACATTGACGAGGACGGCACTCGCCTGACCCAAACCGAGGTGATCGACCGGCTTACGAAGGGGCAGATGGACCTGTTTGGGCAGGTTCCATTCACCTCGCGGAAACGTTACGGGCCGCGCGAAGACAACGAAAACGGAGATTGACGCTTGAACCCTTACCCGCGCCCGCTACGACTGGTCACGATTGGGGTTTATGGCTTCAGCGAGGCGGCTTTTTTCGACGCGTTGCGCACGACCGGGGTGGACACCTTCTGCGACATCCGCTGGCGCCGCGGGGTGCGTGGAGCCGAATACGCTTTTGCCAATCGAGCCCGCCTCCAGGCGCGGCTGGCAGAATTCGGCATTCGCTATTTGCATTACCGCGAACTGGCTCCCCCGCCCGAGTTGCGTCGGCGGCAGACGGAGGCCGACAAAACCGAGCATACCGCCAAACGAAAGCGCCTCGCACTTAGTGACGCGTTCATCGCGGCCTATCGGCAAGAACTCTTGTCTCAATTAGACAGCCGGCGGTTCGTAGATGGTTTGGGAGCTGAAGCGCGCGTAGTGGCGCTGTTCTGCGTCGAGCGCGAGCCTGGCGCATGTCACCGGTCGCTGCTGGCGGAACGGTTGCAGAATGACCTCGGCGCGGTCATAGAGTTGGTGCATTTGACCCCTGGCCAGCCGGCAGCATGAAAGTTCTAATCGTGGCCAAGACCAGACGCGGCGCAGGAGCATACGTCGGCGGCCTCACGGAAGGAGGGCGGAGCGTCCGCCTGGTTGCGCCGGACGAAGCCCGGAACCAACCGGCTGGCCTCGAATACGACGTCGGTGAGGTTTGGGAAATCGAGTCCGTGCCGGACCCGGACATCGTTCCACCACACGTGGAGAACATCATCGTGGTCGGCGCGCGGCGCATACGTCGTTCGCAAAAGGTGACCGCCACAATTCACCGTTTCATGCCACCGGTGAGAGGCGGGACCGAGAAGCTTTTCGAGGGCCTCCTCCAAGCTACGCCAACAGGCGGGCTTTACATCTCGCAACAGGGCGGTCTGCCGCAGCGCAGCACCATGTTTTGGATACCGGACCGACCGCTCCTCGTTGATTGCGAGGGCAAACGCATTCGTTACCGCTACCCGACGCGCGATGGCGGACGCACGCTCACGTTCGTGGGTTTCCAGGAGCCACTCACCGAGATTCCTGTCGGCACCCTTTTGCGTGTGTCGCTCGCGCATTGGTGGTGTCCCCAGGACCGTCCCGACGGAGAACTGCGTTGTTTTGCGCAGTTGTCCGGCTGGTTCCCCGGACCCGAAGCGGAGGCGCGGAGGCCACAGCGGCGACTGGTTACGAAACCCAGGCTCGCATCGCAATCATCACCCGGGCAAGCGGCGTCAGTTTCCCAAGAGACCCTCCGCAAGCGGGCCGCCGAAGTTCTGAAGCGGACCTTTGGATTCTCGGAATTCCTCCCCCTCCAGGCTGATATCGTCAGCCGGGTGCTGCAGGGGCGGGACGTGCTGGCCGTGATGCCGACCGGCGGCGGCAAGTCTCTCTGCTACCAACTCCCGGCGCTGCTGCTTGAGGGGGTGACGGTGGTCGCCTCGCCCCTGGTAGCGCTCATGCACGACCAGATCAGCCAACTCAAACAAGTTGGCGTGCCCGCCGCCTGCCTCAACCACCTGGTGCCGCTTCGGGATTACGAGCAAATCATGCGCGCCGTCCGGCGGGGAGGATTGAGGCTGCTTTACCTCGCTCCGGAGACACTTCTGCGGCCCGAAATCCAGTTGCTCCTCGACCAAAGCCGGCTCGCCTGCCTGGCCATTGACGAGGCGCATTGCATCTCGGAGTGGGGCTATGATTTTCGACCGGAATACCGCCAGCTTGCGAGCGTCCGGCGTCGGTTTCCGGACGCCGTATGTCTGGCGCTTACCGCTACGGCCACGTCACGTGTGCGGGAGGATATCCGCCACCATCTGGACATTCCGGCCGAGGGCGAATTCGTGGCGAGCTTCAACCGGCGAAACCTGTTTCTTGCCGTGCAAACCCGTCGCGATGGGCTAGCCCAGTTGCTGGCGTTCCTGGAGCAGCGCCGCGGCCAGTCCGGCATCATCTATTGCGGGACCCGGAAGCAAGCGGACGGGCTCTGCGGCGACCTCATCGCGAATGGCTGGCCGGCGCTGACCTACCACGCTGGTATGCCGGGGGACGAGCGTCGCCGCAACCAGGAGAGTTTCATTCATGATGAGGCGCCCTTGATGGTCGCCACCGTCGCCTTCGGCATGGGTATCAACAAGTCCAACGTGCGCTTCGTCGTTCACGCGCACCTGCCGAAAGACCTGGAGAGTTACTATCAGGAAATTGGCCGCGCCGGCCGAGATGGTCTGCCTGCGGATTGCCTGCTGCTCTACAGCCGTGGCGACGCGGTGATTCATCGGCGGTTTATCGAGGCCGGCGCCGCGTCCCAGCGTGAGGGCCGAGAGGCGCGGTTGCGCGCGCTCATGACCTTTGCGGAGGCCCGAGGCTGCCGCCGGAAGCCATTGATGGCCTACTTCGACGAGGCGCTCCAGGATCCCTGTGGTTGCTGTGATAACTGCGCGCAGACAATGGCGGAGGGCCCGGTGACTGACGTTACGGACGCAGCCCGGAAGTTCCTCTCCTGCGTAAAAGCGACAGACCAGGTGTTTGGAGCGGCCCATGTGGTGGCGGTGCTGCGCGGTTCGAGGGCGGAGAAGGTCCGAACGCGGGGGCATGACCGGTTGAGCGTCTTCGGCACCGGCAGGGAGGTTTCGACCGAGGAGTGGAGCAGGCTGGTGGAGCGATTCGTCCAGTTCGGCTTACTGGAGCGTGAACTCGATTACGGCACCCTGCGCCTCACTTCCAAAGCGTGGAATGTTCTAAACGGTAAGGAAAAGGTGCTGGTTCCCGCTGAGGGCAAAGCCACTACGATCCTGGCCACCTCCCCAGTTCAAGGTGCTGACGCCGAGTTATTCCAAAAGCTCCGTGATCTCCGGAAAACCCTGGCGACCCGCGCGGGCGTGCCGGCTTACGTTATCTTCTCCGACCGCGCCCTCCTCGAGATGGCAAAGTCCCTTCCGCAAGACCGCACTCAGTTCCTCGCGATCAACGGCGTGGGAAAAGTGAAGTTGGATGCCTACAGCGATGCCTTCCTGCAGATTATCCGTGCCCATTGCGCGCAGCACGGTCCAGTTCCCGCTCCGAAGATGGAAGCGACTCCGCCCCATCCACCTATTCGCTCGGATCGCGGGGGCCGCACTCGGGAGATTGGTGAGTTGTTTGCTGGTGGCCAGACCATCGCGCAAATCGCCGCGCGATACGGAATCCTTCCAGGGACAGTCACGCAACACCTCCATCGCTTTAAACAACTGGGAGGAAAGGTCGATGCCAGCCGTGTGCTTGGAGCCTCGCGGCTGCCAGATCTGGAACGCAGGCAGGTTTTAGCTGCCTTCGAACGTCTTGGCGCGGAGCGGTTGGCACCCGTCCACGCAGCCCTATCCGGCGCCGTTCCTTACGCAGCACTACATCTGCTCCGACTCTACTGGCTCTGTCAGAAGGCTAGCTGAAGCGCTACCGCAACCTGGCTGCCTTTCTGACCAAGCTGCGAAGCGTTGTTCAGACCCGTTCAATTAGCGTCGAGCTTCACTTCACCTTAAATTGGCTGTGCGGGAAAGCGGTCGGATACGATTGGAAGAGTACGCCAATCAATACATAAGGCCGACCAGCCCGGAAGCAATGTTGTTTCAACAGGGCGCGTCGGACCGTCGGCGGGTGACTAAAGACCGCGCCATTGACTTGCGCAGAGTCTATCCACCGCCTGCGCCTTGCGAGCCGTCGATGGTGATCATGGGCGAACCCAAGCTCCGAAGGTGTCTTTCGCGTGATACCGAAGACAAAGTTCTGCCCATCGTAAAACCGTTATAGTCTAGTCTCCGGCCAACTCGAAGGAAAAAGCATCCTGCTCAAGCAGCTTGGACAAATCGGCAGCCGCTCAAACCTGGGCGGCAGTTTTCAACTTCTAATCCCCTCCAATATCATGCGGTCCGTTCGGGCGCAAAGGCCCGAATCAACGCCCTGATCACTCGGCGGGTTTTCCAGATAACGAAGTCGGGCCCGCGATTGCACGCGAGTCAGCGACCTCCGGCCGAG